>NZ_SUHQ01000005.1:199385-267021 GCF_004962245.1 Mesorhizobium sp. | reverse complement strand
GTCGCAGAGGGTGCGCCGTAGGCGAAGCTGCCAATCTCCCCCGCAAGGGGGGAGATTGGCAGCTTCGCCTACGGCGCACCCTCTGCGACGTTGTAGATTTGCGAAAGCGACGGTGACATCCAATCTCCCCCCTTGTGGGGGAGATGTCCGGCAGGACAGAGGGGGGCGTGAAGGAACTCAATCTCTCAATCCGTGTTGCGATATTGCACCCTACCATTTGCGGCAATTGATGCACAGGCGCTGATCGTTATCTATTCTCCGCACAACGGTTGCGTTTTCGCTCGCGTTGCCATCGGTCGCGCAAAGGCGGACAATGCCCCATCACAAATGCAGGGAGAGAAACCATGATCGAATATGGTCATTTCATCGGCGGCAAGCGCGTTGCTGGAACCAGCGGCCGCAAGCAGGATGTCATGCAGCCGATGGACGGCACGGTGCGCGGCACGGTGGCGTTGGCCTCGCAGGCGGAATTGCGCGCGGCGGTGGAAAACGCCAAGGCGGCACAGCCCGGCTGGGCGGAGACCAATCCGCAGCGGCGCGTGCGCGTCCTGATGAAGTTCCTCGAGCTGGTCGCCAGAGACTACGACGCGCTGGCCGACATTCTGGCGCGTGAACACGGCAAGACCATCGCCGACGCCAAGGGCGACATCCAGCGCGGCCTGGAAGTGGTCGAGGTCTGCATCGGCGCGCCGCATATGATGAAGGGCGAGTTCACCGACGGCGCCGGCCCCGGCATCGACGTCTATTCGATGCGCCAGCCGCTCGGCGTCGTCGCCGGCATCACGCCGTTCAATTTCCCGGCGATGATCCCGCTGTGGAAGATCGCGCCGGCCATCGCCTGTGGCAACGCCTTCATCCTGAAGCCTTCTGAACGTGATCCGGGCGTGCCGATGCGCATCGCCGAGCTATTCATCGAGGCCGGCCTGCCGGCGGGCATCCTCAACGTCGTCAACGGCGACAAGGACGTGGTCGACGCCATCCTCGACGATCCTGATATCAAGGCCATCGGCTTCGTCGGCTCGACGCCGATCGCCCAGTATATCTACTCGCGCGGCTGCGCGGCCGGCAAGCGCGTGCAGTGCTTCGGCGGCGCCAAGAACCACATGATCATCATGCCCGATGCCGACATGGACCAGACCGTCGACGCGCTGATCGGCGCCGGCTACGGCTCGGCCGGCGAGCGCTGTATGGCGATTTCGGTGGCTGTCCCGGTCGGCAACGATACGGCCAACCGGCTGATGGAAAAGCTGGTGCCGCGTGTCGAAAGCCTGAAGGTCGGCCCGTCGACCGATTCGTCCGCCGATTTCGGCCCGCTGGTCACGGCGCAGGCACTGGAGCGGGTCAAGGGCTATGTCGACACCGGCGTTAAGGAAGGCGCCAAGCTGGTCGTCGATGGACGCGGCTTTTCCATGCAGGGCTACGAGAACGGCTACTATATGGGCGGCTGCCTGTTCGACAACGTGACCGCCGACATGCGCATCTACAAGGAAGAGATCTTTGGACCGGTGCTCTCGGTGGTGCGCGCACCGACTTACGAGAACGCGATCAAGCTCGCCAACGACCACGAGATGGGCAACGGCGTCGCCATCTTCACCCGCGACGGTGATGCCGCCCGCGACTTCGCCTCGAGGGTCCAGGTCGGCATGGTCGGCGTCAACGTGCCGATCCCGGTGCCGATCGCCTATTACACCTTCGGCGGCTGGAAAGCGTCTTCCTTCGGCGACCTCAACCAGCACGGACCGGACGCGTTCCGCTTCTACACCAAGACCAAGACGGTGACCTCGCGGTGGCCGTCCGGCATCAAGGACGGCGCCGAATTCGTCATCCCGACGATGAACTAGCCGGACGGTTCCCTTGTTGCGCGTCCTCGCCTTTGGCTGCGGGCGCGCGGGCGGCATCAAGGACGGCGCCGAATTCGTCATCCCGACGATGAACTAGCCGGACGGTTCCCTTGTTTGCGCGTCCTCGCCTCTGGCTGCGGGCGCGCGGGCAGGCAAATCCGGATTGGATATGGAAGAACGAAAGGCCCGGGCCGGATGCGCCGGGCCTTTTTCATATCGGGTCGCGGCCAGTATCTGCCTGAACGCTAATGTGATGGAACCAGGCGGGCAGCAGAAATCTTAAATTGCAATCCTGCAGCGAAGGAGGGGCGCGGCAGACCAACCAACGGCGCTGGCGAAGGCTTCGGGGACATTGTCTGGCGCAAGGAGGTGTCAGATGACACGTCTAGTGGCAACGATACTTTGCGCAGCGGCCGCGGCGTTTTCCGCCGCCCCGGCAACGGCGGCCGAACAATGCGCGGCACGAGCCGACATGATCAAGGCGCTCGGCGACAAGTTCAAGGAAAATCCGACCGCGCTCGGCGTCGTCAATCCGAATGTGATTGTTGAAGTCTTCGTTTCCGACCAGGGCACCTGGACCATTCTCGCCAGCGACACACGAGGTCAAAGCTGCGTGGTTTCGGTGGGGGAAGGCTGGGAGAGCGCGCTGACGACAGCGGCGCTGCCAGGCACCTGAGCGTGGCCTTTCTGCTGCGGCCGCGGTCTTGACATAGCGGCTCAAACCACGGTTCTCGTCGACGGCCTTGAAACGGATCCACAGGCGCCCGTTACGGGCGCCTGCTTGCGCTTTTTCGCTGCCGATACCATATACGGAACATAGTGGGAACATGTAATCGCTCCCGCTGATGACAGACCGGAACACAGAAAGGAACGACGCGATGGTGATGACGTCGGAACCGGCCTGGATCGTTCCGGCATAATGAGGCGTCTCCTTGCCGGAACGTGATGGCAAAGGAGGTGCCCTATGGCACGCAAATCGCTGTTGGATTGGGTGAAAGCCCTGGTTCTTGCTGGCGCATTGGTGGTGGGTACGAACGCCGTAAGCGCCCAATATCAATACTGCGTTGAACATGGCGATCTCGTCGCCCACCTGAGCGAGAAGTTCCAGGAAAGACAGTTTGCTTTCGGGCTGATCGGTCATATGGCGATCATGGAAGTCTTTGTCGCCGAGACCGGAACCTGGACGATCATCGTCACCGATATCGCTGGCAGAAGCTGCATCGTCGCGGCCGGCGAACATTGGGAAAACGTGGTGATCCCGACCGACCAGGACGCATGACGGAATTGGTCGATGCTCGGCGCCTGGCAGCCCGCCGGGCGCCTTGTGGTTCTTTGCCCTTTCTTTCGCTGTTAGACCGTCGGTATGGTGCCGCCATCGATGACGTATTCGGCGCCGTGGACTGCGGACGCACGATCCGAAACAAGGAAGGCGACCAGTTCAGCGACCTCTTGCGGCCATGCCGGCCGGCCGATCGGAATACCGCCTAGGGCAGCCATGATGCCTTGGCGGGCGGTCGCCTCATCCGAGCCGGAATGCTTCGCCAACCTTGCCACCATGGCCTCCGACGCCGTCGTATGGATCCAGCCTGGCGCCACCGTGTTCACCCGGATGCCTTTCGGGCCAAGTTCCTTGGAAAGCGCCTTGCTGTAGGTCGAAAGCGCTGCCTTCGCCGCCGCATAGGCGATCGTGGACTCGTGGAGCGGCAGACGGCGCTGTATCGAAGATATGTGCACGATCGTGCCGGAGCCGCGCTCGATCATCTTGGGAATCAGCAGGCGATCGAGCCGCACCGCCGCCAGCAGATTGAGGCTGAGCTCGTCCTGCCAGATCTCATCGGTCAGTGCAGCAAAGCCTCCGCCCGGGCTCTTCGACCCACCGACGCTGTGGACAATTATGTCGACGCCGCCGAGACGGTCCACGACACTTGTCGCGACTTCTTCGGCACCCGCCAGAGTGCTTACGTCGGCCTGCACGAAGAGTCTCCGTGGTAATGTCTCGGGCGCCTCCGAACGGGCTGTCGTGAGCACCAGCGCGCCCGCCGCCGAAAGTCTGTCAACGATGGCCTCGCCAGTTCCCTTGGTGCCGCCTGTGACGAGAGCGCGCTTGCCGGAAAATTCCTGCCCAGTGACCGGAAATTTCTGCGGAGTGGTCACGAGCCGATCTCCAGCCGTGCAATCCGCTCGCCGTTCAGAGTGAAGCTGTAGTGGAGCGTCGCCGGGCTGCCCGGGAAATTCCCGGAGACTATGCCGGCGATCCGCCACGCATCTCCGTTGACGGTCGCGCCGGCGACCTCGACCGTCACCCGGTACTTATTCGTCGTTGTTTCCATCCAGGTGCGGATGGCGGCGGAACCACGATGGTTTTCGCCTTCGTCCCTGACCGTGGCGTCCCGCGAGAAGGGAACGAGCATTGCCTCGATGTCATGCCTGTTCTTGGCGGCAAAATACGCCGTCAGCGGCTGAGGAAGCTTCACGGTCATGTTTCATTCTCCTGTTCGCAGTTCCGGCCCCGCGAGGCCCGCGGCCCTTGTCCGGTCTCTAAAATGCGATATGCTGAAGAAATGACAAGAACCGACGAAAAAGTTAGGTACTTACCCGAAAGTAAGCTTTGGCCTGAAAGTAAGGTCGAGGCATTGACGCCGTCATCCGCGGCGAGCGGCGTGGAGAATGTGCTCCGCATCCTCGAAGGCCGCTGGAAGCTGGTGATCCTGTTTCACCTCTTCGGTGGCAAGGTGCTGCGCTTTTCCGATCTCGAACGAGCGATCCCGGCGATCTCGCAGAAGATGCTGATCCAGCAGCTCAGGCAGATGGAGGCCGACGGAATCGTCCGCCGCATCGTGCATCATCAGGTGCCGCCGAAAGTCGAGTACTGTCTGACCGACTGGGGCCAGGCGCTCTGCCCGGCTCTCGACGCCTTGTTGAAATGGGCGGAACTCAAAGAGCCGGCCGAAGGCTGATGCCGATCTCCTATCGCGTGGCAGCCGCCTCGGCATGGGCGCGCAGCAGCGCCATCAGGCGCTTGGCATCCTTGGCGGCGGCGTCTTCGTCGCCGGCGAGGATCGAGCGGATCAGCGCGACGTGATGCTCGGCCGATTCGGCAAGCCCGGTATCGGCCTTGTAGCGGAACCAGAATCGGCGGCTGTGGGTCTGCAGGGGAGCCGCCAGCCGCGCGGCGAAGGGGTTGTCGGCAGCCAGCGCCAGCGCCTCGTCGAGCGCCTTGTCGGCCTGAATGAAGGCCAGCACATTGCCCGATATCACTGCCTTCTGCATGGCCAGTGCCGCATCGTGGAACAGGTCGGCGGCCTCACGGGTGACGAAGCGGGCGGCCGAGCGGGCAAGAACCACCTCGACGCCACGCCGCGCATCGAGAACGCGCAGCCAGTCGCCGGGATGGAGCGGGGCAATGGCGATGCCGGCGCGGGGCCGGACATCGAGCAGTCCCTCCCACGCCAGCCGCTGGATCGCCTCGCGCACCGGCGTACGGCCGAGCCCAAGCCTGTCGATCAACGCGCTTTCCGTGACGAAGCTCGCGGGCGCCAGCTCGAGCGTCACGATCATGTGTTCGAGCGTGCGGTAGGCTTTCGCCGCGACCGGTTCGAATGCGGGACTTGTTTCGTTGAATATCAAAGGCGGGCTCCTGATATATTTTTGATATATCATAGTGAAATCCGTGTTGACAGTCCGTTTCTTAATAAATATACGACTGATATATCAGATGGAGCAATGACCATGTGGACCGGAGTTTTTCCCGCCGTCACGACCAAATTCACCGAGGACGACCGCCTCGACCATGGTGAGATGGAGCGCTGCTTTGCGTTGCAGATGGAGGCCGGCTGCGATGGCATTATCGTCTGCGGCTCGCTCGGCGAGGGGCCGATGCTGTCGCATGACGAGAAAATCGAGGTGCTGAAGACCGCGCAGAAAGTTGCCGCCGGCAAGCCGGTTCTGCTGACGGTCAACGAAGCCGGCACGCGCGAGGCGGCTGCGATCGCGCGCCGTGCCGCCAAGGAGGGCGCCAACGGGTTGATGGTGGTGCCGAGCCCGATCTACCACACCAATGCGGAGGAGACGGTCGCTGCGCTGCGTGCCGTCGCCGAGGCCGGCGACCTGCCGGTGATGATCTATTCCAACCGGCTCGCCTATCGCGTCGACGTCACCGTCGACCAGATGGAGGAACTGGCGAAGGACAGGCGTTTTGTCGCCATCAAGGAATCCTCCGACGACATCCGCCGCTCGACCGAGATCATCAACCGCTTCGGCGACCGCTACGATTTGTTCACCGGCGTCGACAATCTGGCGTTCGAGGCGCTATCGGTCGGCGCCATCGGCTGGGTGGCCGGACTGGTCACCGCATTCCCGCGCGAGACGGTCGCCATCTACCAATTGATGAAGCAGGGCCGCCGCGAGGAGGCACTGAAAATCTACCGCTGGTTCCGGCCGCTGCTCGACCTCGACGTCTCGACCTATCTGGTTCAGAACATCAAGCTCGCGGAAGTCTTGGCGATCGACACCAACGACCGTGTGCGCATGCCGCGCCAGCCGCTGTCGGGCGAGCGCCGCAAGACGGTCGAAAAGATCGTCAGGGACGCGCTGGCGGTGCGGCCGGTGCTGCCGACGTTTTGAGGCAGGCTCTCTTCTTCCCGTTCACGGGGAGAAGATGGCGGCAGCCAGATGAGGGGCAGCGCCCACGTGCAAGGAATTTCCAAGTCGGCAAAAGCGGGGCGCCGCCCCTCATCCGCCCTTCGGGCACCTTCTCCCCGTGAGCGGGGAGAAGGTGAAGACATCGCCATTGTCGGCGGCGGCGTCATCGGCATCTGTGTCGCCGCCTATCTGGCCGAGGCGGGGCGAAACGTCACGATCTTCGATCGGACGGGGATCTGCGAGGAAACGAGTTCCGGCAATGCGGCCGCCCTGGCCTTTTCCGATGTGCTGCCGCTGGCCCACAAGGGCATGATCAGGCATCTGCCGAAATGGCTTGCCGACCCGCTCGGCCCGCTCAGCATCCCGCCCGCCTATCTGCCGAAGCTGCTGCCCTGGCTCGTCCGCTTCTGGCGCGCCGGCCGAAGCGACCGCTACGAGGCCAGCCTTGTGGCGCAGGCCGGGATGATGCGGCTTGCCGAAGCCGAATGGGCCGGGCTGATGGCGCGTTCGGGCACCGAAAACATGTTGCGCGAGGATGGCTCGCTCGAACTTTACGAGAGCGAGACCGAGTTCAAGGCGTCGCTGCCCGGCTGGGCGGCGAGGCAACGGTTCGGCATCGGCTTCGGCCATGTCGAGGGCGATGCTCTCGCCACTTTGCAGCCGGGCCTGTCGCCGCTTTTCGTCAAGGGCACCTTCGTACCCGGCTGGAAGACCGTCACCGATCCGAAATCATTGGGCAAGGCGATCTGGGCCTATGCCGAGAGCAAGGGTGCGCGTTTTGAAAGAGCGCGGATCGACCGTGTCGAGGCGGGGCAGGATGGCGCGACGCTGATGCTGGCCGACGGCACGGTGCGGCAGGCAAAACGCCTCGTCATCGCCGCCGGCGCGTGGTCGCATCTCCTGGCGAAACATCTCGGCGACCGCATCCCGCTCGAAACCGAGCGCGGCTACAACACGACCCTGCCGAAGACCGCCTTCGACGTGAAGCGGCAACTGATCTTCTCCGGCCATGGCTTCGTCATCACCCCGCTCGAAACCGGCGTGCGCGTCGGCGGCGCGGTCGAGCTCGGCGGCATCGAGCGGCCGCCTAACTACGCCCGCTCGAAAGCGCTGCTCGACAAGGCGCAAAGATTCCTGCCGGGGCTTGATCCGGCCGGCGGCCGCGAATGGATGGGGTTCCGGCCGTCGCTGCCTGATTCGCTGCCGGTGATCGGTGGCGCCAGGCCGGCCGGCACCATAGCCTATGCCTTCGGCCACGGCCATCTCGGCCTGACCCAGGCGGCCGCCACCGGACGCTTGATCCGCGATCTCATTCTCGGCCAAAATCCAGTGTTTGATCTTTCTCCGTTTTCTCCGAACCGCTTCTGACGGGATCTCTAGAAATGGCGCGCCACTCCTTCTTCTGCATCGACGGTCACACCTGCGGCAATCCGGTGCGGCTCGTCGCCGGCGGCGGACCGCAGCTCCAGGGGGCGACGATGATGGAGCGGCGCGCACATTTCCTGGCCGAATATGACTGGATCCGCACCGGGCTGATGTTCGAGCCGCGCGGCCATGACGTGATGTCCGGCTCGATCCTCTATCCGCCGACGAGGCCCGATTGCGACATCGCCATTCTGTTCATCGAAACCTCGGGCTGCCTGCCGATGTGCGGCCACGGCACCATCGGCACGGTGACGATGGCCATCGAGCATGGGCTGATCAAGCCGAAGACGCCGGGTTTGCTCAGGCTGGACACGCCGGCCGGCCTGGTCACCGCCGAGTACAAGCAGGTCGGTGAACATGTCGAGGAGGTGCGCATCACCAACGTGCCGTCCTTCCTCCATGCCGAGGGTCTGACGGTCGAATGCCCGCAGCTCGGCGAGATCAGCGTCGATGTCGCCTATGGCGGCAATTTCTACGCCATCGTCGAGCCGCAGAAGAACTATCGCGACATGGCCGACCATTCCGCCGGAGATCTGATCGCCTGGAGCCCGGTGGTGCGGCAGCGGCTCAACGAGAAGTACTCCTTCGTGCATCCCGAGAATCCCGGCATCGACCGGCTGTCGCATATGCTGTGGACGGGTGCGCCGACCGACAGCCAAGCGGATGCCCGCAACGCCGTCTTCTACGGCGACAAGGCGATCGACCGCTCGCCTTGCGGCACCGGCACCTCGGCGCGGATGGCGCAGCTTCACGCCAAGGGCAAGCTCAAGGCCGGCGACGATTTCGTCCATGAATCCATCATCGGCTCGCTGTTCAAGGGCAGGGTCGAGAAGGAAGTCACGGTGGCGGGCAAGCCGGCGATCATTCCCTCGATCGGCGGCTGGGCGCGCATGACCGGATTGAACACGATCTTCATCGACGACCGGGATCCATTCGCACACGGATTCGTCGTCAAATAGAGAGGATACTGACCCAAGGGAAACGAACGGCGCGTAAAGGTCGATGCCTTGGCGGCGCAACGATCCCGCTCATCAACTTATTTTGACGGCGATTCCTTCGAAACAGGGTGCATGTTGCGGACGAATCGTCAAAGACATTGCGTTATGCCAATGATAGGGTCCGCGATAGTCCAGAGGCCGGAAGGGAAAGAACAGGCAATCCGATGGCGTGTTTCAAAATCACGCATGACGATTGAAAAATCACGTTGCAATCCGGGCTCGAAACTTTACGACTAGGGGAAATACGAAAAGGAATGCGTCTGCATGGGCGACATTCCAGGGGAGCCACGACAGCATGCAGTATTTTGTCCAGCAGCTTATCAACGGGCTGACGCTGGGATCGATCTATGGGCTGATAGCGATCGGCTACACGATGGTCTACGGCATCATCGGCATGATCAATTTCGCCCATGGCGACATCTTCATGATCGGCGCCTTCACCGCCCTCATCGTCTTCCTCATCCTCGGTGCGTTGTTCTATTCGGTGCCGGTGGTGATCGCGCTCCTGGTCATGATGATCGTCGCGATGCTGTTGACCAGCCTGTATAACTGGACGATCGAGAAGGTGGCCTACCGGCCCTTGCGTGGTTCGTTCCGGCTGGCGCCGCTGATCACCGCGATCGGCATGTCGATCGCGCTGTCCAACTTCGTCCAGGTGACGCAAGGTCCGCGCAACAAGCCGATTCCGCCGATGGTGTCGAAGGTCTACAATATCGAGGGTATCAGCGTATCGCTGAAGCAGATCATCATCGTCGTCGTCACCGCGCTGCTGCTGGCGCTGTTCTGGTACCTGGTCAACAGGACGTCGCTTGGACGAGCGCAAAGAGCCTGCGAGCAGGACCGCAAGATGGCGGCATTGCTCGGCATCGACGTCGACCGTACCATCTCGATCACTTTCGTCATGGGCGCGGCCCTGGCCGCCGTCGCCGGCACGCTGTTCCTGATGTATTACGGCGTCATCGCCTTCTCCGACGGTTTCACACCCGGCGTGAAGGCATTCACGGCGGCGGTGCTCGGCGGCATCGGCTCGCTGCCCGGCGCCGTGCTCGGCGGGCTGATGATCGGCTTCATCGAGAGCATGTGGTCGGCCTATTTCTCGATCGACTACAAGGACGTCGCCGCCTTCTCCATCCTGGCGATCGTGCTGATCTTCCTGCCTTCCGGCATTCTGGGCCGGCCAGAAGTCGAAAAGGTCTGAGGTCATGGCCGTCACCGCATCTCCGGAGCGCGACATCGTCGCCACCCCAGTGCAACGCGCCACGCGCGAGGCGCTTTATGCCGGCGCCATCGTGCTCGGCCTGTTCGTGCTGTTCATCGGGCTGAAGACCGATCAGAACATCTCGAACGAGCTGATCCTTGTGCAGCGCTGGTGGCTTCTCTTTGCCGTGGTTGTGCTGACCATGGTCGGACGCTTTGTCTATATCGCCCATGGCCAGCCCTTCCTGGCCAAACAGAAGATCGCCGACATCGCCACCGGCCTGTTGCCGGACACCGTGGCGACGCGGTTCTTCCGGTTGCCGTATTTCATCGCGGCCATCGCCATAGTGGCCGTGCTGGCTCTTCTAGCCGGCTCCCTTGATGCCTTGCTGGGGCCGGGCCTTGCCGGTTATGCGCGGTTCGCGCGAGCGCTGGCGATCATCTACGCCCTCGCCTCGGTGCTGTTTTATTTCCGCAGCTTCATCCATGCGCACTTCTCGGCATTGGGCATCGCCGCACTGGCGACCTATCCTGTCATCGTCGTGCTGGTGCTTGCGCTGTACAGCGGATCGATGGCGGGCGGCTTCCAGGGCTCGCTGAAATGGATCGACAATTTCGGCATCCAGATCCTGATCTATGTGATGCTGGCGTGGGGGCTGAATATCGTCGTTGGCCTCGCCGGTCTGCTCGACCTCGGCTATGTCGCGTTCTACGCCGTCGGCGCCTATGCCTATGCACTGCTCGGCACGCAATACGGCCTGTCGTTTTGGATCCTGCTGCCGGCCGCCGGCGCCATGGCCGCGTTCTGGGGCGTGATGCTCGGCTTTCCGGTGCTGCGCCTGCGCGGCGACTATCTGGCGATCGTGACGCTGGCCTTCGGCGAGATCATAAGGCTGGTGATCATCAACTGGCGCGAGGTGACCAACGGATCGGCCGGCATTTCCGGTATCCCGAAAGTCTCTTTCTTCGGGCTGATGTCGTTCAACGTCTCGGACCCGAACTATATTGCCAAGGTGCTCGACATCGCCCAGTCGGGCGCCTACTATAAGATATTCCTCTACTACCTGATCCTCGGGCTCTGCCTGCTCACCGCCTTCGTCACCATAAGGCTCAGGCGCATGCCCGTCGGCCGCGCCTGGGAAGCGCTGCGTGAGGACGAGATCGCCTGCCGCTCGCTGGGCATCAACACCACCACCACCAAGCTCACCGCCTTTGCCACCGGCGCCATGTTCGGTGGCTTCGCCGGCTCGTTCTTCGCCGCGCGGCAAGGCTTCGTCAGTCCCGAATCCTTCATCTTCCTGGAATCAGCGATCATCCTCGCCATCGTCGTGCTTGGCGGCATGGGCTCGCTGGTCGGCATTGCTGTCGCCGCCATGGTGATGATCGGCGGTACCGAGGCGCTGCGCGAACTCGATTTCCTGAAGCAGGTCTTCGGTCCAGATTTCACTCCGGAACTCTACCGCATGCTGCTGTTCGGCATGGCCATGGTCATTGTCATGGTTTGGAAGCCGCGCGGCTTCGTCGGCAGTCGTGAACCGACAGCCTTTCTCAAGGAGCGCAGGGCCGTATCCGGCTCCTTCACCAAGGAGGGCCACGGCTGATGAGTGATGCGAGCCCATCCATGAACGAGGCCATCCTGCAGGTCGAGCATCTGTCGATGAAGTTCGGCGGTCTCGTTGCCATCGGCGACTTGTCCTTCCAGGCCAGGCGCGGCGAGATCACCGCCCTGATCGGACCGAACGGCGCCGGCAAGACCACCGTGTTCAACTGCATCACCGGTTTCTACAAACCGTCGGAAGGCATGCTCACGCTCAATCGGCGCGACGGCTCGAGCTATCTGCTCGAACGCTTGCCGAATCATGAGATTCCGGCGCGTGCCAAGGTGGCGCGAACCTTCCAGAACATTCGTCTGTTCTCGGGCATGACGCTGCTGGAGAACCTGCTGGTGGCGCAGCACAACAAGCTGATGAAGGCGTCCGGCTACACCGTCCTCGGCCTGTTCGGCTTCAGCGGCTACCGGACAGCGTCGGCCGAGTCGATCGACTTGGCCAGGCACTGGCTGGAGAAGGCCAACCTCGTCGATCGAGCCGACGATCCGGCTGGCGACCTGCCCTACGGCGCGCAACGGCGCCTGGAGATCGCGCGGGCCATGTGCACGGGTCCGGAACTGCTCTGCCTCGACGAACCGGCCGCCGGCCTCAATCCGAAGGAATCAATGGCGCTCAACGAGCTCCTGATGGACATCAAGGACAATACCGGCACCTCGATCCTGTTGATCGAGCACGACATGGCAGTGGTCATGCAGATTTCCGACCATGTCGTGGTGCTCGAATACGGGCGCAAGATCTCGGACGGCAGTCCGCAGGCGGTACGCACCGACCCGCGTGTCATCGCCGCCTATCTTGGGGTCGAAGACGAGGAGGTCGAGACGGTGCTGACCGAGGTCGGCGACGAAGACGTCATCGAGCAACTGGATACGGGCCCGGATTCGGCGCACGGCCCGGGCACGTCATCGTCGTATCTCGCCGGACCGGTGACCGACACGGTCGGCCATAGCGAGGGCGAACGCGTCACGGTGTCGAGGGGTGCCTCGAAGGCCGGGCAGGTCGATGCAAGGTCGAGTGCCGCAGCTAAGCCCGCATCGCCGACCAAAGCCAAACCGAAGGCGAAACCTGCTGGCGCGAAATCTTCCGCGGCAAAGCCGACCACCAAGGCTGCGACGAAGTCGAAGACACCGGGCGTCACCAACCGGCGCGGAGGGCGTAAATAATGGCCGGAACAACGCTGCTCGATATCAAGGGCGTTCAGACCTACTACGGTAATATCAGGGCGCTGAACGGCGTCGATGTCACCGTCAAGCAGGGCGAGATCGTGGCGTTGATCGGCGCCAATGGCGCTGGCAAGTCGACGCTGATGATGACCATTTTTGGTGCTCCGCGGGCGCGGGCGGGCACAATTACCTTCGCCGGCACTGACATCACCCAGTTGCCAACCCATGAGATCGCGCGCATGCGCATCGCCCAGTCGCCGGAGGGCCGGCGCATCTTCCCGCGCATGACGGTGATGGAAAACCTGCAGATGGGCGCCAGCCTCGACAACCTCAAGCATTACGACGAGGACGTCGAGAAGGTGTTCACGCTGTTTCCGCGCCTGAAGGAACGCATTGCCCAGCGTGGCGGCACGCTGTCGGGCGGCGAGCAGCAGATGCTGTCGATCGGACGGGCGCTGATGGCGCGGCCGAAACTGCTCCTGCTCGACGAGCCGTCGCTGGGCTTGGCGCCGCTGATCGTCAAGCAGATCTTCGACGCCATCCGCGAACTGAACCGCACGCAGGGGCTGACCGTGTTCCTGGTCGAGCAGAACGCCTTCGGCGCGCTGAAGCTCGCCACGCGCGGCTATGTCATGGTCAACGGCAATGTGACGATGAGCGGCACCGGCAAGGAGCTGCTCGCCGATCCGGAAGTGCGCGCCGCCTATCTTGAAGGCGGTCATCACTGAGTTCAGGAGTCTTCATCATGCAGGGCATTCTCTACGAGGAACCCTCGGTCTGGCAGTTCTTCTTCGTCACCTGCCTGCTTGGCGGCTGGGCGGCATGGATGACGGGCAAGGCCTGCGCCCAGACATGGCGCAGTTTCCTCCAGCTGTTCGCCTATATGCTCGGCCTTGGCATCGCCGTAAGGTTCATCCATCACGCGCTGTTCGGCGGCACGATGTTCTCGCTGCAGTACTACATCGTCGACACGATAGTCCTGATGATATTGGGCTTCATCGGCTATCAATACACGCGCACCAACCAGATGGTGACACAGTATAACTGGCTCTACGAAAGAGCATCGCTTTTGAGCTGGAAACCAAAAGGTTGATGTTCACCATTAACGCCGTTTCAAGGATGAATTGGCGTGACAAGTGCCTGAAAATCGGCAAAGTACGCTTTCTGCGAGTAAAAGTGGGCATCGCATGAAAGCATCATCCACGCCCACTCTGTAAATGGGAGCGTTTTACATGAGAAAGTCACTTTTGTCCGCCGTCGCCCTGACCGCGCTTGTCGCGTTCAGCGGCAGCGCGTGGGCTGACATCCTGGTCGGCGTTGCCGGTCCGATCACCGGTCCGAACGCCGCCTTCGGCGCGCAGTTGCAGAAGGGCGCCGAGGCGGCCGTCGCCGACATCAATGCGGCCGGCGGCATCAACGGCGAGCAGATCAAGCTCACGGTCGGCGACGACGTCTCCGATCCGAAGCAGGGCATTTCGGTCGCCAACAAGTTCGTCGGCGACGGCGTCAAGTTCGTGGTCGGCCACTTCAACTCGGGCGTTTCGATCCCGGCGTCGGAAGTCTACGCGGAAAACGGTATCCTCGAGATCACGCCGGCCGCGACCAACCCGCAGTTCACCGAGCGCGGCCTGTGGAACACGTTCCGTACCTGCGGACGCGACGACCAGCAGGGCAGCATCGCCGGCGCCTATCTCGCGTCGAACTTCAAGGATGCCAAGATCGCGGTGATCCACGACAAGACGACCTACGGTCAGGGTCTTGCCGACGAGACCAAGAAGGCGATGAACGCTGCCGGCGTGACGGAAGTCATGTACGAAGGCGTCAATGTCGGCGACAAGGACTTCTCGGCGCTGATCGCCAAGATGAAGGAAGCCGGCGTTTCCATCATCTATTGGGGCGGTCTGCACACTGAAGCCGGTCTGATCATCCGCCAGGTGGCTGACCAGGGCCTCAAGGCTACGCTGGTTTCCGGCGACGGCATCGTGTCGAACGAATTGGCTTCGATCGCGGGTGACGCGGTTGCTGGCACGCTGAACACGTTCGGCCCGGATCCGCGGCTGATCCCGGCGAACAAGGAACTCGTCGAGAAGTTCCGTGCGCAGGGCTTCGAGCCGGAGGCCTACACGCTCTACTCCTACGCCGCCATGCAAGCCATCGCGGCAGCAGCGACGGCCGCCAAGTCGAACGATCCGCAGGAAGTTGCCAAGGCTCTCAAGGCCAACGGCCCGTTCAAGACCGTGCTGGGCGATCTTTCCTATGACGAGAAGGGCGATCCGACGCTGCCCGGCTACGTCATGTATGAATGGAAGAAGGGCGACGACGGCAAGTACACCTACGTTCAGAAGATGTAAGCCTGTCGACGACGACAATTCCGGAATGCCCGGCGCCTTGCGCCGGGCATTTTTCATTTGACGACAAAGAATCGATTTAAATCGGTTTAAGCTCTGCCCGATTTTGTTTGCGCTGCAGCATTTTCGCGTTAATCATGGCGCCAGTTCCCTTCCCATCAGCGTCCGGAGCCTTGTCCTTGGCAATCACGAAGATCCTTGTCGCCAACCGGTCCGAAATCGCCATCCGCGTCTTCCGCGCGGCTAACGAACTCGGCCTCAAAACCGTTGCGATTTGGGCCGAGGAGGACAAATACTCGCTGCACCGCTTCAAGGCCGACGAAAGCTACCAGGTCGGGCGCGGGCCGCACCTGACCAGGGATATGGGGCCGATCGAAAGCTATCTGTCGATCGAGGAAGTGATCCGCGTCGCCAGGCTTTCGGGCGCCGATGCCATCCATCCGGGCTACGGGCTGTTGTCGGAAAGCCCTGAATTCGCCGAAGCCTGCGCCCAGGCCGGCATCATTTTCATCGGACCCAAGCCGGATACGATGCGCAGGCTCGGCAACAAGGTCGCCGCGCGTAACCTGGCGATCGAGGTTGGCGTGCCGGTAGTTCCCGCCACCGAGCCGTTGCCGGACGACATGGAGGCGGTGAAGGCACTCGCCAAGACGATCGGCTATCCGGTGATGCTGAAGGCATCGTGGGGCGGCGGCGGCCGCGGCATGCGCGCCATCCGCTCGGAAGCCGATCTCGCCCGCGAGGTGACGGAGGGCAAGCGCGAGGCGAAGGCCGCCTTCGGCAAGGACGAGGTCTATCTCGAAAAGCTGATCGAGCGCGCCCGCCATGTCGAGGTGCAGGTGCTGGGCGACACGCACGGCAATGCCGTGCACCTGTTCGAGCGCGACTGCTCCATCCAGCGCCGCAACCAGAAGGTGGTGGAGCGCGCGCCGGCGCCATATCTCGAAATGTCGCTGCGCGAGGAACTCTGCGGTTATGCGCTGAAGATCGCCCGCAGGACGAGCTATATCGGCGCCGGCACGGTCGAGTTCCTGCAGGATGCCGACACCGGCAAATTCTACTTCATCGAGGTCAACCCGCGCATCCAGGTCGAGCACACCGTCACCGAGCAGGTGACCGGCATCGACATCGTCAAGGCGCAGATCCACATCCTCGATGGTTTCGCCATCGGCACGCCGGAATCGGGCGTGCCGGCGCAGAAGGACATCCGGCTAAACGGCCACGCGTTGCAGTGCCGCATCACCACCGAGGATCCGGAGCAGAATTTCATCCCGGATTACGGTCGCATCACCGCCTACCGCGGCGCGACCGGTTTCGGCATCCGCCTCGACGGCGGCACCGCCTATTCGGGCGCGGTCATCACCCGCTTCTACGACCCGCTGCTGGAGAAGATCACCGCCTGGGCGCCGACGCCGCACGAGGCGATCCAGCGCATGAACCGGGCGCTGCGCGAGTTCCGCATCCGCGGCGTGGCGACCAACCTCACCTTCCTCGAGGCGATCATCAATCACCCGAGCTTCGCCGACAATTCCTACACGACCAAGTTCATCGACACGACGCCGGAACTGTTTGCGAGCGTGAAGCGGCAGGACCGGGCGACCAAGCTGCTCAACTATTTGGCCGATGTCAGTGTCAACGGCCATCCCGAGACGCGCGGCCGGCCGCAGCCGAAGGCCGATGCGGCGGCACCCATGGTGCCCTATCTCAACGGCAATATGCCCAATGGCAGCAAGCAGAAGCTCGACGCGCTGGGGCCGGAGAAATTCGCCGCCTGGATGCGCGCGCAGAGGGAGGTGTTGGTCACCGACACGACGATGCGCGACGGGCATCAATCCCTGCTCGCGACGCGCGTACGCACATACGACATCGCCGGCATTGCCGGCACCTATGCGCGTGCGCTGCCGCAGCTTTTGTCGCTCGAATGCTGGGGCGGCGCGACCTTCGACGTCGCCATGCGCTTCCTCACCGAAGATCCATGGGAGCGGCTGGCGCTGGTACGCGAGGCGGCGCCCAATTTGTTGCTGCAAATGCTTTTGCGCGGCGCCAACGGCGTCGGCTACACCAACTATCCCGACAATGTCGTCCAGCACTTCGTCAAACAGGCAGCAAGCGGCGGCATCGACCTGTTCCGCGTCTTCGACTGTCTGAACTGGGTCGACAATATGCGCGTCGCCATGGACGCGGTCGGCGCCGAGGGCAAGCTGATCGAAGCGGCGATCTGCTACACTGGCGACATACTTGACCCGGCCCGAGCCAAATACGATCTCAAATACTATGTCGCGCTGGCCAAGGAGTTGCAGGCGGCCGGCGCCCATATCATCGCGGTCAAGGACATGGCTGGCCTCCTGAAACCCGCGGCGGCACGAGTGCTGTTCAAGGCTCTGCGCGAGGCGACCGATCTGCCGATCCACTTCCATACGCACGACACGTCAGGCCTGTCGGCGGCGACGGTGCTGGCGGCGGTGGACAGCGGCGTCGACGCCATCGACGCGGCGATGGACTCCTTGTCGGGCAACACCTCGCAGCCTTGCCTGGGCTCGATCGTCGAGGCGCTGAAGGGCACCGAACGGGATCCGGGCCTCGACCCGCAATGGATCAGGAACATCTCGTTCTACTGGGAGGCGGTGCGCAACCAGTATGCCGCCTTCGAGAGCGACCTGAAGGGGCCGGCCTCGGAAGTCTATCTGCACGAAATGCCGGGTGGGCAGTTCACCAACCTCAAGGAACAGGCGCGCTCGCTCGGGCTGGAGACGCGCTGGCATGAAGTGGCGCAGACCTATCACGACGTCAATCTGATGTTCGGTGACATCGTCAAGGTAACGCCGTCGTCCAAAGTTGTCGGCGATATGGCCTTGATGATGGTGAGTCAGGACCTGACCGTTGCCGATGTCGAAAACCCGGCCAAGGATATCGCCTTCCCGGACTCGGTCGTGTCGATGCTGCGCGGCGATCTCGGCCAGTCGCCCGGTGGTTGGCCGGAGGCACTGCAGAAGAAGGTGCTTAAGGGCGACAGGCCAATCACGGACCGGCCCGGTTCTCTGCTGAAAGCGGCCAATCTCAAGGCCAGCCGCAAGGAGATCGAAGACAAGCTGGAGCGCAAGCTCAGCGAATTCGAATTTGCCTCGTGGTTGATGTACCCGAAGGTGTTTTCCGACTTTACCGCAGCGCAGGAGACCTACGGGCCGGTCAGCGTGCTGCCGACGCCGACCTATTTCTACGGCATGAAGCCGGAAGACGAGATCTTTGTCGACATCGAGAAGGGCAAGACACTGGTGGTGCGGTGCCTAGCCATCGGCGATGTCGACGAGAAGGGCATGGTCACCGTGTTCTTCGAGCTCAACGGCCAGCCGCGCCGGGTCAAGGTGCCGGACCGCGCGCACGGCGCTTCCGCCGCCAAGGCGCGGCGCAAGGCCGAGCCGGGCAACGACGCGCATGTCGGCGCACCGATGCCGGGCGTGGTCTCGGCGCTTGCCGTCGTCGCCGGCCAGGCGGTCAAGGCCGGCGACGTGCTGCTGTCGATCGAGGCGATGAAGATGGAGACGGCGTTGCATGCCGAGCGCGACGGTACAATCGCCGAAGTGCTGGTCAAGACCGGCGACCAGATCGACGCCAAGGATCTGCTGATCGCATTCGGGTGAGACAGGACTATCGCCCGGGCAGAGTTGTCTGGGTCTGGCGGCAGCCCTTCATGCCGCATCGATAACAGCTTGACCCGCCGCCCCTGGTCGGGCATCGAACCGCTGCAAATTCGCCGCGACAGATCGCCTGAGTCGCGGCGCGAAAACGACGCGGAGAAAAAAATGGCCGACGACATCACCGAGACCAGCCAGACCGTTGCCGCCGGCCAGCTGCGAGCCTTCATCGAGCGCATCGAGCGGCTCGAGGAAGAGAAGAAGACGATCGCCGACGACATCAAGGAGGTGTTCGCCGAGGCCAAGGGCACCGGCTTCGACACCAAGGCGATGCGGTCGATCATCCGGCTGCGCAAGAAGGACCAGGCCGAACGGCAGGAGGAGGAAAGCATCCTCGACCTCTACAAGGCTGCTCTCGGCATGGTGTAGGGGTAACCGCCCTCGGCGCTGATCACGGTTGCCGGAGATGGAATCGAACCATGAGCGAGTTCGACTTTGGCGTCCGCCGCGCCTCTGAATTCCGCCAACGCGGCTTCTGGACGCTGTTCGCGGAACGGCATCCGGAAGAAAGGGCTCGGATGGCGCGGCGCGGACCCTGGTTCTGGCAGCGCGGGCTGCCCGACTTCGCATTGGTCCTTTCCATGTATGTTGCGCCGGCGCAGAACCATGTCGGCGTCTTCTTCGGCCGCAACGAGAAGTTCGGTGCCACTGAAGCCTGGTCACGGTTGAAACCGTTCCAGCCGGCAATCGAAGACAGGTTGAAGCTCAGGCCGGAACAGAGTTGCGAGGGCCTCGGCATCAATTCGATGTGGCGGGTGAACTGTTTTGCCGAGGACAATTGGCCTGCTATGGCCGACTGGCTGGTGACGGAAGCACTGCGTTTCGAACGCGCCGTTGCCGAGGTTCTGGGCGAGGGTGGCGAAGCCGGTTTGTGAATCGCGTCGCATCGGCTTGAGGCTAGTTCGGCTTCGGCGCGTCGCGTCCAATCGCGTCGAGATGGTGCTGCAGCGCCAGATGGTCGAGCGCATCCATCGGCAGATTGACGAACAGCGAGATGCGGTTGTTGAGCATGCGATAGGCATCGGCAAAGGCAAGGTGCAGTTCGGCTTCGGTGCCGTCTGCCTTGGACGGGTCGGGTATCGACCAGAGCGCGGTCATCGGATGACCCGGCCAGATCGGACAGGGTTCATTCGCGGTGCTGTCGCAAAGCGTGAAGACGAAGTTCATTTCCGGCGCGTCGGGCTCGGCGAACTCGTCCCAGCCTTTCGAACGGGCGAAGCTCGTATCGTAGCTGAGACTTTCAAGCAGTTGCAGTGCGTAGGGGTTGACCTCGCCCTTCGGCTGCGAACCGGCGGAAAAGGCCTTGAACCTGCCGGCGCCGATCCGACTGAGAATCGCTTCCCCCATGATGGATCGCGCCGAATTGGCATTGCAAAGAAACAGCACGTTGTAGACATTATCGCTCATCTCAAGATCTCCCTGGCAGGCGACTGGATGATGGGGCGGCAGATTCCGGCACGGTGTCTTCGCCGAGATGCCGACAATGGGTCGACGTAGAAAGGTTTCACGACCGTTTGATGACAATCTGTCAGATCATACGCTTGCGTGCCCATGATCGACCAGTGTTGACAGGCTTGCTGCTTTGGACCTCTCTGCGGCTGTCGAACGAGAGAAGGCCGCATCGATGAGTGCGCCAAAAACCTTCGAAGGCGAAGACGGCAAGGCAGGCCGTGCGGTGGGTTTCTTCCGCTCGCGCTGGCGAGGCACGGCCCCGCTCGACCGGCTGTTCTGGCGCGATCTGGTCCTTGTCGGCACGGCTATCAACATCGCGCTGTCTGTGCTGGCGCTCATCCTGCTCGGGCTGAAGCTGCCGCTCGCTCTCGTTCTGGCGGTGCATCTCGCGCCGGTGCCGTACAACTTCTTCCTGACTTTCGCGGTGTGGCGGACCGCCGAGAAATTCCCCAGCGTCAAGGCTTCGCTGATGACGTTGGGGGCTGTGCTGTGGCTGATACTGGTGGTGGTGGTCTGACAGGACTATGCCGCCGGCAAAGGGTGGCCGAAGCCGTCCTTTGCCAACGTCGAATTCCAGTTCAGGCGGCTGGCTCGAATTTCAGCGCGACGCCGTTGATGCAATAGCGCAGGCCGGTCGGCGGCGGGCCGTCCTCGAAGACATGGCCGAGATGGCTGCCGCAGCGGGCACAGTGGCATTCGGTACGAACCATGCCGTAGCTGCGGTCGACGGTCGTTTCGATCGAACCGGGCACCGGGTCGTTGAAGCTCGGCCAGCCGGTACCGCTCTCGAACTTCAGCTTCGATTCGAACAAGGGCTGGTCGCAACCGACGCACGAAAAGGTGCCGGCGCGCTTCTCGTGGAGCAAGGCGCAGCTGCCCGGCCGCTCGGTGCCGTGGTTGCGCATCACCGCATATTGCTCTGGCGTCAGCCGGGCGCGCCATTCGGCATCGGTGCGGGTGACGGGGTAGGTATGGCTATCCATCTTTTTGCCTCTTAGCTCATGTCGCTATTGGGTTGCCTTCCCAAGTTCGCCTAAAATAGGCGTTTGTTACGGCGTTTGCCCGTATTTCCATTCCTGCCGCGAAGAATTCCTCAGGCGATCGCCGCGAGATACCGCGCAACAGACGCTGCAAATGCTGTTTTTGCTTCGCCGATGACGTTCTGGTTCCACCATGCGCCATAGATATGGTCGAACTCGAAAGGCTCCACTGCCGATGCGATACGGAGTACCTTCGCTGCATTGAGCGGAATGTAGTTGGGGTAGCTGTACATGAAGCTGACATGGCGGCGGGTCGGCGTCACCTGCAAGATGTCGCCGGCCAGTATGGCGTCGCCGCCGTCGCGCTTCCAGTGCAGCACCTGGCCGCCGGCAAAGTGGCCGCCGCAACGGATAAGTGTCAGCGAGGGGTTCAGGACGCGCGTCTCGCCCTCCCAACTGATAACAGCCGGATGCGGCCGCATGATCCACTGACGATCGTCGGCGTGCAGATAGATCGGCACGCCGCCAAACGCTTCGCTCCACTCGATCATCGCCGAATAATAGTGGCAGTGCGAGATGGCGATCCCGGCCAGGCCGCCCCGTCGGTTGATTTCGGCCACCGCCTCGTCGCTGACCATCGAGATGCAGTCCCACAGCACATTGCCGTGCGGCGTTTGCGCCAGCAAAGCCCGCTGACCGATGGCAAAGCGCGGCTCGATGCCGAAGGCGAGCACGCCGGCATCGTCTTTCATCACGATCCGATGTCCGGCGGCGAGCTCTTCCGGCGTGATCCAGGCCTGGCCCTCCCAGCGCACATATTGCCGCTCGTCCTCGCAGATCGGGCAATGGTTCGGCGGCGTCGCTGCCGCCGCGAACTGAACGCCACACTGCAGGCAAAGGAAACAGGTCATCGGCCTTCCTGTCTTGCGTGCCGCAGATCCATTCAGTGCTTCCTTGAAAGTTGCCTGGTCGCGGCTTCGAGCCCGGCGAGCGTCAGCGGAAACATGCGGCCGCCAAAGATATCGCGGATCATGGCGATCGAATGGGTGAAACCCCAATGGTTTTCGTTTTCCGGGTTGAGCCATACCGCGTTCGGCCATTGCTGCAGCAGGCGGCCGAGCCAGACGATGCCGGCCTCAGGATTCCAGTGCTCGACCGAACCGCCGGGATGGGCAATCTCATAAGGGCTCATCGAGGCATCGCCGACGACGATCACCTTG
Source organism: Mesorhizobium sp. (assembly GCF_004962245.1). GTDB lineage: Bacteria > Pseudomonadota > Alphaproteobacteria > Rhizobiales > Rhizobiaceae > Mesorhizobium. The sequence goes on along the minus strand of NZ_SUHQ01000005.1, from coordinate 244,457 downwards.
TAGTCCGGGCCGTATTTGTGAAGGAGATCGAAGGTCGGAATCACCTCGGCATGGCGGCGGCGGTTATCCTTCCACACGCCCTCGTAGAGGCAGTTGTGGAAGTAGAAATATTCGAGCTGGCGGAATTCGGCGCGGGCCGCCGAAAACAGCTCCTCGACGCTTCTGATGTGGTCGTCCATCGAGCCGCCGACATCGAAGAACATCAGAAGCTTCACGGCATTGCGCCGCTCAGGTCGCGTCTGCACGTCGAGATAGCCATGTTCGGCAGTGGCGTGGATGGTGCCGGGCAGGTCGAACTCCTCCTCGGCGCCTTCGCGCACCCAGCGGCGCAAGCGCTTCAGCGCGATCTTGATGTTGCGGGTGCCGAGCTCGACGGCATCGTCGAAATTCCTGAATTCGCGCTTGTCCCAGACTTTCACCGCGCGGCGGTTGCGGCTTTCATGCTGACCGATGCGCACGCCTTCGGGATTGTAGCCATAGGCGCCGAAGGGCGATGTGCCGCCGGTGCCTATCCATTTCGACCCGCCTTGGTGGCGCCCCTTCTGTTCCTCCAGCCGTTTCTTCAGCGTCTCCATCAGCTTCTCGAAACCGCCCAGCGCTTCGACCAGCTTTTTCTCCTCATCGGTCAGGTGCTTTTCGGCAAGCCGGCGCAGCCACTCCTCCGGAATGTTCTCGACATCGACCGCGTTTTCGCCAGCCAGCGCCTCGACGCCTTTGAAGATATGCGCAAAGACCTGGTCGAAGCGGTCGATGTGACGCTCGTCCTTCACCAGGGCGGCGCGGGCCAGGTAGTAAAAGCCCTCGACATCGTAGTCGACCAGCCCCGCCTCCAGTCCTTCCAGCAGCGACAGATATTCCCGGAGCGAGACCGGAACCCGCGCCGCCTTCAGTTCGAGGAAGAAGGGGATGAACATCGTCCGACTTTTATCTGTGCCCTTCGATCTTCTCACGAGCGGCGCTGGCGATGAAGGCAGAACGCGTGAGGCCGCGTCGGCTTGCTTCGGCATCGATTGCCGCCAAGAGACCTGCGTCGAGCGACAGATTGGCTCGGACAGGCCGCCCGGAATCAATCAGCACGGGGATCATCACGGCAGATTCGCCGGCAGCGCTATCGATTTCGCCCAGTCGGAGCAGATCTGTCACCGTGCGCGAGCCGGGCAAGGGCAAGTGCTTCGCCATTCGTGCCTCGGCCCATTCGCGAACGGCGGACGTCGCATCGGCTATCGCCTCCTCGGGGCTTGCGCCACCGCCGTGACATCCGGGAAGATCGGGCACCCGCACCCCCCAGACATCATCTGCGCCGTCAAGAATTCCCACATAGTGCGTCATGCGATTCGTCCTTAAATCCATCCGGCAAGCCGGGCGATCGACCGCGCGACACCCAGAGATTGTTCGCGATGCCGCGGCACGATGATCATGATCTCCGGCCTCTCCGGATGCTCATACTTCTCATGCTTGCCGCCGCCTACTTTCACCCAGCCCTCGCGCAAAAGCCTCGTGACGACCTTGCGTGTATTGGTCTCGATCAGCGGCACCAGCACTCCTGATGGTGCGCAATATATTGCGCAAATGTGTTTATTTCAATTGTCGGCGTTTCGTCACATCAAATCATACTCGATGAAGCCGGTTCGCCGCGCCACGTGGTCGTAGAGCTTGCGCGCGGTGGTGTTGGTTTCGTGCGTCATCCAGTAGACGTTCTTGACGCCGATCTTGCCGGCTTCCTGCTTCACCGCCTCGATCAGCGCGGCGCCGACTCCCTTGCCGCGCACGTCCGGGTCGGCGAACAGGTCCTGCAGATAGCAGTTGTTCACCTGCGACCAGCAGGAGCGATGGTAGAGATAGTGCGTAAGGCCAACCGCCCTGCCGTCGAGGGTCGCGATGAAGCCTTTCGGCTCGAACTCGCCCGCCATGAACAGCCGCTTCCAGGTGACGGCGTAGACGTCCTCCGGCAGCTTGGTTTCGTAGAAGGTGAGGTAATCGGTCCACAGACGCTGCCAGTCAGCATGGTCGGATTGCGCAAGTGGGCGGACAGTGATCTCGGTCATTTCATTTCCTCCGAAGCTTCGGGCGCAAGCTGCCTCGGTGCTTGGGTGGCGGCAACGGTCCAGCAAGGGGAAAGCGCTGTCCGATCCCGTTCGCTCGCTGCCCGGGCCGCTTCTCACCCCTGCCTTCTCGCCATGAAGGCCAGGCGCTCGAACAGATGCACGTCCTGTTCGTTCTTCAGCAGCGCGCCATGCAGCTTGGGCAGTGCGTTCTTCGGGTCGGCGCGCAAATCCTCGGGCGCGATGTCGTCGGCAACCAGCAACCGGATCCAATCCAGTGCCTCGGAGGTCGACGGCTTCTTCTTCAGGCCCGGCACGTCGCGGATCTCGTAGAACTGGGTGAGTGCGGCACGCACCAGGTTCTGCTTGATGCCGGGGTAATGCACGTCGACGATCCTGTGCAGGGTCTCGGCGTCGGGAAAACGGATGTAGTGGAAGAAGCAGCGGCGCAGGAAGGCGTCCGGCAGCTCCTTCTCGTTGTTGGAGGTGATGATGACGATCGGCCGCACAGCGGCGCGGACCGTCTCGCCGGTCTCGTAGACGAAGAACTCCATCCTATCGAGTTCCTGCAACAGATCGTTGGGGAATTCGATATCGGCCTTGTCGATCTCGTCGATCAGAAGCACCACCTTCTTGCCGGCGGCGAAGGCGTCCCACAGCTTGCCGCGCTTGATGTAGTTTCTGATGTCGTTGAAGCGCTCGTCGCCGAGCTGGCTGTCGCGCAGCCGCGAGACGGCGTCATACTCGTAGAGGCCCTGCTGCGCCCTCGTCGTCGACTTGACGTGCCATTCGATCAGCTCGAGGCCGAGCGCTGCCGACACTTGTCTCGCCAGCTCGGTCTTGCCGGTGCCGGGCTCGCCCTTGACCAGCAATGGCCGCTCCAGCGCGATCGCCGCATTGACCGCGACCATCAGATCCTTGTCGGCGACGTAGGCCGCCGTGCCTTCGAAACGCATTTTTTCTCCTTGGTTCATCTGGAAAACCCTAAGGAGGCGGCTTGGCCTGCGCAAGGGTGGGGTGACGCACGGGTGGGGTGACGCACGAATAAAGCCGCCGAACATGGCCGTCTCTCTGGCGCTTGGTCGGCCATCGGCCTATATTGGGTGTGACGGTCTGCGCTTCCCGGCAGGAGAACATTTTCCCCGGGGCCTTAATGATCCCTAGGGAGCTGTCCCTGGGAAGACCCGTGGGTTTTCTCATACGGCGCCCACCTACTTTGTAGGTTCCCGGGATCGCTCTCTCCACCGGTTGTGTGGATCGTCACTCGATGCAAAGGGTCCACCCACGCTTTCGGTGGATCATGCGGTGGAAAACGTCGCTCCCAAAGCTCCAATCAGATCTGACCTTTTCTACCCTGGCTAAATGACCTCTCCCAAAGACCTGAAGAAAAATTTGCGACGCGAAGCACTAGGCCGCCGCAACGCGCTCGATCCGTTCTGGCGAGTGGAGGCGGCGCTCGAAATGGCCGAGACGGCGCGGGATGGCATTGCCGTCGATCCGGGCCAGATCGTCTCCGGCTTCTGGCCGATGCGCTCGGAGGTCGACGTCCGGCCGCTGATGTTCGCCTTGCGCGAAAATGGAGCAAGGCTTTGCCTGCCGGCCATTCTCGACAAGACCACCATCGTCTTTCGCGAACTCGTGCGCGGCGCACCGATGGTCGACATGGGGTTCGGCACCGTCGGGCCGCATGAGGAGGCGGAGGTGCTCGATCCCCAGGTGATGCTGGTGCCGCTCGCCGCTTTCGACGCGCGCGGCCACCGCATCGGCTACGGCGCGGGCTACTACGACCGTGCGATCGCGCGGCTGGTCGACAAGGGGCAGCCGCCCCGGCTGATCGGCATTGCTTTCGACTGCCAGGAGGTGACGCTGGTGCCGGACGAGCCGCATGACGTGGTCATCCCGGAAATACTCACCGAGAGCGGGTTGCGCCGGTTCGCGCCAAAATTGTAGATAAATTCCTGGAGGCATGATCTTTTCCGAAAGTCATGCAGCTTTCTTGCTTCGCTGACCTTCGGTTCGGAATCATACTCAGATGAGACTCCTCTTCCTCGGCGACATGGTCGGCAAAACGGGACGCACGGCGGTGTGGGAACAACTGCCCGGTCTTATCTCGGATTTCAAACTCGACTTCGTCATCGTCAATGGCGAGAACGCCGCCGGCGGCTTCGGCATCACGGAAGAGATCTTTCGCGAGACGATTTCGGCGGGCGCCGATGTCGTCACCACCGGCAACCATGTCTGGGACCAGCGCGACGCGCTGGCTTTTGCGCCGCGCGAGGAACGGTTCCTGCGTCCGTCCAATTTCCCCAAGGGCACGCCGGGGCGCGGCTCCGGCGTCTACATCGCCAGGAATGGCGCGCGGGTTCTGGTCGCCAACATCATGGGCCGGGTGTTCATGCATCCCGAGCTCGACGATCCGTTCCAGGCAGGCGAGCGCGAGCTTGCCGCCTGTCCGCTCGGCGAGCAGGCCGATGCGGTGGTCATCGATTTCCATGCCGAGGCGACCTCTGAAAAAATGTGCTTTGCCCATTTCGTCGACGGCCGCGCCAGCCTCGTCGTCGGCACCCACACGCACCAGCCGACCGGCGACCACCAGATACTCAACGGCGGCACCGGCTATATTTCCGACGCCGGCATGTGTGGCGACTATGATTCCTCGCTCGGCATGGACAAGGAGGAACCGCTCAACCGGTTCCTGTCGAAGGTGCCGAAAGGCCGCTTCGAGGCGGCGACCGGCCCGGCGACATTGTGCGGCGTCGGCGTCGACATTTCGGACCGCAGCGGCCTGACCGAGCGGATTGCGCCGTTTCGCCGCGGACCGCGGCTCGAGGAAACGGCGCCATCCTTCTGGTCGTGACATTGATATGATCGCCTGCGATACCTAACTGCCGGCGACACTGCTCTAGATCGTAAGAGGGGACGACCTCCATGCAGCTCATCGAATTCCTGGCGCCGCATTTCGCCTTTGTTTCCGACCCAACCGCATGGGTCGCGTTGCTGACGCTGATTGTGCTGGAGGTCGTGCTCGGCATCGACAATCTGATCTTTATCTCGATCCTGACCAACAAGCTGCCGGAGGCACAAAGGGCCCGCGCGCGTCGGCTCGGCATTTCTGCCGCGCTGATCATGCGGCTGGTCCTGCTTGCCACCATCTCGATCATCGTCCAATTGACGACGCCGGTGTTCACGGCTTTCGACCATGGCTTCTCCTGGCGCGATCTTATCCTGATCGCGGGCGGCCTGTTCCTCGTCTGGAAGGCGACCAAGGAGATCCACCACACGGTCGATCTCGAGGATCACCAGGACACGATGCTGGGCGACACGCTGCAGCTTTCGCTGGCTGGCGCCATCTTCCAGATCCTGCTGCTCGACCTCGTCTTCTCGATCGATTCGATCATCACCGCGGTCGGAATGACCGACGAGATCGCCATCATGTACATCGCGGTGATCGTGGCGGTCAGCGTGATGATGCTGGCGGCCGGGCCGCTCGCCGATTTCATCGCCAAGAACCCCAGCATCGTCATGCTGGCGCTGAGCTTCCTGCTGATGATCGGCATGACGCTGATCGCCGACGGCATGGGCTTCCATGTGCCCAAGGGCTACATCTATGCCGCCATGGGGTTCTCGGCGCTGGTCGAGGGTCTCAACATGCTGGCAAGGCGCCGGAGGAAGGCGAAGGCTGGTGCCAGGCACTGAGGTTGCGCGCTTGGGGGCGTCGTTGCGTTCTAGCTTGCCGGCACGCCTTTCGGGTGACGGTCGCCGATCAGGCCAAGCGTCAGGCCTTGCTCCAGCCACGCCTTGGCGCCGGCGAGCACGAGGGTGAAGCCGCCGGTCGAGTCGATCGCTTGCTTGACCTGCTCGTCGGCGTTGCCGACGAAACCGAAATTGCGGACCTCGAGAAAGGTCGCATCGCCCGGCATCTCGGTGAAGGTCCAGACCACCGTGGTCGGCGGATCGCTCCACTGCATGACGATCTTTTTGTTCCTGACGATCTCGCTTACACCGACCGTCGTCGAGACGTCGTACATGCGCCATTCCCAGCGGACTTGCTTGCCGCTGTCCAGCCGACCGCTGCCGTGCGTGAAGCAGAATTTCGTGGTGATGGCCGGATCGACGATGGCCTCGAACACTTCGGCGACCGGCCGCCGGATCAGCATGCCGGCTTCGGCTGTCGGGTTTTCGCGGATCTCCATGGGATGCTCCTTTCTGGCTTTGGCACTCACCAGGCGTCGGGCTCGCGCACCATGTGGATGATATTGGCCGGATTGGTGATCCAGCCGCCGCGGAAGCCCTCGCCCAAGGGCTCGATGGCGTCGCAGCGCACAACGCCGGCCTTGGCGAAATGATCCGCGGCCAAGAGGAAATCCTCGGTGATAAGCTCCAGCCACACCTCTGCCTGGCTCATCATCGGCGCCTCATCAATCCACAACCGGTTAGGGCCAAGTTCGAAGCCGATTGCCGGCGCCTTGGCGGTGAATGGCTTCAGGCCGACGACATCGCGGTAGAAGGCGATCGTCTCCTGGTATTGGTGCGGGGGCACTTTCATGGCGATATTGATACCGCCGGTGATCTTCGCGGTCATTGCTGGCTCCACGATGCTGCGTTCAGGTGTTGTCTTCGTCAGCCGTTTCGGTCCGCGTCTCGCTATGCCAGATTGATCTGCCAGGAGACTCCGAACCTGTCGTTCAGCCATGCGAAACGGCGGCTGAAGCCATAATTGTCGGGCGGCATCAGGAACCCGCCGTCCTTTGCCATTGTCTCGACAATGCGGTTCAGCTCCTCCTCGGAGGAACAGTCCACATAGAGCGAGACCGACGGCGTGAACGTGAAGGCATGGTGCACGGGGCTGTTGTAGACCATCACGTCCAAGCCGCCACCGATGGACAAGCGCGCCAGCTTGACCGTTCCTTGCGGGCCGTCTTCGCCGGGGCCGTAACGTGTGACGTCAAGGACGCTGCTGCCGGGAATGGTCTCGCAATAAAGGGCCATTGCCTCCTCGGCCTTGCCCTCGAACATTAGGAATGGCGTTACTTTCGTCATCGCGGGCGATCTCCCTAACGGTCGCTCAAATATTGGTCTCGTTGGCCGGCTCGCCCTTCATCTCGCTGCGATAGTAGCCGTCACGCAGGTTGATGCCGTATTCGACATAGGCCTTCATGCAGGCCAGCATCTGCGACCAGCCCTCGCAATTGAGGTAGGACTTCTTCAGGCCGACCGCGTCCTCGTGCCAGCCGGTCTCGGCGATGGTGACGAAGGTGCCGCCGTCGTCCAGCGGCTCGAAATTCATCTCGATGCGCGTCTTGTAAGCCGGCTTGCCGTCGGCGTCGGTAGCGTCCCAGCGCAGCACGATGCGGCTGTCTTTCTCCACCTCGTCGACCTCGACCGGGACCTTGCCCCACCAGACGACGCCGGCGCCCGCCACCAGCGGCGCGCTGGCGCCGCCGATCGTGGTGAAATAGCCGCTAAGCTTCCTGGGATTGACGACTGCGTCGAAGACCTCGGCGACGGGTTTGCCGATGCGGCCCGAAACCCTGAATCCAAGAGACATATCCACAGCTCCTTCCTTGATTGGGCCGACAATATGTTATAAAAACATAACATGTCAAGCCGATCGCAAGACGACAATGTTTTCAAGGCGCTGGCGCATCCGCGCCGGCGCGCTTTGCTGGATGAGCTGAAGGGTGCACCGAAGACCACCGGCATGCTGTGCGATGCGTTCCCCGACATGGACCGCTGCACTGTCATGCTGCATCTGAAGGTGCTGGAAGAGGCCGATCTGGTCGTGGCGCGGCGCGAGGGGCGCGAGCGTTGGAACCATCTCAATGCGCTGCCGATCAAGCAGATCCACGACCGTTGGATCAGCGAATACGCCACCCATGCGATCAGCATTCTCGACCAACTGAAATCCGATCTGGAAGGGTAAGGGATCACGGCGATCCCTAGGGAATCGCGCCACAGACCCTCGCGCCCCGCAACAATACGGCGCGGCTGGACGAATTGAGCCGATTTATCTATAAGCCGGCCATTCCGACAGAGAGCGCCGTGCGTCCATCCGGAGGCACCAGGGACGTTCTGAAATTTTGAATTCGAGCATTTTGGCAAAAGGCGAGGTGACTACCTCGCCGCAGGATGCTCTAGCCGAGAAGACGACAGGGGTGCCATGGCTGGCCATTCACAGTTCAAGAATATCATGCACCGCAAGGGCCGCCAGGACGCGGTGCGGTCGAAAATGTTTTCCAAGCTGGCGCGCGAAATCACCGTCGCGGCCAAGACCGGCGCGCCAGATCCATCGATGAACCCGCGCCTGCGCCTTGCCGTCCAGAACGCCAAGGCGGTGTCGATGCCGAAGGACAACATCCAGCGCGCCATCAACAAGGCGTCGATGGGTGATGCCGAGAACTACGAAGCGGTGCGCTATGAGGGTTACGGACCGGGCGGCGTTGCGCTGATCGTCGAGGCGCTGACCGACAACCGCAACCGCTCGGCGTCGAATGTGCGTGCCGCCTTCACCAAGGCCGGCGGGGCGATGGGAGAAACCGGCTCGGTGTCGTTCATGTGGGACCGTGTCGGCGAGATCGTCTATCCGGCCTCAGTCGGCAGCGCCGAGAAGGTCATGGACGCGGCGATCGAGGCCGGCGCAGACGATGTCCAGTCGGACGAGGAAGGCCATACGATCTATTGCGCCTTCGAGAACCTGGGCGAGGTGTCGAAGGCGCTCGAAGACGCGCTCGGCGAGGCGGAGTCAGTGAAGCTGATCTGGAAGCCGCAAACCAACATTGCGGTCGACGAGGAACGAGCACAGTCGCTGATGAAGCTGGTCGCCACCCTCGAGGATGACGACGACGTGCAGAGCGTCTACGCCAATTTCGAAGTCGACGACGAAACCATGGCGAAGCTCAGCGCGGCATGAGCAGAGCTTAGCCCGGCATGAGCGGAGCTCAGCCAGACATGAGCGGAGTTCAATCTGACATGGCTGAAAAGCCGCTACCCACCATCCGCATCACCTATTGCACGCAATGCCTCTGGCTGCTGCGGGCCGGCTGGATGGCGCAGGAGCTGCTGTCGACCTTCGGAACGGATCTGGGCGAGGTCACGCTGGTGCCCGGCACCGGCGGCATCTTCACCATTTCGTGCAATGACACGCTGGTCTGGGACCGCAAGCGTGATGGCGGCTTTCCGGATGCCGCAAAGCTCAAGCAGCTGGTTCGCGACGTCATCGATCCGGACCGCGATCTCGGCCATGCCGACCGCAAGGGCCATAAGTCAAAAGATCCCACGTCGAAAGACCTTGCCTGAGGCAGGGTCTTTTCACATTTCTGCGCCTGCATTCACCGTCATGCCATGATGAAGCAGCCTAGCGCGGCGATGGCGGTGATGGTGCGGACATGGTTCCACATCACCCAATCCCTGAGATAGGTGGCCCATACCGCGGCGCCGTTGGTGCTGGACGGATCGACGGCGGCCAGCGCGTTGTTGAGCGGCACGTTGAAGATCATCGTCACGATCGGGTTGCCGACGATATAGATTAGGGCGCCGGCGAGAAGCCAGAACGAACCCGGCTGGTTCCAGCCGATGACAGCGCCGACGGCGAGGATCAGGCAGACCAGTCCGGTGCCAAAAAGCGCGGTCATGAACAGCGGCGTAATGACGGTGATGTTGATCGAATTCATTGCGGCGATGCCGCCGGCGGCAGGCAGACGGGCAAGCGCCGGCATGACAAAATTGGAGAATGCGAAGAAGACGCCGCCGACAACGCCTGAGCCGATCGCGGCGATGAAGGTGAGGGTGGGGAGCAGTTTCATGATCATGTCAGTCACTCCAGATGCCGGTAGTGGCGGTTTCGGTTGCGTAGGTGGAAAAGTCCTTTGGGGCTCGGCCGAGAACGCGCTCGACGCCGTCGGTCAGCGTCTCGTTGCGGCCGTCGAGCACTTCCGTGAACAGCTCGTTGAGCAGCCAGGCGAACTCGGCCGGCAGCTCGTACGCGGCTACAGCCGCGGTAAATTCCGCATGCGAAATCCTGATAAAGCCGATGTCGCGGCCGGCGGCCTTGCCGATCTCGGCGACTGCCTCGGCGAAGCTCAGCAGCCGTGGCCCGGTCAGCTCGTAAAGCTGGCCGATATGGCCTTGCCGGGTAAGCACCGTCACGGCGGCGTCGGCAATGTCGTCGGCATCGACGAACGGTTCTCCAACAGGGCCGACGGGCAAAGCCACCTCACCGGCGAGCAGCGGATCGAGCAAAAAACTCTCGCTGAAGTTCTGGGCGAACCAGGCGCAGCGCAGGATCGTCCAGTCGGCGCCTGAGGCTTTCAGCATCTCTTCGGCGCGTTGCGCTTCGGTTTCGCCACGCCCCGACAGCAGCACCAGCCGGCGCACACCGCGATCCACGGCAAGGTTGGCGAAGGCGCCGACCGCTTCGGCAGCACCGGGCACGGCGAGATCGGGATAGTAGCTGATGTAAACGGCACCGACGCCATCGAGCGCGGGTTCCCAGGTCGTGTTGTTTTCCCAGTCGAAGGGCGGCGTGCCCGAGCGGGAGCCGATCCGTACCGGCAGGCCCTGCGCCGTCAGCCTGTCCGCGAGACGACGACCGGTCTTGCCGGTGCCGCCAAGGATCAGAGTCGGTTTCCTTGCTGTGTCGATCATGGCGATTCTCCTTTGCCCGTAAACATGAGCAATCCTCACATTTGCAAAACGTGATAAACCCTCGTATTTTGTGAGTCAAGCCAATTTGTTGATTGTTCGTCTGGAGACAGTGATGGAAGGCTCGACCGTACCGGTTTCACAGGATGGCCAGATCGCATCGCCGCGCCGGGCACCGAGCCAGCAGCGCAGCCGCGAGCGGGTCGAACGGATGCTGGCCGCCGCCTCCGCGCTGATCGCCGAGCAAGGCAGCGATGCCATGCGGATGGGCGAAGTGGCGGAACGGGCCGGGGTGTCGATCGGCTCGCTCTACCAGTTCTTTCCGGATAAGCGGGCGATCATCTGGGCCCTGGCCGAGCGCTACACCGCCGAAAGCCAGGCCTGCATCGCGGCAGCTCTTGCACAGGTCAGCGACGCCGAAGGGCTGCGGCGGGCGTTTTCGGATCTGGTGGATATCTACTACGGACTGTTCCTGGCGGAGCCGGTGATGCGCGACATCTGGTCGGGCACCCAGGCCGACAAGGCGCTGCGCGAACTCGAGCTCGCCGACAGCCGGGCCAACGCCGAATTCCTCACCGCGGTGCTGAAGCGGCTGCGGCCTGCCGCCGATCCGGCGGCGCTGGAAACGACGGCGCTTCTCATCTGGCAGATGGGCGAGGCCACCATGCGGCTGGCGATCTCCGTTGGGCGGCAGGAGGGTGACGACCTGGTCGCCGCTTACAAGCGCATGGCGTTGCGCGAACTGGTCGGCCAGTAGGGCCCGCATTTCGGCAACAAAAAACCCGCCACGAGGGCGGGTTCTTGATCTGCGATAAACCGGTGCGGCTTATTTTTATCTGTGCGTGTCGTTATCCCAAAACCGCTTCGCACTTTTGGGCGACATGCACTTAGAGGCCGAAACCTTCGAAACGCTTCTTGAACTTCGACAGGCGGCCGCCGCGGTCGAGCAGGGTCTGCTGGCCGCCGGTCCAGGCCGGATGGGTGGTCGGGTCGATGTCGAGGTTCATCGTGTCGCCCTCCTTGCCCCAGGTCGAGCGGGTCATGTATTCGGTGCCGTCGGTCATGACGACCTTGATGGTGTGGTAGTCGGGATGGATGTCGGTCTTCATTGTGCTATTCCTGGTTCGCTGGCGCTGCTGACGGGCACAAAGCCTGCGTCGATGCGCCCCTTTTTAAAACTCGAAGCCGCAGCTATTGAGGAGCCACGGCTTCTAAAACGGTCGGCGAGCCTATACATCAGCCGGAATTGAATCACAAGGCCGCGGCAAGCGCATATTGAGGCGCATGCCCAGAAGAGCCAGAGGGAACGGTCATGGCGCACACCAGTGGCGATGCAGACGCGCGCAGGCGTTCGCTCAAGCCGCTGCGACGCCTGTTCCCCTACATCACCCGCTACCGGAAAATGGTCATTGGCGCAGTCATCTCGCTGACCGTCGCGGCGGCGACGACGCTGGCTTTGCCGCTCGCCGTGCGGCGGATGATCGACCACGGCTTTTCCGCTTCCGATTCCAGTTTCATCGCCGAGTACTTCGCCATGCTGGTGGTGATGGCTGCCTTGCTCGCCGCGGCGTCGGCCAGCCGCTATTATTTCGTCATCACGCTGGGCGAGCGCGTCGTCGCCGACATCCGCAGCGATGTGTTCCGCCATGTCACGACGCTGTCGCCGTCCTTCTTCGACACTGCCCAGTCGGGCGAGATCGTGTCGCGGCTCGCCGCCGATACGACGCAGGTGAAATCGGCGGTCGGTGCCACCGCATCGGTGGCGCTGCGCAACGTCATCCTCGGTCTCGGCGCCGTGGCGATGATGGTTTTCACCAGCCCGAAACTGTCGGGCCTCGTCATTGCCGCCATCCCGGTGATCGTGCTGCCGCTGGTCGCCTTCGGCCGCTCGGTGCGCCGCAAATCACGGCTGGCGCAGGACACGCTGGCCGACGCCACGGCCTACGCCAGCGAGCAGATCGGCGCGGTGCGCACGTTGCAGGCCTTCACCAACGAGAAGCTGGTCACCGGGCATTTTTCATCCGCCGTGGAAGCCGCGTTCGACGCGGCGCGATCGTCGATCTTTGCCCGATCCTTCCTCACCTTCTTCGCCATCTTCATGATCTTTTCCTCGGTGGTGGCGGTGCTGTGGTTCGGCTCGCGCGACGTGCTCGACGGGACGCTGTCGCCAGGCACGCTCGGCCAATTCCTGCTCTATTCGGTGTTCGCCGCCGGCGCGCTCGGCGCGCTGTCGGAAGTGTGGGGCGAGCTTTCCCAGGCGGCGGGTGCCGCCGAACGGCTGACCGAGATCCTGGCCGAGAAGCCCGCGATCCAGGCCCCCGCGCATCCAAAGCTGCTGCCGGCGACGGTCAAAGGCGCAATAAGCTTCGACGACGTGTCCTTCTCCTACCCGGCTGGGCCCGACCGCGCCGCCGTCCACGGCCTGAGTTTCCAGGTCAAGCCCGGCGAGACGGTGGCCATCGTCGGCCCGTCGGGCGCGGGCAAGAGCACCGTCTTTTCGCTGCTTCTGCGCTTCTACGACCCCGAGACGGGCAAGATCATGATCGACGGCGTCGATGTCCGCGAGGCCGACCCTGTCGCCATACGAGAGCGCATCGCCATCGTGCCGCAGGATGTCACCATCTTCGCGGCCAGTGCGCGCGACAATATCGGCTTCGGCCGGCCCGGCGCCAGCGACGCCGAGATCGAGGCTGCGGCCAAGGATGCGCTTGCCGACGAATTCATCCTGAAGCTCGAAAAAGGCTATGACAGCCAGGTCGGCGAGCGCGGCGTGACGCTGTCCGGCGGTCAGCGCCAGCGTGTGGCGATTGCCCGCGCCATCTTGCGCGATGCGCCGATCCTTCTGCTCGACGAGGCGACCTCGGCACTCGACGCCGAAAGCGAGACGCTGGTGCAGACGGCGCTGGAACGGCTGATGCAGGACCGCACCACCATCGTCATCGCCCACCGGCTGGCCACCGTGCTGAAGGCCGACCGGATCCTCGTCATGGATGGCGGCAGCATCGTCGAGGAAGGCACGCACCAGAGCCTCGTCACCAAGGGCGGCATCTATGCAAGGCTGGCCAAGCTGCAATTCGAAACCGGGGCAAATGCTTTCAGGGGTGCGGCGGAATAGGCCCCCTTCACCGGTTTCAGTTCGCTTCGGCGTCGGAATAGGCGAAATTGTAGGTCCAAGCCGAGTTGTCGCTCATCTTCTTGAGGGATTTTAAATAGGGCCCGATGTTCTTGGCGGGAACCTGATCATCGATAGTCTTGAGAAACCAGTCGACCTGAAATTCGGTGGGGGTGCTCGTCCAACGAGCCTTGAATGCAACGTAGGGCGTGATCACGTCGTCATTGTCCTCGGGGCCAACGAACTGCGCCTTCAGATTTCTGACGGTGGACCGGTGTCGTCTGAAGATCGGGCTGCCTAGCCAGATTGGCGCGCTCCTTTCGAGGAGGTCGGGCTCCGGCAGATACCGGATGCCGACATCCGATTTCAGAGCAAATTCCTCGGAGAGGTTATCGGCGTCGAGATCGTCTGCCGACAGATCGTAGGATTCGATTACCGAAACCAGGTTCTTGTCGCGGCTGTCGCTCGTCACCAACGGTCCCAGGCTTTTCATTCCAGGATACTGGCGATTGTAATATTTGAGATAGTCGTCCGCGATCTTTGTCGCCGATCGCGAGACAAGCCTATAGCGCATGCTATCGGCATCTGTGCCCCAATAGGTAGTGGTAACCGTCAGTTTGAGCGGCTCGCCTTTACGTTTGGGAAAATCGAACACCTCGCTCACAAAGATGGTCGGCTGGTAGAGCTCCTTTCGGTCTATCTTTTCCATCTCCGCGGTGTCGGCGACAACGGGCAGCGCAAAGCCATAGTCTGGCGGTACAAGATCGTCCGCTCTGCCCCCCTGCATATAGTTAGTCGCGTCGATCCAATACGTCTGACTGTCGATAACGGCCTTTACGATGACGTGGTCAAACGCGCTAATCGTCGGAAGGATAGTGGCGAGAGCAAGCCCTTCATCGATATCCGTGAGAGCCACGTCCGCATGGATCCCCAGTCGCCGCAGGCTGGAGGCGAGAAGCAGCGCCTTGTCCTTGCAATCTCCGAAGCCGCTTGCCACCACTGTCGTCGGGCTGCGCGGGATATAGGAACCACGACCCATCGACAGGCTGACATACCGGATGCTGTCCTGGACCAACCGCATTGCCTCGATCATCCTGTCTTCGGGCGCATCGTATTTGGCGGCAATCGCATCGAGCTTCGATGCGAAATCTGCCGGCAGCTCCTGGTCGAGCCGGTAATGGGGAAGGACCGTGTCGACGATATCTTGCCATTTCGACGTCGAGGAGATTTCGATGGACGGATATACGAGAAAGTCCGGTGGCAGATATTGCTGCGATTTCACCGGAATCGGATTGGCGCTTTGCCAAAGATAGGTCGTCGCTTCTCCGCCAGACTGGACATCCGGGCGTATGTCCGTCCTGACCTGTCGGAAATTCAGGGGCTGCACAGTTGGCCACGTCACTTTTTCGCGGATCAGAGCGATCGGTTCGTCCCAAGCCACGGCAACGGAATGGAAAAGAAGATCCGTGCCGATGATCGGCGTTCTGACCGTGGTCTTGCCATAGTCGACGATGTCTCCGACCCGGACATCGTTGATGTTCACGTACGCGGTAAGCCAACCGTCGAAGAGGCCCTTCTCCGCATCCTTCTCGCGCCGGAACACGTCGAAATCAGCATCGGAAAGGTGCTGGACCACCACGCCGTCACGAATGATGTCGATCCAGTTCACGGTGACGTCGGACGTCGCAGGATCGAATTCAAAACTTATGCTGGCGCCGCGTTCCAGGCCTGTGCGGTCGACGATCTTGTAGGCGTAGCGGTCGAAGATCTCCAATCCGCCCGGGCGCTTGCGGATCTGATAATCCGACAGCAGGTTGGATATGCCGTTCTTGATCTGGCTGTCGAATTGCGGATCGGCTTTTGGCAGTCCGACCCGCTCGATCCAACTGCCGAGGCTGCCCTTGTGCACGTTCGTACCGGCCATGGCCGGCCAGCAGACCGTGCAGATAACAATCAATACAGAAAGTCTTGCGACCACTGTTGTCGCGGCCTGAAAGTGTCTTGCCCGCCCCATGCCCTGCACGTCCCGCCAGATACAGTCGAATGCCACTAGTGATAGAAAAGTAAATTGCGTCCTGCAAGGCAGAGTGGCTCCGCCGGGATCGAGAATGATGGACCGTTTGGTACCTTCGAGAATAACGATGATCGGCCGGCGTACGGTTGGGGGGTGCGGCCCTAGGCGCCATACCGCTTCTTCAGGTGCTCGGTGAAATGCGCGGCGTTGAGCTTTTCGCCGGTGGCGCGCTCGAGCAGGTCGGGCGTCGACCAGCGCGAGCCTTGCGACCAGATCCTTTCGCGGCGCCAGTCGTTGATCGCCGCGAAATCTCCCTTGGCGAGGTCTTCGTTGGCGGCAGGATGGTCTTGCGTCAGCGCCGCCCATTGCTGTGCCGCCATCATGGCGCCCAGCGTGTAGGATGGGAAATAGCCGAAGGCGGCACCCGGCCAGTGCACGTCCTGCATCGGCCCGTCGGCCGGGTTGTCTGACGTCGACAGGCCGAGATAGTCGCACATCTTGGCGTCCCAGGCCTCGGGCAAGTCGGCGGCCTCCAGCCGTCCTGATACCAGTTCCTGCTCAAGCTCATAGCGCAGGATGACGTGCAGCGGATAGGTCACCTCGTCGGCGTCGACGCGGATCAGGCCGCGCTCGACCCGGTGCACATGCGGCAGGATGTCGTCGATCGACCAGGTCTCGCCGAGGTGCCTTTCGACCACCGGCAGCGCCCAGCGCCAGAATTCTGGGTTGCGACCGATCTGCTTTTCGACGAACAGGCTCTGGCTTTCGTGCACGGCCATGCCGCGCGCCTTGCCGAGCGGCCAGTGCGCCCACGTCTTCGGCAGGTTCTGTTCGTAAAGCGCGTGGCCGGTCTCGTGCAGCACGCCCATCAGCGCCGACAGGAAGTCGGAGGTCTTGTAGCGGGTGGTGATGCGCACGTCGCTCGGCACGCCGCCGCAAAATGGATGATGCGACACGGAAAGCGAGCCGTGGGTAAGATCGAAGCCGACCGCCGCCATCATGGCGAGGCCAAGCTCGCGCTGCTTGTCAATCGCATAGCTGCCCGAAAGCGGCTTCAGCGGATGTTTTGCCAACCGCGCCTCCTGCACGGCCAGCGCCTCCGGCACGAAATCCCTGAGGAAGGTCTTCAGCTCGGCGAAGACCGGCGTGATGTCGGCGGCACGGTTGCCGGGATCATATTGCTCCATCAGTGCGTCATAGGGGTCGAGGCCGAGCACATCGGCGCGAAGGGCTGCCTCCTCGCGCACCAGCGCCACGACGCCTTCGAGCGCCGGCAAGAAACCTGCCCAGTCGTTTTTCGCGCGCAGGTCGCGCCAGAGCTGCTCGGAGCGCATGCGCGCGGTCGTTTGGCGTTCGACGAATTCGACCGGCAGGCAGGTCAGGTTGGTGTATTGCCGCCGGAATTCCTTGAGCGCCGCCTGCTGGTCGTCGTTCAGCGTTTCCTGTTCGGCCGCCGCGATCCAGTCGGCGATCTCCGGCGCGGTCGCTCGGGCGTGGTGCATGCCGGCCAGGGCAGACATCGCCTCGGCGCGCTTCTCGCCGCCGCCGACGGCCATATGGGTCGCCTCGTCGGCGCCGAGAATGGCGAGCGCATGTTCCAGCGCTTCGAGCTTGTGGCCGAGGTCGTCGAGTTTCTGAAAGGACATGGCGGGTTCCGCTGAATTCGAACGGCGGGAAAAGATACCAATGCGCTGGCATTGGCAACCCTGAAAGCCGTCTGCTGATGAGCGCTTCGAGCGCTGGCCGGATGCGCGACGCGATGCGTCTTGTGAAGGCGATGGGCATCTTGCGGAGGTGATGGCGTGCGTGGTCAATATCGCCTGGCGGCGCAAGGCCGCCACGGAGAGACGAAGCATGATCGCCAATGTGCTGGTCGGGTTGGTGGCCCTGATCCACCTCTACATCGTCTATCTGGAGATGGTGCTGTGGGACACGCCGCGCGGCCACAAGGCGTTCAAGCTGACGCCGGAATTCGCCAGCGCATCGAAAGTGCTTGCCGCCAACCAGGGGCTCTACAATGGCTTTCTCGCCGCCGGGCTGATCTGGGGGCTTTACGTCGGCGAGGCCGGTTTCCAGATCAAGGTCTTCTTCCTGCTCTGCGTCGCCATCGCCGGCCTCTACGGCGCGGCGACGGTCGGCAGGAAGATCCTGTTCATCCAGACCGTGCCGGCAGTGCTGGCGCTGATCGCGCTCGGGTTTGGTTGGTGACCGGCCAGCGATCAAAGAAGGACGCCAGCGGGGCACAGGCCCCGAGGCGTCAGACAGTCCCTTCCTTGCCTTGAATGGTCAGCCGTTTGGATAATGGCCGCCATCGGCCCCATCGCCGATCAGGAAACCCGTGCCGCTGTCAGCCCGTCGCGTCTGGTCGACATTGTCGAGCCGGCGTAGCAACTGCTGATATTGCGGGGCCGGTATTCGGCCATGATCCGCCGCCGCCGTCCTTGCGGCGGCCTGACTGATATGGGCGGCCCGCATGTGCAGCCTTTGCGCCTCGGCCGCCGTGATTGTGTTCGCCTGCCTGGCGTCCGCTATGCCTTTGTCCACGCCGCGTATTTGATCGATAAGGCCTTTCTCGCGCGGACCGTAGAAGGTGGTCGGTGTCGCTTCGTCGAGCGCGCCCTTGTGATGTCCGGCGGCGTAGGCGCTGGCAAAGGGAACAGCGATGAGAAGCGCGGTGAGGGTTGCAGTCCTGAGAGTCTTGGGAGCGAAAGAGCGCATGATTGCGTCTCCTTTTAATGGAGAAGGCGGGCGCTTGTTAATGGAGAAGGCGGGCGCTTGGGTCGTCCTGCCTCAGACCTCGGGCCGTCAGGTTCCGTCGCGTCGCGATGAAGGTTCACCGCCGGCGGTTCTCGGCCCCCAGAGAGGCTAGAAGCGGGCCGCGGCAAAGTGTAATTAAAAAAAGATAATCTTTTCAGGCCTTGCCGACAGCGCGACGGTGCCCTAACTCGCGCCGTCGCTGCGAGCCAAGCCTGTTCGGGGGGGCGGGCTCAGCGCTCGGTCAGTTTCAGCTCGATACGGCGGTTCTTGTTGCGCGCGTCTTCGGTGTCGGCGGGGTCGAGCGGCTGGAATTCGCCGAAGCCGGCCGCCACCAGCCGGTTGGCCGGTACGCCATTCTCGATCAGGAACTTCACCACCGAGGTCGAGCGCGCCGTCGACAGTTCCCAATTGTCGTGATAACGGCCGGTGCCCGACAGCGGCTTGTCGTCGGTGTGGCCGTCGACGCGCAGCACCCAGTTGATCTCCGGCGGGATCTCCTTCTGCAAGTCGATGATGGCGTCGGCGAGCTTCTTCATCTCGACCTTGCCGGCGTCGTTGATCACCTCGGAGCCAGTCGGGAAAAGCACTTCCGACTGGAAGACGAAGCGGTCGCCGACGATGCGGATGTTCTCGCGGTCGGCGAGGATTTCGCGTAAGCGGCCGAAGAAGTCGGACCGATAGCGGTTCAGTTCCTGCACGCGTTGCGCCAGCGCGACGTTCAGGCGGCGGCCGAGATCGGCGATCTTGGTGTTGGACTCGCGATCGCGCGCTTCGGACACGTTGAGCGCTTCTTCGAGCGCTCCGATCTGTCTGCGCAGTGCCGCGATCTGCTGGTTGAGGATTTCGACCTGGCTCAGCGCCTGCTGGCTGATCTGGCGCTGGTTGTCGAGCTCGCCAGAAAGTGCCGTGGCGCGCCGGTTGGCTGCGTCGCCAGCACCGGCGCCTTGCGCCAGCAATTGCTCGAGCCGGCTCTTTTCCGCCTCTGACGCCGACAGCGACGCCTGTAAATTGGCGAGCGAATCTTCCCTGTCCTGCGTTGTCGAGCGTTCCAGCGCCAGAAGCTGGGTCAGTTCGTTGATCTGCAAGTTGAGGCGGTTGAGCACCGTGTCCTTGCCGGAGATTTCGCGGCCGAGCAGGAACTGCGCCAGCACGAAGACCGTGAGCAGGAACATGATCGCGAGCAGCAGCGTCGACAGCGCGTCGACGAAGCCCGGCCAGTAGTCGATGCGGCGATCGGCACGCCGGCTCCTGGCGAGAGCCATGCTAATGAACTCCAGGCTTCTTCAGGGCGTCGGCGATCTTCTCCAGCGTGCTGCGCATCGCCTTCTGCTCGTCCGATTGGGCCTCGACCCAGTCGCGCATGATCTGCTGCTCCGAGCGCATGTTCTTGACCAGGCCCGAAATGCCGTCGGCAAGATTGGCCATGGCGGTGGCGACGCGCGGATTGGCGCCGCCGCCATTCTCCTGCAAGCTGCGCAGTTTTTCCGACAGGACGCGGATCTCGTCGGAGGATTCGGCCTTGACCGGTTCGGCGACGACGATGTCGGACGACAGGTCGGTGACCGAGGACAGCCAGTTTTCGAGTTCGGTGTAGAAGCGCGTCTGGGCGCGGCCAGCCTGCAGGTCGAGGAAGCCGAGCACCAGGGAACCGGATAGGCCGAACAGCGAGGACGAGAAGGCGGTGCCCATGCCGGCCAGCGGCGCGGAAAGCCCCTGTTTCAGCGATTCGAGCACGGCGGCGGCATCGCCGGTGCCCGGATCGAGCGACTCGATGGTTTCGCGGATCGAGCCGATCGTGTTGAGCAGGCCCCAGAAAGTGCCGAGCAGGCCAAGGAAGACCAGCAGCCCGACAAGATAGCGCGAGGTGTCGCGGCTTTCGTCGAGGCGGGTGGCGATCGAATCGAGCATGGTGCGCATCGAACTGGTCGAGAAGGCGATCGTCGACGAGCGGCCGATCATTGCCTTCATCGGCGCCAGCAGCACCGGTTCGGTGGTTTCGGAGCCGGCCCGAAAGGAGTTGACCCAGCGCACTTCGCGAAACAGCCGGCCGACCTGCACGAAGGCCAGCAGGATGCCAACCACAAGCACGCCGATGATCAGGCCGTTGAGACCGGGATTGGTGGCGAAGGCGGTCGAGATCTGACGGGTCAGGATGGCGGCGATGAAGGCGACGATCATCAGGAAGATGACCATGGTCAGGAGAAAGACCTGCGGGCTCGACAATTTGTGCGGATCGTACATCAGAACGTCGGAGCGTCTGTCCGTGCCGAAGGATTTGAAAAAAGCCATCCGTGCCCCGTTTCCGATGCCGCTGCCGCCAAATCACGTTTGACGGCGACTCTAAACGCAATTGTGACGAAATTGAATGGCGCTTGGCAATATTGCCAACCGGTTCATCGGTGTCAGAGCCGGTTGATGACCAGGCAGTCGACCATGGCGGCCAAATGCAGGCTGGCGCCGGTGACGACAAAGCCGTGCCACAGCGCATTGTGGAAGCGCAGGCCCTTCCAGGCAAAGAAGATGACGCCGCAGGAGTAGACGATGCCACCGGCAACGATCAGCGCGATCGATGTCGTCGGCAGCGTCTGGACGAGCGGCTCGACCAGGACGATGCCGCTCCAGCCGATGGCGAGATAGAAGACGATCGCCAGCCTGTCGAAGCGGCCGGGAAGCAGCACCTTGATGGCGATGCCGATCGCTGCGGCAACCCACACCAGGACGATCATCGAGACGGCCAGCGGCGAGCCGTCGAGCTGGGCCAGGAAGGGCGTGTAGGTCGCAGCGATCAGCAGATAGATCGCGGCGTGGTCGAAGCGTCGCAAAATCCACTTGGCCGGCGACACCGGCCACAGATTGTAGGCCAGCGACACCGACAGCACGGTGAGCAGCGAAACCACGTAGAAGGCAGCGGCGACATATTCGCCGGGGCCGGCATGGGGGGCGGCCAGCGCCAGCAGGGCCGAGCCGGCGGCAATGGCGAGCACGATGCCCACTGCATGGACGATGCCGTCGGCAATCATTTCGGCGCGCGAATAATGCCAGCGTCCCATGAAGGGGATCTCGATCAGGGATTCGGGCCTGATGTTCGTCATGAATGATCCTGCATCCCCCTTATCTGGGCGGATACCGAACAGTATTTCAAGCTTTGGTTGCGGTTTTGCGACTGCGGCGGTTCAGCGCGCCAAGTTGATCAGCGCGGCGGCACCGGCTTTTTCACCGTCTTCAGCAGTGCGCGCTGGATGATCTCGTTGCCGGCGACGACCGAGCCGCCATCGAGCATGTTCTGTCCGCCGGCGAAGTCGGACACGAAACCGCCCGCCTCGCGGATCAGCAGGATGCCGGCGGCGATGTCCCAGGCCGACAGACCGGTTTCCCAGAACCCGTCCATGCGGCCGGCAGCGACGTAGGCGAGATCGAGCGAAGCCGAGCCGAGGCGTCGCACGCCCGAGACCTCGGCCATCACATTGCGCAGCTCGACAAGGAAATTGCCGTGCTGGCCACGCCCGAGATGCGGCACGCCGCAGCCGATCACCGCGTCGATCAGCTTGCTGCGGCCGGCGACGCGCAGCCGGCGGTCGTTCATGAAGGCGCCGCCGCCGCGCTCGGCGGTGTAGAGCTCGTCCATCGCCGGGTTGTAGATGACGCCGGCGACGATCTGACCCTGGCGCTCCAGCGCGATCGAGATGGCAAAAAGCGGAATGCCGTGCAGGAAATTGGTGGTGCCGTCGAGCGGATCGACGATCCAGCGGTGCTGGCCGTCGTCGCCTTCGATCACGCCGCGCTCCTCCATCAGGAAGGCGTAGCCCGGCCGCGCCTTCGACAGTTCGGTGAAGAGGATGTCCTCGGCCTTGCGGTCAGCCTGGCTGACATAGTCGCCCGGCCCCTTCATCGAGACCTGCAGGTTCTGCACTTCGCCGAAATCGCGCGACAGCGAGCGGCCGGCCTTCATGGCGGCCTGGACCATGACATTGAGAATCGCGGAACGCGCCATTGTGTTCTTCCTGCTGCGCTTCTTCCTGCTGCCGGGCGCTTTAGTCGGCGCGGCGCACGTAAGTGATTTCGTTGGTGTCGACGACGATGCGCTCGCCCGAACCGATGAAGGGCGGCACCAGCACGCGGATGCCGTTCTCCAGTATCGCCGGCTTGTAGGACGAGGCGGCGGTCTGGCCCTTCACCACCGGGTCGGCCTCGGTGATGGTCAGCGTCACCTGGTCGGGCAGCGAAATGCCGATCGGCCTTTCGTCGTAAAGCTGGACCGTCACCATCATGCCGTCCTGCAGGAAGGCGGCGCGGTCGCCGACGAAATCCTTTTGCAATTCAAGCTGCTCGTAGCTTTCGGTATCCATGAACACCAGCGCTTCGCCCTGCTCGTAGAGGAAAGAGAAATCTTTCATCTCCAGCCGGATCTGTTCGACGGTTTCGGCGGAACGGAAACGCTCATTGAGCTTGGTGCCGTTGATCAGGTTCTTCAGCTCGACCTGGTTGTAGGCGCCGCCCTTGCCGGGCTTGACAGTGTTGGTCCTGACCGCCACCCAAAGGCCGCCGTCGTGCTCGATGACGTTGCCGGGACGGATTTCGTTGCCATTGATCTTGGCCATGATGATGCAATCCGGAATGAGATTTTCGCGATGAAAGCGATTTGGCGCCTCCAAGACCACAAATCGCCAGGAGAGGCAAGGGAGTGGGCAGGAGGGGGAGTGCGCTCGGGGCATTCCCTCGTCAGCATCTAACCCGCGTCGCTGTCAGATATTCACCGTCCGTGGCGCGTTACGGCAAGAGGTTGGCCTTCTGTAGCGCCTGCTTCGTCTGCTCGTCGGTCAGGCCCTGCAGAAAATCGTCCATCTGCAAGTCGATGAGCCCGGCGCGCCGGGCGACGACGTACCAGGCGCCGGCAAGGATCGGATCCGGATCGGTGCCGATGCCGCCCATGTAAAGCTTGGCGAGGCGGTTCTGGGCGGCGACATTGCCGCCCTCGGCGGCTTGCTTCATCCAGCCGAAGCCAGACTTCAGGTCGCGGGCGCCGCCACGTCCCTCGATCATCCAGGCGGCGAGATCGATCTGTGCCGTGTCGTAATTCTGCCGTGCTGCCTGCGCCAGCAAGCCCCGGGCCTGGGCATCGTCACGCGGCGTGCCGCCGACGCCATTGGCATAGATCTGCGCCATCGCATATTGCGCGTCGGCAAGGCCGGTCGCGGCGGCGCGCTGATAGTAGGACACGGCCTTTGCGATGCCGGCATCGCCCGGATCCTGCTGGACCAGCAGTTGCGCGAAGTTGAATTGCGCCAGACGGTTACCGGCCTCGGCGGCGGCCTGCATCAGCGCGTAGGCCGCCTTTTCGTCCTTCTTGACGTAGCGGCCGTCGAGCAGCATCAGCGCATATTGGAATTGCGCTTCCGGTATGCCCTGCTCGGCGGCAAGCGCGTACCACTTTGCCGCCTCCGCCGCGTTGACCGGCATGCCAAGACCGCGCGACAAGATCTCGGCGACCAGTGTCTGCGCCGCTGGATCACCGTTCTGGGCGCGGACCAAAGCGAGGTTGTAGGCCGTCTTGTAAAGGCCGCGCTGGAAGGCGCCATAGGCGGAATCCGAAGGCTTTGCACCGAAGCGGTCGGGATTGATGGCGTCGGCCGACGGCAGCGGGGCGGTGGTGGCGGGCTGCGGCAGCGGCGTGGCGATCGGCTTGTCCGTCTGTGTGTCGGTGTCGGGCTTGGGCTGTGGCAGCGGGACGGTCTCCGCGACGGCGGCCTGCACCGTGAGCGCCGCAAGGAATACACCGAAAAGGATTGTCCGCGCCGGCACGTCAGTCCTCGAAACGCGGCGCGGTTTCGTCGAGCAGCGCATTGGCGCTGGCGACTGCCATCCTTGGGTCGACGCCGTCGGCGAAGACGGCGCTGGACAACGCCACGAATTCGGCGCCGGTGGCAGCCACCGCTTCCACCGAGGCGAGGTCGGATCCGGCCATCACGATGCAAGGAATCTGGATCACATCCGCCCACCATTGTCCCAGCGACAGGTTGCGTGGGTGCGGCTCCGGCTTGTTGTCGTAGCCGAAGCGGCCGAAGAAGATGTAGTCGGGCCTGACTTCGCCGAGCTCCAGCGCATCGTCGCGGGTCTTGGCGCCGCCGGTGCCGACCATGATCTTTCCCTGGAAGCGCTCGATCGTCTCGGCGAGTTCGGCCTTGCCGACCTCGACATGGATGCCGTCGGCCTGGACGCGGCCGGCTATGCGGGTGTCGCCGGCAATGACGACAGCGACGCCTGCCGCTTGCGCCGCCGGCACGATCTGCTCGGCGAAGGCCTGGAAGGAGGCCTCGTCCATGCCGTTCTCGGGCAGGATGAGCGAGGCGACGTCGCCGCCCTCGAACGCCGCGCCGATGCGCTCTGCCGACACGCCGGGCGGCGCGATCAGCACGATGCGGCAGCGATTTGGAGGCGTTGCGTCGTTCATTGGTTTTCGATCCCGGTTTTCGCCTATGCCGGGCGAAGATGGTTGCATTGCGGCATAGAGCAAAGTGCCTGCCTTGAACAGGCGGGCGGGCAGGATCATTGGCGCATGATTGTCGTCCGGCGACGTTCTTCCCTCACTTGATTGCCTGAGTGCTCTCGGCTGGCGGCTTCGATTTCCACAGCGTCCAGCCGAGATTCATGCCGGCGGCCGCGACCAGGATGGCGGCGGCGCCGACGATCTGGGCCGGATGCAGCCGGTGGCCGAAGGCAACGACATCGACCAGGATCGCAACCACGGGGTAGATGAAGGACAGCGACCCCTGCAGATGCGTCGGCAGTTTCTGAATGGCGCCGTACATCAGAATGTACATCAGACCGGTATGGACGACGCCAAGCGTCGCCAGCATGCTCCAGCTCCACGCATCGGCGGGAAGGTGGGAAAGGTTGGCGAAGGGTGCCAGCATGACGACACCGACGCAGACCTGGATCAGGGCGATCAGGTGCGGTGGCGTACCTTTGAGCTTCTTCGTGACGATGGCGGTGACAGCCCAGAAGAAAGCCGCACCCAGCGCCATCGCGATGCCGGTAAAATAATCCGTGCCGACATTGCCTGTATTGGGGCCTGTATTGGGGCCTGCATTAGAGCCTGCATCAGGCGAGGCCTGCACGATCAACAGCATGCCGGCGAAGGCGATGCCAAGCCAGGTCAGCTTTGTCATGGTCAGCCGCTCTGAGAAGAAGAGCGCGCCAAAGCCGACCAGCATGAAGGGCTGCGTGTTGTAGACAGCCGTGGCGATCGAGATCGAGGCGCGGGAAAACGAGCTGAACAGCAGCAGCCAGTTGATGACGATGGCCGCACCGCCGAGAGCCGCGATTGCCACGACGCGAAGCGACAGCCTGCCGCGCAGCAGTCCCAAGGCGGCGCAGATGATCAGCAGCGTTACCGCGCCGAAGGCGCAGCGCCAGAACACCACGTCCATGATGGGCTGGCCCGAAAGGACGACGAACCAGCCGATCGTGCCGAGGATCGCCATCGCGGCCGTCATTTCGATGGTGCCGCGTGCCATGTTGTCCATGAGATGTCCCTGTGATCCGTTGAGGCTTGACAATCTCATGTGGCTCCAACGCTTTCTATAATTTTCGAAAGGTGATATCGGTGTTTCGCCTAATTAAGTGAGGAAATATTCGTTTTTGCTTGAGGACCGTAAAATGCTGGACGAGCTGGACAAAAAGCTTCTCGACATCCTGATCCGGGATTCACGAACCTCGCTGAAGGAGTTGGCCCAAAAGGTCGGGCTATCGTCGCCAAGTGTTTCGGAACGGCTTCGACGTCTCGAGGATCGCGGCGTTATCAGGGCTTTCACCATCGAGATCGATCCCCAAGCGCTCGGCTACACCTTGCAGGCGATCGTTCGTATCCGGCCCTTGCCGGGCAAGCTGCATATCGTCCAGAAGCTGATCGAGGAGACCCCGGAGTTTGGCGAATGCGACAAGGTGACGGGCGACGACTGCTTTGTTGCCCGGCTGTTCGTGCGTTCGATCGGCGATCTCGACAAGCTTCTCGACCGTATCGCCGACAAGGCCGAAACCAGCACCGCCATCATCAAGGCGCAGCCGATCCAGAGGCGCCCGCCACCGCTCGACATGCCAAGCATGTGACCCGGTGGCAACGGGTACATATTTTGCGGTCGCGGCGTGACCGTTTCTGGTCTATTCCAGAGCCAGACCTTCCCTCCAGCCTCCTTTCCCCATGTCAGGCCTTCTCCTCGATCCGTGGTTCTATGCCGCCGCCATTCCAGCCGTCATCCTGGTCGGTCTGTCCAAGGGCGGCTTTGGCGGTGCGGTCGGCTTCGTCGGCGTGCCGCTGATGGCGCTTGCCATGCCGCCGGTGCAGGCCGCCGCCATCCTGCTGCCGATTCTGTGCCTGATGGACATCGTCTCGGTGTGGACATGGCGGGGTGTCTACGACCGCAAGATGCTTACGGACATGATGCCGGGGGCGGTGATCGGCATCGGCCTCGGCTGGCTGACCGCGGCGCTGGTGACACAGGAAATGGTGCGGCTGATCGTCGGCGCCGTGGCCATTATCTTCGTGCTTCGCTGGGTCTATCTACAGATGCGGCACGGTGCGAACCACGCTGCCGAGCCCAACCGCGCGGCTGCCGCCTTCTGGGGGACGGTCGCCGGCTTCACCAGCTTCGTCGCCCATGTCGGCGGCCCGCCCTTTCAGGTCTATGCGCTGCCGATCCGGCTCGATCCGAAAGTACTGTCGGGCACCGCCGCAATCTTTTTTGCCGCCACCAACGCATTGAAGCTCATCCCCTATTTTGCGCTGGGACAGTTCGACACCACCAATCTGGCCGCGTCAGCGGTTCTGCTACCGCTGGCGCCGCTCTCGACCGTCGCCGGCGCCTGGCTGGTGCGGCGGATGCGGCCGGAACTGTTCTATCCATTCACCTACGCGACCGTGGCGGTCGTCGCGGTCAAGCTTCTGTGGGACGGGATCGCCGGCCTCCTATAGATCGCCGCCCATTGAAGCTGCCGGCGGTCGAGCCGCTTGAGCATTCTGCAGCCAAGTGGAATCACCTGGCGTCGTCAGAAATACGGCTAAAACAAATAGATAGAGCGGGGGCGCTCAGTTCAATTTGAACGCATTCCGCTCTATCGGCTGCGCCGCAGACTTCAGGCGGCACTCGGCACCAGCCGGCGCGCCCCGCCGAGGGCGAGAGCAATCCCGGTGGTCAGGACCAGCGCCATGCAGCCCAGGATGGTGACATCGTTCAGCGTCGGCTTCAGCACCATGTCGGCGATGATCACGAGCATCACCGAATAGTCGAGGCGTGCAGCGCTGAGGATGCGCTGGCCCTGGGCCAGGGCCGCCGGCGTCACGCCGTCCTTGGCGATCATCCCCGCCATGCGGTCGGCGGTCGGCTTGAAGACGAACATGCCGATGCAGAAGGTCGTTGCATAGCCGGCAAGGCCGATCAGGATCCACAGGTCGGAGAAGCCGACCCAGAACCCGCACATGATGAGGCCGAAGGCAAGCGTCAGCATCGACATCGGCGCGAAGAACCTGTTGCCCAACTCTCCGGTGGCGCGCATGGCCTGCAGCATGCCTTCTATGTTTCCGGCGCGGTCGGCGCGTACGGCAAGCACCATCAGCGTGAAGCCGCCGCCGACCCAGAGGATCGCCGAGACGATGTGCAGAAATTTGACGATCGAGTACCAGTCCATGTTTTTCCCTCCTGGATGTTTCTTGATGATCGTGAGCGGCGCAGGTTTGCTCCGTCTCGCTGCGAGGAGCGGGCGTTTAGCGCGGCGCCTGTTTCGGAACGATGTCGCGTGGGAGGCAGGTTTGTTTCGGCGTCCTGCGAAACGCGGCCGGAATGGAACCGTTAAGCGATTGCACGAGTGTGCCGCGCTGTTTGCTGCTACTGCTGCAGGGCCGGGAGGGGTCGGCCGCGATGCGGCATCGTCCAGAAACATTGCCGATGCTAATGCGCCGATGCCGGGGATCCGGTGGCGGATCAACCGCCTAAACTCAACCCATTCCCAAAGCGGGAAATGGCAATTCGGGGGATATGATGCAAAAGGTAGCACGAAATTTCTTCACGCTGGCCGTCATCTACGCACTGTGCGGGATGGCGCTCGGCCTTCAGATGGCGATCAGCAAAGACCATGGGCAGATGCCGACCCACGCCCATATCATGGTGGCCGGATGGCTGATGTCGGCGGTGTTTGCCTTCTTCTACCATTTGTTTCCGGCAATCGGGCAAAAGACGCTCGCCACCGTCCATTTCTGGTTGACGGCAATCAGTGGCATCGGCCTGTTGATCGGCCTTTACATCATGCTTGCCGGCAACCCGGCGATCGAGCCGCTGGTGGCAGTGTCCTCGATGAGCTTTTACGCGGGATTGCTGCTGTTCGCCTACATCACGCTGCCGGTGGTGTGGAAAGCCGAGCGGCTTCCTGAGCCCCAAAAGGCCTGAGCACTGTGCTGTTACGGCACAGGCGGGCGACACTTGATCAAAAAATATCCGCGCCGTTAAGGCTTCATTAAGCTTTACAGGCGTTTACTATGCGCATCCAGTGATCTGGATTCTTACCGAGTGGTTGGAGCCACTTTGTTTGACGCCTCCCTGTTAAACTCCTGAGAGCCGCCTTATCCGCGGCTCTTTTTTTGTCCGCGATCCGGGTTGCACGGCGCCTGCGCCGCCGTTAACCGTTTGTTAAACATGTGCTTGCCTTCACCGCCTCCGAAGCGCATTTTCAAGCTTCAGTCATATAGGCTACAGGCATGACGGCGATGCCGCCGAATCAGCCGGCTGTAAGGCAAGTGCAGGGGCGTAATCGATGAACGAGTCTTCGAAGGGAAGCGCGAAAACCATCAAGCTGGCGGAGCGCCGGGTTTTCTCCCAATCCTTCAAGCCGCTCTACCAGGAAGGCATGGGCCTGGTCGAACAGGCGGCCGAATATCTGGACGGCAAGGGCAGGGTCGAGGCGAAGAAACTGTCCAGGCTGGCCGCGACGCTTTATGCGGCTGAGTCGATGCGGTTGACCACGAGGCTGATGCAGGTCGCCTCGTGGCTGCTTTTGCAGCGCGCGGCGAATTCCGGCGAGATGACCCGCGATCAGGTTGCTTCCGAAAAATCCAAGGTGCGTCTCGATACCGCTTCCGCCAACAACGATGCCGCAGGCTGGGGCGAACTGCCCAAGGATTTTCTCGACCTCGTCGACCGCTCGCTGCGCCTGCAGGCGCTGGTGCGCCGCATGGACGAGGAAATCTATGGCAGCGCCGTGGCCGACGTGCCGCCATCCGGCCGCCGCGTCAATCCGGTTTCCGACCAGATCACACTGCTGAACACGGCTTTCGCCCGCGGCTGACAGGCCTGCCTGGGCCGTGGCGGGAGCCCGTTTCTGGTTTGTTCACATTTCGCTGGCATCGCTGCCCGCCAAGGGTAGACTTGGCGAATGGGGGAAGCGATTCGCATCATCGGCATCGATCCGGGGCTGAGGCGCACCGGCTGGGGCATCGTCGAAAGCCTCGGCAATTCGCTGCGCTTCGTTGCCTCCGGCACTGTGCGTTCCGACGACAAGGCGGCGCTGGCGACGCGCCTTTGCCAGTTGCATGATGGGCTCAGCGATATCATGCATGCGACTATGCCGCACGAGGCGGCGGTCGAGCAGACTTTCGTCAACAAGGATGCGGCAGCGACGCTGAAGCTTGGCCAGGCGCGCGGCATCGCCATGCTGGTGCCGGCGCGGGCGGGTCTGGTCGTTGCCGAATATGCGCCCAACGCCGTCAAGAAGGCGGTGATCGGCGTCGGCCATGGCGACAAGAAGCAGATCCACATGATGGTCAAGGTGTTGATGCCGAAGGCGACTTTCGACACTGACGATGCCGCCGACGCACTTGCCATTGCCATCTGCCACGCGCATCACCGGCAGAGTGTTGCCTATAGGATAGCGGCGCTGGCATGAAGGATCAGGCATGATCGGCAAGCTCAAAGGCACACTGGACGAGATCGACGAGGATTTCTGCATCATCGACGTGCACGGCGTCGGCTATGTCGCCCACTGCTCGGCGCGCACGCTTGCCGCTTTGCCGGCACCCGGCGAGGCGGTGGTGTTGTTCATCGAGACCTATGTGCGCGAGGACATGCTGCGGCTCTACGGTTTCCAGTCGGTGCTGGAGCGCGAGTGGTTCCGGCTGCTGATGAACAATGTGCAGGGCGTCGGCGCCAAGGTGGCGCTGGCCATCCTTTCGACGCTGGCGCCGGCCGATCTCGCCAACGCCATCGCGCTGCGTGATATCGCCATGGTCAGTCGCGCGCCGGGCGTCGGCAAGAAGGTGGCCGAGCGCATCGTCACCGAACTGAAGAACAAGGCGCCAGCCTATGCAGGCACTGCCTCCGGCACGATCGGCCTGAAGCAGGAGCTCGGCGAAGGCGTCGCCTCAGCGCCGATCACCGATGCCGTCTCGGCTCTAATCAATCTCGGCTATTCGCGCGATACCGCCGCCAATGCGGTGGCGGCGGCGCTGAAGAGCGCCGGCGAGGACGCGGACGCGTCGAAGCTGATCCGCTTTGGGCTGAAGGAACTGGCGCGGTGAGTCTGCGCTTGTCTCGTTCCCTGCCCTGTGCAAGGAAGGCGGCATGAGCCTTTCGCCACGCCTCATTGCTCCCGACAAGCGCGGCGAGGACGCCGAGCAGACCTTGCGGCCGCAGACGCTTGGCGACTTCGTCGGCCAGGCGGCGGTGCGGGCCAATCTCAAAGTGTTCATCGAAGCCGCCAAGGGTCGCAGTGAGGCGCTCGACCATGTGCTGTTCGTCGGCCCGCCCGGCCTCGGCAAGACGACGCTGGCACAGATCATGGCGCGCGAACTCGGCGTCAATTTCCGCTCGACCTCCGGTCCGGTCATCGCCAAGGCTGGCGATCTCGCGGCATTGCTCACCAATCTCGAAGACCGCGACGTGCTGTTCATCGACGAGATCCACCGGCTCAACCCGGCGGTCGAGGAAATCCTCTATCCGGCGATGGAGGATTTCCAGCTCGACCTGATCATCGGCGAGGGGCCGGCGGCGCGCTCGGTCAAGATCGACCTTGCCCGTTTCACCCTCGTCGCCGCCACCACCCGGCTCGGCCTTTTGACCAATCCGCTGCGCGACCGTTTCGGCATTCCTGTCCGTCTCAATTTCTACTCCGTCGAGGAACTGGAGCAGATCGTGCGCCGCGGCGCCCGCATCCTTGCCATGCCGCTCGGCGACGATGGCGCGCTTGAGATCGCGCGCCGCGCGCGCGGCACGCCGCGCATCGCCGGACGCCTGTTGCGCCGCGTGCGCGATTTCGCCTCCGTCGCCGGTGACGGTCATGTCGATCGGCAGATCGCCGACGAGGCGCTGACGCGGCTCGAGGTGGATGCGCTCGGCCTCGATGCGCTCGACCGCCGCTATTTGTCGATGATCGCGCGGAATTTTAGCGGCGGGCCGGTCGGCATCGAGACGATCGCGGCTGGGCTCTCCGAGCCGCGCGACGCCATCGAGGACATCATCGAACCTTATCTGATCCAGCAGGGCTTCATCCAGCGCACGCCGCGGGGCCGCGTGCTGACCGCCAATGCCTGGCGGCATCTCGGTCTCGACGCACCGAAGGACTTGGCACAGCAGCAAATCAGCCTGTTCCAGGAAGAGCAGTAAGTTCCCTGGCTTACGGTTTTGTTGCCGGCAGCCCCCTGACCACGTCCATCACATCCGGCTCGGCCTTCTCGCCATCAAACGCGTCAACGATGCCGAAGGCGCCGCCATAGCTCCAGACCGACCATGCGAAGCCATGGGCTTCGGCGCGCGCGATCATGTCGCTCACATAAGCGGCGCGGTATTCGGCCGGCATCACATAGGCGTTGCCGTATTCCTGGCGGATCATGCCGAATTCGCCGAGCGTGATGTTCTCCGGCCTGATCCCGTTGGCCTTTGCCCAGGCTTCGACCGTTAGGAACGGCGCATCCATCATCCCGCGCAGTCTCTCATCCGTATCCATGCTGGCCACCTGCTCGTCGAGATAGGCGAGCAGACCGCTCTGCCGCGTCCATGGCGCCTCGGCCTTGATTCTTGCGCGGATCGTATCGAGCGTAGCATCCAGTTGCGCGCGCGGGACGGAGCTGAGCGGATAGGGCAGGCCGGTCACGTAGGGGATGAAGTCGCCGGCCCAGGTCGCGCCCTGATGGGTCAGCAGGAACGGGTCGTAGGAATGAAAGGTCCAGATGATGTTGTCGTCCGGGATCGCCTTCGGATCGATCCTTGCCAGCGATGCCGCATTGGAATAGCAGGCGCCGGTCAGGATCAGGGTGAGCTTGGTGGCTGACGAACGCGCCGCCGCGAACAGTCTTTGCTGGCGCTCCGGCCAGAGGCCTGTGCCGTCGGTGTCGCAGTCGACGACCGGCTCATTCATCGGCTCGAAGGCGACTTTCTTGGGGTCCTCATCGGCCAGCGTGCGCGCCATCTTGCGCACCACCTCGACATAGGCTTCGAAGGTTTGCGGGTCGTCCATCACCTCGCCCATGCCGATCTTGCGGCTGCCGCCGCTGGGGATCAGATGCATGTCGACGACCACTTTCAGTCCGGCACGATTGATCATCCGCACCGAGTCCAGCACACTGGCATAGAGGTCGCCGCGCAGCGCCAGCGTCGCGCCGGACAGAAACGGCGACGGGTCGACCGGCATGCGCAGGAAATCGAAGCCGGCGCTCTTCAGCGCCTTGAGGTCGTCGTCGTTGAGGAACTTGCGCCATTCGGGATAGGGCAGGATTGCCTGCGGGTCGCCCCATTTGTCCTCGCCCGGCCATGTCGTCCATTGGTCGAGATTGAGGCCCCGCTTCATTGAAAAGCTCGCCGCCTGGCCCGGCAGCGCCAGCGCGGCCAGCACAAGCAGCGCCGCCATCAAGGTCTTGATCATCGCCGTCAACAGTGCCATCGGGTTCGTGCGCCAAGCTAATGCGTGTCGCCCAAAAGTGTGTAGCGGTTTTGGGACAACGACACGCACGGAAATAACCACCTAAAGCGCGTCGCGCTTCAGGTGCCCGGTCAGGCCCAAAAAGGAAAGCGCAATGGACGATCATAGTGAATCGGCGACGCTCTGCGCCGGGCTTTCCGGCGCGCTGACGGAATTCGGCCATCGGCTGATGGCGCGGGTCTACTATGCCGACACCGATTTCTCCGGCGTCGTCTATCACGCGCGCTATCTCGAATTCTTCGAGCGCGGCCGTTCCGACTATCTGCGACTTGCCGGCGTCCATCACACAGAGCTTGCCGAGGGCAAGCATGGCGAAAGAATAGTCTGGGTGGTGCGGCGCATGGAGATCGACTTCCGCGGATCCGCCCGCATGGACGACATCCTCACCATCGAGACGCGAACCGAGGACATTTCCGGTGCTCGCATCTTCATGGCGCAGCAGCTGAAGCGTGGCAGCGAGGTGCTGGTCGAGGCGCGGGTCGAGGCGGCCATCATCGGCGGGAACGGCCGGCCAAGACGTTTTCCGAAGGAATGGGTTGCGGCCTTCATGCCCAAGGCAAGTGGGTAAGGTCTCCTGGCGTCGCTGACTCGGTGCTGTCCGGTTCGATCGAGGGTGACGACTCGCCGGGCGGCTCGCCCGGGCCGCGGCAATGCGTCGCGCTGTGCGTCCTAACTCATCCTTAACCATAACGGTTCATGAAGAGATCGGTGAAGATTGGAGGAATCCAGCGCCTTCCTTTCACCAATATTTGCTCCGAAAAGGCCGCCAACGGTGCATTTTGGGGTTATTCTGCAAGCTTTGCGCGAACGGACCACAAGGGACGCCCATGGGCCAACCGCCAGCCATGCCCCGGAAAATCTTAAGGACGTAACCATGGAAAACATCGCACTCGCCGAACCGGGCGCGCATTTGTCGATTTGGGCACTGTTCATGCAGGCCGGCTGGGTGGTCAAGCTGGTCATGATCGGGCTGCTCTGTGCATCGATCTGGACCTGGGCGATCATCGTCGACAAGCTCGTCGCCTATGGCCGCATGCGGCTTGCGCTCAATCGCTTCGAACAGGTGTTCTGGTCGGGACAGTCGCTGGAAGAGCTCTACCGCACGCTCGCCGACCGCAAGACGTCAGGCATGGGCGCCATCTTCGTCGCCGCCATGCGCGAATGGAAGAAGAGCTTCGAGAAGGGCGCGAAATCGCCGCTTGGCCTGCAGACCCGCATCGACAAGGCGATGGACCTGGCGCTGACGCGCGAAATGGAAAAACTGGAAGGACGGCTTGGCTTTCTCGCCACCACCGGCTCGGCAGCGCCCTTCATCGGCCTGTTCGGCACCGTGATCGGCATCATGACCTCGTTCCAGGCGATCGCCGCATCCAAGAACACCAGCCTGTCGGTGGTCGCACCCGGCATTGCCGAAGCGCTGCTGGCAACCGCCATCGGCCTGCTCGCCGCCATCCCCGCCGTCATCGCCTACAACAAGCTGTCGTCGGACGCGAGCAAGATCGCCGTGCGCATGGAGGGATTCGCGGACGAGTTCTCCGCCATACTCTCGCGCCAAATCGATGAAAAAGTGGCGCCTAAGGCCTGAGGAGTAACTAGATGGGTATGTCCGTAGGTATGGCGGGACGCGGCGGGCGTGGCCACAGGCGGCGTGGCCGCCATCATGCGATGATATCGGAAATCAATGTCACGCCGATGGTCGACGTGATGCTGGTGCTGTTGATCATCTTCATGGTCGCGGCACCGATGCTGACGGTCGGCGTGCCGGTCGACCTGCCGGAAACGAAGGCCAAGGCGATGAACGCCGATACCCAGCCGATCACGATTACGATTGACGGCACGGGAAAGATTTTCCTGCAGGAGACCGAAATTCCGCAGGAAGAGCTGGTCGCCAAGCTGCAGGCGATTTCCAAGACCGGCTACGAAGAGCGTATCTTCATCAAGGGCGACAAGACTACCAACTATGGCACCGCGATGGTGGTGATGGGTCTCATCCAGGCCGCCGGCTACAAGAATATCGGCCTGCTTACACTGCAGCAACAGGATCAGTAACACCAAGATGAGGACGGGCCTCACCACATCGGTGATCTTGCATGCGGTCGTGATCGGCTTCGGCCTGTTCACACTGTCGGGGCCGGTTGCGCTTCCAGCCTCCGATGTCGAGTCGGTCGCAGTCGACATTGTGCCAATCGAAGCGACTGCCCAAATCCTGCAAGGCGACAAGAAGGCCGTGGTGCATGAAAAGCCGGCACCGGTGCCGACCCAGCGCCCGGATATCGTGGCGGACGCGCAGAAGGTCGGCGAGAACAGTGTCGATACGGAAAAGCCGATAACACCGGAAGCCAAGCCCAAGCCGGTCGATCTGGCCGAGGCGCCGCCGCCCGCGCCAACTCCGGTCGAGAAGCCGAAGCCCGAGGACGTGCCGAAACCGAAGGAGCAGCCCAAGCCTGTTCCGGCGACCGAGGTCGCACCGGTCCCGCAGCCGAAGGAAGAGGTGAAGCCCGAACCGGTCAAGCAGGCGGAGCCTAAGCCGACACCGGCCAAGGAGCCGGCGCCGGCCCCGCCACAGGACAAGACCGCCGCGATCGATCCGAAGCCGGAGGTCAAACCCGACGCCGTCGCCGAGGCCATTGCCCAGGAGCCGCCAACCGAGGAGACGCAGCTTCCGGATTCGGCGCCCGCGCCGCAGGCGCGGCCGAAGCCGCAGCCGGCCCAGGCCGAGAGCGCCAAGGCTCCGGAGCGCAAGAACGCCGACAAGCCGGTCAAGGAAGCATCGTCCAGGCCGAAATCGGATGACAAGCAATTCAACGCCGACGAGATTTCCGCGCTGCTCGACAAGCAGAAGCCATCCGGCGGCGGCGCCAAGCGCTCGACCCAGCAGGCGTCGCTCGGCGCCGACAAGAACCAGGGTCAGAAGCTTTCGAGAACGGAGATGGGGCTATTGGAAGATCAGCTCGGCGGTTGCTGGACCCTTCCGGTAGGGCTCGAGGGTTCGGAGAATTTCGTCGCTGTGATCCGGTTCAACCTGGACGCCTCCGGCAAGCTGGATGGCCGGCCGGCTGTCGAAAAATCGAGTGGAAGCCGCCAGTTCGACGAAAGTGCCGTGCGCGCGGTTCAGAAATGCGATGTCGCGGGCCTGCAGGTTCCCGCTGGCAAACAAGACATCTGGGCCGACGTTCGGGTCACTTTCGATCCGAGGGAGATGCTCGGCCTGTAGGCCCGGCGCCCGTAGAATCATTGAAGAGAAGCGAGAAGACATGAAATCCATCCTCAAGCCGCTCCTGATGATCACAGCGATGGCGCTGGGCATGACTGCCGCCGCCACCTTGCCGGCGCGGGCGCTCGTTGAGCTCAACGTCAACAAAGGCAATGTCGAGCCGCTGCCGATCGCCATCACCGATTTCCAGGGCGGCGATGCGCTGGGCGCGGAGATTTCCGGTATCGTCAGCGCAGACCTGAAACGCTCCGGCCTGTTCGCGCCGATCGACAAGAGCGCCTTCATCGAAAAGATCTCGAACCCGGATGCGACGCCGCGCTTCGAGGACTGGAAGGTGATCAATGCTCAAGCACTGGTGACCGGCAGCGTCAGCAAGGAGGCCGATGGGCGCGTCCGCGCCCAGTACAGGCTGTGGGACACCTTTGCCGGCCAGCAGATGTCCGGCGAGCAGTTCTTCGCCAACGACGCCAATACGAGGCGCGTCGCCCATATCATCGCCGACGCCATCTATGAGCGGCTGACCGGCGAGAAGGGATATTTCGACACGCGCGTCGTCTTCATCGACGAATCGGGCGCCAAAAACGCACGCAAGAAGCGCCTCGCCATCATGGACCAGGATGGCGCCAACGTCCGTTATCTGTCGGATGGCCGGTCGATCGTGCTGACCCCGCGTTTCTCGCCAAATCGGCAGGAAATCACCTACATGTCCTATGAAAGCGGCCAGCCGAGGGTCTATCTCTTGCAGATCGAGACCGGGCAGCGCGAATTGGTCGGCAACTTCCCCGGCATGACCTTTGCGCCGCGCTTTTCGCCCGACGGCCAGAAGGTGATCATGAGCCTGCTGCGCGAGGACGGCAATTCCAACATCTTCGCCATGGACCTGAGAAGCCGCTCGACGACCAGGCTCACCAATTCGACAGCGATCGACACCTCGCCGTCCTATTCGCCGGATGGCAGCAAGGTGGTGTTCACCTCCGACCGCGGCGGCCGCGCGCAGATCTACGTGATGGGCGCCGACGGTTCGGGCCAGACCCGCATCTCCTTCGGCGACGGTGTCTATTCGACGCCGGTGTGGTCGCCGCGCGGCGATCTCATCGCCTTCACCAAGCAGACCGCCGGCGAATTCCAGATCGGCGTCATGCGCATTGACGGTTCAGGCGAGCGCATCCTTTCGACAGGCTTCCAGCAGGAGGGGCCGACCTGGGCGCCCAACGGCCGGGTGCTGATGTTCTTCCGCGATTCAGCCGGCGGGCCGAAGCTCGTTTCGGTCGATCTCACCGGCCGCAACGAACAGCCGATCCCGACCGCGAATTTCGCGTCGGACCCGGCATGGTCGCCGCTGCTCGAATAGAGGAACTGAAGAATTGACGAGCTGAAGAATTGACGAATGGAGAGGGCAGGCAGCTACATTAAGCGCGCTAAGGATTTAGAGGTCTTTAAGCGTGCTTATGTGGTTTCTCTTGAGGTGCACAGAGCCACGCTTGCGTTCCCGAAAATGGAGCAATACGCGCTGGCCGATCAAATGCGTCGTTCCAGCAAAGGGATTTGCGCCAATTTGGCTGAGGGATTTGCCAAACAGACCCACTCGCACGTTTCATTTCGATGGCCATGGGGTCATGCAGTGAAGTGGAGACCTGGATTTCCTATGCGTTCGACCTTGAATACATCACACAAGCGCAACGCGACGAATGGCTGCAATCCTATACCTATATCTATGGAATGCTGGTGAATCTGAGAGAGAAGCTAAAGTGGCCTCTCTCTTCAGTTCTTCGATTCCTCAACTCTTCAATTCGCTCTTTTCCACGCCTTGGTCGCGTTTTGGCCGCATTTCCGCCTACGGTCCGCGCGCATTGTGGGCTTACAGCGCCGCGTGCCTTCCGAAGACGCGAAAAGGACATTGTAGCACTTTCGTTGGGCGCACGGATCCTCTCCAAAATCTGTTCCGATTTCGGGGGGCTATGCGTCGGGCAAAACGGCCGCGGACGGCGGCCGGAACCAATTTTTAACCGTGTTTCTTGAATGCCGGTTAACCCAAACGTGGTTACTGGAGGATCAATGAAATCACTCGAATTGCGAAGGAGAGGCGGCATGGGCCGTATCGCAGCACTTACCAGAAACCCGGTGATGATCGCGCTGGTGGCGTCGCTCGCCATCGCCGGTTGCGCTTCGAAGAAGACCCCGAACAGCGCCGCCGATCTCGGTCTCAGCGGCGCCGGGGCGGCAACGCCCGGATCGGCCCAGGACTTCACCGTCAACATCGGCGACCGCATCTTCTTCGACACGGATTCGTCCTCGATCCGCGCCGACGCGCAGACGACGCTTTCGCGCCAGGCGCAGTGGCTGAACCAGTACAGGCAGTATGCCATCGTCATCGAAGGCCATGCCGACGAGCGCGGCACACGCGAATACAATCTGGCGCTCGGCGCCCGCCGTGCGGCCGCCACCCGCGACTTCCTCGTCGCCAGGGGTGTTTCCGCCCAGCGCCTGAAGACCATTTCCTACGGCAAGGAGCGTCCGGTCGCTGTCTGCGACGACATCTCCTGCTGGTCGCAGAACCGTCGCGCTGTCACTACGCTCAGCGGCACCGGTTCTTGATCGGCAATTCCTGATCGGCAGAAATGCAACACATATAAGCGAAAGGCGGCCTCGGCCGCCTTTTTCATGTCCGGAGTCCGGATATGGGACTTGAAACAAAATTTGGCCGAAGTCCTGCGTCCTGCTAAGAGCCGAGACGCCTGACGGTCCATCCGGATCGGAAGGTGCGCAACAGGCCAACAACTTCACGGCGAGAGGCACATGCATTTCAGATCGGTCTTGAGCGGCACGCTTGCGCTGCTGCTCCTAACAAGCGTCGCCGCCCCGGCAAGCGGCACCGAGCAACCGTCGCAAGGCGGTTTTTCCTTCCATTTGCCGAAGATCAACTTGCCCGGCGTTTTCGGTGAAAAGCCTGGCGTTTTCGGTGAAACGAAGAAGCCGGATCAGGTTCAACTCGCGCAGGATGGCACCAGCGCGACGGCGCTTCAGGAACAGCTCCGGCAGATGAACGGCAAGATCGAGGAGCTCAACTTCCAGGTCCTGCAGATGCAGGAGCAGATCCGCAAGCAGCAGGAAGATAACGAGTTCCGCTTCCAGCAGCTGGAAGGCGGTTCGCAAGGCGCGCAGCAACCAGCCGAGCAGAAAAAGTCGGACGCCGCCACCGAGGCCGACAGCAGCGTCGCCGAGGCTCCGGCGACACACGCGCCGGCCGATGCGGGCACACCGCCCGACAGCGGCCAGAGCGGGGAGGTCATCGTCGAATCGCCGACAGGCGAACCCGGCACAGTCATCCAGGGTGCGCCGCCGAAGACGTTCGGTACCATCACCGTCGACAAGAACGGCAACGTTGTCGACTCCGGCGGCAACACGCAGGCCCATGCACCGGCGCAGAACACCGCCCCCGTCCCCGGCGACCAACCCACCGGGACGCAGGCCGGCAAGCCCGACGACACGGTGGTCGCGGCGCTGCCCGCCACCGACGACCCGGAGGAGCTTTACCGCAACTCCTACCAGTTCATTCTGTCGGGCGACTACAGTACCGCCGAACAGGGTTTTCGCGACCACATCGCCCGCTTCCCCAAGGACGCTAAGGCGGCGGACGCGCATTACTGGCTGGGTGAGTCGCTGCTCGGCCAGCAGAAATACCGCGACGCGGCCGAGACGTTCCTGGCGGCCAGCAAGGATTATCCGAAGGCCAAGAAGGCTCCCGACATGCTGCTGAAGCTCGGTGTGTCGCTGGTCGGATTGAACCAGCGCGATGTGGCCTGTGCCACTTTCGGCGAGATCGGCAAGCGCTATCCCAACGTTTCCGGGGCGCTCAAGGAACGCGTCAAGCAGGAAAGGGCGCTCGCGGCGTGCTGACGCTCGAAACCGAGACTGACATTTCGGATTTCTCGCAGATCGACTTTACCAACGGCGTTGTTGCAGCCGTATCCGGCGGCAGCGACTCGACCGCCCTTCTCCTTCTCCTCAAAGATCACCTAGACCGGATCGCGCCGGCAACGAAATTGCTGGCGGTGACGATCGATCACGATTTGCGGCCGGGCGCGGCAGCGGAAGCGCAAGCCGTGGCCAGGCTTTGCGCCGGGCGCGGCATTGCCCACCGCATCCTGGTCTGGTCCGGACGCAAGCCGTCGACCGGTCTGCCCGCTGCCGCGCGAGAGGCACGCTACCGGCTGCTGGCCGAGGCAGCGCGGGCGGAAGGCATCGGCCTAATCGTGACCGGCCACACTGCCGACGATCAGGCCGAGACTGTGCTGATGCGGCAAGTCCGCGACGATGGCGCCCGCGACGGGGGGCGAGGCCTTGCCGGTATGGCGCCCGCAACCCTTTACGACTGGCGGATCTGGATCGCACGGCCGTTTCTCGGCACACGGCGTGCCGCGCTGCGCGACGTCCTGCGGCGCGCAAATGTCGGCTGGGCCGAAGACCCGACCAATGAAGACGAGGCTTTCGAGCGGCCGCGCGTCCGCGCAGCACTTGCCGATGGCAATGGCGTGCAGCGCATGGAAGACGCGGTGGCGCTGGCCGCGCGGGCTGCGGTGGAGCGCGAACATCTCGGCCATCGCGCGGCGGCGCTGATCCGTGGCTTCGCCAGTAAGCCCGCCGACGGCCTTGTCCGGCTCGATCCGGGCTTTGCCACGGCCGGCGACGAGCCGGCGGCCGTCTATGCGCTGCGCATCATGCTGGCGACTGTCGGCGGCGTTGCCTTTCTGCCCGACCAGGCTCGCAGCGAAGCGCTGCTCGAACGGCTCAGGGTGGGGCTGTTTTGCGCCTCCCCATTTTGCGCCACATTGTCGCGGACGGTGGTCGATGCGCGGCGTGCCGGCATCTTCCTGCGTCGCGAAATCCGCAACCTGCCGCCCGCCGCTCTGGCCGCGGACGATGCCCTCTGGGACGGCCGCCGGAGGATCACATTGAGCGACAAGCCAGGTGCATTTTTGATCGCGCCGCTCGGCGCGGCCCATGCCGCAAAACGGGCAATTGCCGAAGACGGCACGCCGCCAAGCCTTGTGCGAGCCGCCCTGGCGGCCGAGCCGGCGTTGTGGCGCTCACACCCTGGCGAATACCCTGGCGAATGCCTTGGTCTGGTGCAGGACAGTACGGTCTCGTCACGAATGGCGGCATGCCCGGTTGTTGCGCCCTTTGCACGCTTCCTGCCGTCCTTCGATCTGGCACCGGCCAGAACTGTCGCTGCGCTGATTGGCGCGCCGCTCGTTCCGGCCATGCCTTTCCGCGGCCACACTGCCGGTTGATCATGGGCGAAAGCTTAACCGCGACATGCTGTTCTGCTTGGCAAGGGAGGGCGCCATCCCTATGTTAGACCCAAGTTTCCTCTCACGACGCGTGTCCGCCAGCGGACGCCAACGGGACAATTGATGAATCCGAATTATCGTAATCTCGCGCTCTGGGCGATCATAGCGGTTCTGCTCATCGCTCTCTTCAATCTGTTCCAGACGCCGCAGACGCGCGGAGCAGCGAGCGATGTCCCCTATTCGCAGTTCCTGCAGGACGTCGCGGCCGGCCGAGTCAAGACGGTCACTATCGCGGGCTCCCGCATCTCCGGTACCTATACCGACAGCGCGACCGGCTTCCAGACCTATTCGCCGGGAGATCCCTCGCTGGTTTCGAGGCTGCAGGACAAGAACGTCACCATTAACGCGCGTCCCGAATCCGATGGCTCCAATTCGCTGTTCGGCTATCTCATCTCTTGGCTGCCGATGATCCTGATCCTTGGCGTCTGGATATTCTTCATGCGCCAGATGCAGTCCGGCTCCGGCCGCGCCATGGGCTTCGGCAAGTCGAAGGCCAAGCTGCTCACCG
This sequence comes from Mesorhizobium sp., assembly GCF_004962245.1. Lineage (GTDB taxonomy): Bacteria > Pseudomonadota > Alphaproteobacteria > Rhizobiales > Rhizobiaceae > Mesorhizobium. The sequence goes on along the minus strand of NZ_SUHQ01000005.1, from coordinate 201,864 downwards.
AGGCGCATGGCCGCGTCACCTTCCAGGACGTCGCCGGCGTCGATGAAGCCAAGCAGGATCTGGAAGAAATCGTCGAGTTCCTGCGTGATCCGCAGAAGTTCCAGCGACTTGGCGGCAAGATCCCGCGCGGCGTGCTGCTCGTCGGCCCTCCCGGAACCGGCAAGACGCTGCTTGCCCGTTCGGTCGCCGGTGAGGCCAACGTGCCGTTCTTCACCATTTCCGGCTCGGACTTCGTCGAGATGTTCGTCGGCGTCGGCGCCAGCCGCGTCCGCGACATGTTCGACCAGGCCAAGAAGAATGCGCCCTGCATCATCTTCATCGACGAAATCGACGCGGTCGGCCGCCATCGTGGCGCCGGTCTTGGCGGCGGCAACGACGAGCGCGAGCAGACGTTGAACCAGTTGCTGGTCGAAATGGACGGCTTCGAATCCAACGAAAGCATCATCCTGATCGCCGCTACCAACAGGCCGGACGTGCTCGACCCGGCGCTGCTCAGGCCCGGCCGGTTCGACCGCCAGGTGGTGGTGCCGAACCCCGACATCGTCGGCCGCGAGAAGATCCTGAAGGTGCATGTGCGCAACGTCCCGCTGGCGCCCAATGTGGATCTCAAGGTGATCGCTCGCGGCACGCCGGGCTTTTCCGGCGCCGACCTGATGAACCTTGTCAACGAATCCGCCCTGATGGCGGCGCGGCGCAACAAGCGTCTTGTCACCATGGCCGAGTTCGAGGACGCCAAGGACAAGATCATGATGGGCGCCGAGCGACGCTCGTCGGCCATGACCCAGGCCGAGAAGGAACTGACCGCCTATCACGAAGCCGGCCACGCCATCCTGGCGCTGAACGTGCCATCGGCCGATCCGCTGCACAAGGCGACCATCATCCCGCGTGGGCGGGCGCTTGGCATGGTCATGCAGTTGCCGGAAGGCGACCGCTATTCGATGAGCTACAAATACATGATCTCGCGGCTCGCCATCATGATGGGTGGCCGCGTCGCCGAGGAGTTCAAGTTCGGCAAGGAGAACATCACCTCGGGCGCCTCCTCGGATATCGAGCAGGCGACCAAGCTGGCGCGGGCCATGGTCACGCGCTGGGGCTTCTCCGACAAGCTCGGCCACGTCGCCTATGGCGAAAATCAGGAGGAAGTGTTCCTCGGCCATTCGGTGGCGCGCACGCAGAACGTCTCGGAAGAGACGGCGCAGATCATCGACGCTGAAGTGCGCCGGCTGATCGACGAGGCCTATTCCACGGCGAAATCTATCCTGACGAAGAAGAAGAAGGAATGGATCGCGCTGGCGGAGGGACTTTTGGAATATGAGACGCTGTCCGGCGAGGAGATCAAGCAACTGATCGCCGGCCATAAGCCTGCCCGCGATCTCGGCGACGACACGCCGCCGAGCCGTGGCTCGGCCGTGCCGAAGTCCGGGAGCCGCCGCAAGAAAGGCCCCGAGCCCGAAGGCGGCATGGAGCCTCAGCCGTCAAGCTAGGACAAGGTTTCGCCCAGAAGATCGATTTGGAAAACGCCGCGGCTCTGACCGCGGCGTTTTCTTTTGGAGGTTGGCTGCCGATCGGCGTGGCTTGAAGTCTTGCAGAATGACGAGGAACGGTTCGCGAAGCGCATCCACGGTACCGGTGGCACGGACGTCAATAGTTCCTTTCAGGGCAAAATCGCAGACCTCCGAGATTGGCCGAAACATTTCTCCCTTCGTCCTCCACCGCTCCGCTTCACGTTCGCTCCGCCCTGGATGACGAAGGCGTGGTGGCATTTGGCTAATCGCAGTTGTTCGAGAGGGGGGCGAGGTCGGCAGTGACCTCCCATAAGCCTCTTCCAGTTAGTCAATCAGTCAACATCTGCCAAAAGAAGAACCCCACGGCCCGAAAGGCCGCGGGGTTCTTGATCGAGATCGAAGCTTGCGAAATCAGCTCTTCAGCCTGGCATTGCACAGGCTGTAGAAGCCGCCGCCCTTCTGGATCCACTTGAGGCCGCCCAGCGTGTTGGCGTCCTTGTTGGCGTAGTACTGGTCGAGGCAGGTGTGCAACCGCGCCTTGCCCGGGGTTTCGCTGCTGTACTTGTTGGAGATCGCCTTCGGAAACGTCACACCCTGGGGGGCGGTCACGGTCGGTGCTTGAGGGTCGCTGGTGTAGCTTGCCTCATCGGCAGCCGGCACGGTGTCGTCGTCGGATGCACCGGCGCCGCACTGGCTCTTGCGGAAGTCGTTCCATTTCATGCCGTTCAGCGTGTTACCGGCCTTGGCAGCCTGATACTTGGCGCTGCAGTCCGCCATGCTGAGGCCTTTGCCGGTGTCGGCGGTTGCTGTGTTGGTCGTCGGCGCGGCGGGTTCCGCTGCCGCGCTGGCGCCGGCGGCGCATTCGCTCTTGCGGAAGTCGTTCCACTTCATGCCGTTCAGCGTGCCGGCGGCCTTCGCGGCCTGATATTTGGTGCTGCATTCCTTCGCCGTCAGGCCTGGTGCCGCATCGTCGC
>NZ_SUHQ01000005.1:0-199376 GCF_004962245.1 Mesorhizobium sp. | reverse complement strand
GGCCTGATATTTGGTGCTGCATTCCTTCGCCGTCAGGCCTGGTGCCGCATCGTCGCCGGTAGCCGCCGCCGCTTTGGGCGTCTCGGCGGGTTCTGCCGCCGCGCTGGCGCCGGCAGCGCATTCGCTCTTGCGGAAGTCGTTCCACTTCATGCCATTCAACGTGCCGGCGGCCTTCGCAGCCTGATATTTGGTGCTGCATTCCTTCGCCGTCAGGCCTGGTGCCGCATCGTCGCCGGTGGCAGCGCTGGTGGTGTCTGCCTTGGCTGGCGCGGTGTCGGTTGCGGTGGCGTCGGTGCCGCATTGTGCCTTGCGGAACTGGTTCCAGTTCTGTCCGCCAAGTGTTCCAGCGTCCTTGGCCGCGTTATACTTGGTGCTGCACTCGGCCATGGTCAGCGCATTGGCTGGCGCTGCCAGGAACAAGGTCACGACGGCAAGACCCGTCAAAGTGGCAATTCGATGGATGAGCATGCGTTTTCTCCCGTACAGGGTTCATGATATGTCCCTCAACAAGCAATAGCGCTCAACGACTGGTTGCGCCAGATGCTAAGTAGCGTAAAGACCGTTTGGAAGCCGGATTCTTTCCATAAGGTGATGAAATCGTTGTGGGCTATGGGTCTCCCAGGTGAATCTTTCCGACTGCATTTGCACGGAGAGCGCGTATTGGGCGGCCCACGTCCAAGACATCGCCGGCCGGTGCGGCGGTCCCGAATGCGGCTCGGCGCGGAGCAGCACGGCGCGCGAATTTGGGTTGAGCCACCTTGACACATCATCCGGACTCCAGTGCGTTTGAGTTGAAGTTCCTGAACGCTGCTGCCGCATACAGGGCAGGAACTTGAAGACCACCACATCAGCGTGACACAAATCACACAAAACAACGATTTTCTAAGGAATGGTGACATATAATCGTGCATTGTGATGATAGGGCTCGGGCCAATTTGTGGCATGACGTGCCGGGGAAGAACCATCGGGAAGCTGACTAGCATGGCAGGAAGTTATTTCGGTACGGACGGCATTCGCGGGCGCGCCAACAGGTTTCCAATGACGGCGGAGGTCGCCATGAGGGTCGGCATGGCCGCCGGCCTCTCATTCCAGCGCGGCAACCACCGCCACCGCGTCGTGCTCGGCAAGGACACCAGACTTTCCGGCTACATGATCGAGAATGCGATGGTGTCGGGCCTGTGCGCCGCGGGCATGGACGTGTTCTTGCTCGGCCCGATTCCGACACCTGCCGTCGCCATGCTGGTGCGCTCGTTGCGCGCCGACATCGGCGTGATGATCTCGGCCTCGCACAATCCTTATTACGACAACGGCATCAAGCTGTTCGGCCCCGATGGCTACAAGCTCTCCGACGAGATCGAGGAGCGCATCGAGGGGATGCTCGACAAGGACATCGATCTGGCGCTCGCCGATTCGGATGGGCTTGGCCGCGCCAAGCGCGTCGACGGCGTCCATGACCGCTATATCGAATTCGCCAAGCGCACGCTGCCGCGGTCGATGTCGCTTTCGGGCCTCCGCATCGTCGTCGATTGCGCCAACGGCGCTGCCTACAAGGTGGCGCCCGAGGCGCTGTGGGAACTCGGCGCTGAGGTCGTCGCGATCAATGTCGAGCCCAACGGCTTCAACATCAACAAGGAGTGCGGCTCGACCCATCCGGCCGGCCTGCAGAAGAAGGTGCACGAAGTGCGCGCCGACATCGGCATCGCGCTCGATGGCGATGCCGACCGTGTCGTCATCGTCGACGAGAATGGCGCGATCGTCGATGGCGACCAGATCATGGCGCTGATCGCCGAGTCCTGGCATCAGAGCGGACGGCTGGCCGGCGGCGGCGTCGTCTCGACGGTGATGTCGAATCTCGGCCTCGAACGCTTCCTCGGCGACATGAACCTGCAGTTGCATCGCACCAAGGTCGGCGACCGCTATGTCGTCGAGCACATGCGCGCGCACGGCCTGAATGTCGGCGGCGAACAGTCGGGCCACATCGTGCTGTCCGATTTTTCTACGACCGGCGACGGCCTCGTCTCGGCGCTGCAGGTGCTCGCCTGCATCAAGCGGCAGAACCGGCCGGTCAGCGAACTGTCGAAGAAGTTCGCGCCGGTGCCGCAGCTTCTGAAGAACGTCCATATTTCCGGCGGCAAGCCGCTCGAGGAAGCCCCGGTCAAGGCGGCGATCGAGGATGCGCGCCACCGCCTGGGCAAGTCCGGGCGCCTGGTCATCCGGCCATCCGGCACGGAGCCGCTCATCCGCGTCATGGCGGAAGGCGACGACCAGCAACTGGTCGAGGCCGTCGTCAACGACATCGTCGAGGTCATTTCGGAAACGCGCAGCGCCGCCTGATCCTGCGCTTCTGGCAGTTTGAAAGCCCGCCCTCCCGGCGGGCTTTTTTCGTTGGATTGCACGTCAATTCATCCACGGGAAATGACGCGAATCCTGAAAGATCTAGAGGTTCATGGTTAAGCGATACGGTTAAACGCCTTTTAACTTTTCCAATTCATTATCCACGATTGAAGCCAATCATATTCGGACGCGTTCGCTGTGCCGAGGGTTCTCAGGGGTGACAAGCATGTTCAATACAGCAAGAATGGCCCTCTTTGCGGCGCTGTTCGCGGGCGTAGCCGGACCAGTGTTCGCCGCCGACTTCGTGGAGCCGCCCGTGATCGAGCCGGCCCCGCCGCCGGCCGCCTACGAGCAGCCAGTCGAGTATGGCGGCTGGTACATTCGCGGCGACATCGACTATCACTGGTCGAAGTTTCGCGGCGCCGACTACATCACCTATGGTGATCCGCCGGGAACGGGCAGGTTCGACAGCGGCAAGCTGGAGAGCGCCTTCTCGGCCGGTGTCGGCGTCGGTTACCAGATCAACCAGCATTTCCGCACCGATCTGACCGCGGACTGGATGAGCAAATCCAAATTCCGCGGCTCGACCAGCGGGTTTTGTGGCATTGATCAAACGCCCTGTACTTCGGTCGACACGTCGTCCTATACGGCGCTGCTGCTTCTTGCCAACGCCTATGTTGATATCGGCACATGGCACGGCGTCACGCCCTATGTCGGCGCCGGCATCGGCGGCGCCTGGGTCAAGTGGGATACGCTGCACAACAGCGACGACGACGGTGAGTTCGAGCATGGTGGCGGCAAGGGCTGGCGTTTTGCCTATGCTGCCATGGCGGGTGCGTCCTACTGCCTGACCGACCGGGTCAAGCTCGATGTTGGTTACCGTTTCAGCCACATCAATGGCGGGAAGATGTTCAACTACGCTTCAGACAGCAATGTCGGTCCGGGTTATGACAAGGGCATCAACACGCACGAAGTGCGCGGTGGCCTGCGCTACCAGTTCGGCAAATCGGACTGCGCCCAGCCGGAGCCGATCGCCTACGAACCCGAACCGATCTACACCAAGTAATCGCTTCGAGTGCAGGTTTGCGGACCGCCCGGCCAAGGCCGGGCGGTCTTCGTTTGCGTCGGGGTCAGTCTAAAGCGCATCGGAATCAATTCGCTAACGCTATGTTATCCTTAACCGCCACTTAACCACTATGGTTAACAATGCCTCTTGAAACGGCGCTCGCAATCGCGAATGGCGCCACCTTCGGGAGCCGGGGACATGACAGTCAAATCGCGCACAGCGTTGGTGCTTGCAGCAATCGTCCTGATGCCGCTGCAGGCTCTTGGCGCCGACTACGATCCGCCGATCTATGTCGACCAGGCACCGGACTATGTGCCGGTCGAGGTCGGCTCCGGATGGTATCTGCGCGGCGATGTTTCCTATCTGCCGGAGAAGAGCTTCGAAAATGAGGATTTCGCCTTCACGCCGGCGAGCTTCAGCAACAAAGAAGACCCCATCTTTGCCAGCATCGGCTTCGGCTACCATTTCAACGACTATCTGCGCGCCGATCTCAACCTCGGCTATCTGCCCGGAAACAAGATCAGCGTCGGCTATGACGATTCAGCGACCGCGGATCCAGCGACCGTGGCATCCGGAACTCTGAAAAACTACGCGTTCTCAGGCATGCTGAATGGCTATGTCGATCTTGGCACCTATGTTGGGATCACGCCCTATCTCGGCGCGGGTATCGGCGTCGTCCAGAGCAAGCGCAAGCTTTCGGCGAGCTATTTCACCGACAACGATGACCCTACCGACGATTTCGTTCTGCAGGACAACAAGACCCAGTATTCTTTTGCCTATACGCTGAATGCGGGCCTTGCCTATCAAGTATCCAAGAATGTTTCCGTCGATCTGGGCTATCAATATTTTTCCGCACCCGATGCTGAATATGCCACCGCAGAAGATTTGGATTCGTATCCGATCCGCAAAGGGATCAGCAATCACCAAGTCAAGGTCGGATTACGCTACGACCTCTGGTAGGCACGGCGAAAGCCTAGGAATGGCAGCGGCGGGCTTCGGTCCGTCGTTCTGTTTTCGGCTGATGGAGACTTAGTATCCTGCCAGCGACGAAAACTTTCCCCTTGACGCCCGAAGCCTGAGCGCATATCGCCGTCCGTGGGCCACCCCTCCCCAACGAGGGGCCACTATCTGGAAGGATAGACCACGATGACGACACATACGAAGCCCGGACTCCGTCCGGCAAATCCCAATTTTTCCTCAGGTCCCTGCGCAAAACGTCCCGGCTGGTCGGTCGAGGCGCTGAGCAATGCCGCGCTCGGACGTTCGCACCGCGCCAAGATCGGCAAGACCAAGCTCGAACAGGCGATCGAGCTGACGCGGGAGATCCTCCAGGTTCCGGCCGATTATCGCATCGGCATCGTGCCGGCGTCGGACACCGGCGCGGTCGAGATGGCGCTGTGGTCGCTGCTCGGCGAGCGCGGCGTCGACATGGTCGCCTGGGAGAGTTTCGGTTCCGGCTGGGTCACCGATGTCGTCAAGCAGATGAAGCTCGCCGACGTGCGCAGGATCGAAGCCGGCTACGGCGCGCTGCCAGATCTGACAAAGATCGACTTCGACCGCGACGTGGTCTTCACCTGGAACGGCACCACATCAGGCGTGCGCGTACCGAACGGCGATTTCATCCCGGCCGGCCGTAAGGGCCTGACCATCTGCGATGCCACGTCGGCAGCCTTTGCACAAAGACTCGATTTTCAGAAGCTCGATGTCGTCACCTTTTCCTGGCAGAAGGTTCTGGGCGGTGAAGGTGCGCACGGCATGCTAATCCTCAGCCCGCGCGCCGTCGAGCGGCTGGAAAGCTACAAGCCGGCCTGGCCGCTGCCGAAGATCTTCCGCCTGACGTCGGGCGGCAAGCTCATCGAAGGCATCTTCAAGGGCGAGACCATCAACACGCCGTCGATGCTGTGCGTCGAGGACTATCTCGACGCGCTGCGTTGGGCGAAGTCGATCGGCGGGCTCGACGCCTTGATTGCCCGCGCCGATGCCAATGCCGCCGTTCTCGACGGTTTCGTCCGCAGATCCTCGTGGCTCGGCCATCTGGCCACCGATCCGGCGACGCGGTCGAACACGTCGGTCTGTCTTTCCTTCACCGACCCGGATGTCGCGGCGTTCGATGCCGACGGACAAGCGGCTTTCGTCAAGGGCATCGTCTCGGCGCTCGACAAGGAAGGCGTCGCTTACGACATCGGCGCCTATCGCGATGCGCCCCCCGGCCTGCGCATCTGGTGCGGGGCCACGGTCGAGACATCCGACCTCGAAGCGCTGCTGCCCTGGCTCGACTGGGCCTTTGCCGCGCAAAAGGCGTCGCTCAAGGCGGCCGCCTGAGTTTCCCGTGGCGGCCCTCGGGCCGCCCTTTCCCAAACGGATCAATTCCCATTCAAAGGAGGCCGCTATGGCGCCCCGCGTTCTCGTCTCAGACAAACTCTCCCCTACCGCCGTGCAGATCTTCAGGGATCGCGGCGTCGAGGTCGATTACTTGCCCGATCTCGGCAAGGACAAGGAGAAGCTCCTTGAAGTGATCGGCCAGTATGACGGCCTCGCCATCCGTTCGGCGACGAAAGTCACCGAAAAGCTGATCAACGCCGCCACCAGATTGAAGGTGGTTGGCCGCGCCGGCATCGGCGTCGACAATGTCGACATCCCGGCGGCGAGCCGCAAGGGCATCATCGTGATGAACACGCCCTTCGGAAATTCGATCACCACCGCCGAGCACGCCGTCGCGATGATCTTCGCGCTCGCTCGCCAGATACCTGAAGCCAATGCCTCGACCCATGCCGGCAAATGGGAAAAGAACCGCTTCATGGGCATCGAGATCACCGGCAAGACGCTGGGCATCATCGGCTGCGGCAATATCGGCTCTATCGTGGCCACGCGCGGCGTCGGCCTGAAGATGCACGTCATCGCGTTCGACCCGTTCCTGTCGGACAGCCGCGCCGAGGAGCTCGGGGTCGAGAAGGTCGAACTCGACGAACTGTTCGCCCGCGCCGATTTCATCACCCTGCACACGCCGCTGACCGACAAGACGCGCAACATCATCGACGCCGCCGCGATCGCCAAAATGAAGACCGGCGTACGCATCATCAACTGCGCCCGTGGCGGGCTGATCGTCGAGGCCGACCTGATCGCGGCGCTGAAAAGCGGCAAGGTGGCAGGTGCCGGCATCGATGTGTTCGAGGTCGAACCGGCGGAGAAGAGCGAACTGTTCGGCATGGAGAATGTGGTGGCGACGCCGCATCTCGGCGCGTCGACCACCGAAGCGCAGGAGAATGTCGCCCTGCAGGTCGCCGAGCAAATGGCCGACTATCTGATCAAGGGCGCCGTTTCCAACGCCATCAACATGCCGTCGATCACCGCCGAGGAGGCGCCGCGCCTGAAACCTTTCGTCAAACTTGCCGAAGTGCTCGGCGCCTTTGTCGGCCAGGTCACAGAGGATCCGATCAAGGAGGTCGAGATCCTGTTCGACGGCTCGACCGCGACGATGAATACGCGCGCGCTTATCAGTGCCACTCTTGCCGGGCTGATCCGGCCGCAGGTCTCTGACGTCAACATGGTGTCGGCGCCGATCATGGTTAAGGAGCGCGGCATCATCGTCGCCGAGGTCAAGCGCGACAAATCCGGCGTGTTCGACGGCTATATCAAGCTGACGGTCAAGACCGAGCATAAGACGCGTTCGATCGCCGGCACCTGCTTCTCGGACGGCAAGCCGCGCTTCATCCAGATCAAGGGCATCAACCTCGACGCCGAAGTCGGCCAGCACATGCTCTACACGACCAACGCCGACGCGCCGGGAATCATCGGTCTGCTTGGCACGGTCTGCGGCGAGAACGGCGTCAACATCGCCAACTTCCAACTCGGCCGCAACCGGCCTGGCGGCGATGCTATCGCGCTGCTCTATCTCGATGCGCCGTTTCCGGACAACGTGCTGGAACAGGTGCGGGCGCACAAGTCGATCGACTCCGCCAAGAGGCTGCATTTCGATGTGGGCGGCGCCTGATCTGAATTTCCGAGAAGGCATATGAAAGGCGCGGCCTGGCCCGCGCCTTTTTCACCCTATATCGCCATCTTCCTTCCGCTGTATTCGGCGAGGCTGATGCCGCCAAGCACCAGCACGAGAGCCAGGCCTTGATAGGGCTGGAATGTCTCACCGACGATCAGCACCGAAAGCAGCGTTCCGAAGATCGGCACCAGGTTGATGAACAGGCCGGCCCGATTGGCGCCGATCAGCTCGTTGCCCCTGATGTAGAAGAGTTGCGAGACGACCGAGGCGCCGATCGCGGTGTAGAACGCGATCGCCCAGCCGCGTGCATCGGGGACGATGACCTTGCCGGCGGCCACCTCCCACAGGAAGAAAGGCACAGAGGTGGCAAGTGCCGCAACCGACAGCGCCAGCATCAGGCTCTGCCAGCGCATGGCCGGCTTCAGCCGCAGCCCGACCGAGTAGAGGCTGTAGCAAAGCACTGCGATCAGCATGATGGCGTCGCCGAAGTTGAGATCCAGCTTGAGAAGCTGGCGCAGATCGCCGTGGCTGGCGGTCAGGGCAACGCCGATGATCGTCAGCACGACGCCGGCGATCTGCACCCGGTTCACACGCAGGCGAAACAGCACGAAATTGGCGAGGATGATCACGATCGGTATCGCCGCCTGCTCGATCGAGACGTTGATCGCCGTCGTGTAATTGAGCGCCGTGTAGAAGATCGCGTTAAAGAAGGTGAAGCCGCAAGCGCCGAGCCCGCCAAGCAGCAACCAATGCCTGCGCATCACCGGCCAGTCCTCGCGCAGCGTTCGCCAGCCGATCGGCAGCATGATCAGAACGGCCAGAAGCCAGCGCAGGAAGACCAGCGTCATCGGCGAAATGTGATCGACCGCCAGCTTGCCCGCCACGGAGTTGCCGCCCCACAGCAAGGTGGTGAACAGCAGGAACAGATAGGCGGTCCGATGCATAGCGACTTCCAGCCGGGGAGGCAGGCGAAGGGTCTTTGCCGACCTATTGTGGTGATTCGCCCAAGTAAATGATGTCAAAGGCGAAAATTGTTGTGCCTGAGAGCGATTTCGGCGGCAAAGAATGGTCGCGCTCGCCGGGTCTTGACGTTATAGAGCGACGTACGTTCACCTGGACGCACAACTACGTGTTCCAAGGGCTTTGAATCTTCGCATCGTGCTTACCGAAAATAGATTCCGATTTTCGGGCCGATGCGATAGAAGCCTGTCGTTTCGATCCATTTCAATCCGCTCCGAGCGGCGCCTCAGGGGAAAAGAAACATGGCCAATGTGGTGGTCGTCGGCTCGCAATGGGGCGACGAGGGCAAAGGCAAGATCGTCGACTGGCTGTCGGAACGCGCCGACGTCGTCGTGCGCTTCCAGGGCGGCCACAATGCCGGTCATACGTTGGTCGTTGACGGCAAGGTCTACAAGCTGTCGCTGCTGCCCTCCGGCGTGGTGCGGCAAGGCAAGCTGTCCATCATCGGCAATGGCGTCGTCTTCGATCCGCACGCCTTCGTCGCGGAAGTGGCGAAGTTGAAGGCGCAGGGCGTCGAGGTGACGCCGGAGCGCCTGAAAATAGCCGAAAACACCGCGCTTATCCTGTCGCTGCACCGGGAGTTGGACGGATTCCGCGAGGATGCCGCCTCCAATTCCGGAACGAAGATTGGCACGACCCGTCGTGGCATCGGCCCCGCTTACGAGGACAAGGTGGGCCGGCGCGCGGTCAGGGTGATGGATTTGGCGGATTTGGAAACGCTGCCCCTGAAGGTCGACAGGCTGCTCACGCATCACAATGCGCTGCGCCGCGGGCTCGGCCACGCCGAAGTCACCCATGAGGCGATCATGAATGAGCTGATTTCGGTCGCCGACGAGATCCTGCCCTATATGGACCGCGTCTGGAAGATCCTCGACGACAAGCGCCGCGCCGGCGAACGCATCCTGTTCGAGGGCGCGCAAGGCACGCTGCTCGACATCGATCACGGCACCTATCCGTTCGTCACCTCGTCCAATACGGTCGCCGGCCAGGCCTCCGCCGGTTCCGGCGTCGGCCCGGGCGCCATCGGCTATGTGCTCGGCATCACCAAGGCCTATACGACGCGTGTCGGCGAAGGTCCGTTCCCGACCGAACAGAAGAACGAGATCGGCGAGTTCCTGGGCACGCGGGGTCACGAGTTTGGCGTCGTCACCGGCCGCAAGCGCCGCTGCGGCTGGTTCGATGCCGTGCTGGTTCGCCAGGCCGTCGCCGTCAACGGCATCAAGGGCATCGCGCTGACCAAGCTCGACGTGCTCGACGGGCTGGACGAGATCAAGGTCTGCACCGGCTATCGGCTCGATGGCGAGGCGATCGACTATTTGCCGGCCAGCCAGGGTGCTCAGGCGCGCGTCGAACCGGTTTACGAGACGCTGGAGGGCTGGAAAGGCACCACCGCCGGCGCCAGAAGCTGGAACGACCTGCCGGCCCAGGCCGTCAAATATGTCCGTCACATCGAGGAACTGATCGGCGCGCCGGTCGCACTCCTTTCCACCAGCCCGGAACGGGACGACACAATACTTGTGACCGATCCGTTTCAAGACTAGATTCTCAGCCGTTCCGGGCATCGCGGCCGATTTGCGGAGGCCGGCCCAGAAACGAAATGCAGGTCGACTGAAGCATGGCAGATTTTGTTGGTCCTCTGAAAAGGACGCTCGGCGGGCTCAGCAACCCGACGCCGGAGGTGCGCGCGAGAGTCTATGACAAAGCTCGCGTCACCATCGCAGACAAGCTGGCCAAGAACACACCGCCGCTGGCGCCGTCGGTAATTGCCCAGCATAAGCGTACCTTGGAAGACGCCATTGCCAGCGTCGAGCGGGAGTATGCCAAGCCTGCGCCGGCATCCGATCCACTGGCGGAACTGGAGGACATCTTCTCCTCCATTGATCGCAACAAGAATCAATCCAGCCATGTCCGGCAGCCGGTGAAGACCGAGCCGGCATGGCAGCCGGCGCCAGCCGCCAAGGCGGTGCCGAATTGGCAAAAACCGCCGTCCGTTGCTTCTTCTCCAGAGCGCGCCGATCCCGTGCCATCGGAAACGGATATTCCAGCGGCGGACGACAAGGGCGATGTTTTCAGGGACGATGTCTTTTCCGACGACGGGCCGGCGCCGTCCGGTACCTTTCCGCGTCCGCGTCCGGCCGAGCGCAAGCGCAGCTATGGCGGGCTGATTGCCGCTGTGGTCGCTTTGCTCGTTGTTGCCGGCGGTGGCTACGGCATCTGGCTGAACAAGGACGCGTTCAGCAGCATGTTGGGTCTCAACAGTTCCGAGGTCGCAACGACCAAACCACTGGTGAAGCCGGCGGCCCCCGCCGACCCGGTTGCCGATGCCGACCCGGCCGCCGATGCTGCGGCAAGGCCCCCGGCCGAACCGGCTGCAACGGACACCGAGGGCGCAAAGTTCACCCAGCGCCTTACGCCCGAGGGCGGTGAGGTCGATCCCGGCCCCGCTTCAGGACAAAGCGGCATCGGAGAGGGCGAATCCGTCGCAGCGCTGACCACGCCGCCGCCGGCCACTCCCGTGCCTCAAGCGCCAGCCGGCGATGCGCAAGCCACGAATGAGCCCACCACGCCGGGCGCGGCCCCGGCGGCAACACCGCCTGCCGACGGAGCCACGCCGGATACCGCAGCCCCGGCAGCGCCGACCCCGGGTGCCACACCGGCAGCGCCTGCGGAAACCGCGCTGGCGGTCGGCCAGAAGGCGATCTTCTACGAGGAGCGCACCAGCACCGCTCAGGGCTCGGCCGAGCCCGGCAGCATCGTCTGGTCGCTTGTGCAGGAATCGCCCGGCGGCAATCTGCCGCCCGAGCCGGCGATCCGCGCCGAGGCGAGCATCCCCGGCAAGGACGTGCAATTGCGCATGACCATCCGCCGCAACACCGACCAGACGCTGCCAGCCAGCCACATCATCGAGATGATCTTCCTGACGCCTGATGGCTTCGAGGGCGGCGGCGTCGACAACATCTTGCGCGTCGCCATGAAGGGCTCTGAACAGGATGCAGGCAGTCCGCTGATCGGCATCCCGGCCAAGATCGCCGACGGCTTCTTCCTGGTCGCACTTAACGACACCAAGGCGGACGAAAACGCCAATCTGACCCTGCTGCGGGGCCAGAACTGGATCGATGTGCCGGTCGTCTACAAGACCGGACGGCGGGCGCTGCTCACCATGGAAAAGGGCATTCCCGGCGAGAAGGTGTTCGACGAGGCGTTGAAGGCCTGGCAAGCGAAGACGGCTGGCTGAGGCTCGCCCACCAGCCCAACGCTCCCTTTGGCTCAGAAGCCCTGGAACAGCATATCGAGTGCGGCCACGATGTCGTCATGGTGCTTCGACAGATTGCCACCGGCCTGGCGTAGTTCGGTATCTGTCACGGCCGATATGAATTGGGTGACCATTACATAGTCTTTTCCATCGATGACGAAGATCGGGTTCAGGCGGCGACCCGGTACGGGCGCGCTATTGGGCGGCAGCAGCGGTACGACGACGCGTGTGTTGAGGTGTCCAAGAAGATCGCACTGAACGTCGAGTAGATAGGCATCGCCTTCGACATTGTGGTAGAGGTCGTAGCGAGCCATCAAAACAGCCGATATTTGGCCAATGGCAGCCCGTTGCGCCTCACATACTCATTTGAGCTTTCGATCGCTTCCCTGTTCTCCAGTAACCAGCGCCGCGATTTCTCATCCGAAATCGCCTTTGCAATTCCCTGTTCGGCGGCGCGCGACATATTTATGCCGAGTGCTTTTGCCTCCTCGATCAGCTTTGAATCGATCGAGGTGTTGACGGACTTTCGCTGCGATTTCGGGATGGAATGATGCATTGGATTCGCCCTGGGTTATGCGCATAGTATATGCGCATAAGGTTCAGGTCGCGACGCTTTTCAGTCCTTCGCCATGGCCGTCCTCCGCCGAAGGCTCCTCACCCCTCCATCTCCTCGCGCAGCATCTCCAGCTCCAGCCACTCCTCCTCGAGCGCTGCCAGCGTGGCGCGCTCCTGGTCGAGGGCGGCGATGGTCTTCTGGAACGAGGCCGGGTCGCGCTCGTAATAGGCCGGGTCGGCTATGTTGTTCTCCAGCCGCGAAATCGAGGCTGTCACCGCCTCGATCTTCTTCGGCAGCGATTCCAGTGCGAATTTCTGCTTGAACGACAGTTTCTTCGCTGGTCCCTTCGGCGCAGCCGCTTCGGCCCTGCCCACCGCTGTCGCCTCGCCGGTTTCGGCCTTCGGCCGCGCCTTGCGATCATCGAGCCTGGTGCCGCCGCGCTGCGCCAGCATGTCGGAATAGCCGCCGGCATATTCGATCCAGCGGCCGCCGTCGTCCGGTGCGATCAGGCTGGTCACGGTGCGATCGAGGAAATCGCGGTCATGGCTGACCAGGATGACCGTGCCTGCAAAACCTGCGACCAGTTCCTGCAGCAGTTCCAGCGTCTCCATGTCGAGGTCGTTGGTCGGCTCGTCGAGCACCAGCAGGTTTGCCGGCCGTGCCAGCACACGGGCCAGCAGCAGCCGCGCCCGCTCTCCGCCCGAAAGCTCGCGCACTGGCGTGCGCGCCTGTTCCGGCTTGAACAGGAAGTCCTTCATGTAGGAGACGACGTGGCGCTGCTCGCCGTTGATGACAAGGTTCTCGCCGCGCCCGTCGGTGAGATATTGCGCCAGCGTCTCTTGCGGATCGACCGCCTCGCGCTTCTGGTCTAGCGTGGCGATCTCCAGATTGGTGCCGAGCCGCACCGTGCCCGAGTCCGGCTTCAATTCGCCGGTCAGCATCTTCAGCAGCGTCGTCTTGCCGGCGCCGTTCGGCCCGACAAGGCCGACGCGGTCGCCGCGCTGGATGCGGGTCGAGAAGCCCTTGACCACGGTGAGGTCGCCAAAGCTTTTCTCGATGTTCTTGGCTTCGATGACCAGTTTGCCGGATTCGGCCGCGTCGCTGGCCACCATGGTCGCCGCGCCCTCGGCGCCGCGATGGCCGCGAAAACGTTGGCGCATGGTCTGCAGTTCGCCGAGCCGGCGCATGTTGCGCTTGCGTCGCGCCGTCACGCCATAGCGCAGCCAGTGCTCCTCGCGCACGATCTGGCGGCCAAGCTTGTGCTGCTCGCGCTCTTCCTCCTCCAGCACCTGGTCGCGCCATTCCTCGAAATGGCCGAAGCTCTTGTCGAGCCTGCGGGTCTGGCCGCGATCGAGCCAGACGGTGGCGCGCGACACGCGTTCGAGGAAGCGGCGGTCGTGTGAGATGACGATCAGCGCCGAAGAGGTGCGGACAAGTTCCTCCTCCAGCCATTCGATGACTGAAAGATCGAGATGGTTGGTCGGCTCATCGAGGAGGAGAATGTCGGGCTCCGGCGCCATGACGCGGGCAAGGGCAGCACGGCGCGCCTCGCCGCCGGACAGGTCGTTCGGCCGTTCCTCGCCGGACAGGCCGAGATGCTCCATCAGATAGGTGGCGCGGTAGGGATCGTCGGCGGGTCCGAGCCCCGCCTCGACATAGGCGCGGACGCTGGCGAAACCGTCCATGTCGGGCATTTGCGGCAGGTAGCGCACTGTCGCAGAAGGCTGGCGAAACACCTCGCCGTCCTGCGGCTCGATCAACCCTGCTGCGATCTTGAGTAACGTCGACTTGCCCGAGCCGTTGCGGCCGACCAAAGCAATCTTGTCACCGGCCGACGCTGTCAGTTCCGCCCCGTCGAGCAGCGGCGTGCCACCGAAGGTCAGTTTTATCCCGTCGAGATTGAGAAGTGGCGGCGCCATGTCAGCTTTCGGGTAAGGGAAAAGGATGGGCGAGCAACAGCGCGCGGCCGCTGTCCAGCGCGATTTCGAGCCGACCCTTGACCTCATTGGAAAGGGTCAGCGACGAGCCGAACGCCACCTCGACATGGTTCAGCGGCCATTTGGCGCCGGAGACGGTCAGGCCGGAAAGATCGGAGAAGTCGAGAATCGAAAACAGCGTGCCGTCGGCGTAGTCGAAGCCGGCCTTTCCGGGGAGCAAGGGGATGCCTTCCTGCGCCCCGCTGGTCAAAAGCACGTCCGTCCCGCTTTCCGCCAGTCGCAGGCTGAGCGCCAGATGCAGAAATGCGTGGTCGATGCGCCTGCCGCCGAACGCGCCTGCGAGCACGAGGCTGGTCGCGCCGCGTTCGAGCGCGGCAGCGATGGCCAGTTCGCCGTCGGTGTTGTCCTTTTCGGCCGGAAACACCTGACGGGGAACGGCGGTCAGATCGTCCGGCAAATCCGCCGGGACGGAATCGAAGTCACCGACCCAGAGTTCCGGCGTCACGCCCAAAGTCCGGGCATGGCCGATGCCGGCATCAGCGGCGATGACGCGTGTGCCGGCGACCTGGCGGTCGAGCAGCGGCGTGCGGATAAGATCGCCGCCAAGCAGGATGGTGAATGCGCTCATATCTCGTGGCCCTTACCAGCCCTGCCCAGGAAACGGAAGGCGAAACGGAAGGCCGCGCTCCGGATGCCCGGCAAACTTCCGCTTGCGCCGCACTTGGGCCGGGCCTATGTGTCGAAACGCTCTAACGGGGTGCTGGACGCGATCTTCGCGGACCAGCTGAGAGGCAACGATGCCAACCCGCTGAACCTGATCCGGCTTGTACCGGCGGAGGGATTAGACGTTTCGGAAAACCCGACGCCTCAATTCCTTTCAATGCGAACGAAGGAGGCGCCGATGCGCACGTTTTTATACCCCCTTGTTTCGGCAATACTGCTGGCGGCGTCCGTTCTCGCCGGCACCTGGCCGGCATCCGCGCAAGAGAAACTCACCGTCTATACCTATGAGAGTTTCACCGCCGATTGGGGTCCAGGCCCCGCGGTGAAGAAGGCCTTCGAGGCGGAATGCGGCTGTACTCTTGATTTCGTCGCGGTCGCCGATGGCGTCGCGCTGCTCAACCGCGTCAGGCTGGAAGGGGCCGCTACCAAGGCCGATATTGTGCTCGGCCTCGACACCAATCTGACGGCGGAAGCCAAGGCCACCGGCCTGTTTTCGCCGCACGGCGCGGTAATCGACGTCAATGTGCCGGGCGGTTGGAGCGATGATATTTTCGTGCCGTTCGACTATGGTTATTTCGCCGTCGTCTACGACACCGAAAAGCTGAAAAACCCGCCGAAGAGCCTGAAGGAATTGGTCGAGGGCAATGCCGATGAGAAGATCGTCATCCAGGATCCGCGTACCTCGACGCCCGGTCTCGGGCTGCTGTTGTGGGTGAGGTCGGTCTATGGCGACAAGGCTCCGGAAGCCTGGGCCAAGCTCAAGGCGAAGGTGCTCACAGTGACGCCGGGCTGGAGCGAGGCCTATGGCCTGTTCACCAAGGGCGAGGCGCCGATGGTGCTGTCCTACACCACATCGCCGGCCTATCACATGGTCGCCGAAAACACCGAACGCTATCAGGCGGCGTCCTTCGAGGAGGGCGAGTATCTGCAGATCGAGGTTGCCGGCATCACCACGTCAGGTGCGAAGAACCCGCTGGCGGAACAGTTCATGGCTTTCATGACAGGGCCGAAATTCCAGGATGTG
The DNA here is from genome assembly GCF_004962245.1 of Mesorhizobium sp. GTDB lineage: Bacteria > Pseudomonadota > Alphaproteobacteria > Rhizobiales > Rhizobiaceae > Mesorhizobium. The sequence goes on along the minus strand of NZ_SUHQ01000005.1, from coordinate 183,469 downwards.
ATCCCCGAAACCAACTGGATGTTCCCGGCCGGCAAGACCGACAAGCCGCTCAATCCGGCCTTCGACAAGCTCGTCAAGCCGACCAAGACCTTGATGTTCAGCCCCGAAGAGGTCGCCGCCAACCGCAAGGCCTGGGTCGACGAATGGCTGTCGGTAATGAGCAAGTAGCTGGCTTTGGTAACTGTCAACCACCCCCCTCTGGCCGGCGGCCAGAGGGGGGTGGACGAGAACGCGACCTTCGCCAAGCATTTCCGTCATTCAACACCCATCGCAGTATTGGGTAACGGCGAAATGCAGATCCGCCATCCCGCTGACTCCCGCGTCATCGCCGGCATCGTCGCGCTTGCCGCCATTGCACTGCTGATTGGCGGAGCGTTCGTCGGGCTCATCCTTGAAGGCGCACGCGACCCTTCCGGCGCTGCGTCGGCCTTCGATTCCTATCTCTTCCGCGTCGCCCGCTTCACGCTGTGGCAGGCTTTGCTGTCGACGCTGCTCTCCGTCGTGCCGGCACTGTTGGTCGCTCGGGCGCTGTCGCGGCATCCGCGTTTCTTTGGCCGCGACCTGATCCTGCAGCTTTTCGCCGTGCCGCTGGCGCTGCCGGCCATCGTCGCGGCGCTCGGCATTCTGGCCCTTTATGGCCGTGCCGGCTATTTCGCCGGCGTGCTCACTGCGATTGGCGGTCAGGGCTGGCCGGGCATATACGGCCTGTCCGGCATCCTTGTCGCCCATGCCTTCTTCAATCTGCCGCTGGCCACGCGGCTGTTCCTCGAAGCGCTGGGGACAGTGCCGGCCGACCAGTGGCGGCTGGCGAGCCAGCTCGGCATGGGCGCCAGGCCTGCCTTCCGGCTGATCGAATGGCCGACGCTGCGCGCGGCACTGCCGGGGGTCGCCGGGCTTGTCTTCATGCTCTGCATCACGTCCTTCACCATCGTGCTGACGCTGGGCGGCGGTCCGCGCGCGACGACACTGGAGGTCGCCATCTACCAGGCGCTGCGTTTCGATTTCGATCCTGCCCGCGCGGTGACGCTGACGCTGCTGCAGATCGTGCTGACCTTCATCGTGGTGCTGGCGTTGATGCGGCTCGGCGCCAACACTGTCGGTGACGCCAATCTGCCGGTCGCGCCGCGCCGGTATCTTTCGCCAAGCATCGTCGAGACCGTGCTGAACGCCGCATTGATCGTTCTGGCATTGCTGTTCGTCGCCGGGCCGATGGCGGCCACGGTGACGTCAGGCCTTGGCGCCGATCTCGGCCGGCTGGCGGGCGAGAGCGCGGTGCGGCAAGCGACGCTGACCAGCGCCGTGCTCGCCTTGCTGGCGGCGCTGCTTTCGGTGGCGCTGTCGCTGTCGCTCGTCATGGCACGGCGGGCGCTGGCCTTAAACCATCGCATCGGTGCCAAGACGCTGCTCGAACACGCCACCGATACCGGCGCCGGCTTCGTGCTCGTCGTGCCGCCCATCGTCATCGGCGCCGGCTGGTTCCTGCTCCTGCGCACTGTCAGCGACGTCTTTGCCATCGCCCCTGTCATGGTCGTCACCGTCAATGCGGTGATGGCGATGCCGTTTGCCATCCGCGCCATCCGGCCCGGCTATGATGCGGCGAGCGAACGCCACGAACGGCTCTGTCTGCTGCTTGGCATTACGGGGTGGAACCGGTTCCGGCTGGTCGACTGGCCGTCGTTGCGGCGGCCGCTCGCCACAGGTTTTGCCTTTGCCATGGCGCTGTCGCTCGGCGATCTTGGCGTCATCGCCCTGTTCGGCAGCGATTCCCTGCAGACATTGCCTTATCTCCTGCTGGCGCGCATGGGCAGCTATCGCACGATGGACGCCGCAGGCCTGGCGTTGCTGCTCGGTCTGGTCTGTCTCGCGCTTGTCCTGGCCGCGAGCTGGCTGGGACGGAGAGAGAAATCATGACGCACAACAGCGCGGAAAACGATACGGCCGTGCGGCTGGAAAAGGTCTCGTTCAGCTATGGCGAAGCGCCGTTCTTATTCGATGTCGAGTTCGCCGCTTCGAAGATCACCGCCATCATGGGGCCGAGCGGCTCGGGGAAATCGACGCTGCTCAATCTGGTGGCCGGCTTCGAGATGCCGCGATCGGGCCGCGTGCTGATCGGCGGCGCCGATGTCGGCGCCAAACCACCTTCGGCGCGGCCGGTATCGATGGTGTTCCAGGAGAACAATCTCTTTGCCCATCTTTCGGTCGAACGAAATGTCGGGCTCGGCCGCTCGCCGTCGCTCAGGCTGACCGAGGCCGACCGTGCTGCAATCGCCGGGGCGCTCAAGCGCGTCGGCCTTGCCGGCAAGGAGCAGCGCCTGCCGCGCGAACTGTCCGGTGGCGAGCGGCAGCGTGTCGCGCTCGCCCGCGTCCTGGTGCGCGACCGGCCAGTGCTTTTGCTCGATGAGCCGTTCGCCTCGCTCGGACCGGCGTTGCGCGACGACATGCTCGATCTGGTGGCCGGCGTCCATGCGGAGCGGCGCATGACGGTGCTGTTCGTCACGCACCAACCGGAAGATGCTCGCCGTATCGGCCAGGACATGGTGTTCCTGGACAATGGCACGGTTGCCGCTACGGGTGCCGCGGCCGGTTTTTTCACCAAGGCTGGACCGGAGGCCTTCAGGCACTATATCGGTGCAGGTCCGTTTGGCGGCGGATCACGAGATATTGCCCGGAAGCGGACATAATTTACGGCCAAACCGGCTTCAGGCCATGTGGCGCTTGCTTGCCATGGTCAAAGTAGTGTGGCTAGGTCCTCCGATACTGGTCCGGCATAGGGTGTGATTTGCCACTACGGTGCGCCGCGGATGCTGGTGGCGCGAAGGACGCTGTGGCAGTTTGATTTTGCGCATGATCCTTTCTGAAAATCGATACCCGATTTTCGGGTCATGCGCTGAGACCCGAAAGGAAGCTATTCTGCCGACCGGCACCGACAGAGTGAGAAGGAATCCGCTGGCGCGCTTCCTCGCGCTGGCTGGCTTTGCCGTGGCGCTGGCAAGCTGCCAGATGTTCACGCCTCCGGACGTTCAGGAATCCGGCTTCCAGCCTTCCAGCAAGCCGATCACGGTCGACAATGTCGCCGCCAACAGCAGGCTCGCCGAAATGGCGAAGGCGCAGCATCCGCGCATCCTCGCCACCTATGGCGGCGAATATTCCGACCCCAAGCTCGAGCGGATGGTCGCCAAGGTCGTCGGCCGCCTGACCGTGGTGTCGGCCAATCCGACCCAGACCTACCGCATCACGATCCTCAATTCGCCCAACGTCAATGCTTTCGCATTGCCGGGGGGGTATCTCTATATCACGCGCGGCCTGTTGGCGCTGGCCAACGATTCGGCCGAGCTCGCCGCTGTCATCGCGCATGAGATGGGCCACGTCACGGCAAACCACGGCCTGCAGCGCCAGCAATTGGAGGCTGAGGAAGGACTGGCGACCAAGGTCGTCTCCGACGTGCTCGGCGACAACCCGACCGCCAAGGCGGCACTGATCCGCGGCAAGCTGCGGCTTGCCCAGTTCTCGCGCAATCAGGAACTGGAGGCCGATGGCATTGGCATCAAGTCGATCGGCGAGGCGGGCTTCGATCCTTTTGCCGCCGGCCGCTTCCTGCAGTCAATGTCGGCCTACACCGACTTCCGCTCGATCAGCGGTGCCACCGACGCCAGCCTCGACTTCCTGGCTACGCACCCCAACACGCCGCAGCGCATCGAACTGGCGCAGCGCCACGCCCGCCAGTTCGGCGCGCCTGGCGTCGGCACGCGCGACCGCGACCCCTTTCTTGCCGGCATAGACGGGCTGCTTTACGGCGACACGCCGGAAGAAGGCTATGTGCGCGGCGAAACCTTCCTGCACCCGGGCCTCGGTGTGTCGTTCTCGGTGCCCGACGGTTTCATCATCGACAACTCGGCCGCGGCGGTGACGGCGACAGGGCCGGGCGATATGGCGATCCGCTTCGACGGCGTTTCGATCGACAAGAGCCGCTCGCTGACCGACTATATCCGCAGCGGCTGGGTGGCCGGTCTCGATGAGAGCAGCGTGCGTCAGGAGACGATCAACGGCAGCGAGGCGGCGACGGCGCATGCCAGCGCCGAGGGTTGGCAGTTCGACATCGCGGTGATCCGCGCCGGCGGCCAGGTCTACCGGCTGTTGACGGCGGCCCCTTCCGCCAGCACCTCGCTGGACGCGGTGGCGCGCTCGGTCAGCGGCTCCTTCCGCATCTTGAGCGCGGCCGAGAAAGCTGCACTGAAGCCGCTGCATATCCGCGTCGTCACGGTGCAGCCCGGCCAGACCATGGGTTCGCTCGCCGCGCAGATGGTCGGCGTCGACCGCAAGCTCGACCTGTTCCGGGTGCTCAATGCGCTGTCGCCTGGTGCTGCCGTTTCGGCCGGCGACAAGGTCAAGATCATCACCGACAGATAGGGTATGTCGATACTCAGGTGATGCGGGCCTGCAAACGCCAATTTGCCGCGCTTCCGGTGCTTTCGTACTCAAAAGTACGCTCCGCTCCGGTTCTCGGAAACCACCTGGTTTGGTCGCTTCGCGCCCGTCTTTGAGTCCGGCTCGGCCTAACCCGAATCTCAACACTCCTAGGCGGCTGTCGCCAGAAACTCGGGGTTCTGCTTCACCAGAGCTATCTTGAGCTTTTCCATGGCGCGTGCCTCGATCTGGCGGACACGCTCCTTCGAGATGCCGAGCGCCTCGCCGAGCGCTTCGAGCGTCGCGCCCTCGTCGCTCAGCCGGCGCTCCTCGATGATCCTGAGCTCGCGGGCATTGAGCGCGCCGAGCGCCGCTTTCAGCCAGAGAGAACGGCGTTCGACATCGATCGTGTCACCCACGACTTCGTCCGGCAAAGGATCGTCTGAAATGAGGAAATCCATCCGCTCGGTGGCGCCGGCATCGTCGGCGAGCGGCTGGTTGAGAGAGCTGTCTGGAGCCGAAAGACGGGAATCCATCATCGCCACGTCGGCCTCGGAAACACCGAGCGCCACCGACACCTCGCGGTAGAGCGAGGCATTCGAGATCGGCTCGGCGCCGTTCGCCAAGCGGGCGCGCAGGCGCCGCAAATTGAAGAACAGCGCCTTTTGCGCCGAGCTGGTGCCGCCGCGGACGATAGACCAGTTGCGCAGGATGTAATCCTGCATCGAGGCGCGAATCCACCACGTCGCATAGGTCGAAAACCGCACCTCGCGCTCCGGTTCGAAACGGGCCGCCGCCTCAAGCAGGCCGACATGGCCTTCCTGGACCAGGTCGCCCAAGGGCAGGCCATAGTGGCGGAACTTCGAGGCCATGGAAATGACCAGCCGCATATGCGCCATGGCGATCTGGTGCAGCGCCTGCTGGTCGTTGTCTTTCTTCCAGCGCAGCGCGAGAAGATGCTCCTCGTCGCGCTCGAGATAGGGGGCTTTCATCGCCGCACGGATCATGGTTCGCCCTGCCGTATCTTCCATCATGCCGCGCTCCCTGTTCCGGGCGTTGTGGTGGTGCGATCGCTCGTCCCTGAGCTGGCATCGTGGTTGAATTGGCGACGCCGCGCCCTACAACAGCCAAGAACGTGCCACGCGGGCGAATGGTTCCGCCGCCGATGTCGCGTGGATTGCACCGTCCGAACGCTTGCCGCGGCGGTCGCTACGCGGTCGGGCGGCGTAAATTGATATGGCTTTGAGAATTGGATTTCAAAAAGGTCTCATATTTGAAATCTGGTTTCTTATTTTGCTAGCCTGCATCTGTCAGTTTCCGCCGCTTACAAATGCGCTGTACACCGGCCAAGGACGGGATCACAGAAAAATGAAATGGCTCAAATCGCTTATCGTCGCTGGAACACTGCAGGTTCTGGCCGTCACATCCGGCCATGCCGGCGCCAATCTCGATCAGATCAAGCAGGCCGGCGCCTTCAAGATCGGCACGGAAGGCACCTATGCCCCCTTCACCTATCATGACGCCTCGGGCGCCTTGGTCGGCTTCGATGTCGAGATCGCCCAGGCGATCGCCCAGCGCCTCGGCGTCAAGGCCGAATTCCTCGAAGGCAAATGGGATGGGCTGATCGCCGGCCTCGACGCCAAGCGCTATGACGCCGTTATCAACCAGGTCGGCATCACCGAGGCGCGCAAGGCCAAATATGATTTCTCCGATCCCTACATCGCTTCCAAGGCGGTGCTGATCGTGCGCGGCGACAATACCGACATCAAGAGCTTTGCCGACCTCGAGGGCAAGAAGGCAGCGCAGTCGCTGACCTCGAATTTTGGCAAGCTCGCCGAAACGAACGGCGCCGAACTCGTCGGCACCGATGGTTTCGACCAGTCGATCCAGCTGCTGCTTACCGGCCGCGCCGACGCCACCATCAACGACAGCCTGTCCTTCCTCGACTTCAAGAAGCACAAGCCCGACGCCAATGTGAAGATCGCCGCGCAGGAAGAAAACGCCGACTATTCCGGCGTCATCGTGCGCAAGGGCGATCCAGAACTGGTCGCCGCCATCAACCAGGCGCTGGCCGACATCAAGGCCGACGGCACCTACAAGAAGATCGCCGACACCTATTTCGGCCAGGACGTTTCGAAGTAGGCGCATTTCACGGGCCGGGCCGGTTGCCGGCCCGCATGGCAAGCATATCCGCATGGCAGAGACATAGCGGCGAGCCGCCTTTGACGGCCGCCGCTTTTCGCGTGATATGACGATCCTATGGTCGCGCCTCAATGCCGCCGGGCCGGTTGGGCGGTAATCTCGCAAGGAGGGGGTTTCGTGCCGCACTGGCTGCAATTGATGCTGGACTCGTTGCCCACGCTGTTATGGGCGGCGCTGATCTTCACCGTGCCGCTGACGCTGCTGTCGTTCGCATTCGGCCTCTTCGTGGGACTGGTCGCCGCGCTTGTCCGGCTGTTCGGCCCGAAGCCGCTGGTCGCCGTGGTCCGCTTCTACGTCTGGATCTTCCGTGGCACGCCGCTTCTGGTGCAGCTCTTCCTGATCTTCTACGGGCTGCCCTCGGTGGGCATCCTGCTCGACGCTTTTTCAGCCGCGTTGATCGGCTTCACGCTCAACATCGGCGCCTATACATCGGAAATCATCCGCGCCGTCATCGGCTCGGTGACGAAGGGGCAGTGGGAGGCGGCCTATTCGATCGGCATGACCTGGAGCCAGGCGATGCGGCGCACCATACTGCCGCAGGCCGGCCGCGTCGCGGTGCCGCCGCTGTCCAATACCTTCATCTCGCTGGTCAAGGACACGTCGCTGGCCGCCGCCATCACCGTGCCGGAAATGTTCCAGGCGGCGCAGCGCATTGTCGCCACCACCTATGAGCCGTTGATCCTCTATATCGAGGCCGCTGCTCTCTACCTGGCGCTGAGCTCCGTGCTGTCGGCGTTGCAGACGCGGCTCGAAACGCGGCTCAACCGCTATGGCGGCTTCCTGGAGGCACGCTCATGATCGGACTCACCGGCATCGAGAAGCGCTTCGGCGACAATCTTGTGCTGAAGGGCGTGACGGTCACCATCGAGGAGGGCAGCGTCACCGCCCTTGTCGGTCCTTCGGGCGGCGGGAAAAGCACGCTCCTGCGCTGCATCAACCTGCTCGAGATTCCAACTTCGGGTACAGTGCGCATCGGCGACGACGCGCTCGAATTCCACCCCGGCGGCAAGGTTTCCGCCAAGGCCATCCAGCGCCTGCGGCTGCAGACCGGCATGGTGTTCCAGAATTTTCAGCTGTTTCCGCATCGCACCGCGATCGAGAATGTCATGGAGGGGTTGGTGACGGTGCTGAAATGGCCAGCCGGGCGGGCGCGCGAGCGGGCGCTTGCTCTGCTCGAAAAGGTCGGCATGGCGCATAAGGCCGATGCCTGGCCGGCGACGCTGTCAGGCGGCCAGCAGCAACGCGTGGCGATCGCCCGGGCGCTGGCGCCGTCGCCGAAAGTGCTGTTGTGCGACGAGCCGACCTCGGCGCTCGACCCGGAACTGGCGCAGGAGGTGGTCGACGTGCTAGGCCAGCTCGCCAGCGAGGGCACCACCATGGTGATGGCGACGCATGACCTGCGCCTCGCCTCCAAGATCGCACAGGAAGTGGTGTTCCTCGACGCCGGCAGCATCGTCGAGAAAGGCCCGGCGGCGGTTCTGTTCAGCAATCCGGAGCGTCAGCGGACCAGGCGGTTCATCGCGACGCTGAAGCAAGAGGCGCAGAAGGAGGGCGGCGGCGAAGGGTAAGATATTCGCCTGTTCTGCCCCGTCATGCACTTCATCAGACGAATCGGCCCAAAAACAAAAAAACCCGGCGCGAGGCCGGGTTTTTCCAAATTGGGAGGCGAGAAGCGCTCAGGCAGCCTCTTCCTGCTCGGCTTCTTCATTGTCGGCCTTGGCGCCGCGCTTCGGACCCTTGTTGAGGTTCACCTCGATGAGGCGCACCGCTTCGGTTTCCGACATGCGGTTGACGGCCGCGATCTCGCGGGCCATGCGGTCGAGTGCCGCCTCGTAAAGCTGGCGCTCGGAATAGGACTGCTCCGGCTGGTTGTCGGCGCGGTAGAGGTCGCGCACAACTTCCGAGATCGAGATCAGGTCACCGGAATTGATCTTCGCATCATATTCCTGGGCGCGGCGCGACCACATGGTACGCTTGACGCGGGCGCGGCCCTGCACGACCTTCAGCGCGCGCTCCACATAATCCTCTTCCGACAGCTTGCGCATGCCGATGGAGGTCGCCTTGGCGACCGGGACCTTCAGGCGCATCTTGTCCTTCTGGAAGTCGATGACGAACAGTTCCAGCTTGTGGCCCGCAACCTCCTGCTCGTCGATCGAGACGATCTGACCAACGCCATGCGCCGGATAGACGATGTACTCGCCGGTCTTGAAACCGTGACGCGCTGCGCTGGACTTCTTCTGCGGGGTGATAGTTGCCATTACGCCCTGAACTCCTTGTTGTTGCGCCGGCATGGCGGCGCCGGCTGAACTCATGCGGTCGGGCTACCGACCGTTAGCCGCACAACAGACGAATCCATCCGGAAAAATCAGGACCGGCAAACCGCATAACAGCGACCGCCTGCCCCAGATCACTCTGGTCCGGATGAGAAATTCACCTTTCAGTGATTTGGGGCGTTTGCGCCATAAATCGACGTTGTGTCACCGGCATGTTTGGTTGATGTAGCACAAAAAGTCGGAAGAATCAAGGTTTTGCTGCATGCGCGAAGGTCATGCACCATCGCTGCCTGTCAAGGCAGTTAATGTGTCATGCTTGTTACGCAGCGTTAGGCCGGCTGAATCGGCATTGCAGTCAGTCGCCTTCGCCTGGTTCAGCCGAGAAGTATTTCTCGAACTTGCCGGCCTCGCCATCGAAGGATTTGGCGTCGGCAGGAGGCTCCTTCTTGGCGGTGATGTTGGGCCATTTGTCAGCGTATTCGGTGTTGATCTGCAGCCATTTGTCGAGGCCCGGCTCGGTGTCCGGCTTGATCGCGTCGGCTGGGCATTCCGGTTCGCAGACGCCGCAGTCGATGCATTCGTCGGGATGAATGACGAGCATGTTCTCGCCTTCGTAGAAACAGTCGACCGGACAGACCTCGATGCAGTCCATGTATTTGCATTTTATGCAATTGTCGGTCACGACATAGGTCATCAGTCGGCTCCGGGACGTCCCGTTTTTGTTGTGCTTTTTTGGTGAGGTAACGTCTTTGCCCGCTGCTTGCAAGGGCAGCCATTGCGCGCGATACCGGTGTTTCCGGAATGGAATTCCAGAGGAGGGCTGCAGCGAAAGCCGGTTATGCGTCAGTCCTCGCCAAACAGCCGGTCGGTCTGCCGGCGTTCCTTCTTGGTCGGGCGGCCGCTGCCGGCATCGCGCAGCGCGGGAATCGCGTCGGGAATGGCCTCGCCCTTTGGCACGGGCGGCGGCGATATATCCTCGTAGAGCATGCGCGCTTCCTCGGCGGGCCCCCTCCGGGTTCCCGTGCCGAGCACCTTCCAGACGAAGATGCGCCGCTCGAGAGTAATGGTCAGGACGTCGCCGACCCGGATCATATCGGAGGCCTGCGCTGCTTTGTCGCGATTGATGCGGACGCGTCCGGCCACCACCAGCTTCGCTGCCAGCGAGCGCGATTTCACCGCACGCGAAAAGAACAGCCATTTGTCGATGCGCTGGCGGCCTTCGGCGACCATCGGAGCGAGCGGACTTACTTCTTCAACTGGTCGCGCAACGCGGCGAGCTTGGCGAAGGGCGAATCCGGGTCGAAGCGCGCCGGGCGCTCCTCGCGCGGCTTCGGCTGGAAGGCGGGCTTCCCGCTCTGCGCACCGCCCTTGCCGTCCTGCCGGCCGCCCTTCCAGTCGGGCCGCTTGTCGCGCCGCTCCCCCGTTTCGCCCTGGGGCTTGGGCTTGAATTTGCTGCGGTCGAAGCGCGGCTTGCCCGCGCCGCGTCCTTCGCGGGCCGGCCGGCTGCCTGGAGCGGCGGCCGGTTGCCCGGCATCCGCCGGTGCTTCACCATCGCGCGGGGCTTGCCCGTGGCGCGGGCGATTGTCGCGATTATTGTCACGGGGCCGATTGTCATGGTGGCGGTGGCGCGGGCGCTGGTCGAAGCGGCCCTGCCGCCACAACAGGATGGGTTTTGGTTCCTCGGACTCTGGAGCGGCCTCACCGATGGCGGCGTCCGCCACCGCGGCAGGTTCGGCTGAGACCGCCTCTGTTGCAGGCGAGGCTTCTGAAGCCGGCTCTGCCGTTTCAACCTCCGCGACTTGGGGTTCTGCCGCTGGCTCCGCCGCTGATACCGCAGGCATTTCAGCTGCGGCTTCGGCTACAGGCGGCTCGTCTTCCGTGACCTGAGCGGGAGTCTCCGGCTGGGCTTCCGCGACAGGCTCCGCTGCACCTTCGGTGGCGGTTTCCGCGGGGGCTTCGGCTGTGGCTTCTGCCACGGCGGCCGCATCCGCCCCCGAACTCTCGGCCGGCGCCTCGGCGGCTGCGTCCGCAATCGCGGCTTCCGCTGCCTTGGCCTGCTCGGCTTGCTCTTCCGCTGCCTGCTTGGCCACGGCAGCTTCACGCGCGGCATTGTCCTGTGCCTCGAGCCGCGCCTTCACCTCGATCGCCGGCTTCGGCTCGGCCCGGTAGCCGAGGCCTTTCAAAATCTCTTCCATGTCGTCGGCTGTGGCGCCGAGGATCGACATCATCGGCGGCGTCACCATGAAGGACTGACCGTCATAGGCGCCATCGGGGCGCTGGCCGAGACCTGGCTTCCAGTTGGTCGCGGGCCGGATCAGATCGGCCAGTCGTTCAAGGATGTCGACGCGCACCGCGCGACGCCCAAGATTGCGGTAGCCGGCCAGTTTGTAGAAGGTCTTGTCGAAAGTGGGATCGACGACCACCGAGGTGCGGCCGGAGGCCAGCGCGTGAACCACGTCGCCGAATCCCGGCTTGTCCTTGCCGTCGTTCTTCAGCGCCCACAACAGCGTCACCAGTCCGGCCGGCGCCGGCTTGATCAACGCGGGCACGAAGATGTGGTAGGCGCCAAAGCGCACGCCGAGCCGGCGAAGGGCAGCGCGGCCTTCCTGGTCCAGCGACTTCATCTCATCGGCGATGTCACGGCGGTTGATGAGGCCGAAATGCTCGACGAGCTGGAAAGCGATGCCGCGGCCGATGCCGGTGATCTGCTCGGCGTTCTTGAGGTCGACCAGCGGCTTCAGCAAGGACTCGATCTGAAAATTGACAAAGCGCTCGGCGCGCGCCGCCACCTTGTCGCGGGCGGGACCAGTGAGCTGCTCGTCAGCCAACAGCACAAGGCGTGGCTTCAACGCCTCGTCGCCTGCGACCAGCGTGCCGATCGGCGCGCCGATCCAGCGCAGCGTGCCGTCGGAGCCGAGCGCAATGTCGCCGTTGGCCGAGGCGCCGAAGCGTTCGGCCCGCGCCTCGAATTCGGCTGCAAGCGCCTTCTGGGCTGCCGTGCGCACTGCCTTGGCGTCCTCGCCGCCGGCGCTCTGGTCGGCGGTGAAGCGGAACCCCTGCAACTCGCCGACATGGTGGCCTTCGACGAGGACGGTTCCGGTTGGGCTGATTTCGGCTTCAGGCATGGTATTTTCTCTAAGGCGCCGCATGAGGACGGAAGTCCTGCGGTCTACGAAGCGTTTCGTCAACCGCTCATGCAGCGCATCCGACAATCTGTCTTCGATTTCGCGCGTCTTTTCCTGCCAGTGTGCCTGATCGGCCAGCCAGCCGGGCCGGTTGGAAACGAAAGTCCAGGTGCGGATCTGAGCGATCCGGTGCGACAGCGTGTCGATGTCGCCGTCTGTCGTGTCGGCACGGCGCACCTGCTCGGCCATGTAATTCTCGTCGACATGGCCATGCCTGGCAAGGTCCATATAGATCGAGGCGATCAGGTCGGCATGCTGGGCCGGCGCGATCTTCCTGTAGTCGGGCAGGGCGCAGGCCTCCCACAACAGCGCCACGCGCCTGGCGTCGGTGGCAAGCGCCCGGATCTCCTCGTCGCGGGACAAATGCTCGAGCGCCTGCGCATCGACCGCCGGCAGCGCACGGGTCAGGCCTTCGACTGGCGCGTTGGTCTCGATGGAGCGCTTCAGCGCATCGAGGCTGGCGAAATCGAAATGCGCGGTGCGCCATTGCAGCACCTTGACCGGGTCGAACTCATGCCCTTCGATCTTCTTGACCAGATCTTCGTCCAGCGGATCGACCTGGCCGGTGACACCGAAGGTGCCGTCGCGCAAGTGCCGGCCGGCGCGGCCGGCGATCTGGCCGAGCTCGGCCGCCGTCAGGTTGCGATACTGGTAACCGTCGAATTTACGGTTCTGGGCGAAGGCGACATGGTCGAGGTCGAGGTTCAGGCCCATGCCGATCGCATCGGTGGCGACCAGGTAGTCGACATCACCCGATTGGAACAGCGCCACCTGTGCGTTGCGCGTGCGGGGCGATAGTGCGCCGAGCACCACGGCCGCACCGCCTTGCTGGCGGCGGATCAGTTCGGCGATGGCATAGACCTCGTCGGCGGAAAAGGCGACGATCGCCGTGCGTCGCGGCAGGCGGGTCAGCTTCTTTGAGCCGGCATAGGCCAGATGCGACAGCCGCGGCCGCGTCACCACCGACACGCCCTTCAGCAGACGCTGGAGAATGCCGTGCATGGTGGCGGCGCCGAGCAGCAGTGTCTCCTGGCGGCCGCGCAGATGCAGGATGCGGTCGGTGAAGATGTGGCCGCGCTCGAGATCGCCGGCCAGTTGGACCTCGTCGATGGCGACGAAGGCGGCGTTGGTCTCGCGCGGCATGGCTTCCACCGTGCAGACCGAATATCTGGCGCCATCGGGCTGGATCTTCTCCTCGCCGGTAACGAGCGCCACCTTGTGAGCGCCGACCTTCTCGCAGACGCGTGAATAAACCTCGCGGGCGAGCAGCCTGAGCGGCAGGCCGATAATGCCGCTCTCGTGCGCCACCATGCGCTCGATGGCGAGATGGGTCTTACCGGTGTTGGTCGGACCGAGCACGGCAGTCACGTCTCGGCCCGACAGGATCAGCGGCTCAGTGTGTTTCGGCTGGATGTTCATCGACCTGGAAATAAGGCTCTCTGCCCCGCATTGTCGGGAGCGCGCCCCGTGGAGGCGCGTGTGACAGGCGACACATAGGGATTTAGCGCTCGAAGCGAAAGCGGAATGTTTCGCCGGCAGGTCGAAGGCCCCCGCTCGGCGCTGTCAACAGGCTCTGATTAACAGTTGGAACGAGTCTGGAACGAATCGGCTACGAATCACTGACTCGCGCAGATTCAGGTTTTGTTCACGGCTACATCTGGTTTTTTTGCCGGCGAGTCTCACCACATGCTGAATCGCCGAACTGGCCTGATTCATGCAGGGCGAGCGCCGCCGTTAAGCTTTGCCGGTGAACGATCGGCGCAGCCCGGCGAGCGTAGTACAACATTATGAAATTATTGATCTTTCCTAACGCGCCTTAACGGTTTGACTGATCTTTTCAGCCATTATCGTTAACCTTCTGGTCAAAGCCGGAACGAAACGGCGACGAATCAGCGCTGGCGGATGTTTCCCGGTTTGTTCACCCCAATATGTTGTGTTGTGAACAGGTTTTCCACCGAGAATCCACAGGCGGGGAACAGGGTTTTGCACAGGCTGCGCGGCGGCCGTTAACCTTTGCGTGCCGGATTGGGGCAGGGTCTTGCATCGAGACCCGCGGCGAGGGAGCCGCCGATGGAAACGGACCGATTTTCCGGCCCGTTTCTTTCGTGGCTTTGTCTGTTTCGGTGTTCCTGTCCAGGCTTCAGGTAATATACTGGCCGCCATTGGCGGTGATGGTCGATCCGGTGATGAAACCGGCATCGTCGGAAGCGAGAAACAAGACACAGCGTGCGATCTCTTCCGGTTCGCCGAGACGGCCGACCGGAATTTGCGGAATGACGCGCTCGTTGAGCACCTTCTCGTCCATCGCCCTGACCATTTCGGTGGCGATGTAGCCGGGGCAGATGACGTTGACGGTGATGCCGGCCCGCGCTCCTTCCTGGGCGAGCGCCTTGGTGAAGCCGATGTCGCCGGCCTTCGAAGCCGAATAGTTGACCTGGCCGGCCTGCCCCTTCTGGCCGTTGATCGAGGAGATGATGATGACGCGGCCGAATTTGCGGTCGCGCATGCCGCCCCACAGCGGATGCGTCATGTTGAAGACGCCCGACAGGTTGGTGTCGATAACCTCTTTCCACTGCTCGCGCGTCATCTTGTGGAACATGGCGTCGCGGGTGATGCCGGCATTGTTGACCAGCACGGAGACCGGGCCGAGGTCGGTCTCGATCTGTCTGATGCCGGCGGCGCAGGCATCGTAGTCGGCGACCGACCATTTGTAGACCGGGATGCCGGTCTCTGCCTTGAATTTCTGCGCGGCTTCGTCATTGCCGGCGTAATTCGCGGCGACCTTGTAGCCAGCGTTTTTCAGGCCGATCGAAATCGCGGCGCCAATACCGCGCGATCCACCGGTGACCAGTGCTACCTTCGTCATATCATCCTCCCCTTTAGTTTTCATGGGCGGCGGGCGGGGGACGCTCTAATGGCGGTTGAGCCCCGTTCGCCACCGACTATTTCATGGCTTGCTCATCCTGTCTTCCCTATCTTCACAGCGCTTCCACGCACATGGCGACGCCCATGCCGCCGCCGATGCACAGCGTGGCGAGGCCTTTCCTGGCACTTCTGCGGCGCAGTTCGTAGACCAGCGTGTTGAAGATGCGCGCACCGGATGCGCCGATCGGATGGCCGATGGCGATGGCGCCGCCATTGACATTGACGATGGACGGGTCCCAGCCCATGTCCTTGTTGACGGCACAGGCCTGGGCGGCGAAGGCCTCGTTGGCCTCGATCAGGTCGAGATCGCCGACCGACCAGCCAGCCTTGGCCAGCGCCTTGCGCGAGGCGGGAATAGGCCCGGTGCCCATGATCTGCGGATCGACGCCCGCGGTCGCCCAGGACACGATGCGCGCCAGCGGCGTGATGCCGCGCCTTGAGGCCTCGGCTTCGGTCATCAGCACCGCTACCGCGGCGCCATCATTGATGCCGGAGGCGTTGGCGGCGGTCACCGTGCCGTCCTTGTCGAAGGCCGGTCTTAGCTTGGTCATGGCGTCGATCGTGGCGCCGTGGCGGATGTACTCGTCCTGGTCGACAATGGTGTCGCCCTTCTTGCCCTTGACGGTGAAGGCTACGATCTCGTCCTTGAACTTGCCGGCCTTCTGCGCGGCCTCGGCCTTGTTCTGGGAGGCCAATGCGAACCGGTCCTGGTCCTCGCGGGTGATCTGGAACTGGCGAGCGACGTTTTCGGCTGTGTTGCCCATGTGATAGCCATTGAAGGCATCCCACAGCCCGTCCTTGATCATGGTGTCGATCATCTTGTAGTCGCCCATCTTGACGCCGGCACGCAGGTGCTGGGCATGCGGGGCCAGCGACATCGATTCCTGTCCGCCGGCGACGATCACCTTGGCATCGCCGGTGGCGATCTGTTGCATGCCAAGCGCGATGGCGCGCAGACCTGAGCCGCAAACCTGATTGAGGCCCCAAGCGGTGGTTTCCTTTGGCAGGCCGGCATTGATGGATGCCTGGCGGGCGGGGTTCTGGCCCTGAGCCGCGGTCAGCACCTGGCCGAGGATCACCTCGTCCACCTCCTTGCCGTCAACGCCGGCGCGAGCGAGCGCTTCCTTGACGGCGACCGCACCCAATTCGTGGGCCGGTGTGTTGGCGAAGGCACCGTTGAAGGAACCGACAGGCGTGCGCGCCGCACTGGCGACGACAATGGCATTGGAAGCGGACATATTCTTCTCCAGACTTCTAAGGGGTCGAATTTGGGCTATGGCTAGCGACTTTTCTTGCCCTTTCCATGACCCAAGTCAAACCAGAAATAGGCATGCGGGCCAGGCGCGGCAAGCAGGTTCATCATCATCACGGAGACAGCCTGGTCGTTGCTGCGCAGCATATTCAGACCGCTCCGCAGCATTAATTGATCCCGCACTGCACAAACCACTTGGAATTGTGACGCTTTTGCGCATATCCTTGAAAAGGCGCAATCGTTACCGGCTGCTTACTCAAGTGCGCCGGTGTCCCGGGAGGATACTGATGGCCGCGAAAGACGAACCGATTATTATCAAGAAGTATGCCAATCGCCGCCTCTACAACACCGGCACCAGCACCTATGTGACGCTCGAGGATCTTGCCGAAATGGTCAAGAAAGGCGAGGACTTCACCGTCCAGGATGCCAAGACCGGTGACGACATCACGCATCCGGTGCTGACCCAGATCATTTTCGAACTTGAGAACAAGGATGGGCAGAACATGCTGCCGATCCCGTTCCTGCGCCAGTTGATTGCCTTTTACGGCGACCAGATGCAGATGATCGTGCCGAGCTTCCTCGAACAGTCGATGATCGCCTTCTCGAAAGAACAGGAACGCTTCCGCGAGCAGATGAAGGGCGCCTTGGGCAAGTCGCCGCTGGACATGATGAAGATCGCCACGCCGATCAAGGCGCTGGAAGAGCAGACGCGCCGCAACATGGAGATGTTCCAGAATGCCATGCGCCTGTTCACGCCCTTCCCACCCGCAGGCTCGAACGGCGCTTCCGCAGCGCCGGCAGAGCCGGCCAGGAAAGAGACACCGGAAAAACCCGACGACCTTCAGGAGTTGAAGGAACAGATCGCCGCCATGCAGCGCAAGCTCGACACCATGTCGTGATCACCTGCTGGACGAAGGCCGGCCGGAAACTCTCAGCGTCTGCGTTGCCGCATCACATACTGGCGCGCATCAGCTTGAATGTGATCGTTGATGGCTGCTGCGGGAAATAAATAAGCCTGTCGTGACTCGATCCCGGCTGCATACCCCTTGTCGGCGCAACAGTCTTATCGACCTATTTCGTCGTCACCGTCACCAGAGCGGTAACAGGTTTGCCGTCCACCAAGATGGGCTTGTGATGATCATCGGCAAGGAGGATGCCGATCACGTGCGTGCCGACGACAACCGGACAATGGCCGAAACGAGCCTTTATCAGGTCGCCGCCAAAGTCACTGTTCATGCTGTTGTACGGCTTGCCGGGGATGTTGCAGGTGTCTGCGTCGGGATCGATCTTCATATGCACGTGGCCGCATTGGCTGTTGTCGCCGCACTCACCCGCAGAGAGCAGCGTGAAGTTGCTCCTGACGACGACGCCTATCGCCTTCTCGGGATCGTTGCCGAGTTCGATGAGCGAACCGTCCGCCGGCCAGGCGATTTCCAGGGTGGGCCGATCTTCGGCCCGTGCAGACCCGAGCGACAATAGGGAGAAAGCGAGGGCAGTCGTTGCGATGATGCGAAGCATGGTAATCTCCGTTGATGTGTAATCACTGATTACATACGAATCGCTCGGACGCAAGAAAATAATCAGTGATTACATTTAGACCTCGTGCTATTGGGCAGGCATGATCGACACCACGGATTCCAGCGAAGCCGCCAGCCCCAAGCGCTATCATCACGGCAATCTGGTCGAGGCCTTGATCGCTGCAACCGTGGAGATCATCGAGGAACGCGGAGCAGAGCATGTGTCTGTGCGCGAGGCCGCAAAGCGCGCCGGCGTTTCGCCTGGCGCGCCATTCCGGCATTTTCGGTCGAAAACAGCACTGCTGACCGCAGTCGCCGAACAGGCCATGAATCGGCTGACTGAGGCCGTCGCCAATGCTCAGTCAAAAGTCGACAGCACAGATCCCATCGTGGCCTTCGAAGCAATCGGACAAGGCTATCTGGAATGGGCCATCGGCAATCCCACGCATTTCCAGATCATCAGTTCCCGAACGCTGATCGATTTCGATGCGTCGGATAGTCTTCGTGATCAGAATGAAGCGATTCGCCGGAAGATGATCGATCTGCTGACCCAAGCGCGGCAACAAGGTCGGCTTGCTCCGGACACCGACTTCGATCATCTGGTGCTTGCCGCGCGTGCGCTTGTCTATGGGTTGGCACGCATGGCGATTGATGGTCATTTCCCGGAGTGGCATCCGTCCGAGCCGCCATCCCTTGCTGCGCAGAGGGTTCTGCGTCTTTTCATGAGCCAGATGACCGTTTCTTCGTCGCCACGCTGATACAGCGCTTTCGCTCGCGGATCGCCCTCGGGGTAAAGCGCATGACCATTCGGGCAGCGGCCTGTCATGACCAAGCCAGCGCCCGACGGCCGCGTCTAGTCCTAACCTTTCCGGCTCCTGCGCGAGCAACATGACTGCTTCCCGGGGCGTTGCCGTGGCGCGGTGCCGAAAGCGTGGCGAGACCGGCAAACAGGCAAGCGGCCAAAAATTTCACGTCATCGCCGATCCGTGCCGCTGTTCTTGCGCCGCAGGAGACATATATGCTGCACTGCAATATATTCCCGTTAGCACCGCACTGAAGGATTTCGCCTTGCCCAGCAGAAAAACCGCCATCGTCACCGGATCCACCTCGGGCATCGGTCTGGCCATCGCCCATGCGCTTGCGGCAGAAGGCTGCAACATCGTCGTCAATTCATTTTCCGACACGGCCGACGACAGGGCCATTGCCGATGCGATCGCCAAACATCACAAGGTGAAGACCGCTTACATCAAGGCCGACATGTCGAAACCGGCCGAATGCCGGGCTTTGGTCGCGAAGGCAGCCGATGCATTCGGCTCGGTCGACATACTGGTCAACAATGCCGGCATCCAGCATGTCGCGCCGGTGGAAGAATTTCCGATCGAAAAGTGGGATGCGATCATCGCCATCAACCTGTCGTCGGCCTTCCACACCATTGCCGCCGCCGTCCCGCTGATGAGAGAAGCCGGCGGCGGCAGGATCGTCAACATCGCCTCGGCCCACGGGCTGGTCGCCTCGCCGTTCAAGTCCGCCTATGTTTCGGCCAAACACGGCATCATGGGGCTGACCAAGACGGTCGCCCTCGAACTCGCGCGCGACAAGATCACCTGCAACGCCATCTGCCCCGGCTATGTGCTGACGCCGCTGGTCGAGGCGCAAATCCCCGACCAGATGAAGGCCAACAAGATGGATCGCGAGACGGTCATCCGCGAAGTCATGCTCGACAAGCAGCCGACCAAGGAATTCGTCACGGTCGAGCAAATTGCCGCTGCTGCGGTGTTCCTGTGCTCGGACGCGGCAGCGCAGATCAACGGCACGCACATCTCGGTCGATGGCGGCTGGATCGCCCAGTGAATTTGGCGCGCGAAACAGATCTGGCCGACAAATCAAGGACAACGCCATGACGACAAACGGCAAGGCGGAGGAGCCAAAGAAGATCAATGTCGCGCTGCAGGGCGGCGGCTCGCATGGCGCCTTTTCCTGGGGCGTGCTCGACCGGCTGCTTGAGGACGGACGGCTCGACATCGCTGCGGTTTCGGGCACCAGTGCCGGCGCCATGAACGCGGTGGCGCTGGCCGACGGCTTCGTCCGCGGCGGGGTCGAGGGCGCGCGGCGGAAGCTCGACGATTTCTGGCGCGCGGTGGCGCTGAAGGGCCGGTTCAGTCCGGTGCAGCGCATGCCCTGGGACGTGGCCTGGGGCAATTGGTCGATCGAGAACACGCCCGGCTATCTCTTTTTCGACACCATGTCGCGGGTGTTCTCGCCCTATGTCGCCAACCCGCTCGGCCTCAACCCGCTACGCGATGTGATCGAAAAGGAGATCGATTTCGGCAATGTGCGCGCCTGCAAGTCGATGGAGCTGTTCATCTCCGCGACCAATGTCGAGACCGGGCAATTGCGTGTCTTTTCCGATGGCGAGATCGACCTCGACACGGTGATGGCGTCGGCTTGCCTGCCACAGCTGTTCCGCGCCGTCGAGATCAAGGGCGTGCCCTACTGGGACGGTGGCTATGGCGGCAATCCTGCGCTGTTCCCGTTCTTCAAGTCGACCGCCACCGAGGACGTACTTTTGGTGCAGATCAATCCGGTGGTCCGCGAGGGGACGCCGAAGAGCGCCAACGAAATCCAGAACCGCATCGATGAGATCACCTTCAATGCCGGGCTGCTGCGGGAATTCCGCTCGATCGCCTTCGTCAAGGAACTGATCGCCGCCGGCCGGCTGCCGCATGGCGAATACCGCGACATCCGCATGCACCGCATCGATGCCGACGAGGCGTTCAAGGATCTGTCGGCATCGTCCAAGGTCAATGCCGAATGGGCGTTCCTGACCTATCTGCGCGACCTTGGCCGTACCGCCGCCAGCGACTGGCTGGAGGAGAATTACGACGCCGTCGGCAAACGGCCGACGCTCGATCTCTCCGGCGAGCTCGACGATGGGTTCAAGCCGGTGCACGGTCCGGCGCCGGGCCGGCGGGTCAAGGAATTCCTTGCTGCGCGCAAGAAGCCCGAGGCCGCGCGCCGTCAGATCTAACTCACCCAGCCTTCAGCGCTAGGTTGATCACTTTGATCAGCGCGGCTGCCGCCTGCCGCTGCTCGTCCGGGTCGCTGATGCGCGTCTTCATGCCTTCCAGCCCGTCGAGCAGCATGTCGGCAAGCAGTCGCGCCGACAAGCCCTTGGCCGCCAGATCGACGCCATTGCGGCCGGCCTCGCTCTGAACAGCCTTGGCGATATGCTCGACAAGGCGGCCGCGCCAGCAGCCGACCAGGTCGGCGAGGCTCGATTTCATGTCGAGGAGTTCGGCGCCGTGCGGCGAGGCGTGGACGGCACGCATCATCGAGATCAGCGCCTCGTCGATGGCCCGCATCATGCGCTCGGCAAAAGGCCCTTCGCCGGCGAGCGCCGTTTTCGCCTGCTCGAGCGAGCGGGAAAGCAGCATCAGCGCGATGGCGCGGTAGATGTCGGTCTTGTTCTTGAACTGGAGATAGAGCGCCGGCCGCGACATGTCGGCGGCACGCGCAATATCGTCCATGGTGGTGCGGGCGTAGCCGTAGGCCAGAAACACCTTCATCGCGCCGTCCAGAATGCGGACGCGCTTGGGGTCGGTGGCGATGTCCTCGATCTCGATCATTGCGCAACTTTATCCTGCAAAAAGCTCTGTTGACAAAATAACGAAATTTGTCAAGATGTATGAAGGCGAAATGGCCAACCGGGCATTCGCCTCGGGCTGTGGACGACAACGAAGGGTATCCCCATGCGCCTCACCGTCGATGGGCAGTCATTCGACATCGATGCCGATCCCGAAATGCCACTGTTGTGGGCGCTGCGCGATCTCATGGGCAAGACCGGGCCGAAGTTCGGCTGCGGCATCGCCGCCTGTGGCGCCTGCACGGTGCATGTCGACGGCCAGCCCGTCCGTTCCTGCTCGCTGCCGGTCGGCCAGGTCACCGGCGTCGTCACCACGATCGAAAGCATCGGCAGCGACGGCAAATTGCATCCGGTGCAGCAGGCATGGCTGGAGGAGCAGGTCGCGCAATGCGGCTACTGCCAGGCCGGCCAGATCATGAGTGCGGTGGCGCTGCTCGACGAGGTTGCCGACCCGACCGATGCCGACATCGACAACGCCATGGGTGGCAATCTCTGCCGCTGTGGCACCTATCCAAAGATACGCGCGGCGATCAAACGAGCGGCCGTCCTCAAGACAGCGGGTATATGACCATGGCCAGCGTCGGAAAGATCGCCCGCCGCACGTTTCTCATCGGCGCGGCTGCCATCGCGGGCGGCGTCGCCGTTGGCTATTACTACTACCGCAAACCCTATCCGAATCCGCTGGAAGGCGATCTCGCCGCTGGTGAAGCGACCTTCAATCCCTATGTGAAGATCGGCGCCGACAACACCATCACCATCGTCGCGCCACGTGCCGAGATGGGACAAGGCATCTCGACGACGCTTGCTGCCATGGTTGCCGAAGAACTCGATGTCGGCCTCGACCGGATCAAGGTCGAGCACGGCCCGGCTTCCTACGCCTATTACAATGCGACGATCCTGGAAGAGGGCGGTCCATTCGCCTTCTTCGACGAGAGCATGACCGCCCAAGCGATGCGCGCCGGCATGGGCGTGGTCGGAAAGCTCCTCGCCTTCCAGGCCACCGGCGGCTCGACCTCGACGCGCGACGGTTTCGACGAGATGCGGCAAGCAGGCGCCGCCGCGCGACAAATGCTGGTTGCCGCGGCAGCGCAAAGGCTCGGTATAGCTGCCGCCGAGCTGGAAACGGCCGACGGCAGGGTCCTGCACAAGGCGTCGGGCAAGTCGGTGACCTATGGCGCGGTCGCCGCTGCCGCTGCGGCGATGGCGCCGCCCGCGGATATCAGGCTCAAGGACAAAGCCGACTGGAAACTGCTCGGCAAGCCGCAGAAGCGTATCGACATGCTGGCCAAAGTCACCGGAGCGCCGATCTTCGGCATCGACGTGACGCTGCCCGACATGCTGTACGGCACGGTCAAGATGAGCCCGCGCTTCTGGGCCAAGCCGGTCAAGGCGGACCTCTCCAAGGCCGAGAAAATGCCTGGCGTGATCAGGATCGTGCCGATCGAAACGAATTACGGCCACGGCTTCGGCATCGTCGCCGAAAACACCTGGGCGGCGTTCAAGGCGGCGGAGGCGATCGACGCCGAATGGGCCGATCCCGAATATCCGCTGGACAGCGCCGCCATTTCCGACGTGCTGAAGCAGGCGCTTGGCACCAAGGGGTCGGAAATGCGCGACGATGGCGACGTCGACACCGCCTTCGCCGACGCGCCGCGCGAAAGGATCGTCGAGGCCGACTATGCAGTGCCTTATTTGGCACATGCGACGATGGAGCCAATGAACGCCACGGCGCGGCTGAAGGACGGCATCCTTGACATCTGGTGCGGCAATCAGGCGCCGACCTTGGTGCGGCAGCTTTGCGCCAATGCCGTCGGCATCGAGCAGGACAAGGTCAGCGTCCACACCACCTTCATGGGTGGCGGCTTCGGCCGGCGTGTCGAGGTGGACTATGCGCTCTGTGCCGCGCTGATGGCGCAAGAGACGGCCGGCCGGCCGATCAAGGTGGTTTGGACGCGCGAGGAGGACATGCGCCATGACGCCTACCGGCCGGCTTCCGTCGGCAAATTCCAGGCGCGGCTTGGCGACGACGGCATGCCTGTCGCCATCGACATGGCAATCGCCTCGCCATCGATGATAGCCAGCACCTTGCGCCGGCTGTTTCCCTCGATATCGCCGCTCGGCCCCGACAAGTCCATCGTCGACGGAGCCCACAACCAGCCCTACACGATCCCGAACTACCGGGTGACCGGCGCCGCCGCACCCGTCTCCATCCCCGTCGGCTCCTGGCGGTCGGTCGGCAGTTCGATCAACGGTTTCTTCCATGAAGGATTTCTGGACGAGATCGCCGTCGCCGGGAAAACCGACCCGGTCGAATTGCGCAAGAAACTGATGGCCGCCTATCCCGCAGCGGTGAAGGTGGTCGAAAAGGTCGCCGAAATGGCGAAATGGGGCGAAGCGCTGCCCGCCGGCAAGGCCAAGGGCATGGCGTTCACGCTATCCTTCGGCAGTTGGGTCGGCGAGGTCGTCCAGGTCGCCGACACGCCAGCCGGACTCCTTATCGAGAAGGTGTGGATCGCCGCCGATGTCGGCACCGCGCTCGATCCCGGCATCATCGAGGCGCAGCTCATCTCCGCCGCCATTTACGGCCTGTCGGCGGCGATGGGCCAGGAGATTACTTTCGCCGACGGCATGGTCGAACAGTCGAATTTCCACGACTACGATGCCATGCGCATCTTCCAGTGTCCGGCGTTCGAAGTCGCGATACTGGAGAATTTTCACAAGATGGGCGGCGTCGGCGAGGTCGGCACGCCGCCGGCGGCACCCGCTCTTGCCAACGCCATCTTCGCACTCACCGGCAAGCGCATCCGCACGCTGCCCTTGTCGAAAGAGGTGGCCTTCGCATGAACTATTTCCCACCATGCTGACGCCTGCTGCCATGCTGTTTGCGGCCATGCGTTTCGCAACCGCACAAGAAGGGCAGACAACGCCGGCTGCCGTGGCCGATACGGCCACGGGTCTGGCCGAAACGGAGCAAGATACATGCGCTGTTCTCGCATCCGCGCTGCGCCGGCCGCCATGTCGCGAGTGATCATCGGCGCTGGTCCGGTGCGCATTGTGGCGCGTCGCACGTTCATGCCTTCAATGTCCAGCGTCGCCGACGGCTCTGGCTTCGGCAATCCGCACCTGCGCTGTGCGGCCTGTCATTTCTCCAGCAATTCCAATGCATTGCATGGATTACCCAGCACCGAGAACTTGCGTCTGGCACAGGCTGAGACGGCATGGTTCGGTAAATCGTCGGCCAGAATCTGCGCCCAGATCAAGGATCCGGTGCGCGACGGCGGCCGTAGCTTGCAGCGTGTCGGGCTGCATGTCCGCAACGACAGGTTGGTCGGTTGGGGCTGGGCGCCGAGGTCAGATCGTGCGCCAGCGCCGGCTTGGCCGAAGCGACCTATCAGGCGATTGAAAACTGGATGGCGGCGGGCGCATCTTGTCCAAGCATGTAATGATCCCGCAACTTTTCTGACTGTATTGCGGTGCAACTTTGATGTAGAAGCGCCTTTCGCCGATCACGGCAAATTGAACACGGCCTTGCGCGCACCCATATCGGCGACGCGCCCGAGTTAGAAGACGCGGCCTGGCCGAACCCCGCACTGGAAAACGACGATGCCGAAATTCAGGTTTCACAAGCTTGCAGCTATTGTTGTGCTTGCCGTATTCGCTGCCTGGATGGCGACGGGCGAGTTCTCGTCCGTCGGCAGTGCATCCGCCGACAACGAACCCAAGGCGGGAGACGTCGAGCAGCCAAAAGCGGCTGACGCCGGCAAGCCCCAGGCCACTGAACCCAAATCCACCGAGGCAGAACAGCCCAAGACGCCCGCGCGCACCGTCGCGGTGGTGACCCCGCCGCGGCGCACCTATGCGCGCGCCATCCGCATTTCCGGGCTAACCGAAGCCGACAAGCGCGCGGTCCTGGCGACACGCGTCGCCGGCGTCATCGACAAGCTGCCGGTCAAGCAGGGACAGCATGTCAAGACGGGCGACCTCGTGCTGATGCTTGCCGCGGAGGAGAAGATCTCAGCGGTCGACAATGCCAGACAGCTTGTCGTGCAGCGTCAGGCCGAGCTCGATGCAGCCTTGCGGCTGGCGAAAACCGGCAATCTGCCCAAGCTTCAGCTCGACACGGCCCGCTCCAACCTGACGCTGGCCCAGTCGCAACTGGATGCCGCACAAGCCGAGCTCGATCGCAACGAGGTGAAGGCGCCGTTCGACGGTGTCATCGACCGGGTACCGGTGGAGCTTGGCAGTTCCGTGATGCAAGGCGGCGAGGTGGCGACCATTATCAAGCTCGATCCCGTGATCGCCCGCGGCGAGGTCAGCGAACGTGATCTCGGCTATCTGAAGATAGGTGACAAGGCGAATGTACGGCTGGTCAGCGGCCAGACCGTCGAGGGCACCGTGCGCTACATCAGCCGCGACGCGTCGTCCGCCACCCGCACCTTCCGCGTTGAGATCGCCATCCCTAACCCCGAGGGCACCATTCCCGCCGGGATGACGGCGGAGATCGCGCTGAGCGCGCAGCCGACCGACGCCGTCATGCTGCCGCGCTCGGTGGTGACGCTCGGCGACAAGGGCGATCTCGGCATCCGCGCCGTGGACGAGGATAGCAAGGTCGTGTTCTTCCCGATCGACCTGGTCGACGACACGCCGACCGGCCTGGTGCTCGGCGGCATTCCGGCCGATGCGCGCATCATCGTCGCCGGCCAGGAACTGGTGACGGAAGGCGAAGTGGTCAAGCCGGTCGAGGCCGACCAGGCGACCATCCGGAAGCTCTTGGGCGAAGCGACGGCCGGGACGCAGTAATCATGGATATCGTCAAACTTGCAATCAACAATGCCCGGCTGACCATTTCGATCCTGATCTTCCTCATCCTTGCGGGTGCGGTCGCCTATCAGTCGACACCGAAGGAAGCGGAGCCCGATGTTCCGATTCCGATGATGTATGTCAGCCTGATCTATCAGGGCATCTCGCCGGAGGACTCGGAACGCCTTCTGCTGCGACCGATGGAGGCCAAGCTGAAAAGCCTCAAGGGCCTCAAGGAGATGCGTTCGGCCGCCTTCCAGGGCGGCGGTTACGTGCTGGTCGAATTCCATCCGCAGACGGATCTGGCGACGGCGTTGCAGGACACGCGCAGCAAGGTTCAGGATGGCAAGGCCGACCTGCCGCAGGCAGCCGAGGAGCCTGTGGTCACCGAAGTCAACATCTCCGAGTTCCCGGTTTTGGTCGTTACGCTGTCGGGTGAGGTGCCGGAGCGCCTGCTGACCGCGGCGGCGCGCGAGCTGCGCGATCGCATCGAGGAAGTGCCGGGCGTGCTGGAAGGTGCGCTGCAAGGGGCGCGCGATGATCTCGTCGAAGTCGTCATCGATCCGATGAAACTGTCTTCCTACGGGCTGCAGCTCGAGCAGTTGATCGGTGCCGTCGGCAATTCCAACAGTCTTGTCGCCGCCGGCAACATCGAAGGGTCCGAGGGCAAATACGCGGTCAAGGTGCCGTCGCTGATCGAGACGCCAGAGGACGTGGCGGCGCTGCCCATCGTCGCCGGCCCCAATGCCGTGGTGCAGGCCAAGGACATCGCCACCGTCCGCTCCACCTTCAAGGACGCCGAGACGGTGACCCGCCTCGACGGCAAACCGGCGATCGCCATCGAGGTGAAGAAGCGCATTGGCTCCAACCTGATCGACACGATCGCCCAGGTGATGAAAGTGTCCGATGCCTATCTCAAGTCGATGCCGGAAGGCATGCACGTCACCTACACGCAGGACAAATCGGTCTTCGTCAACCAGTTGCTCGGCGATCTGCAGAACCACGTCATGATCGCCGTGATCCTGGTGTTTATCGTCATTCTCTACGCGCTGTCGGGCCGTGCGTCGGTACTGATAGGCCTCGCCATTCCATCGTCCTTCCTGATCGGCATCCTGCTGTTGGCCATGATGGGCTACACGATCAACATGATTGTGCTGTTCAGCCTCATCCTGGCGGTCGGCATGCTGGTCGACGACGCCATCATCGTCACCGAATTCGCCGAGCGGCGCATGAGCGAAGGCATGCCGAAGGGGGACGCCTTTGCGCTCGCTGCCAAGCGCATGGCCGGCCCGGTCATCGCGGCGACGATGACGCGCATCGCCGCCTTCTCGCCCCTGCTGTTCTGGCCGGGCATCATCGGCGACTTCATGAAATACATGCCGATCACGCTGATCGTCACGCTTTCGGCCTCGATGCTCTATGCGCTGGTCTTTGCGCCGACGCTGGGCGCCTTGTTCGCCAAGGCACCGCCCCATCACGAGGACGACAACCGCGATGGCTGGTACATGGCCGCGGTCAAGCAGGCGGTGCGCTTTCCGGTCACCGTGCTTCTGCTGACCGTCGCCCTTTTGTTCGGTGTCGGCTTTGCCTATTCGAAATACGGCGCCGGCGTCGAGTTCTTCCCGAATGTCGAGCCCGACTACGGCCTGCTCTATGTGCACGCCCGTGGCAATCTTTCGCTCGCCGAAATGGATGCCGCCACCAAGACCGCGGAAAACCGGCTTCTCGGCTGGCCAGGCGTGAAGTCGGTCTACACCCGTGTCGGCAAGACGCAAGGTGGCGGCCAGGACATTCCTGAAGATGTGGTCGGCGTGATCCAGTATGAGTTCGTCGACTGGCGCGAGCGCAAATCGGCGAACTCGATCCTGGACGAGCTGCGCGGCGTCATGGCCGGCATTCCCGGCGTCGACGTCGAGGTTCGCGTGCCCGAGGCCGGCCCGCCTACCGGCAAGCCGATCCAGATCAGGCTTTCGGCCGTCGATCCGGAAGGCCTCGACGACAAGGCCCGCGCCGTCGCCGCGCGCATCGCCAAGGTGCCCGGCGTCATCGACATTTCCGACGGCCTGCCGCCGCCCGGCGTCGACTGGGCGCTCGAGGTCGATCGCGCCAAGGCGGCGCAATACGGCATCAGCCCAACCTCGGTCGGAACGGTGGTGCAACTGGTGACGAACGGGCTGAAGCTCAGCGAATACCGGCCCGCCGGATCGGATGACGCCGTCGATATCAGGCTGCGTCTACCGGAGGACCGGCGCACGCTGTCGATGCTCGACGAGCTCAGGGTGCAGACCTCGCAAGGGTCGGTGCCGATCTCGAACTTCGTCGTGCGCAAGCCCGAGCCGACCGTCGGTATCCTCAACCGCATCGACGGCGCGCGCACGGTTGTCATCCAGGCCAATGTGGCCGCCGGCGCCCAGGTCGCTTCTGTCCAGCAGCAGGTCACTCAGGCTGTCGCCGATATGGATCTCGGCAGCGGCATACGCTGGAAGCTTGCCGGCTCGAACGAGGACAGCGCGGAGGCCAGCGCCTTCCTCAGCAAGGCCTTCGGTGCCGCGATCTTCCTGATCTTCCTCGTGCTCCTTGCGCAGTTCAACAAGTTCACCAGCGTCTGGCTGGTGCTGTCCTGCGTGGTCATGGCGACGGTCGGCGTGTTCCTGGGACTTCTGATAACAGGGGGGACATTTGGCATTGTCATGTCGGGCATCGGTGTCATCGCGCTGGCCGGTGTGGTGGTGAATAACAACATCGTGCTGATCGACACCTATGATCGGCTGCGTGAAGAGGGCTGGGACAAGGTCGAAGCGGTTCTTCAGACCTGCCGCGAACGTGCCCGTCCCGTCGTGCTGACGGCGGTGTCGGCGATCCTCGGCGTGCTGCCGATCGCTTTCGGTCTCGGTCTCGAAATCTTCCATCACGAGACGACGATCAACGCGCCGTCGACGCAATGGTGGATTTCACTGTCCTCGGCGATTGTCTTCGGCCTGACCTTCGCTACCGTGCTGACGCTGGTGGTGACGCCGTCGATGCTGATGGTGTTCACCCGGGCCAAAGTCAAGCCCGGCGCGCGGCGCGGTTGGTTCAGCCGCTTGTTCCGGCGCGGCAAGGGTGAGATTTCATTGCCGGAGGCCTCGAAGCCAGAGTTGGGTCCTGAACCCGAGATAGCCTTCCCGAAGGCCGCCGAATAGGCGGACTCCGTTTGGAGCGCAGCGCGTGTTTTGAGCGCGAAGAAAAGGCCGTTCGGAACCGGGCGGCCTTTTTGCCTTGTCTCGATGAATCCGATTTCGATCAGGCGGCCATCCGGCTGTCTGGTGCGCCAACGGTCGCAATGCCGATATCGGCCAGGGCATCCGCCACCGCCTCATCCAGCGGCGTATGCGGGATCGTCCCGATGATGCCTTCCAACCTTGCCGAGGCCAGCTGGTGGGGCTCGAAGCGAAGATAGGACATCGAGACGAGTTCGCGCCACATCGCCACGAACGGGCTGCCGGCACGCAGCACCCACCACGGCATCGACGTCAGTTTCAGCGTGCGCCCGAGCGCTTTTTCCGCGGCCGCCTTGATCTCCAGATCGGTGACGGCGTGGCCGGGAAAGTTCAACGCCTCGTAGGCACCGAGCTTGTCGAGATTCTGCGTCAATCCGACGAAAGCCTTGGCCAAGTCTGGCAGATAGGCCCATTCATGCACGAGATTGACTGGTCCGGGGGCGGTATAGACGCCCTTGTCCATTTTGGCGGCAACGACCAGATCAAACCACGAGCCGGTGCCTGAGCCGCCGAAGAAATCGCCGGCTCGCAGCAGAATGATGCGCACTCGACCCGCTTCAGCCTCACGGCGAAAGAGGTCTTCCATGGCGACGCGGATGCGGCCCTTTTCAGTCGTCGGCAGAAATGGCGTGTCTTCGGTGATCACCGCCGGCATCGGCGAGCCGTAATTGTAAACGTTGCCTGGAGCGAGGTGCAATGCGTCGTTCGCCCGGCAGGCCGCCATCACGTTCTCGGCCATCGGCAGGCATTTGCCCCAGTCGGTGTAGATAGGGTTGAGACCGTTGAAGATGATGTCGGCGCCCTCGGTGGCGCGGATAAGCGCTTCGCGATCGAGGCCGTCGCCGGCGACGGCCGTGGCGCCTGTGAGCTCTGCCGGTATCTTGCCGCTGCGGGTGATGGCGCGGACGTCGTAGCCGGCGTCGATGAAGGCCTTGGCCACCACGCGGCCGAGCCGGCCATTGGCACCCAGAATTGCGATCTTGGTCATTTTTCGTCTCCGTGTTTGCGTTACGCTCCGAATATGATGCGCTCGCAAACGAATGGAAATTGACTTAATCTTGCGATCTGTTATTCAATCTTGAATGGCTGATATCGATTGGAACCTGATCAAGAGCTTCGTCACCGTGGCGGAAACCGGCAGCCTGTCCGCCGCCGCGCGCAAGCTGGCTGCAAGCCAGCCGACGCTCGGCCGCCATATTGCCGAGCTGGAGCAGGCGCTTGGCGTCACGCTGTTCCGGCGCGGGCGGCGCGGCTATGCCCTGACTGAAGCCGGCAGCACGCTCTATGAGCGCGGCCGGGCGGTGAGCGAGCAGGCGAGCGCCTTTTCGCTGTTGGCGCTGGGGTCGGTCGAGGCGATCGAGGGCACGGTGCGCATTGCCGCCAGCGAGGTGGTTGCGGCCTATGTCCTGCCCGAGATGATGACGCGGCTGGGCGTCGAGGAACCCGGCATAGAGGTCGAGATCGTCGCGTCGAACCAGGTCGAGAATCTTTTGCGCCGCGATGCCGACATCGCCATCCGCATGGTCAAGCCGGCGCAGAACGAATTGGTGGCGCGCAAGGTGGCCGATATTCCGCTCCGCGCCTGCGCGGCAAGATCCTATCTCGACCGGCGCGGCCGTCCGCTCGAGCCCGGCGATCTTGCCGGCCACGACCTGATCGGCTTCGACCGCAGCGATGAGATCATTCGCGGCTTTGCCCAGTTCGGTGTCCCGCTGACCCGCAACGCCTTCCGCTTCAGGACCGACAACCAGATCGTGCTGTGGGAGGCGGTGCGGGCGGGAAACGGTATCGGCTTTGGCCAGCAGCCGCTGGCCGACCGCGATCCGCTGGTGGAGACAGTGCTGCCGGACCTCGCGCTGCCGACGCTGCCGGTGTGGCTGGCCATGCACCGCGACGTGCGCACCAGCGTACGCATCCGCCGCGTCGCGGATTTCCTCTATGAGGAATTGAAGCGCTATTCGGCTGGTGCGGCGTCGGGGGCGAATTCGGCGCGATGAGCGAGCCCGGCCATCAACAGAACGACGACCAGCAGCCCCGACAAAGCGACGAAGATCGGGCCGAAGCTCGAGTGCTCGGCGATAAAGCCGATTGCCGACGGCGCCACCAGGATGCCGGAATAGCCCATTGTGGTGACGACGCTCATGCCGGTGCCGGACGACATGCCTTCCTGGTTGCCGCCTGCGGAAAACAGGATCGGCACCATGTTGGCGATGCCGAAGCCGCAAACGGCGAAAGCCGCTATGGCAAGCCATGGTGAAGGTGCCAGCCCAGCCACCAGCATGCCGGCGGCGGCGACAAAGGCCGAGACGCGCAGCGTCGTCACCGCGCCGAAGCGGTTGCGGACTCCGTCGCCAAGGAAGCGCATGACGGCCATGACGCCGGAAAAGGCGGCGTAAGCAAGACCCGCTATGGCAAGGTCGGTGCCGAGTTCTTGCCGCAGATACAGTGCCGCCCAGTCTAGCACCGCGCCTTCGGAGATCATCGTCAGCAGCGCCATCAGCCCAACCAGATAGACCAGCGGATTCCCCGGCAGCGCGAATTTGCGACGTCCGTTGCCCCTTGGTGACCCTTGGAGCGGCTTGTCTTCGGCGATCAGGTAGCGGACTGCCACTGCGATCGCTGCGAAAGCGAGAGCCGTCACCACCATCGCATGGGCGAGATGACCGTAGTTCTGGATGGCAAAGCCGCCGAGAGCGCCGCCGGCGAAACCGCCAAGGCTCCAGAAGCCGTGCGAGGACGACATGATGGCCCGGGACAACCGCCGTTCCACCGTGACCGCATTGGCGTTCATGGCGACATCCATGCCGCCGATCGAACCTCCGAAGATGAACATGGCGATCGCCGCCAGCGGCACGTTGGGGGCCAGCGCCACGACCAGCAGGCCGAAGCTGCCGACGAGACCGAACCAGCGCAGCACGGTGCGCGACCCATGCCTGGAGATCAGGTGGCCGCACCAGGTCATCGCCGTGACCGCGCCGGCGCCGAACAGCAGGATCAGCAGGCCGAGCATGAACTTCGAGATGTCGAGCCGTGTCAGGAACACCGGGATCTGCGGCGCCCAGGCGCCGGTCAGGAAGCCATTGGCGAGGAAGATGGCCGCCACGGCCCATCGTCCACGAATGGCGGCCTGCATGACGTTTTGCGCGTGCATCGTGTAGAATCCGGTCTGAAATGGCCTCGCGCGGCAAATTAGATCGATTCAATCGTCAGTCAAGCGCACTCAGCCGAAAGTGCTTGGCCAAAGCCACGCCGTAAGGGGCCGTTATGGGCCTCCCGTCGCCTCGCGTCGGCGGGCCATCTCGGCGATCCAAACCGGTGCGTAAGGTGGCGTGCAGCCAGGCGATGCAGGGTAGTCGATGAGGACGGCGAGCCGCTCGCCAATTCCGATTGCTCGCGTTCGAAGTTTCGGATGATGTATGCCGATCTCGGCGAGGCAATGGTTCATGGCCCACTGCTTCTGCGCTGGCGCCTCTTTCATCTCCTTCTCGATCTGGTCGAGCAGGGCATCGAGATTGAGGCCCCCGGCGTTCTTGACCACCCTATCGGTGGTCAGGCTCCAGCCCGCACGACCGACAAGATCGTCGCCGTCCTTCCAGCCGAGACGGAGTTCCTCGGCGTGGCGGCCGGGCTTCACAACGTTCACGATGAACCAGTCGAGGAGCTTGGGAGAGCGAATGTCGCTGATCATCGCGTCGAGCTCGGCCGCAGAGAAGGCCTTCGGCCTGCACACCAGGGTCGCGAGAAGGCGCGCGGCGGTGGCGCCTGTGGCCCAGAGCTGAAGTGCGAGTTCATGCTGCGTCTTGAGCTGCTTGGCGAGAGAGCGAAGATGGGTGAGGTTCACACCGTGATCGTCACCACGGCGTTCATTGGCCTCGCGCATCTTCGGATCTTCGAGTGCGGCGAGATCGCGCATGACGTCCTCGACTATCCTGCTCGTCGACATGATGCTCTCCTCGCCACGTTCCTTTCACTCACTTCATCCGAAGGGCCTGCACGTACCGTCAGCTTCCCGTCCCATTGGCGATGGTGGCAAAGACCAGCTCGGGTCGAACCCGGTCGTTCAGCGATCCTAGTGATCCCTGGGGCGTCTTGCCTCGAACTCCGCTTTCTTGGCGTCGGAGGCCTCGGTCTGGTTGAGCGCCTGCCATTCGGCATAGGGCATGCCGTAGATGATCTCGCGCGACTGGTCCTTGCTGAGATCGACGCCCTTGGCCTCCGCGGCATCGCGATACCAGTTGGACAGGCAGTTGCGGCAGAAGCCGGCAAGGTTCATCAGGTCGATGTTCTGCACGTCCGTGCGTTCGCGCAGATGCGCGACCAGCCGGCGGAAGGCGGCGGCTTCGAAATCGCGTTTTTGCTCGTCGCTGAGATCGGTCATTGCTTCCTGGCCTCCTTGGGCCTCCGTCATAGCGGCCCGGTGCGCGAGCCGAACATCTTCACCGCATGTATATCGGGGCGGCGATTGATCGCGTCAACGATCGGCGCCAGCCGTTCGGCCCATGCGATCGCATTCTTCCGATCGGCGATCAGGTCCTGGCGGATTTCGATCAGCGCATGGGCAAAGCCGTTGACGATGGCATGCCTGAACATGGTGTCGCCGCGCAATGCGCCATCATAAGGCTCGTTGTCACCGACGACGAGGTCTTTGTCGGCGGCCAGCATGTCGATCAACGGCCGCGCCACCCGGTCGTCGCGATCCCACAAGATACCGACATGCCACGGGCGCACGAGCCCCTGCATCACCGGCGTGAAGGAGTGTACCGAGAAGATGAAGGGCGCGCTTGCGGAAGCCTGTGCCACCGAGGCTATCATGGCGCCGACCGCGTCATGATAGGGCCGGTAGAAGCGGTCGAGCCGCCTTTCGCGCTCTTCCGCTGATATAGGGTAGTTTCCCGGCACGACGGTGCCGTCATAGAGTTGGCGGATCAGCGTCGGATCGTCCTCTCCGCGATTGGGGTCAATCAGAAGTCGTGAAAAATTGGCGAACACCGCCGGCACGCCGAGCAAAGCGGCCAGTTCGCGTGTCGCCGTCTCGACTCCGATATCGTAGGCGATATGGCGGTCGAATTCCGCTGCCGGCAGGCCGAGGCTGCCATAGTCCTCCGGCAGGTCGCGGCGGGCGTGATCGGCCAGGAGCACGATGCCTCGCTTGCGGTCGCCTTCGACGATGTCGAAAGGCGCGAAAACTGTGGATCGGGTCATTGGTGGGAAATGGTCTGTTCGCTGGCTTCCGGGGAGGGTGGTATCGTCATTCCACGAAGAGGACGCTTGCGCAATGCCGTTGTTTGGCCACGGTTTCTGCGGAAATCTGGCACAAGGCGACAGACCGTGCGCCAGGGCCTTTCTAAATCGATTGGAATTGGGCAAATGGGCGCGTTGACATGCGCCCGGACTTTTCCGAAAAGGGGCGTTGAGAGATGCAAATGTGGTTCTTGAGGGGTTTCAGGATGGGTTCCGCCGGCAGGCCGCGCGTGCGCTATGCCTTCGCCATGCCACTCCTGACCCTTGCTGTGGGCCTCGCCGCGATGGTCGCAGCCTCGCCCGCGCGCGCCGATTTCCGTGTCTGCAACGCCACGCAGAACCTGGTCGGCGTCGGCATCGGCTATCGCGCCAAGGCCGGTTGGATCACCGAAGGCTGGTGGCACATCGAAGGATCGAGCTGCAAGACGTTGATCGAAGGGCCGCTGTCATCAAGGTTTTACTATCTCTATGCAGAAGACGCGGAGCGCGGCGGGCGCTGGGATGGCCCGATCAACATGTGCGTGGCCGAAAAAGAGTTCAAGATCGCCGGCGTTGCCGATTGCGTCGCCCGGGGCTTCCAGCGCGCCGGATTCCAGGAATATGACACGGGCGAGCAGGCAAGCTGGATGGTCCAGCTGACCGACGACCCCGCAACGGGAGGTGCTCCAGCCGCCCCGGGAACAAACAGTCAATGAGACGTAGCCGCAAGGTCAAGATACTCGCCACCATCGGTCCGGCCTCCTCTTCCGAGGACATGTTGAAGAAGCTTTTCGAAGCCGGCGCCGACGTGTTTCGCATCAATATGAGCCACACCGATCATGAATTGATGCGCACACTTGTCGGTCGCATCCGCGCGGTCGAGGAAGCGGTCGGCCGGCCGATCGGCATTCTCGCCGATCTGCAGGGGCCTAAGCTGCGGGTCGGCAAATTCGCCAACGGCAAGGAGACGCTGACACTCGGCCAGACGTTCACGCTCGATGACAATCCCGAGCCCGGCAATTCGACCAGGGTCTATCTGCCCCACCCCGAAATCCTGAGGTCGGTCGAGGCCGGTCACCGCCTTTTGATCGACGACGGCAAGCTCGAGCTGAAGGCGGTGAAGAGCGACGGCAAGGCGATCGTCTGCACCGTCGTCGCCGGCACCACCATCTCCGATAAGAAGGGCGTCAGCCTACCCGACACCGACCTGCCGGTCGGCGCGCTGACCGAAAAGGACCGCAGGGACCTCGATGCGGTGCTGGCCACCGGCGTCGACTGGGTGGCGCTGTCGTTCGTGCAGCGGCCGGAAGATCTGGCGGAAGCGCGCAAGATCGCGCGCGGCCGGGCGCTCATCATGGCCAAGATCGAAAAGCCGCAAGCCGTCGCCCGGCTGGCCGAGATCATCGAACTTTCGGATGCCTTGATGGTCGCCCGCGGCGATCTCGGCGTCGAAATGCCGCTCGAAGCCGTGCCCGGCATCCAGAAACAGATCACCCGCGCCGCGCGGCGCGCCGGCAAGCCGGTGGTGATCGCCACGCAGATGCTGGAATCGATGATCGCCGCGCCCGTGCCGACCCGCGCCGAGGTGTCGGACGTCTCGATCGCCGTGTTCGAAGGCGCCGACGCCATCATGCTCTCGGCGGAGTCCGCGGCCGGCGCCTACCCGGTCGAGGCGGTGGCGATGATGGACCGTATCGCCACCAAGGTCGAAACCGACCCGACCTATGCCGGCATCATCAATGCGCAGCGCTCGCAGCCGGAAGCGACCGGCGCCGACGCGATTTCTCTGGCCGCCCGCGAAATCGCCGAGACGCTGAAACTATCGGCGATCATAAGCTATACGGCGTCGGGAACGACCGGCCTGCGCGCTGCGCGCGAGCGGCCGCAGGTGCCGATCGTCGCGCTGTCGCCGATCGTCAACACGGCGCGGCGGCTGTCGCTTTTGTGGGGCACGCATTGCGTCGTCTCGCCCGACGCCATCGACCTCGATGACATGGTCGACCGCGCCTGCCGCATCGCTTTGGACGAAGGGTTCGGCAAGCCGGGCGACCGGGTCATCATCACGGCCGGCGTGCCGTTGAGGACGCCGGGATCCACCAACATGCTGCGCATCGCCTATGTCGGATCGGAGATGCAGGCCAGCCGCTAGAGCGAGCCGCTCAAAAATGCGCAGCGATTTTTGGGCCGCCCACAGGCGAATTCACCAAGCTGAAGCCTCGCCTCGATGCGGAGCAACCTGTTGCCTGCAACCGGATCAAGAAGGTGAGGCGACGGCGAGTACGATCGCGATTACCAGCAAGAGCGGCCCCATCCATTTGAAATGACGGGGAAGGCGTGCCAACCAGGCCTGTTGTCCAGCTTGGGGTTGGTTTGGCATCTGGAGGAACCCGTAGCCGACGCCCGACATCCATAGACCGGCGCAAAACATTATGAACTCGTCGATGTAAGCTGCGATCATGATTGCCTAACGACTCCAACCCTAGACAAGGAAACCACACCTCGCGCTCACCGACAAGCAGTGCCGAGATAGGTAAAAGCGACGAAATTGCTCATTTCACTGACTGGAAGGTGGTTATGGCCGCCGCAAGACCGACAGCAATGTTGAAATTGCCGTGGGAACGTCGCAGCCTGGGGCACCAACCCTCCGGTATCAAATCCCTTCGCCTGCGAGTTCTTCCGAAAGCGTGCCGACTTGATCTTGGGCGCTGCGCAACATCGGATAGATGGCGAGCACGCGCTGCCACGCTTCCAGCGCCGACTCCTTGTGGCCGGTTACGGCCATGATCTGCGCCAGCCCGGAAAGCGCGCCGAAATGGCGCGGCTCGAGTTGCAGCGTGCGGTCGATGTCCGACATCGATTTTCCAAAGTTCTTCATCAAGAAATGCGCGGTGGCGCGCCGGTTCCATCCTTCCGCAAAGGCCGGTTGCAAGGTCACCACCTGATCGAGGAAATCGAGCGCCACGTCGAACTTCTGGTCCTCGATCGCCTTTTGCGACCATTGCATCATCAGGTCGATCGAGGCGCTGCCGGATTGCGCCCACTCGTTCGAGATGCGCGCGGCGATGCGCTCGGCGGCTTTTTCGTTGCGCTCGCGCTTCAGGTCGGCGAACAACTGGTCGAGCCTTGCCTCTCTGGTCGCAGCGACCGGGGGTGCGACCGGGTCGTCCGCTTGAGCCGGAAGCGAGGCGGAACCGAAAAGAAAAAGCGCCGCGAGGAATGCAAAAAGAATCCGCATAGTCGGAATCTAGCCCCGGACAGCGGATCGTCAAACTGAATTTAGCGTGAGAAGGCCGATAGGCCGGTATTCGAGCCACGCGTCCTTTCGACGTGCAAAGGACGCTCCAACATTTTGAGTCCTACGCATCGTATATTCCGGAAATCGATTCCGGTTTTCGGGTCGATGCGGTAACATCATGC
The DNA here is from genome assembly GCF_004962245.1 of Mesorhizobium sp. Lineage (GTDB taxonomy): Bacteria > Pseudomonadota > Alphaproteobacteria > Rhizobiales > Rhizobiaceae > Mesorhizobium. The sequence continues at coordinate 145,371 of NZ_SUHQ01000005.1, read as the reverse complement.
AAGCGTGGGGCAAGCCCCACGCGCAAGGCTCAACCCTGGCGCGCCTTGTAGCGCGGAGCGGTCTTGTTGATGATGTAGATGCGGCCCTTGCGGCGAACCAGTTGGTTGTCGCGGTGACGCGCCTTCAGCGCCTTGAGCGAATTCTTGATCTTCATGGTCTTGCCCGTCGGTCTGGGCCCGGTCCCGGGCCGAATTATTAAGGCGCGCTCGGAAAGCGCGCCTTTCAACTTGTGCGTGGCTCATAAACGAGGAGCCTTGCCTGTGTCAACCGCAAGCATGCTTCCTAGATGAGCCGGTGTGGCGGATTTGCGTTTTCTGCTCCATCGGCGGCATTAGCGGCGCGCGGTCCAACAGCCTCAACGGTGACGGCTCATTCGCGTAAAATGGCCCATCTTGCGGCCGGGCCGCGCCTCGGCTTTGCCGTAGAGATGCAGCATCAGATCGGGCTCGGCGAGCAGGGCTGGGACGCGCAGGATGTCGTCGCCGATCAGGTTTTCCATGACGCAGTCAAAATGGCGGCCGGGATTTCCCAGCGGCAGGCCGGCGACAGCACGAATGTGCTGTTCGAATTGTGAGACGATGCAGGCGGCTTCCGTCCAGTGGCCGGAATTGTGAACGCGCGGGGCGATCTCATTGGCCAGCAGCGAGCCGTCGGCTAGGACAAAGAACTCGATGCCGATGACGCCGACATAGTCGAGCGCCGCAAGTATTCCTGTTGCTGCCGCCTGCGCCGAAACCGCTGTTTCGGACGTTATTCCAGCCGGCAGAGTCGAACTGTGCAGGATGCCGTTGCGGTGGACGTTTTCTGCCGGATCGTAGGCGGCGAGCGAACCGTCTATGCCGCGCGCCGCGATCACCGAAATCTCGCGTTCGAAGTCGACGAAGGATTCGAGGATCAGCGGCACGTTGCCCATCGCCTCGCAGGTACCAGCAGAGCCGCCCGTTTCCATGTTGCGGAAGACACGCTGGCCCTTGCCGTCATAGCCCATGCGCCGCGTCTTCAATATGCCGCTGCCACCGAACTTTTTCAGCGCCGCCGTCAGTTCGTCGTCATTGTCGACGGGACAGAAATCGGCGGTGGGGATGCCGATGCCGTTGAGGAATTTCTTCTCCGCCACCCGGTCCTGCGCCACTTCCAGCGCGCGCGCCGGCGGATAGACCGGGACCGTGACGGCAAGCGCGCTGGCGGCCGCGACCGGCACGTTCTCGAACTCGTAGGTGACGACGGCGCTGACCGCCGCCAGTTCGGCGAGCGCGGTCGTATCGTCATAGGCAGCGGCGATCTGCCGGTTGGCGACCTGTGCTGCCGGGCAATCCAACTGCGGTTCCAGCACGACCGTGCGATAGCCGAGGCGGGCCGCGGCCATGGCCAGCATGCGGCCGAGCTGGCCGCCGCCGATGATGCCGATGGTCGAGCCGGCGGGCAGGCTCATGGCGTGTCCGTGGGCTCGGTGGCGACCTTGGCGGTCTGGGCGGCGCGCCAGGCATCGAGCCGGGCAGCCAGCTTTTCGTCGGTCAGCGCCAGCACGGCCGCGGCCAGAAGGGCGGCATTTGTGGCGCCCGCCTTGCCAATTGCCAGCGTGCCGACCGGAATGCCGGCCGGCATCTGCACGATGGAGAGCAGCGAGTCCTGCCCGGAAAGTGCCTTCGATTCCACCGGCACGCCAAAAACGGGGAGCGGGGTCATCGCCGCCGTCATGCCGGGCAGGTGCGCCGCACCGCCGGCGCCGGCGATGATCACCCGAAAACCGGCCGCCTTGGCGCCTTTGGCAAATTCATAGAGCCGGTCGGGGGTGCGATGAGCCGAGACGATCAGCCGCTTGTGCGGGATGCCCAGTGCCTCCAGCGTTTCGGCGGCGTGGCGCATCGTTGCCCAGTCGGACTGGCTGCCCATGATGATGGCGACGTCGGCGCGTTGATCGTCCAAGCTTCTGCTCCCGGCGGCAAAGGCGCGCATTAGCGGAATTCGGGATCGACGGCAAGGATGCGGTGCCTCTGCACAGCATTCGGGCGCACCGTGTCATCGTTACCTAATCCGGCCAGCGCAAGGCGCCGGCGGATTCCTTGCGCGCCGATTTCATGGCGTCCGCGGGACGCTCGGTTGCGCTCAACACTGCCCGCAGGCGTTCGGCGACGATTTCTGCCTCGCCTGGATGGAGATTACAGGGGTCGAGGAAGAAATGGCCGCGTTCCACCTCGTGGTTGCGCACGATGACGGGAGGCTGGCCCGCCGCCAGCGCCGATGCGAGGCCGGCGGCGCTGAAGCGGCTTTCCGGCCGGACGAAGACCTGCAGGCGATCGAGCGGGTTGGCGGTCGGATCGGGGATGATCTCGGCGCCAATGCCGGCAATGCCTTGCAAGGCATCCTTCCACAGATGGAGCGCCGCTTCCTCCCGCTGCCGGATGCCGGCATGATCACGCCGCTCCCAGGCCTCCAGGGCGGCCATGGTGCCAGCGATGCTTTCCTTGCCGACCTTCATCGCCCGCGCAACGCCACGGTTCTGCAGATAGGCGGCCCGCACCAGATCCTTGCGTCCCGTCACGATGCCGCTTGTCGGCCCACTGAGGAATTTGTGCCCGCTATAGACGACGATGTCGGCGCCGCGCGCGAGGAAGCCGCGCAGATCATATTCGGAGGCGGCGTCGACGATCACCGGAACGCCCCTGGCGTGGCAGATTTCGCAGAACTCCTCGAGCGAGAGCATGCCGTATTGCACCGTGTGATGCGCAACGACATAGAGGCCTGCTGCGGTGCGGTCGCGGATCGCCTCGCGCACATGATAGTCCTGCGTCACGCTGACCGTGCCGGCCGGTACGGTCCTGGCCCCGGCAAGCCGGATCGACTGGTCGATCGGCGCGCCGTAGTTGACGATATGGCCGAGCTGGACGATGACCTCCGACTTCAGCCCTTCCGTGTCGTCCGGCAGCCGCTCGATCGCGAGCAGATTGGTGCCGGTCATAGCGCCGGCAATCGCCATGGTGATGCCGCTGGCGCAGCAAGCCGTGACGAAACCGGCCTCGCCGCCAGTGAGGCGCGCGACGATCGTGCTCGCGGCGCGTTGCAGATCGTCCATCTCCACCCATTGCGAAGCGATCTCCGACATCGCGGCGATCGCTTCCGGGACGATGATCGAGGCGCCGAGCGCGGTCATCGTGCCGGAAACATTGATGATCGGGCGAAGGCCGAGCCGTTCGCGGATTGTCGTGTTGGAGCCGTTTGCGGAATAGATCGTCATCTCTAGGGATCCCATTGGTAAGACGTCAGGCGGCGATCTCGACGACCGCCTCGATTTCGACTGTGATGTTCCCCGGCAGGGAACCGACACCGATCGCCGAACGGGCGTGGCCGCCGATCCTATCGAAGACAGCGGCGAAAAGATCGGAGCAGCCGTTGACCACTTTCGGGTGGTCGCTGAACGTCGGGATCGCGTTGACGAAGCCAAGCAGCTTGACGACGCGCACGATGCGGCCGAGGTCGCCTGCCGCGGCATGCATGACGGCGAGCAGGTTCAAACCGGTGAGACGGGCATGCCCATAGGCTTCCTCCACCGTAATGTCCTCGCCCACCTTGCCGGTGCAAAGCGTGCCATCGGCGCGCAACGGCCCCTGGCCGGAGAGGAAGATCAGCCGTCCGCTCTCGGCGTGGGTGACGAAATTGGCGATGGGCGTCGGCGGCTCGGGCAGCGTCAGGCCCAATTCGGCGAGCCGGATGTAAGGCGTCATGAAAAAGCTCCTTGCGACAGCTTTCGCCGTCTGATGTCAGAAATGCGAGGCGCGAAACCGCGCCAGGAAGCTGCGAAGACGCTCGTTGTCGATCTCCGTGCCCAGAATCTCGGCAGGCGGCCCCGCGGCGCTGATGCCGCCATCCGCCATGAAGACGATGCGGCTCGAGGCGTCGCGTGCAAAGGCCATCTCATGCGTGACCATCAGCATTGTCATGCCGTCCTCGGCCAGGCTGCGCACGACCTCAAGCACCTCGCCGACCAGTTCGGGATCGAGCGCGGAGGTTATCTCGTCGAGGAGCAGGATCTTCGGCTCCATCGCCACGGCGCGGGCGATGCCGACACGCTGCTGCTGGCCGCCGGAAAGCTCGGCCGGCAGGCTGTCCGCCTTGTGGGCGAGGCCGACCCGGCCGAGCCAATGCTCGGCAATCTGGCGGGCCTCGGCGCTGCTCTTGCCGCGCACCTTGCGCAGGCCAAGCATGATGTTGCCGGCCGCTGTCAGATGTGGAAACAGGTTGAAACTCTGGAACACCATTCCGGTCTCGGCCCGCATCGCCGCCAGGTCGCGCTCGCTGCGGCGCTGGCGTGTTCCCGTCTCGCGGAAGCCGACCTCCTTGCCGTCGATGCGGATGGAGCCACTGTCGTAGCTCTCCAGGAAGTTGACGCAGCGCAGCAGCGTGGTCTTGCCGCTGCCGGAGGGTCCGATGACCGTCACCACCTCGCCGCGTGTCACCTGCAGGCTGACGGAACGCAGAACCTCGACGGATCCAAAGGATTTGGAAACCTCGGAGACATCGAGAAGTGCCGGATTGGCGTGCGTGGACATCTTGCTATTCCCGGATGAAGGAGAAGCGCTGCTCCAGCCGTCGGCTGGCCAGGGAGAGGGCGTAATTGACGGCGAAGTAGATGACCGCGCCGAGGATGTAGAGCGGCATCGCCTCGTAAGTGCGGCCGATGACCTGGTTTATGGCATGCATCAGGTCGGTGATGCCGAGCAGCGAGACCAGCGCGCTGCCCTTTACCGCATCGGTGACGCCATTGATCCATGGCGGCAGGAAGCGCCTGAACGCTTGTGGGAAGACGACGTAGGCCAGTCGCTGACGAAAGGTCAGCCCAATCGCCATCGCCGCTTCGGACTGCCCCTTCGGTATGGAACCGACCGCGCCACGCAAATATTCGATGACCTGCGCTGTCTTGAACAGGGTGAGCGCCAGCACGGCTGCCCAGAAGGATTCCAGATGGATGCCGACGGCCGGCAGCCCGTAATAGACGAAGAAGATGAGCACCAGGATCGGGATGCCGCGTATGGTGTCGCTGAAAATGCGGACTGCCCAGCGCAGCGGAGCCGGGCCGTAGACAAGGCCGACGCCCATCATCACACCGGCGACGAGCGACAACACCACGACCAGCAGCGACACCCACAGGGTCACGGCAAAACCCTGGGCCAGGAAGGGCAAGGCATAGGCGATCTGGCCAAGCATCCTAGTGCGCCGCCCTAAATCGACGCTCGACAAGCCGAAGTGCATAGAGAAGGGCGTAGCCGGTGAAGAGGTACATCGCCGTCACCACAAGGTAGACCTCCACGATCCGGAACGTGTTGAAGTTGATCCATTGGGCGCCGTAGGTGAGTTCGGGCACCGAGATGACCGAGGCGATCGACGTGTCCTTGAACAGCGATATGAATGTGTTGGAAAGCGCCGGCAGCGTGATCCGCAGCATTGTCGGCAGCCGCACATGGACGAGCCTTTGCCAGGGCGTCAGGCCGATCGCCTTGCCGGCGTCGATCTGGCCGCGCGGAACCGCTTCAAGCCCCGAGCGAAACACCTCGACCAGATAGGCGCCGCTGTAGAGCGACAGCGTGGCGATGAATGAGATCTGCGCGGAGTAGGCAATGTCGACCACGGTCGGCAGGCCGTAGAAGACCAGATAGACAAGCAGGATCAGGGGCACGTTGCGGATGAACTCGACATAGGCCGCGATACCTGCGCGTACCACGCGCCCGGCCGAAACGTACCAGACCGCCAGAAGCAGACCGATGGCGATGCCGATTGCTATGGAGATCACGGCGAGTTCGAGGCTGAGCAGCAGTCCGCCCCAGAGCTTGTCGAAATTTCGCCAGATCAGGTTGAAGTTGAGAGTATAGCCCATGCGTCTGCCTCAATGCCGAAGGCCGTCGAGGATAAGGTGGCAGAAGGGCGCCGGATGCGCATCCTTCCGCCAGCTGCATCAGATGACCGGAAAACCGGGATGCCGGGCCGGCGGCTCCAGTCCGAAATAGTCCTTGAACGCCGCGTCGTAGAGCGCCGTTTCATGACCGAACATTGCAGTCGCGAAGGTCGTGTTGACGAAGGTCAGCCAGTCGAGATCGCCTTGCCGCAGCGCCGCACCGTAAAGCATCGAGAACCAGCTCTTGCCGGCATCGAAATATTTGTCCGGATTGCGCGACGCGAGCCACCGCACCGTTGACAGATCGACCGCTGCAGCGTCGACGCGCTTCGATTCCAGCGCCTGCAGCACGTTGGCCTGGGTGTCGATCTGCATCACCTGCGACTCCGGCAGGACGATATGCACATTTTGCTCGGCATCGACGTTCTGCAGGATGGAAATACGCGTTGCCGAACCGCCGGCAAGCAGCTTGTCGAATGTCTTGTTCTCTGCGGACGGAAGGGTCAGCAGAGCGATACCTTCGACATAGTAGGGCCTGGAGAAGTTGATCAGCTGCGAGCGCTGGGCGGTCATAGTCATGAACTGGATCGAGATGTCGACCTTGTTGGTGGTCACGTTCGGAATGCGCTGCGCCGGATCCTGCATAACGAAATCGACCATGGTCGGATCGTCGAAAAGGCCCTTGGCAAGAATGCGCCCCATGGTGATGTCCATGCCGACAAGTTCGCCGGCATCGTTCTCGAAGTGCCAGGGTGCGTTGGTGCTGCCGGTGCCGACAATCAGCTTGCCGCGATCAAGAACGGTGCGCAGCAGGCTGTCCGGTGCGGCCTGCGCAGCCGCCTTCTGAACATCGACCGTTGCTGCTGCGCTCATCACGCCGGCCGTTGCGAGCCCGGCCATTCCCAGTTTCAGAAATTCACGCCTCTTGGATGTGTCGTTCACTGCGACCTCCTTCGTGTTGTGTTCCCCTTTGCCGACACACGTGTCAATGACGATTTGTCTCTTACAAAAGACACATGTATCCTGTACAAGACAGATACTAGCATCGGGAATCGACAATGCAAGATGGCAATGCCTTGGCGGCTCGGCTGGACACTGGTCCGGACGAGGACAGGACTTCGGGCTCTCGCGAGAAGGGTCTCAACCGGGTACTCCAGATCCTGGAGTTTCTTCACGCGACCCAGCGGGCGATCGGGATTGGCGATCTCGCCAAAGGGGTGAATGCACCGCGCTCGACGACCTACACGCTTGTGCGCTCGCTCGTGGATGCGGGCCTGCTGGAAATGGCCGGCGACGGCAACCGCGTCTATTTCGGGAAGAAGCTTTATCTCTACGGAATGGACTATGTGCGCGGCAACGACCTGCTCAGGAGAGGGCGTCAGGAAGTCGACAATCTGTCGCGCGAGACAGGCGAAACCTCTGAATTGTGCATGCTGCAAAGCGGCCGTTACACAATTGTCCATTCCAGTCCGGGCACCAGGCCGTTCCGGATCAGCTCGGCCACAGGTCTGCAGATCCCGCTCCCCTGGACCGCTTCCGGGCGGTTGCTTCTCGCCGGATTCGAAAAGGCCGTGATCGAGGACATGGTGTCTGAGGACGATCTCGTCCTGCCAGACGGCCGCAGATTGCTGCTCGACGACTTCATAGGAGATATCGCCGTGGCCGGAGCCGCCGGCTATTGTGTGACCTCAGGTCTTGTCGACGCCTATACGAAATGCCTTGCAGCGCCGGTCTTTTCAGTGCCGGGCAAGGTCGAGGCGACGATGTGCCTGGTGGTTCCCATCGACACCTCCGAGGAGAAGACCGGCGATCTCATCGCCCTGCTGCGCGAACGCGCCGCAAGGCTTTCGATCATGGGATGAGCTGTTTTCGCCGGGACGGCAAGCGGGATTTGCTCACGCGATGATGTCGGGAATGATCCGGTCTTCCAGTGCCATCAGCCGGTCTTTCAGGAAAAGCTTCTTCTTCTTCATGCGCTGGATCTGCAGAGGGTCGCAGTTCATGGCGATCATCGCATTGATGGCCGCGTCGAAATCGGCGTGCTCCTGCTTCAGCCGAGAATATTCGAGGCGGATATCAGCCTGTTCCTGTTCGGACATTATCTACCGTCTGCACGTCTGCGGCGCCCAAAAATGGGCCTGATTGGGCGAGGCCGGAGGTATCTTGCACCGGCGCGCAGCCAATATCACATTTCGTATTGTCGTGGAATGCTACCACGCAGCATTCGACATCGATGCCCGATGGTGGCACACTGTCATTATGCCGTCACAGAAGCGAACCTGCGGTGGACGCGCCTTGACGGCTGCAATCGAGGAAACCATGAAAGGGAGAACCAATCATGTCTCTTGCATCCCATCTTGATGAGCTGCAGCGGAAACACGGCGACATCGAACGCGAAATCGATGATGCGATGAATCATCCATCGGTCGACGACCTCGAAATCGTGAATCTCAAGCGGCGCAAGCTGGCACTCAAGGACGAGATTGAAAAACTGAAGGCGAAACCGACCACGCACTGACGTTCTTCTACAGCGCCGCGTCCTTTGGACGCGCAAAGCACGCTGTCGTACTTCTGATTTGGCTCATGATCCCCGGCGAAAATCGATTCCGATTTTCGGGGTCATGCGCTGGATAGGTGCGCTGCTTTTGGCGCACGATCATCTTCCGGTGGCAACCATGCCGCCGGAAAGTTCAATATTTTGCTCCGGCGACATGGACAGGATAGGTGGTTTGCCGCTGTCTTCCTGTTATTGATTTGATAGGCCTGCCTGCCTGTCGCCATTGACAAGCCATCTTTGCTCCTCCACCTCATGCCCGGACCTTCTACGGCGCCCTTTCGGACGCGCAAAAGACGCTGTAGCATTTTGATTTTGCGCATGATCCCTTGCGAAGACCGATTCCGGCCTTCGGGGTTCTGCTCTAGCAAAAGGCAGCCGGTATGACCGGATATTTTTCCTCTCCTTTCCCGCGCCGCACGTCGGTCGGCGTCGATGTCGGCGGCGTGGCGGTCGGCGGGGGCGCCCCGGTCGTCGTCCAGTCGATGACGAACACCGACACCGCCGATGTCGACCAGACGGTCGCTCAGGTTGCGGCTCTGCATCGCGCCGGCTCCGAGATCGTGCGCATCACTGTCGACCGCGATGAGAGCGCTGCCGCCGTGCCCGCCATCCGCGAGCGGCTCGAACGGCTCGGCATCAACGTGCCCCTGGTCGGCGATTTCCACTATATCGGCCACAAGCTGCTCGCCGACCATCCGGCCTGCGCCGAGGCGCTGGCCAAATACCGCATCAATCCCGGCAATGTCGGCTTCAAGGACAAGAAGGACCGGCAGTTCGCGGCGATCGTCGAGATGGCGATCCGGTACGACAAGCCGGTGCGCATCGGCGTCAACTGGGGGTCGCTCGACCAGGAGCTTCTGACCCGGCTGATGGACGACAACCAGCGCCAGGGTTTTCCGCTGACCGCGCAGGAGGTGACGCGCGAGGCGATCGTGCAGTCGGCGATCCTTTCGGCCGAAATGGCCGAGGAGATCGGCCTTGGCCGCGAGAAGATCATCCTGTCGGCCAAGGTCAGCGGCGTGCAGGACCTGATCGCGGTCTATACCGAGCTTGCCACCCGCTCCAACCACGCGCTGCATCTTGGCCTCACCGAAGCGGGCATGGGTTCGAAGGGCATCGTCGCCTCGTCCGCGGCGATGGGCATCCTGCTTCAGCAAGGCATTGGCGACACGATTCGCATCTCACTGACACCGGAACCGAATGGCGACCGAACCCGTGAGGTGCAAGTGTCGCAAGAACTCCTGCAGACCATGGGGTTCCGGCAATTCGTGCCGATCGTCGCCGCTTGCCCCGGCTGCGGCCGAACGACCTCGACGGTGTTCCAGGAACTCGCCCAGAACATCCAGGCGGATCTGCGCAAGAACATGCCGGTGTGGCGTGAAAAATATCCCGGCGTCGAGAACCTCAAGGTCGCGGTGATGGGCTGCATCGTCAATGGCCCGGGCGAATCCAAGCACGCCGATATCGGCATTTCGCTGCCCGGCACCGGCGAGATGCCGACGGCGCCGGTGTTCGTCGACGGCAAGAAGGCGGCGACGCTGCGCGGCCCTTCGATTGCCGCCGACTTCGAGAAGATGGTCGCCGACTATATCGAGCAGCGGTTTGGACAACACGGCAGGGCCGCGGCGGAGTAGATCAATGCGGCGCTTCCCCTGGGCGACGCTGGTTCTGTTTTGTGGGCTGGGCTGGGCGACGACCGTCCAGGCCGATCCGCCGCGCCCCGCCAAACAGAGGTTGCTCGACCGGGTTTGCAACCTGATCGAGGCCCATGCAGACCAAAACGGCCTGCCCAAGGATTTCTTTGCCCGGCTGATCTGGAAGGAAAGCCGCTTCGATCCCAATGCGGTCAGTCCGGTCGGCGCCGAAGGCATAGCCCAGTTCATGCCAGGCACAGCCAAGATACGCGGTCTCGACAATTCCTTCGATATCGAGCAGGCCATCCCGGCCTCGGCAAAATATCTCGCCGAAATGAAAACCGGCTTCGGCAATCTTGGCCTGGCCGCCGCCGCCTACAATGCCGGCGAGACCCGGGTGTCGCGCTGGCTGAGTTCCGGCGGCTTCCTGCCGATGGAGACCGAAAACTACGTTCTGGACATCATGGGCGAGCCGGCCGACAGGTTCACCGACACCGCCTATGCCGGCATCATCCAGCCGCTCGACAAGAAAGCGAGCTTCGCGATCGCCTGCCGCAAGCTGCCGACGATCATGTCCAGAACCGTGGCCATGGCGTCGATCAACGTCAAGCCGTGGGGCGTGCAGGTGGCCGGCAATTTCCGCCGCGCTGCCGCGCTCAATCAATGGAGCGGTGTAAAGCGCCGGTTTCCGGCCTTGCTTAACGGCCATGATCCGGTGGTCAGCCGGGTGCGCACGCCAATCGGCCGGCGTGGCATCTATGCGGTCCGGATCGGCGCCGACTCCAAAGCCAAGGCCGACAATATCTGCCAGAAACTGCAAAGCGTCGGCGGCGCATGCGTAGTGGTGCGGAATCGCTAGACTTCGATGTCGGCGGCTTGACCTCCAGGATCATCCTTCTCAACGGCGTCGGCAGCGCCGGCAGCGGGCCGACCGCTTGCCAGGGCTGGCGCGCTGGCAATATGACCGCGTGCATAAGGATATCGGCTACGATCTCGAAATCGACACAAGCACGCTCACGCCGTTGGAGTGCGCCAGGTGCGTAAAAGCAAAGTTCCAGCTATAGGCCAACCATGACCGACCGTCTCTACAGCGATCCCGACCTCGTCCAGTTCTACGATATCGAGAACGAAGCCGGTGTGGACGTCGACTATTGCGTCGGCTTCGCCAGGGATGCCGGCTCGGTTCTCGATCTCGGCTGCGGCACTGGGCAACTGGCCGCCGCGCTCGCCGACCGGCGCAGCGTGACTGGCGTCGATCCGGCGCCGGCGATGCTCGACATCGCGCGCCGCAGGGCCGGCGGGCACAGGGTCGACTGGGTCGAGGCCGATGCGCGAAACGTCCGGCTTGGACGACGTTTCGATCTGGTGCTTTTGACCGGGCACGCCTTCCAGGTGTTTCTGACGCCAGAGGATCGAGAGGCGGTGCTTGCCACGATCGCTGCTCATCTGGCTCCGGATGGGCGCTTCATCTTCGACACGCGAAATCCAGCCACGGAGGAATGGCTCGAGTGGACGCCGGAACGGTCGCAACGGGAGCTGAGTCATCCCGCATTGGGCACTGTGAGCGCATGGAACGATTTCCGGCGCGATCCCGCCACCGGTGTCGTCACCTACTCGACCCATTATGAAATCCCCGGCAGCGGGCGGGTGCTCAGCGCCGAATCGAAAATAGCCTTCCCGGCAAAGGAAAGCCTTGCGCAGATGCTGGACGAGACCGGGCTGGTCGTCGAAGAATGGCTCGGCAGTTGGCAGGGCGAGCCATATCTCGAGACTTCGCCGGAAATCATCCCGATTGGTCGGTTGCGCTAGCCCGGACGTTGCTTCGCCTCGAGCGGTTTCCCATCCTTTGACGGGACCGATTGAGCGCGCGGACAAGCAGAAGGCACCACCGCCCAATTGCGGCGCTGCGCTGGCGACGTGCCCATCGATGCAACTCGTGAGCGTCTTGCAGGTTTGGCTGTTCGGAACGCATCGCACTCCTCCTTGCCAGCATTTCGCATGCTGAGGAGGAAACATATTATGTATCGATCCTGCCGATAATCGGTGATAATTTCCGTTCATCTGTGACGAATTGGAATAGATATGGATCGGCAAGAGGCTATGGGCGTGTTCCTGTCGGTCGTCGAGGAAGGCGACTTTTCGGCGGCAGCACGCCGGCTCCGGATGACCCCATCGGCCGTCAGCAAGATCATCGGCCGTCTTGAGTCCCGCCTTGGCGTGCGCTTGCTGCAACGCTCGACACGGCGCATCGGCTTGACGGCAGAAGGCAGCACCTATGCCGATAGCGCTCGCCGTATCCTGAACGACATCAAAGAGGCTGAAATCGCGATCCAGCCCGGCGCAGATCCGCGCGGCCGGCTGCGCGTCAGTCTTCCGAGCGCCTTCGGCCATCGTTTGATCGTGCCGATGTTACCGGCTTTCATCGATCGCTACCCGGCCATTGAGCTCGAGCTGACGTTTACGGATGCGATTATTGACCTATTGGCCGAGGAAACGGACGTCGCCGTGCGCGTTGCCGCCCAGAACGATTCCAGGCTGGTGATGCGGCGGCTGGCGCCCAATCACCGTGTGATTTGCGCGTCCGCTCAGTATCTCAAGAAAAACGGGACACCGATGACGCCGGGCGACCTTCAACATCACACATGTCTTGGCATCACATCACGCGGCGGCCTCAACATCTGGGAGTTCGATGGCCCGAACGGTCCGCAGAGCATGCGTATCCGCAGCCCGATAGAGGCCAACAGCACGGAAGCCCTGCGCCGGCTGGCTCTTGCGGGTGTCGGCATCATCCGCATGTCGGAGATATTGGTCGGACCGGACATCAGGATAGGCAGACTGACCGCGCTGCTCACCGGATACAATCATCACGACGGACCGCCAATATGCGCTGTCTATCCGCCTGGCCGAATTCTGTCGCCGCGTGTACGTGTGTTCGTGGACTTCCTCGCCGAACAGTTCACCAACCCTCCCTGGCTGCGCAGCGCGCCTTAGAGAGCAGCGTCAGCTGTTGCGGGCCGCCACGAATTTCGCCGCTTGCTTCAGAAGTGCCGCAGCTTCGCCATAGGGATCGAGCAGCGCGTGGGCCTGGCTGACGAGGCCTTGAAGCTGGTCCCGCGCCCAGTTCGCGCCATGCAGCGCCACCAGCGTCGCCTTGCCGGCGGCTGCATCCTTGCCCGTCGCCTTGCCCATCTGATGCACGTCCGCCGTCAGGTCGAGCAGGTCGTCGGCAAGTTGAAAGGCAAGCCCGATCGCCGAGCCGAACTCGGCCAGTCTTTCGCGATCGGCTGCTGGCGCGCCGGCAAGGATCGCGCCCGCCTCGCAGGCGAAGCGGATCAGCGCGCCGGTCTTCATCGCCTGAAGCCGGATGATGCCGGCTTCGTCCGGCCTGATACGTTCGGCTTCGAGGTCGAGCGTCTGGCCGCCGACCATGCCGCCGGCTCCGGCGGCGCGGGCCAGCGCCAGCACCAGCGCCGCCCGTCGCTCGCCCGGCAGCACCGTCGCTTCGTCGGCAATGATATCGAAGGCAAGCGCCAGCAAGGCGTCGCCGGCCAGGATGGCGGTCGCCTCGTCGAAGGCCTTGTGCACGGTCGGCTGGCCACGGCGCAAATCATCGTCGTCCATGGCTGGCAGATCGTCATGGATCAGCGAATAGCAATGCACGCATTCGAGCGCCGCCGCCACGCGCAGCGCCGCCTCGCCGTCGGCGGAAAACAGCGCGGCACTTTCCATGACCAGAAACGGGCGCAGGCGCTTGCCGCCGTTCAGCACGCCATGGCGCATCGCCGCCATCAGACGTTGCGGCCGCGCGATCTCGCCTGAAAGCGGGCGGTCGTCTAGGAGCCGCCTGAGCAGCGCCTCGAGCGGACCTGCGCGCTGGACAAGCGCTGCCTCGAACGGCATTTGATCGTCTTTCATCATGCCCGGGCACGGGTAGCCGACACTCAGACGTTGCGCAAGAAGCCAAGCGCCATTATGCCGGGGCAGGGAGCAGCATGGATTGGGCGGCTTGGCGGAACCGATCGTCGATCACGAAACCGAAGGGCTGGATATGGTGAGGCCGAAACGCGGCAACCGCATCGGTCTCAGACGCCGGCCCCGGCGCTGGGTCCGGCGCGGTATCTCCGTCGCCATCGTGCTGGCGCTGATCCCGGCGGTGCTGACCTTCCTGTATCTGCCGCCATTCGTGCACCCGATATCGACACTGATGCTGAAGGATCTGGCGACGTTTTCCGGCTACGACCGGCGCTGGGTTTCGATCGACGATGTGGCGCCGGCGTTGGCGCATTCGGTCATCATGTCGGAGGATGGGCAGTTCTGTTTCCACCGCGGCATCGATCTTGGCGAGTTGAGGGGCGTCGTCGACGACGCACTGGCCGGCGAGATGACGCGCGGCGCCTCGACCATCACCATGCAGACAGTGAAGAACCTTTATCTCTGGTCGCGACCGCTGGGCTCGGTCCGCAAAGTCGTCGAGCTGCCGTTGGCTGTCTATTTCGACGCGGTGATGTCGAAACGGCGCATCATGGAGATCTATCTCAACATCGCCGAATGGGGACCGGGCATCTATGGCATCGAGGCCGCCGCCCAGCACCATTTCGGGGTTTCGGCAAAACGGCTGTCGCGACGCCAGGCGGCGCTGCTTGCCGTCACCTTGCCGAACCCGATCGCGCGCAACCCGGCGAAGCCCGGGCCGGGGCTGCGACGTCTGGCCGCGCTGATCGAGCGGCGCGCAGGCCGGTCCGGCGCCTATGTCGGCTGTCTGCGGTAGCTTAAAAAAAAATCGCGACGGCGCTGGCCAAAACGGCGCAGGGCGTGTATAGGCACCCGACTTTCTCAGATTCCGGCCTCTGACGCGGCCCTTTCACGAGGGCAGCCGGGGCATTTTGACCATGTAGTGGAGCATATCCATGGCCGTACCGAAACGAAAAACCTCCCCGTCGAAGCGCGGCATGCGCCGTTCGGCCGACGCGCTGAAGGCCCCGACCTATGTCGAGGACAAGAATTCCGGCGAGATGCGCCGCCCGCACCATATCGACCTGAAGACCGGCATGTATCGCGGTCGCCAGGTTCTGGAGCCGAAGGAAAGCTGAGAAACGCTTTCGACGGTTTGTGACTCCCGAAGGACCGGCCACTGCGCCGGTCCTTTTGTATTGTGCGCAGGCGATCCACCAATCAATTTCAGGCATCCCAGCCGCCGGTATCAGATGTCAGCCGGGGGCCGGCTGACATGGTTATTTCGCACGGTCTTTGTCCGTGTTCGCGGTCACGTACGAAAATTCTTGACGGCGAACGCCGGGCGCCTACTACAAAAGGCAGTCCAATCGGAGACGTCAGATGTTCGGTGCCATCCCGCTGCTGATCGTGCCCTTCGTCCTCTATAATCTCGGGCTTCTAGGAATATTCGGCGGCGGTGACGATCCCTGGGCAAACCAGATGTTATCGATCCGCATGATGTCGGGCGGGGTGTTCTCGATGACGCTCGGCGATCTGATCGTGCTGATCGGGCTGCTCCTCTTCTTCGTCGAAATCGTGAAATCGACCCGCACGACGAACGCCTCGATCATGGACCACCTGTTGTCGACCTTCGTCTTCGTGGCGTTCCTGGTCGAGTTCCTGCTGGTGAAGGGCGCGGCGCACTCGGTCTTCTTCACGCTGATGGTCATCGCGCTGGTCGACGTCCTGGCCGGCTTTTCGGTTTCGATGCGAGCGGCCAGTCGGGACATCAACATGAACTAGAGCGGGATGCGTTCAAATTGAACTGGGCACCCCGCTCTATCTATTTGTTTTAGCCGCATTTCCGCGACGCAAAGTGATTCCACTTGGCTGCAAATGCTCCAGAGGCCCGGCCTCAGCCCGGATCGGCGGTGAAACCAGCCGCCTCGATGCCGGCGATAGCGGCTGCCTCATCATTGTCCGATGTATCGCCGGAAATGCCCACGGCGCCGATGATGGCGCCGGCCTTGTCGCGGATCAGCACGCCGCCAACGACGGGCAGGATGCGTCCGCCCGACACGTCGGAAACGCCGGCGATCAGATGCGGCCGTTCCTTGGCGAAGGCTTCCACGCGGCGCGAGCCCATGCCGATGGCAAGCGCGCCATAGGCTTTGCCGGCCGACATTTGCGGACGCAGGAACGAGGCGCCATCCTGGCGCTGGAAAGCGACCAGATGGGCGCCGGCATCGAGGACCGAGACGCCAAGCGGCCTGAGCTTGAGCTCGGTGCCTTTGGCGAAAGCGGCGCCGATGATTTCAATGGCTTTGTCGAGTGTCAGCGCGGTCATGGCAGTCTCCTGTTGAATGCGTGATTCATTGATCCGGGACGACAGATACAAAATCCCGGTTTCGGTTGAAATTGCTTCGCGTGAAATGGCGAAATGGAAGCACCGCTGGCCGGCACTGTCCCGATATGGCGCTGCCGCCCGGTCGCTTCCAGACCGTTATCGAAGATCAGAGCGCCGCGCGTCTCATTGGACGCGCAAAGGACGCTCTACAGTTTGAAGCAGCATGGTCTCTTCCGGACGCCGATTCCGGCTTCCAGCGTGATGCGCAACGAACCGGCCCTATTTTTTCTTGCCTATTTTTTCTTGGCGCGCGCCGGCATCTTCACCGGAGCAGCCGGCGCATTGGCAAGGTCTTCCGCTTCCTTGGCGAGGCGCAGCGCCCTCAGTTTGTTGGTCTTTATCTGGCGGGCGTCGCTCTCCGCGACATATTCCGCCATCGCCTTCTGACGAACCGTGGCTGCTTCTTCCTGCTTCTTGAAACGCAAATCGGCCCGCGCGCGGGCAGTATCCTTAGAGTTCTCGACCAAGGGTTTTTCCCATCCCGTAGATTATAATTTTCAGTCCCTTGATAGCAGAGCCGGCCCGCAATGGGGAAAATAAGTTGGTCAGGCGACCGCATCGCACCCAGCGCCCGGCGCCTTTCGAGCGACAACCGCCTCGTATCCAGCCTGCAAGGTCGCGCGGACGGTGGCATCCGGCGGCGTGTCGGAAGGCGTGCCCAGATGTTCGTGGCGAAGCTCGTCCATGAACCTGTCCCACATCGGCGGGCCGCCCTTTTCCAGAAGCTCGGCGCGGATCGAGAGTTCCTCGCTGACCGGCAGCCAGACGCGACCCCAGGCGCCGAGATGTGCCAGGATCGGCACCAGCGCAATCGCCATTTCGGTCAGGCTGTAGATCGCCTTCTGCTTGTGAGTGGGATCGTCGGCCCTGGTCAGCATGCCGAGCTCCATCAACCGCTTCAGCCGATCGGCGAGTATGTTGGAGGCGATGCCTTCCAGCGACCCGTTGAGCAGGTCGCGAAAATGGCGTTTGCCGCCGAAAATCATGTCGCGAAGAATGATCAGGCTCCACCGGTCGCCAAACACTTCAAGCGACAGGTTGATTGGGCACCCAGACCGGCGATCGATGCGCATGCGATTCTCCGAGAAAAACTGGTTGCATTATCATATCAGTTTTATCATAGTGCAACTGATTGCAAAATGCAATTGGTTTGCCGAGAGGAGACTGCGACCATGATGAAGCCCGCGAGACCCGAAATCGCGTCCCAGACGTTTGGCGATCCCGCGCATCCGCCGATTCTGCTGATCATGGGCGCCATGGCTTCGATGCTTTGGTGGCCGGAGGCATTCTGCCGGAAACTGGCCGGCAAGGGTCTGTTCGTGATCCGCTATGACAATCGCGATACCGGCCGTTCGACCAAATATGCGCCCGGCGAACCGCCTTACACATTCGACGACATGGCGGACGACGCCATCCGCGTGCTCGACGACCACGGCATCGCGAAAGCGCATGTGGTCGGCATGTCGATGGGCGGCATGATCGCGCAGCTCGTGGCGCTGAAACACCCGTCGCGGGTCACCTCGCTTACGGCGATCAGTACTTCTCCAGTGGGAACCGACACATCGCATCTGCCTGGCATGACCGAAGCCTATATGAAACACTCGGCCGAAGGCGCGAAGGTCGACTGGTCTGACCGAGCCCAGGTGGTCGATTTCATCGTCAGTGACGCGCACGCGATCGCCGGTGCCGCGCATCCCTTCGACGAGAGGCGGACGAGGGCGTTCGTCGAACAGGATTACGACCGATCCGGCGGCTTCTTGAGCGCGACAAATCATTTCATGCTTAAGGGCGGTGAGGACTGGAAGGGCCGCCTGCACGAATTGAAGGTTCCGCTCCTCGTCATCCACGGCACCGAGGATCCGATCTTTCCGGTCGAGCATGGCGCTGCTCTCGCAGAAGCGGTTGCCGGCGCGAGGCTTGTCCGCATCG
Organism: Mesorhizobium sp.; assembly: GCF_004962245.1. Classification (GTDB taxonomy): domain Bacteria; phylum Pseudomonadota; class Alphaproteobacteria; order Rhizobiales; family Rhizobiaceae; genus Mesorhizobium. The sequence goes on along the minus strand of NZ_SUHQ01000005.1, from coordinate 127,023 downwards.
AAAGCGGCGGCCATGAACTGCATCCCGACGATTGGCCCGCGATCGTTGATGCTATCGCCACCCATAGCCAAGCCAGTAAGTAGCGGACTGAATGTCCGCAAGCCGAGGCACCAAAGGAACAACAAACAATGTCCCTGACGATGCATCTTCATCCGCTGGCCTCCTTCTTCTGGAAGCCGCTGATCGCGCTCTATGAGAACGGCACGCCATTCACATCGGTCGTCGTCGATCTCGGCAATGAACAGTCGCGCGCGGCGTTCCTGAAATTATGGCCGGTCGGCAAGATGCCGGTGCTGCGCGATGAGGCGCTGGACCAGACCGTGCCGGAATCGACGATCATTATCGAATATCTCAACGCGCATTATCCCGGACCGGTCCAGCTGATCCCTGTCGATGTCGATCTCGCCCGCCAGATCCGCCTCGCCGACCGCTTCTATGACTTTTACCTGCAGCACCCGATGCAGAAGATCGTCGGCGACAGGTTGCGGCCTGAAGGCAAGACCGATCCGTTCGGCGTCGAGGAGGCGCGCGCCCAGCTGCGCAGCGCCTACGCCATGATCGAGCAGGACACGCAGTCGAGGACGTGGGCGATGGGCAAGGCCTTCACCATGACCGACTGCGCCGCGGCGCCTGCGCTGTTCTACGCCAACAAGGTCGAGCCGTTCGGCGAGAACTATCCGGCGCTGAGGCGCTACCATGACCGGTTGCTGCGGCGGCCGTCTGTCGCCCGCGTGATCGAGGAAGCGCAGCCCTATTTCAAGCTCTTCCCCTACAATAACGGTTAGGCCGATGCCGCATGATCCGGCCCAACTCGGGCTTCTTGTTCCAGGTGCTCACCGATCCGGACGGCAAGAGGGCGCGGCTGGACGCGCTTGGTGCGTCACTGCCGAGGCTTGGCGGGCGCGTTCTCAGCTCCCGCGGTCAACCAAGCTGCTCTGCATCCCAGAACTGATCGAGCCAGATGCTGAGCTTCAGGAAGCCGGCATTGCTGACCGTATAGACACGCCTTGTCCCTTCCGGCTTGGCATTGACCAGCCCGGCTTCGAGCAGCACCTTCAGATGCTGCGACACAGCCGGGCGCGAGACCGGCAACCCGGCGGCCAGTTCGTTGACGGTCTTGGGGCCGCGCCGGAGCTCTTCCAAAAGGTAGCGCCGGTTGGGATCGGCAATCGCCATGAAGGCGTCGGAAAACATCATACCTTATTTGTGAGGCAAAGTTTTCCAAATCTCAACCGTTGGTTTCAGGCTTTCTGCGCGGATCGAGCCGCAATGCTTCCGGCGTGATCGAACGCTCGGCCGGTTGCGTCGTGAAGGCGTCGCGGTCTTCGATCGGCACCGGCGCGCGACGGTTGATGCGCAGCAGCGTGTAACCCGCCAGGCAAAGATGCGCCAAGGCAGTGGCAAGGAACAGGCCTTCCGGCCGCGTCCAGCCCATCAGGGCGGCGGCCAGCAACGGCCCGATCATCGTGCCGAAACCATAGAGCAGCAGCAGGCCGCCCGACACTTTGACGAAGTCCTCCGCCCGGGCGTGGTCGTTGGCATGGGCCACGGCGATCGAATACAGCGTGTAGGCAAAAGCGCCGTAAGCGGCGGTGCAGACAATGACGAAGACGCCGGAGCGCGGCTCGAACAGGAAGACAGCGACGGCAAACAGCGCTGCGCCGAAGGCTAGGCCCGCCAGCACAAAGCGGCGGTCGGTCTTGTCGGAGAGACGTCCGGCCGGAAGCTGCATGGCGGCGCCGGCGACGACCACCAGGCTCATCATCAGCGCGATCTCGGCCGTGGAAATGCCGATGCGGGCGCCATAGACAGCGCCGAGCGTACCCCAGGCGCCGTTGGCGATGCCGATCAAAACGCAGGCGATCGCCGACACCGGCGAATTGACATAGAGCCCCTTGACGTCGAGCGAGACGTCCTGGAGCGGCTTGGGGTGCGAAGCCGTCGAGACCGCGGTCGGAATGAGCGACAGGCAGAACAGGATACCGGTGATCATGAACAGCGAGGCCGACTTCACGTCGCCGCCGGCTACGATCATCTGGCCGCCCATGATCGAGGCATAAGTGACCATCATGTAAAGGCCGAAGACGGCGCCGCGGTTCTCGTTAGTGGACTTCTCGTTAAGCCAGCTTTCGATGACCATGAAGGCACCAGCCATGGTGAAGCCGGTGAAGGCGCGCAGCAGGATCCAGAAATATTCGTCGATGATCAGGCCGGTGAGCAGTGCGACGATGGCTCCCGACGCCGCAAAGGCGCCAAAAGCGCGTACGTGGCCGGCACGGCGCACGATGCGCGGCGCAAAGAAGCAGCCGGTGACGAAGCCGCCGGCCCAGGCCGTGCCCATCAGGCCGAGCGATGCGGTCGAGAAACCTTCCACCTGGCCGCGCAGCGGCAACAGCAGCCCGTGCAGTCCGGTCGCCGCCAGCAGGAAAGCGGTGCCGCGAAGCAGCGAGAGGATCGGTCGGTAGCTTGCAAACATTTAGCTGATCCGGCTGGAATTTAGGGAGGGTCTGAAGCCAGTCGCATTCGGGCTTTTCGGCGGCGGGCGCTCCGGCCCAGGAACTATCCGCGGCGGAACAGCGCCTCGGCCGCCGATTTGGTGCTGCTCTTGGTCTTGAGCTCGGCTTCCAGCCGGGCGATCTCGTCGCGCAAGATGCCGATCCGCTCGGACAGTTCATCGACGGAAAGCAGCGACAGATCCTGCCCGATCTCATGGGGGCGCGCTTTCTTTTTGGGTTCGTCGTCGAAGATCGCCATCGTCGCTCCTCGCTCATGCACAAAAATTAAACTGCTGCAGCGTCCTTGGGCGTCCAATCGGATGCCTGGCACTGTCGTGGCCATTTGCCTGATTTGGCAATCAGCATACATAGGGCAGGGGCATGGATGCAAATAGTCGGCAAGAAACTGGCAGCTGGCAAGAAACTGGCGAAGCGAGACGGGAAAATTCATGGCGAATGGACAAAATAGAATTCCGGCGAAGATGACGGCCATTGCGATCTCGGAACCCGGCGGACCACGGGTGCTGAAACCTGAAATGCGCGACGTGCCCATGCCCGGTCCCGGCGAAATCCTGATCCGGGTGCGCGCCGCCGGTGTCAACCGGCCCGATGTGCAGCAGCGCAAGGGCGCCTATCCGCCGCCGCCCGGCGCGTCGGACCTGCCCGGCCTCGAAGCGGCCGGCGAGGTCGCCGCCCTTGGCGACGAGATATCGCGCTGGCGCGTCGGCGACCGGGTCTGCGCGCTGACGCCCGGCGGCGCCTATGCCGAATATGTCAAGGTTCATGCCGGCAGCGTGCTGCCGCTGCCCGCCGGCTTTACCCACACCGAAGCGGCGGCGGTGCCGGAAAACTACTTCACCGTCTGGCACAACGTCTTCGAGCGCGGCGCTTTAAAGAGCGGCGAGACGCTGCTCGTGCATGGCGGCTCGTCCGGGATCGGCACCACGGCGATCCAGCTCGCCTCCGCCTTCGGCGCTTACGTCATCACCACTGCCGGCAGCCAGGAGAAATGCGACGCCTGTCTGAAGCTTGGCGCCGACCGGGCGATCAACTACCGTGAGGAGGATTTCGTTGCGGCGGTCAAGGAGGCGACCGACGGCAAGGGGGCCAACGTCATCCTCGACATGGTCGGCGGCGACTATGTGGCGCGAAACTACGAGGCCGCGGCTTTGGAAGGCCGCATCGTCCAGATCGCCACGCAGGGCGGAGCTGTGGCGAGCGCCGATTTCTCGAAGATCATGGTCAAGCGGCTCATCCACACCGGCTCGACGCTGCGGCCGCGCACCGTCGAATTCAAGGCGGCGATCGCGGCAGCACTGGAGGCGCAGGTGTGGCCGCTGCTCGGCACCCGCAAGGTGGCACCCGTGATGGACATGATCTTCCCGCTCAAGGAAGCGTGGCGGGCGCATGAGCGGATGGAGGACGGCGACCACATCGGCAAAATCGTGCTCGATGTCGGCTGATGCATCGGCCCGAAAATCGGAATCGATTTTTGCTGTGCCGACCTTCGGTTCGGAAAGCACGCTGCGCGGTTCAATGTGTTGGAGCGTGCTTGCGTGCCCGATGGAATGAACGGCGCTCCAACAAGCTGAACAAATGCTTAATTGTGCAATGCAACAATCGCATTGCCGCTATGCAAAAGCGTCTGTTCAATTTTTCATCGACGATGCCTATTTGAGCGGCATCGAAACGATGGAGGACTAACCATGAACCCGATCCGTGCTTTCCGCAACTGGCGCATGTACAATGAAACCGTGCGCGAACTGAACCGCCTGAACGCTCGTCAGCTCAACGATCTCGGCATCAACCGTGGCGACATCGAGAGGATAGCCCGCAAGGCGCTTTGATCTCGGGCGTGATCCCGCCCGAAAGCATCAGGCCGCGTTTTCGCGGCGCCTAGGTCCGAGATCATGCTTAGAAGCCAGAGCCGCAGCTGACGGATTTCCGTCGCCGGTTCCGAGCCCGCTGGACCCTGTCCGGCGGGTTTTGTCTTTTGGAGCCCGTGCCGCAGCGGCGGCTGCGATGATTGATCGGTTGCCGAAAGGGCGCCGATAAGACTGCGAAAAGGCTCCACGTCCCGGGCCGTACCACCCTTAACCAGGGTTGGCCGGTCGATATGGGTGGAGCGCCGGTGTATCTATTCTCAGTACCCAAATGCGGCAAAGCCGAGCGCCACCAGGGTTCCTCCCAGCACGATGTCCGCATGCTTCCGGAAGCGATTGTAAAATCGCTGCGTGGCCGGTTGGGAAATGGAAAGGCCGAGAAGGCCAAACCAGGCGATCGCAATGGCAAATACCAATCCGACCACGGACACGTGAGTTGTCCCGCGAGCATTTAAATTCAGCGTGGAGGATGCAAAAAACAGCGCGGTGGCAGGATTTGCCACCGCCGTGACAAAGCCCAGCCGGAAGTAGCGAATGATTGGAACCGGCTTCGGCTCGGTGACGCCAGTCTTGATCGACAGCGCCCGCCGCATCGAATTCCAGCCGATGAAGACCAGCATTGCGCCGTAAAGGCTGGCACCCATCTGATGTGCGATGCCCCCCGACAGCAGCGCGCCGGCCCCCGTCGCGACGACGGCCGCCAACGAAGTGGCGCCAAGGGCTATACCGGCGGCAGCCGAAAGCGCCGTGGCACGCGAAGCGGTTAGCCCGGCCTGCGCGACGACAGCGAAGTTGGCGCCCGGCAGCATTGCCACCAACGCATAGGAAATGGCGAACGGAAACAACCCCGCCGCGACAGCGTGCCCGGTTTCCAGCATCGATCAGCCCACATCGGCGGCGGCCTGCTCTCTCAAGGGGCAGGTTGCCGCTACCGGAGGCGGAATGTGAACGAAACGCTTGCCCTCCAACAAGTCGGCAAATGCCGACAGGAAGGCGTTTTGTTACCGGTTATGAGCCGCGTCCGCTGAGTGGCTCGCCGAAGGCGCGGCTTCGACACGTTCGACATCTCCCGCCGTCCTTGCCTCCGTACCTTCCAAAAACATTGCGAAATGGCGAGAGAGCGGTTATACAGACCGCGAATTTCCCATTTTGGTGGCTCTAAAACCACCGCCCGCGCGGGAACGCGGGCGAACGAGAAGGATATCTTGCGATGGCCAATACCCTGCTGATGCCCAAGGCGACCGCCGTCTGGCTGGTCGACAACACAGCGCTCTCCTTCGAGCAGATCGCGCAGTTTTGCTCGCTGCACCCGCTCGAGGTCAAGGCGATCGCCGACGGCGAGTCGGCGCAAGGCATCAAGGGCATGGACCCGATCATGACCGGCCAGCTGACCCGCGACGAGATCGCGCGCGCCGAGAAGGACCCGAACCATCGGCTGAAGCTGTCCGACCCCAAGGTGCGGGTGCCGGAATCCAAGCGCAAGGGTCCGCGCTACACGCCGCTGTCGAAGCGCCAGGACCGGCCCAACGCCATTCTCTGGCTGGTGCGCAACCATCCCGAGCTGAAGGACGCGCAGATCGCGCGCCTCGTCGGCACCACCAAGTCGACGATCGACCAGATCCGCGACAGAAAGCACTGGAACTCGGCCAATCTGCAGCCGATGGACCCGGTGACGCTGGGTCTCGCCTCGCAGATCGACCTCGATATGGAAGTCAACCGCGCCTCGCGCGGCCGCGAGCAGGCGCAGCCGGCCGGTGACACGCTGCTGCCGGCGGCATTGACCGAGCGGCTGGTGCCGGCGCCGGAGAAGCCAAAGGACGAGGATGCGGAACTCGACGCCAACGCCGTCTTCGCCAAGCTTTCGGCGCTGAAGTCGAAGGACGAGGATACGGACGACGAGGGGTAGGATACCCGGCGAGGCATCAAGCCGGCCATCTCGTTCAGCTTGACGCGGCGGTTCCGTAACCATTGGGCGTGGATGCAGTGGCGCGGCGCCCTTGTCGGGCTCTGCCGTGCCAGTCTTGTTCAAGTCGCGGGGCCGCTATGCGCCTGTCAAGCGCCCACGTCTTCGGCAATGATTGCGTTATTCATCGAGGCCTTCGCCTTGGCGTTCATTGACCGCACCCTTGCGCCGTTCCCGCCATTTTTCGAACTCCATGCCCACCAGCAAGGTGGCGGCGAGGAGAAGCAACATTCCCCATTCGCGCAGCGAAACCGGCGTGATCTGCAGCGTGTCGCTCAGTCCTGGAATATACATCGCGCCGATGTGCAGCGCCTGCGCGCCGAGCACGCCGAGAACGAGGAGGGGATTGGCGAACAGTCTTTGATGGAAGACCGAGAGATGTTCGGAGCGGCTGTTAAAAACCTGGAAATTCTCGAAGAGGACGAAGAGAAGGAGCAGAAGGTTGCGCGCCTGCTCCTCGGGATAACCCTGCTGGAGCAGCCAGTAGAAGACGGCGAAGCCTCCGACGCCCATGACCAGAACGGAATGCCAGATGCGGCGGATCATCACGCGATCCAGGATCGGCTCGTTCGGACGGCGGGGCGGATAGCGAAGTTCGTCGCCCTCAGCCGCCTCGGCGGCCAGTGCCACGTCCTGTATGCCATTGGTGACCAAGTTGAGCCAAAGGAGCTGGACGGCCAGCAGAGGCATGGGCAGCCCCATCGGCATTGCCAGCAGGAACAGCACCACTTCCGCCGCGCCGGTCGATACCAGCATGAAGACCACCTTGCGGATGTTGGCGTAGGCTACGCGCCCCTCCAGGATACCGTTGACGATAGAGGCGAAATTGTCGTCGGTGACGACGATATCGGCGCTTTCCTTGGCCACATCCGTGCCGGCTCGTCCCATCGCCACGCCGACATGGGCATGCTTCAGCGCCGGCGCGTCGTTCACGCCGTCGCCGGTGACGGCGACAAAATGTCCGTTGCGTGAGAGGGACAAAACGATCGAGAGCTTCTGTGCCGGATCGACGCGGGCGAAAATACGGGCATTACGCGTCAACTTGTCGAGTGCCGCTTCCCCATCCTGTTCGGCGCGGCGCACCGCCTCGCCCGTCACCACCTGGTCGGGTTTGAACACGAAGCCGGCCTGCTCGGCGATCACGCTTGCCGTTCGCGGATCATCGCCCGTCACCATCGCCACTTCGATGCCGGCACGATAGCAGTCGCGGATGGCGTTCGGCACTTCGGGGCGCACCGGATCCTGCATTCCCGCCATGCCGAGAAAGGTGAGATCCACTAAGTGGTCATGCGCGTAGCCGTCATCTGGTGCCGTGTCGATCTCCGCCTGGGCGAATGCCAGGACGCGCAGCCCCATTCCGGCAAGCTCCTCCTTCTGGCGCAGCAGAAACTCACCGTCGATCGGCACCGGTCGGCCATCGGCATCCATCTGGCTGGCCATCGCTATCAGCGTTTCAGGTGCGCCCTTGACGAAGATTCGGACACGGCCCTTGCGGCGGTGAAAGGAGGCGGCGTATTTGAGGTCCGGCTCATAGGGGATGCGCGTGATGAGTGGGTAGTGCGCGGCGATTTCCTCCTGCGCGATGCCCCCCTTGCGGGCTGCCGCCAGCAGGGCAACATCGACGGGGTCGCCGTGCCGCCTCCAGCTTTCCCGCTCCTTGAACAGACGCCCCTCATTGGGCAAGGAAGCCGCTTTGAGAAGGGCGGATGCGCGCAACGAGGCCTGCACATTGTCGCCAAGTGGCGACACGATTGAACCCGCGTCCAGATCCTGGCCCGCCTCGCATTTCAGTCGTGTTCCGTCCGGCAGCAGGATATCGGTGACGGTGAGTTCGTTCATCGTCAGCGTGCCCGTCTTGTCTGTCGCAATCATGGTGCAGGAGCCGAGCGATTCCACTGCCGGCATCTTGCGCACGATGACGTTTACCCTGGCCATCCGCCGCATGCCGATGGCCAATGCGACGGAGATCGCAACGGGCAGCCCTTCGGGAATTGCGCTGACCGCAAGACCGACCGCAAGCATGAACAGGTCGCGATAAGGGATGTCGCGCAGAAGCCCGACCGCGACCAGCAGAAGAATTGCCAGGCAGACAGCGATCGCGATCATCCGCGAAAAGCGCTCCAGGCGTATGAGGAGTGGCGGCTTGGATATCGAGCGCTTGCCGATCTCCTCCGCGATCTTGCCGATCTCCGTTGCGCCGCCGGTCGAAACGACGAGACCTCGTCCGCGTCCCCGCGTGATCATAGAACCGGCATAGGCAACGTCCGGCCCCGTTTCCGCACCCGACAATGAGGCCCACTTCTTCACCGGTCTGGATTCGCCGGTCAGCAGCGACTCGTCGCATTGAAGGTCTTCGCTGAGCAGGAGCTGAATGTCGGCCGGAACCCTTGCACCGGCTTCCAGGAGCACCAGGTCGCCGGGAACGAGTTCGCGTGCGTCGATCCTCCACTGCGCTCCATCGCGGACTACCGACGCATGCGGTTCTTCCAGATTTCGGAGCGCCGCCGCCGCCCGCCCGGCCGAATATTCCTGTGCGGCTCCTATGATGCCGTTGATCACCAGGACAACGCCGATGAACAGCGCATCCTTTGCGTCCCCCAATGCCAGCGAGATCACGGCTGCGAAGACAAGGATGTAGATCAGCGGGCTGAGGAACTGCCGCAGGAATACGGCGGCGAGAGATGGCGTATACGGTTGGGGAAGAGCATTCGGGCCGTATTGTTCGAGCCTGGAGCGCGCCTCGGCATTGGTCAGCCCCGAAACAGGAGCACCATCCGGGATTGGTACACCGTTCGTCTGCGAGAGGACCAGATCGTTCATCTCTTTCCGTCGGCACGGTCCCAGAAACAATGAGTGGCTTCGCCTGGTCCGTTGCCCCTTCGGGTTTTCGTCGCTGCCGCCAATTTGTGTGGCACATGGCCAACTTAAATGGTTTGTCTTGAATCAAGACGGCGCGCGTTCCGCATCCCACTGCGGGATGCTGCGGCGATCTAAGGCTTGGGTGGCGTCAGGGCCTGGCGAGGACGCCATCACGGGGAGGCGGGAAGGGGAGCAACCTTGTTGGCCCTCGCAGGGTGCTGCCGGCCGTGATGCCATCGACGCTGCCAGGCAGCACCATGCCGGGGGCCACCGACGTTTTCACGCAGCCCGCGTCAAGCAGGCTTTGCGCTCTTGCGGCGTCAGGGTCGCGCGGCCCGGTCCGGTCTCATGCCGTAGTCCTCGCTGCGCTCCACCGCGCGATAGAAATCAGCGAGTTGCTTGCCGCGCTCCGGCTTGAAGACGCGGCCGGCGATAACCACCGAAGCGATGCGATCGATACGGAAAGCGCGGAAATCGTCGCGCATCTCGCACCAGGCGACCAGCGTCCACACCTTGCCCCAGAACCACAGGCCCAATGGCCTGATGTCGCGCGCGGTGCCGCGACCCGCTTCGTCGGAGTAGTCGATGGTCAGCACCTGGCGTTTTTCCACCGCGCGCTCGATCAGGTCGATTGCCTCACGGGCGGCATCGCTCACCACCCACATCGGCGTATGGATTTCGGTGCGGGCGATGCGATCCTTTTCGGCATCGGGCAGCACGGCGCCGATCTTGACCAGCGCCTCGTCGGCGGCCCGCGCCATGGCAGCACCGCCAAAGGCGCGCACCATACGGGCGCCGGCGACCAGCGCGACGATCTCGTCACGCGTGAACATCAACGGAGGAAGGTCGAAACCCTCCCTCATCATGTAGCCGACGCCGGCCTCGCCGTCGATCGGCACACCGGTCGACTGCAGGTCGGCGATGTCGCGGTAGATGGTTCGCTCGGAAACCTCGAGCCACGTGCCAAGCTTCTGAGCGGTGACCAGACGGCCACCGCGCAGATGCTGCACGATCTGGAAGAGCCTGTCGGCGCGGCGCATCGTATGGTCCCTCGGTGTTGTTTCTATGCATGTCGTTGCCCCAAAACCGGTTCCCACTTTTGGGCGACATGCATTATGGTTCGAGCCCTTCGCGCTTGCGCTGTGCGGTAACGAATGCCGCGCCGAAGGACAATTTCCCTGTTGTCGACGTCTTTGCGTCCAGCACCCGCCAGAACGGCGCAATGTCGCTCAGCGTCATGCCGCGCTCCAAATCCTCGTTGGCGGCCTCGGCGACGGTGCGCAGATGATAGCCGATGGTGACCGGGCATGTCACTTCGGCACCGTGCTCGATGGCGAGCGCGGTGCGCAATGCGCGGACGTCCATGTCCACGCCCTTTGGGATAGAGCGGATGAAATCATCGACCTGCCGAGCCGTCGGCACCAGCATCGGTTGGCCTTCGACGACATCGCCAACAGTGCGCGGCGACGGCTTGATGCCATTGGTGCCCAATGTGTTCAGTCTGTCGTTCCAGCTTTTTACCATGCGGCACCTAGACGAAGAGCCCAAAGCTGTTGCCGTCCGGGTCGAGGCAATAGGCGAATGTGCCGGCCGGAATGGAGATCGCCGGCGAGACAACCTGGCCGCCGCTCTGCCTCACCCGTTCCATGGCGTCCTCGATCGGTGCGGCAACCGACAGATGGATTGTCGGGCCGGTTCCCGGTGCCGCGGGTTTTCCGGGGTAGACGTGCCCGGAGGCCGTTCGGTCCTGCGCGGCGAACATCGCCAGCGGGTTCGGGCCGCTCTCCTCCAGCACGAGATCGTTCTGAAGCACCGACGCGTAAAAGGCGCGCGCCCGATCCATGTCGGTGACAGGAATCTCGAACCATGCCGAAGCTTTTGCAGGGATGAAGGCCATGTCAGTCTCCCGATACTGTCACACTATCGCACGCCGCTCCTGACACCATACTGTCAGGAGGCTTCAGCATGCTCCCCTTCAGCATACTCCTTGGCGAACAGGGTGCGCATCTGTGCAAGGTCGCTGCTTCTCTGGGGATAGAGTGTCTTCAAATAGGCAAGAGCGAAGGTGCCGGGAGCCGAACCCGGGGCGGACACGATGCGACCGTCAGCGACGGCATGGGGCACGTCCTGATAGTTCTGGGCGCCAGCGTAACCCGGTTCCTTCTCATTGATCCAGTCACGACCATTGCTGGTATGCCTGGCCTTTTCGAAGAGGCCGGCGCGCGCCAGCGCCAGCGTGCCGGCGCAGATGCCGCCGACCACACCGCCGCGCGCCGCAATTGCTGTCAGCAGTCCGGAGACGTCCGGCGGGGCGTCGACCCACTGGTCGGAACCGATGACGGCGATGGCGTCGAGATCGCTGTTTTCATCGACCTCGGCGGAGCGGTCGGGCGTCAGCAGAAATCCGCTGGCCGACGTCACAGGCTTTCCGTTCGGCGTCAGCGACACCGCGCGTGCGCCGAACCATTCGACCGCCGAAGCGGCCAGCAGGCCATACTCCCAGTCGGCGAAGCGATCGATGAAAAGAACGCCGATGGTCTTCTGTCCGGACATTTCCTGCTCCGTCTTTCGGCCCGACCTATTTATCTGGGCATTGTGGCGTCTGCATCCAGACGTTGCCGTGAAAAATCACCCGCGGTTGTGACGGCCTTCATAATTATCTGGCCAACCGATGTCCTTGCGGATGCTGTGCGGCAACGCATTCATGAAACGCCGGGTACGGATTTCGTTGCGCATCGTCCGGATCTTGCCGACATAGTGCTGCATACTGCGCAGAATGGTAAAACCGTTCATGGCTGGTCTCCTCTCTTTCGATGGAGACACTCTCGCACACCCCTCCTGACAGCAGTCTGTCAGGAGGCTGAGCAGTCTTTGGCGAGCGTGCCAGGTTTGCCGGTACCGCGGTCCAGCATGGCGCCTGTCGGCTTTGATCCCGTCGTGAATGGTGACCAGAAAAGAGCGCAAGGAGCGCTTTGACAGTTGGCCGCGATGCTGGTCAAAGGCAGCATGTCGAAATTCCTCGCACTCGTCATCGTCGCTATGATGGTTATCCAGATTATCAAGCCGCTCGGCTGGCCGGGGTTGAAACGGCGCAGCGATTTCTGGAAGCTGGCGGTGCTGGCAATGGCGGCGATTTCGATAACAGCGGCGCTCGGGCATTGGACGTAAATCGGAAGCCGGTTGTCCGCTAAGGCTCCCGCGCCCGCAACTCGAAAAGCTAATCCGTTGGCGTTTCGCCCGCTACGCCGGACGTTTCTCACCCAGCACCAGGCCGACGAGATGTTCCGCCCAGGCCCGGTAACCGGCCTCCGAGGCGTGAAATCCGTCGGACGCAAAGCCGGCTTCGGCATCGGTGATCGGCAGGCGCGGCGCCGGCACCGCGCCGCGTTCAAGGCAAAGGCGCTCACCCATCCGGTTCATCTCGGCGGCGCGGATTTCCAGGATCTTTCCAAGCAGCGGCGGCATTGCCGGCGCCCGGGTGAATTCCAGTACCGGCGACCACACCACGCGCGCCTCCGGCCATTTGGCGCGCAGCGCGTAGAGCAGGCCGCCAAACTCTTTCTTGAAGCGCGACACCGAATGGAAGTTCTTGGTGTCGTTGGTGCCGATGGCGAGCACGATGTGCGTCCACGGATCGGCCGACAGATTGGGCAGCACATGGTCGCGGATCTGACCTGAGGTCGCCGAGTTGAAGCCGGCTGCCCGCCAGCGCACCGCACGGCCAGTGCGTTTCGAGATCAGATCGGCCAGTTGCGCCGCCAACCCGTACTCGGAATTGCCGATGCCGACCGAGGCGGCGGAGGAATCGCCAAGCATCAGAAGCGAGACCGCTGGCGCCTGGCCCGATACCTCGTGCATGACCGGACCTTGCGCCGGCAGCATGCGGGTGGTGCGGCGGCGCACCCCGAGCCCTTGCCAGACATAGACCGGGAAGGCGAGCCAGGTGAGGAGGGCCAGAAAGCGCTGCATCGCAAACCGTTAATGGGCAAGTCCGTTAAAGGGGATAGCGAACAGCACTTAGCGCATGTCGGGCCGAAGGCGAAAGACCTTGCGTCGACTGCCCCGCCGTCAATGGCAACAGGCGTCCTGCATCTCGGGCCTGTCCGCATATTCATCGTGCAGCCGTACCCAGTCCATCAGGCTGTGGTAGGGGCCGGTCTCGTTGCGGCCTTTCGGAGTCAGGTCGAGATAGTGATAAGCGCCGATCAGCGGATCACCGCCCCTGGAACGCGACATGAAGGTCAGGAAGATGTCGCCTTTCTCATCCCTGTAGAACACGGTGGTGCCGGGAAGGTCTTTCGATTTCCGCGCGCGCTGCTCGAAATTGTAGGTCGTGTCGCCGTCCGCGATCTGCTTGTCGGTGAAGGAAACCTGCATGTCGAAGTTGAAGTCCGAGGCGTAGGACGACACCCAGTCGAATTTCCAACCCATGCGCCTCTTGTAGGGCAGAAATTCAGCCAACGGCGCCCGTGAGATCACGACCAGCGACACATCGTGGTGCTTGAGGTGCTGGTTGGCGCCGTCGATGTGGTCGGCCAGGAAGGAACACCCCTCGCAACGGTAGTCGGCGCCCGGCCCGAACATGAAGTGGTAGACAATTAGCTGGCTTCTGCTTCCGAACAGGTCGGCCAGATTCTTCGGGCCCTGTTCGGTCTCGAAGACATAGTCCTTCCTGATCTTCAGCCAGGGCAATTCGCGTCGTTCGGCGGCGATGCGGTCGCGAAATCGCGTCAATTCCTTTTCGCGGGCCAGATGCGCCTTGTGCGCCTGGAACCAGTCTTCCCGTGAAACGATCTTGTTGTTTGGCATGAGCCTGCTCCTCGTTGAGCCCCAAGGACGTTTGGGCCCAACGCAAGCCGACACGGCCATCGCATTTTTTGGAATACTCCGGAGCAGATGGAACCCGGGCCATGGCCCGGGTCCGAACGAGGTAGAAAAAGATCCGGTCAGGCGGCCTGTTCCAGTTCCGGCTGCCATTTTCCAAGCGCGGCCAGATGGTTCATGTGGGCGCGGTGGGCGAAGGCGGCCTGCGCGGCGGCGACGTTGGCCGCCTTGCCGCTCCAGGCCTTCTGTGGCGCCGCCTGCAAGGCGCGGCCGTAGGAGAAGGTCAACTTCCACGGATGCGGGCCGATGGCGTTGATGGCGTTGAGGTTGGCGGTCGCTTCCTCGTCCGATTGTCCGCCGGAGAGAAAGGCGATACCCCCCACCGCTGCCGGCACCGTCTCGCGGAACAGTTTTATGGTCTTTTCGGCAACCTCCTCGGGGGTGCTGGTCTTGCCCGACTTCTTGCCGGCGAGAACCATGTTCGGCTTCAAGATGGTGCCTTCGAGGACGACGCGGGCCGCGTAGAGCTCGGTGTAGAGTTTCGTCAGCGTCGCCTTGCTGATCTCGTAGCAGGTGCCGATGTCGTGGGCGCCGTCCATCAGCACTTCCGGCTCGACGATCGGCACGATGCCGGCCTCCTGGCAGAGCGCCGCATAGCGGGCGAGCGCATGAGCGTTCGAGCCGATCGACGTGGCGGAAGGCACGCCCTTGGCGACGTCGATGTCGATCACCGCACGCCATTTGGCGAAACGGGCGCCGAGCTTGTAGTAGTCGGCGAGGCGCTCGCGCAAGCCGTCGAGGCCTTCGGTGATCGTGTCGCCGGGGTACCCGGCCAGAGGCTTGGCGCCGGCATCGACCTTGATGCCGGGGATGGCGCCGGTCGCCTTGATGATGTCGACCAGCGGTGTGCCGTCGGCCGCCTTCTGGTGGATGGTCTCGTCGTAGAGGATGACGCCGGAAATATATCGGGTCATCGCCTCCTTGGCGCGGAACATCATCTCGCGATAGTCGCGGCGGCTGTCGGCGGTTGATTCGACGCCGATGACGTCGAAGCGCTTCTTGATGGTGCCGGAGCTTTCGTCGGCGGCCAAAAGGCCCTTGCCGTCGGCCACCATCGCGGCGGCAATGTCCTCGAGACGTTCGCTCATTGTGCTTCTCCTGAAACGGTTTGTCCGTCCTAGCAGAACACTAGAGCAAGGCAGGTTCAAGTCGAACCATTCCGAGCGGAAAGCTCGAATCGATTGAAACGCGCAGATGTCCTTGTTCGCTCTGTCGGATCAGCCCTTCAACACGTCGACACCGGGCAGCGGCTTGCCTTCCATCCATTCCAGGAAGGCGCCGCCGGCGGTCGAGACATAGGTGAAGTCGTCGGCGACGCCGGCATGGTTGAGGGCCGCCACCGTGTCCCCGCCGCCGGCCACCGAGATCAATTTGCCGGCCTTGGTGCGGGCCGCGGCGTGCCTGGCCGCCGCCACCGTCGCGTGGTCGAACGGCTCGATCTCGAAGGCGCCGAGCGGACCGTTCCAGACCAGCGTCGCGGCGCGGTCGATCCAGTCGGCAACGGCCTTCACGGTCTTTTCGCCGACATCGAGGATCATGCCGTCGGCCGGCACCTCTGATATGGCGACGGTTTCGCTGGCGGCGCCCGCCTTGAATTCCCTGGCGACGACACCGTCGACCGGCAGGATGATGGCGCAGCCGGCTTCGGCGGCCTCGATCATGATCTGCTTGGCGGTCTTGGCGAGATCATGTTCGCACAGCGATTTTCCGACGTCGGTGCCGCGCGCGGCGAGGAAGGTGTTGGCCATGCCGCCGCCGATGACCAGCGCGTCGACCTTCTTCACCAGGTTCATCAGCAGGTCGATCTTGGTGGAGACCTTGGCGCCGCCGACGATGGCGACGACAGGGCGGGTGGGGTTGCCGAGGCCCTTTTCCAGCGCGTCGAGTTCGGCCTGCATGGTGCGGCCGGCGAAGGCCGGCAGCAGGTGCGCAAGCCCCTCCGTCGACGAATGCGCGCGGTGGGCGGCGGAAAAGGCGTCGTTGACGAAGATGTCGCCATTGGCGGCGAGCTTTTTGGTGAAGTCCGGGTCGTTCTTCTCCTCGGCCTTGTAGAAGCGGGTGTTTTCGAGCAGCAGCACGTCGCCGTTGTTCATGGCGGCGACGGCGCTCGCGGCCTTGTCGCCGATGCAGTCCGGCGCAAAGCCGACAGGGCGGCCGAGCACGTCCGCGGTCGCCTTGGCGATTGGCTCGAGCGAGAATTCGGGCGACGGCCCGTCCTTTGGCCGGCCGAAATGAGCAAGCAGGATGACCTTGGCGCCCTTGCCGGAAAGCTCGGCGATGGTCGGCGCGATGCGCTCGATGCGGGTGGCGTCGGTGACCTTGCCGTCGGCGACGGGAACGTTCAGGTCGACGCGAACCAGCACACGCTTGCCGCCGATGTTGCCGATGTCGTCCAGTGTCTTGAATCCGGCCATGCTGTTCCCTTTCGCAAAAAACGCCGGGACCTTAACCCGCACCAACGACGATGCAAGACCTGCATTGGTGCTACGTGGAAAATATGGCTACGGCCCGTGTCGGGGACCGTCAGCCCTCGCCGGTCGACTTTTCCACCACCGGCTGTGGAGCCGGTTCCGCATCCGCCGGTGCCTTGGCACTCTGCTTTTTGGTGCGCTTGCGCCAATTGCGGATAAAAGTGGCGATGCGGTCGCCGATCTCGCCGGCGCTCAGGAACACCGGCACCCGTGCCACCGGCGCGGTCGGCTCGAGGGAAAGACCGAGGCCAGTGATCTTGCCCTTGTCGTCGACGTCGCGGACGATCAGCTCGATCGGACCAAGCAGTACCCTGTCGGCATATTCGGCATGGCCGCCGAGCCGCTCCGTCACCAGGTCGCCGACGGTCAGCTTGCGCTCCTCCTCGGTCAGGCCCGGCGCGTAAGCCGCTTCCAGTTCCGCGGCGGAGCGTGCCGGGTCGACGGCGAAGGCGCCGAAGAAGTCCGCATCCTCGGGGTCGACCACGGCGCGGCTGGCGAAAAGCTTGTCGAGCAGGCCTGGGTAGCGATCCGGCACGAAGATGTAGACATGGTCGCCAGCGGCGAGTCTGCCCATGTCCTGGAAACGCATCGAGCGCCCGTCGCGCAGCACCAGCGACGGTCTGGCCCAGCGCGGAATGCGCTCACCGCGCGCCACCGGGCTGCCAGGTGCTACGCGGTAGGCGAGAAGCTCGTGATGGGCGGAGCCCGGCAATTCGAGTTCGACCTTGTCCAGTGGACCCAGGCGGGCCGGCACGATCAGGCCGAGGCGGCGCGCCAGCGGTCCGACGGTCCATCCCTGAACGATCAGCGATACCAGCACGACGATGAAGGCGGTGTTGAAGATAAGGCGGCCGTTCTCAAGTCCGCCAAGCAGCGGCGTGATGGCGAGCAGGATCGACACGGCGCCGCGCAGGCCCACCCAAGAGACGAAGGCGACTTCCGGGCGCGGCAGACGGAATGGCATCAGGCAGAGCCAGACGGCGATTGGCCGCGCCACGAATATCAGGAACAAGCCCAGCAGCACCGCCGGCAGCATGATCGCCGGAAATTGCGAGGGCGTCGCGAACAGGCCGAGGATCAGGAACATGATGATCTGTGCCAGCCACGACATGCCGTCCTGGAAGCGCTTGAGGATGGTGACGGCGCGGATGTCGGAATTGCCTGATATCAGGCCGGCGAGATAGACCGCCAGAAAGCCGGAGCCGCCAATGGCGCCGGCGGCGGCGAACACCATCAGCGACAGCGTCAGCACGAAGATCGGCAGCAGCCCGTGGTCGAGATTGAGCCGGTCGACGAGGCGCACGATGGCAAGGCCGCCGAAAATGCCGACGATGGCGCCAAGCCCCATGTTGAGAAGAAAGCCGAGGGCGAGGTCGGTGACCAGCACCCTGGCCTCGGGATTGGCGTTAGCGGCGATGATCTCGACCAGGGTGATGGTCAGGAAGATGGCGATCGGATCATTGGTGCCGGATTCCACTTCGAGCGTGGAACGCACGCGCTCGCGCAGATTGATCTCGCCGGCGCGCAACAGGAAGAACACCGCTGCTGCGTCGGTCGAAGCGACGGCGGCACCGAGCAGGAGAGATTCCAGCCAGCTGAGATCGAGCAGATAGTAAGCGACGCTGCCGAACAGGCCGGTGGTCAAAAGCACGCCGACAGTCGCCAGCGACAGCGCCGGTCCGGCCGCCTGGCGCAAGGCGTTGAGCGGTGTGCCGAAACCGGAATCGAACAGGATGACCGCCAGCGCCAGCGAGCCGACAAAATAAGCCAGCCGCGCGTTGTCGAACGGGATGCCGAGACCGTCGGTTCCGGTGGCGAGGCCGATGCAAAGAAACAGCAGCAAGAGTGGGGCGCCGAAGCGGAAGGCGATCAGGCTCGAAAACGCGGCGGCAACGATCAGTGTGGCGCCGACCAGCGTCACGAGATAGATCGTATGCTCCATCCGCCAATTGCCCCCTCGAATTCGTGTTCCTCTCGCTTTGCGGGAGAGTGAGGCGAAGACATGACCAGTGCAAGGCGGGAGGGTGTTTTTTTGCTCTATGCCGCTGATTTCTGGGTGTTTTGGCGCACGTGCCACAGTCCCGCCGGTTCAAGACGGCGGAGCGTATCTTGATATCCATATGGACCCAAGGCCGCACAACGAAACGCCCGGACGTAGCCGGGCGTTTCGTGTCAGAAGACGACGATTGTCTTCAATCAGGCGATGGTCTTGCCGAAGGCGACGGCGGTGTCGCCCATGCGATTGGAAAAACCCCATTCGTTGTCGTACCAGGACAGAACCGAAACGAAGTTGCCGTCCATGACCTTGGTCTGGTCGAGCGCCATGATCGAGGAGTGCGGATCGTGGTTGAAGTCGATCGACACGTTCGGATGATGGGTGACGGAAAGGACACCCTTCAGCTTGCCGTTGGAGGCGGCGATCACCGCCTCGTTGATCTCCTGCACTGTGGTCGCGCGCTTGGCGATGAACTTGAAATCGACGACCGAGACGTTCGGGGTCGGCACGCGGATGGAGATGCCGTCGAGCTTGCCCTTGAGATCGGGCAGCACCAGGCCGATCGCCTTGGCCGCACCGGTCGAGGTCGGGATCTGCGACAGCGCCGCGGCGCGGGCGCGGTAAAGATCCTTGTGCATGGTGTCCAGCGTCGGCTGGTCGCCGGTGTAGGAGTGGATCGTCGTCATCATGCCCTTCTCGATACCGACGGCCTCATGCAGCACGGCTGCCAGCGGCGCCAGGCAGTTGGTGGTGCAGGAGGCGTTCGAGATGACGATGTGGTCCTTGGTCAGCTTGTCATGGTTGATGCCATAGACGACGGTGAGGTCGGCGCCCTCCGCAGGCGCCGAAACCAGCACCCGCTTGGCGCCGGCGGTCAAATGCGCGGCGGCCTTGTCGCGGGCAGTGAAGATGCCGGTGCATTCGAGCGCGATGTCGATGCCGAGTTCCTTCCACGGCAGCTGCGTCGGGTCCTTGATCGCGGTGACCTTGAATTTTTCCTTGCCGACGGTGATCTGGTCGCCGTCAACCGTCACCTCATGCGGGAAGCGGCCATGCACGCTGTCGTAGCGCAGCAGGTGCGCATTGGTCTCGACCGGGCCGAGGTCGTTGACGGCGACGACATCGATATCCTTGCGGCCGGATTCATGGATGGCGCGCAGGATGTTGCGGCCGATGCGGCCAAATCCGTTGATGGCAACTCTGACGGTCATTTATCTCTCCCTGGGAGTTGGTGCCCGCAGTTTCATAACGGCGGATACGGAAAGAATCCAGCCATCGGCGGCTGGATTTAAATCGATTAAGCCTAGTCCGGCCCCGCGACATCGTGTCCGCGGTTCGCAGGCCGAGCTAAGGGTTCACTCGCCGTGCAGGCGAGCTTCCGCCGCCTTCACCGTCGCTTCGGCGGTGATGCCGAAATGCGGATAGAGCTGTTCGATGGTACCAGAGGCGCCGAAGCCGGTCATGCCGATGAAGATGCCGTCGGTGCCGATGAAATGGTCCCAGCCGTGGCGAATGCCAGCTTCGATGGCGATCTTGACCGGCGCGTTGCCGATCGTCTTCCTGCGATAGTCGGCGCTCTGCTTGTCGAACAATTCGAAGCACGGCACAGAGACGACGCGGGTCGGATGACCGTGCTTCTCCAGTGCTTCGCGCGCCGCCAGCGCGATCTCGACCTCGGAGCCCGAAGCGAAGATCGTCACCGCCGCGTCGCCATTGGCGGCGGCCAGCTCATAGGCGCCCTGGCGGCTGAGGTTTTCCGCAACGAAGTCGTTGCGCACCATCGGCAGGTTCTGCCGGGTCAGCGCCAGCGTCGAAGGCGTCTTTTCCTGCTCGATGGCCAGTTGCCAGCATTCGGCGGTCTCGACCGCGTCGGCCGGGCGGAAGACGTTGTGGTTGGGAATGGCGCGCAATGCGGCCAGATGCTCAACCGGTTGATGGGTAGGGCCGTCTTCGCCAAGACCGATGGAATCATGGGTCATGACGAAGATCGAGCGGATGCCCATCAACGAGGCAAGCCGCATCGACGGACGGGCGTAGTCGGAAAAGCACATGAACGTGCCGCCATAGGGGATGATGCCGCCATGCAGCGTCAGTCCGTTGATCGCGGCCGCCATGCCGTGCTCGCGGATGCCATAGTGGACGTAGCGCTGGCCGTAGTCGTCTGATGTGATGTTCTTGGTCTGGCTGGTCTTGGTGTTGTTGGAGCCGGTCAGGTCGGCCGAGCCGCCGATGGTTTCCGGCACGGCGCCGTTGATGACTTCGAGCGCCATTTCCGACGATTTGCGGGTAGCGACCTTCGGCTTATCGGCAGCGAGCTTCTTCTTGTAGTCGGTGATGACGGCGTCGAAATTCGCCGGCAGAGCACCGCTGATGCGACGTTCGAACTCGCTGCGCAATTTGGCATCGGCCTCGGCGAGGCGGCCCTCCCACTCGGTGCGTGCCTTGACACCCGTCTTGCGGGCATCGCGCCAGGCATCGAGGATATCGGCAGGAACATCGAACGGCGCCGAATCCCAGCCGAAGAATTTTCTCGCCCCGGCGATTTCCTCGGCGCCGAGCGGCGAGCCGTGCGCCTTGTTCGTGCCTGCCTTGGTCGGTGCGCCGAAGCCGATGGTGGTCTTGCAGGCGATCATCGTCGGCTTGTCCGAATGGCGTGCCGCCTCGATGGCATAGGCGATCGCTTCCGGATCCTGGCCGTCGATGTGGCTGGCATTCCAGCCGGAGGCCTGGAAGCGGGCGACCTGGTCGGTGTTGTCGGCCAGCGATACCGGCCCGTCGATCGAGATGTTGTTGTTGTCCCAGAAGACGATCAGCTTGTTGAGCTTGAGATGCCCCGCCAGCGCGATGGCTTCCTGGGAAACACCCTCCATCAGGCAACCGTCACCGGCCAGTACATAGGTGTAATGGTCGACGAGGTCGTTGCCGAAGGCGGCGTTCATGATGCGCTCGCCGAGCGCGAAGCCGACCGAATTGGCCAGCCCCTGGCCGAGCGGGCCGGTCGTCGTCTCGATGCCGGCGGCATGGCCATATTCGGGATGGCCCGCCGTCCTCGATCCCAACTGGCGGAAATGCTTGATCTGGTCGAGGGTGATGTCCTCGTAGCCGGTCAGATAGAGCAGCGAATAGAGCAGCATCGAACCGTGGCCGGCCGACAGGATGAAACGGTCGCGATCGGGCCAGTGCGGGTTCTTCGGATCGTATTTCAGGAAACGCGTGAACAGCACCGTGGCGATGTCGGCGCAGCCCATGGGCAGGCCGGGGTGCCCGGACTGGGCCTTCTCGACGGCGTCCATGGAAAGAAAACGGATCGCATTGGCCATCCGGTCATGTTGTTCACGCGAGGTCATGCTTCCTCCAGTGTGGGGGTTTGGGGCCTTGGGAGAGCCCTTGAAAAGGGTGCGCGACACATAGCAGGCGCGGCTTTTTAGTCAATAAACCGGCGCGCTTTTGCCGGTCTTGTGATGGCGCCAGAGCAGGCCTCGAAGGCTCTACATTAGCGTTAGCAGGGGACAGTCGCGAGAGCTTTGTTGACGTTGGCTTCACACGGCGCGTAATGTTTCAGGGGTAACGCGTTCTGAACGTGGATGATTCGGTGATGGGCAGGGCGCAGGACGAAAGCCATGACCGGGGAAACGACACTCAAGGAAGTCATCGCCAGGCTGGGTAAGGCCATCGAAGGGCTGGAAAATGCCGTCGCGGCCAAGCTCGAGCACGAGCGGGACTATACGGAAGCCGAGGCGGAGGTGCAGCGCATGAACGCTGACCGCTCGCGGCTGGCGCAGGAACTCGACAATTCCGAAGCGCGCGCCGAACGGCTGGAAGACGCCAACAAGGAAGTCTCGCGCCGGCTGGTGACCGCCATGGAAACCATCCGTGCCGTGTTGGACAGATAGGGGCTGGCCCAATGGCACAAGTCACGGTTTCCATCGACGGCAAGCAGTATCGCATGGCTTGCGACGAGGGCCAGGAAGAGCATCTGATCGACCTTGCCGAGCGCTTCGACCGCTATGTCTCGCATCTGAAGGATTCCTTCGGCGAGATCGGCGACCAGCGGCTGACCGTGATGGCCGGCATCATGGTCATGGATGAGCTTTCGGAGCTGCAAAAACGCGTCAAGGGCATGGAAAGCGAAGTGCAGACGCTGCGCAAGACGCGCGACGACGCGCTGACCAAGGCCGACAAGAACGATTCCGTGCTGACCGATGCGCTTGGCGCGCTCGCCCAGCGCATGGAGAATCTGGCGACGACGCTGGCGGTGAACAAGGCCTGAGCCTCCTCGCCTTCATTCGCGGCGTAATTCCTGCTCCATTTGCCAAGAAGAAACGAAAATTTTTCGCCGTCGCCGCCAATGTCGGTGGCAATAGGCGTTTGAAGGACGACGCCGGAGTGGTAGAAAGGCAAAAAGCAGCGCCGGTGGTGTTGGTCAATGCCGGCTGCAATCACAGGGTAGGGACACGCCATGAGCCTTCGTATCAACGATATCGCGCCGGATTTCACGGCCGAAACCACGCAAGGGACGATCAGCTTCCACGAATGGATCGGTGACGGCTGGGCAATACTTTTCAGCCATCCGAAGAATTTCACGCCGGTCTGCACGACTGAACTCGGCACGATGGCCGGGCTGGAAGGCGAGTTCAGCAAGCGCAACGTCAAGATCATCGGCATTTCCGTCGATCCGGTCGAAAGCCATGGCAAATGGCAGGACGATATCAAGACGGCGACCGGCCATTCGGTGAATTATCCGCTGATCGGCGACAAGGATCTCAAGGTCGCCAAACTTTACGACATGCTGCCGGCCGGTGCCGGCGAAACCTCGGAAGGCCGCACGCCCGCAGACAATGCCACGGTGCGTTCAGTCTACGTCATCGGCCCCGACAAGAAGATCAAGCTGGTTCTCACCTATCCGATGACGACCGGCCGCAACTTCGATGAGATCCTGCGTGCGGTCGATTCGATGCAGCTGACCGCCAAGCACCAGGTGGCGACGCCGGCGAACTGGAAGCAGGGTGAGGACGTCATCATCACTGCCGCTGTTTCCAATGAGGACGCGATCAAGCGTTTCGGCGCCTACGAGACGATCCTGCCGTATCTCAGGAAGACCAAGCAACCCTCCGCCTGAGCGGCAGGGTTAGCATAGAGGAATTTTCGGTTTTCGCGTCTGCGCGAGCATGCGGTGCTTGACGGTGCCGCATTCGCGGACGATCATGCTCTTCTTTCATCGCGGCAGAGAAAAGCATTCCTGCCTCAATGCGAGTTGAGGAAACCGGGATTGGACGCATCATCGGTCAAGCCGCAGGTCACAGGCTTCTACGACGCGCCGAGCGGGTCCATCCAATATGTCGTTGCCGATCCGCAGACGCGGCGATGCGTGATCATCGACCCGATCCTCGATTTCGACGAGAAGTCCGGCGCAACGGCAACGAAAAATGCCGATGCGGTGCTGGCCTTCATCAGGGAGAGTGGACTGGAGATCGAGTGGATCCTCGACACGCATCCGCACGCCGACCATTTCTCGGCGGCGCACCATCTCAGCGAAAGGACAGGGGCGCCCACGGCGATCGGCGAGAAGGTCGTCGACGTCCAGAAACTGTGGAAAGTGATCTACAACTGGCCGGATTTTCCCGCTGACGGTTCGCAATGGGACAGACTGTTCGCCGATGGCGAGACCTTTTCGGTCGGCAACATTCCGGCGGAGGTGCTGTTTTCGCCTGGCCATACGCTGGCTTCGATCACCTATGTGATCGGCGATGCTGCCTTCGTCCATGATACGCTGTTCATGCCGGACAGCGGCACGGCGAGAGCGGACTTTCCCGGCGGCAGTGCCGCGCGGCTCTGGCGCTCGATCCAGGCTATCCTCGCGCTACCGGATGAGACCCGCCTTTTCGTCGGCCATGACTACCAGGCGGAAGGGCGCGAACCCTTGTGGGAGAGCACGGTCGCGGAACAGAAATCCAAAAACATCCATGTTGCCGCCTGCAGGACAGAGGCCGATTTCGTGGCGTTGCGCGAGGCGCGCGACAGGACGCTGCCGATGCCCCGGCTGATCCTGCACGCGCTGCAGGTCAACATGAATGGCGGGCGCCTGCCGGAACCGGAATCCAACGGGCGCCGGTATCTGAAGTTTCCGCTGGATTGTCTTTGAGGGGGCAGACGGCACTACGCCTTCCGGGAAGTCAGCGCTGCCCCTCATTGTCCTGCCGGACGTTTCTCCCCGTATAGTGACGGGGAGAAAGACGCTTTCGCGGATGATTTCGCCAATTCCCAACGTCGTAGAGATGGAGCCAAGGTTGCGGCCAGCGCCTTCTCCCCGTTTACGGGGAGAAGATGCCGGCAGGCAGATGAGGGGCAGCGCCGACGCTGGTGTATAAAAACAAACGGCGGCGTCAGGAGAATGACGCCGCCGTTGTATAATTTCCTACCAGGAACGTGTTACGCCGCCGGTTGCGCGTCAATGGTGCGCAGGGCCTGCATCTGGCGCTTGGCTGCGGCCTTGACCGCGTCCTGCACCTTCTCGAAGGCGCGCACCTCGATCTGGCGCACGCGCTCGCGGCTGATGTCGAACTCGGCCGACAGCTCTTCCAGCGTCAGCGGCTCCTCGGCCAGGCGGCGCGCCTCGAAGATGCGCCGCTCGCGATCGTTGAGCACGGCAAGAGCGCCGGACAGCATGCCGCGCCGGTTCTCCAGCTCGTCCTGCTCGATCAGCATCTCTTCCTGGCTTTCGTGGTCGTCGACCAGCCAGTCCTGCCACTCGCCGGACTCACCTTCGCTCGCGCGGATCGGCGCGTTGAGCGAGGCGTCGCCCGACAGGCGGCGGTTCATCGACACCACTTCCGCTTCGGACACGTTGAGGCGGGTGGCGATCTCGGTGATCTGGTCAGGCTTCAAGTCGCCGTCGTCGAGCGCCTGGATCTTGCCCTTCACCTTGCGCAGGTTGAAGAACAGACGTTTCTGGTTGGCGGTCGTGCCCATCTTGACCAGGCTCCACGAGCGCAGGATGTATTCCTGGATCGAGGCCTTGATCCACCACATGGCATAGGTGGCGAGCCGGAAGCCGCGCTCCGGTTCGAATTTCTTGACGGCCTGCATCAGGCCGACATTGCCTTCCGAGATCACCTCGCCGATCGGCAGGCCGTAGCCGCGATAGCCCATGGCGATCTTGGCGACGAGCCGAAGGTGGCTGGTGACGAGCTTGTGCGCAGCCGTGGTGTCCTCATGCTCGGCGTAGCGCTTGGCGAGCATGTACTCTTCCTGCGGCTGAAGCATCGGAAAGCGACGGATTTCTTCCAGGTAGCGGCTGAGGCCGCCTTCGCCGGAAACGATACTGGGTAGTGACTGGGCCATGATAGCGCCCCCTCTCTTTGGAGTGGTGCCCCCGAAACGTGGCGGGCATATGTTGCGAACGCCAAAGGCTCGTTCGCGACAACCGGTTTATATAGGAACAAAACCAGAAAGGACAGCATTTGTTCAACACGAAACAGTGTGTCACGCCAAAGTGAACAACGCCGGTCAGGTTTTTGCCGATCTGGTTTTGAGTGGATGGAAAGCGGTTCAAAGCTTACGAAAACCGTCGACGAGTTCCTCCATATCCCTCGGTACGGGTGCCTCGAACCTCATCGTTAAATGGGTAGCCGGATGCCTAAATTCAAGGAGGCGGGCATGCAAAGCCTGTCGCGGAAATGCCTTCACCCGGCCTTTCAGCGGCTCGGGCAGCCGGTTCGCCTTGGTGCGAAAGGCCTGGCCGTAATCGGGGTCGCCGACGACCGGATGACCGATATGGGCCATGTGGACGCGGATCTGATGGGTGCGGCCGGTCTCGAGCCGGCATTCGACCAGGCTGGCCGTGGCGAATTCCTTCTGCTGCTCGCCAAAGCGTTCGACCACGGTGAAATGGGTGATGGCGTGGCGGGCATCGTCGCGGCCCTCCGGCACCACAGCACGGCGCACGCGGTCGGCGGCGCGGCCAAGCGGCTCGTCGATCGTGCCGGTCGGTCTCGTCGGTATGCCCCAGACCAGCGCCAGATAGGCGCGTTTGAGATCGCCGGTCAGGCCATGGTCGGCAAAGGCCTCCGACAAGGATTTGTGGGCGCGGTCGGTCTTGGCGACGACCATGACGCCGCTGGTCTCCTTGTCCAGGCGGTGGACGATACCCGGCCGCCGCACGCCGCCGATGCCGGAAAGACTGTCGCCGCAATGGTGGATCAGCGCGTTGACCAGCGTGCCGGTCCAGTTGCCGGCGCCGGGATGGACGACAAGCCCCGGCGGCTTGTTGATGACGATCAGCTCATTGTCCTCATAGAGGATGTCGAGCGCGATGTTCTCGCCTTGCGGTTCCGCCGGCTCCGGCTCCGGCATTTCGACCGACACGCGGTCACCGGCCGCCATCTTGCGCTTGGTCTCGTCGACCGGATGGCCGCCGACCTTGACGGCGCCCTGCCTGATCAGCATCTGCACCCGGCTGCGCGACATGTCCGGACCGAGCTTGCCCGCCAGCCATTGGTCGAGGCGCTGGCCGGCCGCATCGGGACCCGCTTCCAGCACGATCGGTCCACCGTCTGGCGATCCACCCTCCATCAATCCATCCTCTATCAATATGGGGGCCTCTTCGTTATGAGCGCTCATCGAAAAAAGTTCCGGACTGTTTTGCCATGGCTGTTGCCGACGAAGACGAGGAAAAGCCGCTCGACCCCGAAGTCGAAAAAGTGCGCAAGAAGCTTGTCCGCTTCGTCGCCATCAATCTTGGCCTGCTGTTCCTCGCCCTTATGGTGGTGATCGCAGCCCTTGTCTACAAAACGCGCACCGCGCCGCCACCCGCCAACCCATCACTTGCCGGCGACATCCAGGTGCCATCGGGCGAGCCGCTGACCGGCGACATCGTGCTGCCGGTCGGCGCCAGGGTCATGAGCCAGTCGCTGTCCGGCAACCGCGTCTCCATCGATGCGGAGCTCGCCGACGGCAGCCGCGCCATCTTTGTCTACGACATCACCGAGCGCCGCATCGTCGGGCGGTTTTCGATCCGCAACAAATGACTGGATTTTCCCAACATCGCCGCGTTGCCACCGTGGCGGTCGTCGTCACGGATTATGACGAGGCGATCTCCTGGTATGTCGGCAAGCTGGGCTTTGTCCTGACCGAGGACGTCGATTTGGGCGGCGGCAAGCGCTGGGTCACGGTGGCGCCGGCGAACGGGCAAGGCGCGCGGCTGCTGCTGGCCGAGGCGGCGGACGCGGTGCAGGAAAGCCGCATCGGCAACCAGACCGGTGGCCGCGTCTTTTTGTTCCTCGAAACCGACGATTTTGGCCGTGACCACGCGCTGATGCTCGAAAAGGGCGTCGAGTTCCGCGAAGCACCACGCGTCGAGCCCTATGGCACTGTGGCGGTTTTCGCCGATCTCCATGGAAATCTCTGGGACCTGATCGAGCCAAAACGATAGGCTTGCGACGGATATTTTCCCGGTATCATCGACTGCCCGAAGCCCAGTTGCTTTTTCCCAGCCGTCAGCCTATATCGCCGGTTCTTGAACGCGCCCATCGTCTAGCGGTCAGGACACCGCCCTCTCACGGCGGGAACAGGGGTTCGATTCCCCTTGGGCGTACCAAGCAATCAAACAAATTGGATCTTTACTGCCGCGCTACAGTTGCCGGCGGCGGATCGTTTTCGGTGAGTTCCGCGAAGGCGTCGACAATCCCCGCGCCGCTCTTGGCGCTGACGAACTTGACGCTCGACCGCGAGCCGGCCGATCTGTTCGGCGCTTCCAGGCGCTTCCAGGCGCTTCGGCGAAGGGTGGATGCCAGGAATAGTCGGCCCTTAGCACCGGCCAGCGAAGCTGCGCACGACGCGCGTGGCTGGGCTCTAAACGCGCCATGCTCCAGAAACGCGTTGTAGTATCGTAGCTTCTTTGCCGTTCGAATTTCTCCCAGTCATGGCTTCGCACGATACCAAGATTTGCGGTGAACGACACATCCACGGCGCGCTCAACCATTCGATCTATTCCGGCAAGCCGAAAAGTGTTTGCGCGCCTGCTATTCCTCTGAGCGGATGACTGCCCATGGCGATCATCGGCTCGGTAGTTTCTGCCTCGAACACTGTCGACGCGAGCACCGTCCGTCCTAACGGCTTGCACAGCCCTTCCATGCGGCTGACAAGATTTACAGCCTTGCCGATCGCGGTGAAGTCCAACCTGCCGGCAGTGCCGATATTCCCCCAAAGTATCTCGCCGACATGCAGGCCAATGCCATATCTGAACTCAAGGCCCCCATTGCGGCGCCGAGTTTGGTTGAGATGATCTATCCCGGCGCGCGTGGCCTTCACGGCGCGTACCGCCGCGTCACATGCGGCCTTTGCATCGCGCTCGCCAATCGGGAAAATCGCGAGGACGCCATCACCTATAAACTTGAGAACCTCGCCACCAAATGCGTGCACCGCGCCGGCGACGCAATCGAACCAGGCATCAAGTACCAATACGATCTCGTCTGCATCATGAACCTCGGATAGATCGGTGAAACCTCGAAGGTCCGCGCACAGAAGCGCAGCCCGTATCGTCTCTCCCTTTACTCGACGAGAATGACCGTTGAGCACATGTGCTGCACTGCGCTTTCCCAAATATGCTTCGAGCAATGCGCGTTTCGCAGACCGTTCTGCGAGTGCGGTCATCGGAGCCGCAGCAAACCGGGAGATTTGCCGCAGTAGCTCTGACTGCGCCTCATCCGGAGTATGATCGAACGCCCACGCCAAAGTCGGTGCGACACCGCCAGCTCCCTCGTCGAACACGATCGCCCGCGTCGTGCCAAGCCATTCCCGCAGCACGAGCCGGGGATCGGCATTCTGGCGGTCGGCGCCTATCCCCAAAGCCTCGACCACTTCACCGCTAGGCGCTCGCCAGAGCCAGATGCGGCGTGAAATGATCGGGTCGGGAGCATCCTGTGCTAGCGCTCCGGCAATGATCGGCAAGCCGTCTTCCATCAAATGCGTTGAGAGCTGCAATAGAAGTCGCCCACCGTCGCCAATATGCGCGGCGTCGTCCAGAAGGAATGAAAGCGAGTTTGCGAGAAGCATCGATAGAAGGTCACTCGGCACCGGCTTATGTTTACGCCTCGAACATCTTCTTGCAACTCCCCACATTCGCTCCAATCATGCACGGCATTCGATGCGGATGTGACCTGGAGTGAGCAATGGCGGAATCGGTTTACACAGAGATTGAGGTCGCGGCGCCACAAGCGAGACCAGATCGTGCGATGGATCGGGACCGAAGCGAATTTGGATGCAACGCCGGGCGGTCTGTTCCTCGTCAATGTCGGTGGTCGCCATATGGCGCGCGGCGAGTTCACTGAGGTGATCCCGGTCCACCGTCTTGCCTACAGTTTTGGCTGGGAAGACAACGAGACCGTGCCGCCCGGCTCCGGCCATGTCGAGATCGACCTGATCGCGAGGGATGCGGGGACACTGATCCGCTTCACGCACAGCGGACTGCCGAACGCAAAGGAGCGTGACAGCCATCGAAGGGGATGGGAGCACTACCTCTCAAGGCTGAAGATCACTGCCGATGGGGGACATGTCGATCCCGACGTGCCGATGAAGAATATGTGATTTTCATCTAAGGGTCGTGGATGCGCATTCTTCGGCGCCGGCAAGTACGGATCGCCGATCGGGCCGCCTAGGCCCTGAAGCGTCGACGCTTCTGGCGCAACGCCTCGGATTGAATTAGCATCCGTTCATCAAAGCTTCGGCCGCAATCCCGCAGGATGCGGAAATGCGGAGCGCAGGGGAGCGAAGCCGGGCGGCGGTCACATGCCGGGGCTGATCCAAGCGCGACTGGGCACTTGAAATCCGTCCGCCGGCAAGGCGCGGCGTGGCCGGGAGGAGCCAGATGCAGAAGTTGCAATCGCAGGGCGTCCATCACATCACGCTGGTTGGCGCCGGGCGCCAGACCTCGATCGACTTTTGGGAAGGCGTGCTTGGCATGCCTTTCATCTTCGAGCAGCCCAACCTCGACAAGGCCAGCGAAAGCCATCTCTATTTCGATCCGGGCGACGGCCGGCTGATCACCGTCTTCACCGATGAGAGCCGCACGCCGGAGAAACGGCGCACACCGACCGATATCGGCTGCGTGCACCACATCGCGTTTGCGGTGTCGCGTGTCACCTTCCTGCAGGCGGTCGCCCGGCTCGACGAGCGCGCCATCAAGCACAGTGGCGTCAAGGATCGCGGCTTCATGGATTCGATCTATTTCGAGGATCCGCTCGGCCTGCTGATCGAACTCGCCTCTTACCGTTTCGAGCCACCGGCGGGATTTACCCACGCCGACGTGCTGATGGAAGCGCACAAGGTCCGCGTCGCGCGCGGCGACTACGCAATAGCCGAGGTGCATCTCGCCGACGCGATCCAGGCGCTCGTCGAGCGCTCCCGGGCGACATTGTCAGACGACCGGGCACCGAAAAATCCATACTGACGACAGCCAAACAACGGGAGGAACACGATGGCAAAGACAGCGACGAAGAGTTCGAAGAAACCCGCGGCCAAGGCAGCCAAGCCGGGAGCGAAGCCGGCGGCCAAGGCTGCCGCCAAGCCAGCAGCGAAGGCCAAGGCGAAACCAGCGAAAAAGCCCGCGCTGACGCTCAGCATGCTGAAGCCGAGCGTCAACAATATGAGCGTTCGGGTCTTTGCACGCGCGGCCGGGCTCGACCACTCAGAGACCGACGTATGGGGCCACACGCGCTCGCCCGAATACATGGCGCGAAACCCGGCGCATCTGACGCCGATGATCGAGGACAAGGGCTTGCCGAGAGGCGTGTTGTGGGAAAGCTGCGCCATCATGCAGTATCTCGCCAACAAGCACGGGCTGGAGAAGTTATATCCCAAGGCGCCGGCCAAGCGGGCAATGATCGACAGCGCCATGTTCTACCTGATCGGCACGCTCTACCCCTATGTAGCGCGTGCCACCTATCCTGCGCTGAATTTTCCGCAATATGCCGGCGAGGTCGGCCATAGCGACGCTCACCCCGACAAGAAATCGGAAGCCCAGAAGGCCGCGGCGGCCGCGATTGCCGAGCCGCTGGAGGTCTTTCACAGCTTCTTCCGGAACGGCAAGCCGTTCATCGGCGGCAAGAACCCATCGATCGCCGACATCCGCCTGGCGGCGACGCTCGAATTCCTGGCCGTCATCGACTACGCGCTGCCCAAATGGGCAAAAGACTACAT
This sequence comes from Mesorhizobium sp., assembly GCF_004962245.1. Classification (GTDB taxonomy): domain Bacteria; phylum Pseudomonadota; class Alphaproteobacteria; order Rhizobiales; family Rhizobiaceae; genus Mesorhizobium. The sequence goes on along the minus strand of NZ_SUHQ01000005.1, from coordinate 95,278 downwards.
GGCGGCGATCGAGAAGAAGCTTGGCAAGGCCTATACCGAGCCGGCCGGCGACGTGCGCGGCTATATCGCCTATGTGAAATCGCAGGCCAATGCGTGAGCCGTTTCGCTCCAACGGTTGCTTTCCCTAGGCCGGCCTAATCCGAGGCCGACTGGCAATTCACCTCCAATTCGTCACCACGGATGTACTGGCGCGGGATGTCGAGGTGGAAGGGAAGGTCGGTCATGTGCCGGCCTTTTTGCTTTCTGGGCGAGATTACGGGCCGGGAACGCTACCGGGCGTTGGGGGTCTTTCAATACGTCTGTCCGTGCAGCTCCTGCATAGCGGTCGTGCGATGACAGGCGGGCCGGTTGGAAGCCGTATTGGTGCGGCCCTCCTGGGAGGAATGCATTTACTTGTCGTCCTGCGGGAAACTGGCGATACTCCGCGGCATTTCGGGGAGATTGCAGATGAATGTATCCAGATTCGTTCGTATCGCTTTGCTGGGAGCCGCTTGGTCAGTGCCGTCGATCGCTTTGGCGCAGGAATCGTCCCTTTGGTCGGTTTATGAGAATACGCTCAAATCGGCCAAGTACATCGATCTGACCCATGCCTTCGAGCCGGTACAGCCGGTATGGCCGGGCTTTGCCAATGCCAAGTTCAAACCGACTGTCGCCGGTCAGGACATCGAGGGCTACGTCAAGGCCGGCGAAGAGTTCACCTACGACAAGCATGGGTTCGTCGCGACCGCCTATGAGCTGACGACGGACCAATATGGCACGCAGCTCGATCCGCCCTCCCACTGGAACCCGCTCGGCGCAACGATCAGCGACCTGCCGGCCACTTATGCCGTGCGGCCGCTCGTCGTGATCGACATCAGCGGCAAGGTGCAGACCGACGAAGGCTATCACCTCCAGGTCGCCGACATCGAAGAGTGGGAAAAGGAGCACGGCCGCATACCGGAGGGTTCGGTCGTCTTCGTGCGTTCGGATTGGTACAAGAAATGGTCCGACACCGCGCGCTTCAACCAAAAGCCGTTTCCAGGCGTCGGTCTGGACGCGCTGAAGTTCCTGCATCTGGAGCGGAAGATTCTGTTCCACGGTCATGAGCCGCTCGACACCGACACCACGCCCAATCTCGAAGGCGAACATTGGCTGCTTCACAACGATTTCACGCAGGCAGAAGGCGTTGCAAATCTCGACAAGGTGCCAGAGGCCGGGGCGTTGGTCACAATCGGCTTTGCCAAGCCGCTCGGCGGGTCAGGCGGATATGCGCGTTACATCGCTATTGCACCCGCCGACTGGACGGAGGGCGTTTCGGTGACCGAGGCGCCTGGTGTGCCGCTTTCCCGGCAAAAAGCGCCGCTCAAGCGCGACGAGAACGGCGTCTTCCGTCCGACGCCCTGATCGCTGGCGATATCAATCGCAGGGCCGGGCCATAGCGCGTATCTGTTGCGCAAGTCGGGACAAAAGGTCCAGACGATCAGCCGCTCCGGCGCTCGCGAAAACGTGACCGTCCCGGCGATAGCCATCATGATTGCTAGCGCTATCGTGGCATGAGCGCGCCAGGCCTGCCACGGGAGACAGCCATGCTCCGCCTATCCGCCGCCGTTCTGCTGACCCTGGCTTTCTGGCCGCCCGCCGCCTCGGCCCAGGGCGAGGCGGCGCCGTCGAGATGCGTTGCGATCGCCGAAGCGCTGCCGTCAGCCACCTATGCCAGCTTCACCACGCCAAAGGCGCAGACGCACCTGCTGGCCGAAGCCCTCGTCGACGGCGACATTACGATCACCTATGCCGGCCATTCGACCTACATCATCGAGACGCCCGCCGGCGTCAGGATCGCCACCGACTTTTCCGGCGTCTACGGCACCGACCCGCTGCCGCGCGTGGTGACCATGAACAAGGCCCACCGCACCCATTATTCGGACCTTCCGGATCCCGGCATCGAATATGTGCTGCGCGGTTGGAACCCGGACGGCGGTCCGGCGCGCCACGCCCTTGTCGTGGACGATGTCTACATCCGCAACGTGCCGACGGATATCCGCAATGGCGGCGATCTCGGCAAGGACGGCAATTCCATCTTCATCTTCGAAGTGGCGGGCCTCTGCATCGGCCATCTCGGCCATCTGCACCACCGGCTGGAGGACGCGCATTATGGCGCCATCGGCCGGCTCGATATCCTTATGGTGCCTATCGACGGCGGCATGACGCTGTCGCTCGACCGGATGACCGAAATCACCACGCGGCTCTATTCCTCGATGATATTGCCGATGCATCGCCATTCGACTGCGATCAGCGAATTCACAGGTAGGATGGGCGACGATTTCGCGGTGGAATTCCTGTCCAGCCGGTCGTTGACGGTTTCGCTGAAGACCTTGCCCGACCGGCCGACGATCATCATCCTCGAAGGGGTTTGATCGCGGCGTGATTGATGTTGCGCCTCGTTCAGGGACCGAATAGCACAAGCTCGGTGAAGGTCAGATCTCCAAGCGAGGGTGGCCTGGGACCCTTGAAGTATTTCAGCCCCCTGTTGGGGCGGTACCACCCGTATAGACCCGCAATCGGCTCCTTGGCGTCGACGACGCAAAGCAGGATCCCGCGTCGCAAGAGAAAGCGCCCCAGAGCGCCGGCGCACCGGGCCAAATCTGGGAGAGAGCGGCAATAGACGATCTGAAAGCTTGGGATAAGTCCGCGCAATGTTCGGCGCGGCATCAACACCAAGGGAAACGCCTCTCCGTCGCAAATGCAGATCAACGACAGGCAGCCCAGCCCGGCGTGTTCCGAGAGGATGTATCTCTCACTGTCGGACAGCATCGCCATTTCCGCGAGATCGGGACGAACCTCGAGCACGCGGCATGACCGCGGCGCCGAATTCAAAGCCGGCAAGAAGGCGAATTGTCCGGTGGAAAAGGGGCGAAAGCCAAGCGCCCAGTTTGCCTTTAATGTCGCGGGCGCCGGCGAAATGTTCGTGTAGGTCACATCCCTTCGCCTGAGAACCTTCGCAACCAGCATGGCGGCATAGGGACGGAATTCTGCGTCGACGGACCAGCTTGAAAGGTTGCAGCGTATCTCGTCGCCGTCCTGCCCCCGATAACGGGTATAAAGGGTCAGCACAACGCCGACGATCCGATCAGCCTTCTCCAAAGCAAAGCCGTATCGTTGGAATTCGGCGACGGCAGGCCGCTGCGACAAACGGGTCAGCGCCTGTATCCAGTAACTCCGATTACGCTCCGGAAAGCCCCTGCACAGGCAGTCGACCACTCCTTCCCAATCAGCTTCGCAAATTGGTCTACAGCGAAGATCGGAAGGGAGAGTGCCAAGTACGGCCATAATCAACTCTAGGGTACGAAAAAATTTACTTAGATATGCTTCATGCACCAACATATTGGTCGGCAACGATTAATAATCTGTACCGCTTTTTAAGACGACTTTCTGCAGTCATCAGATAGCATGATGCATCGATGGTCTGCTTCCCGTCAGGTAAGGATTCGTTAACCAAAACCCTATCTACTGATCGGCAATTCACCTCCAATTCGCGACCACGGATGTACTGGCGCGGGTGCCGAGGTGGAACGAAAGGTCGGCCGTGTGCCGGCCTTTTTGCTTTCGAGGGCTATTATGCCCTGGGAAATCGCGGCCTGACTTCGCGTTGTCGTTGGGCGTCGAGGCCTTTGCAAGACATCAAGACATATTGTCATCGCCACCATTGTCCGTACCATATCGCTGTGCGGGCAAGGCGGAAGGACGAGGACTTGCAATGAAACGCGCCGCAAGGCTGTCGGCGATTGCGGGCGCGATGTTGGCTGGCGCCACCTGTCAATCGAATGCCGAGACGCTCAACACCATGGACGATGTCGGGGCTGCGATCCAGGCGTGCTGGACTCCGCCAGCGGATGCCGGGAATTCCACCGTCACCTTGGCCTTCAGCTTCAAGCGCAACGGCACGCTGATCGGCCCGCCCAGGGCGACTGCCATCAATGTGGCCGGCGACGCGAAGGCACGGCAATCCTTTGTCGATGCCGCGATCGCCGCCCTGGAAGACTGCTTGCCGCTGAGCTTTTCGCCGGCGCTCGCCCAAGGGATTGCAGGCAACGTCTTCACCCTGCAATTCGACTCGCCCAAACAATAGCGGGCGCTATCCCCGCTCGTTTCCGGGTGGGCCGACGGCAAAGCGGCGTCATCTCAAGCGATCGGACCGAATCCCGGCGCACAAGATGTTAAAGCGCGTCGCGTCTGAAACGATTCGCGCGACGCGCTTTAAGTTCTTGTTTTTATGCATGTCGTTATCCCAAAACCGCTGCGCACTTTTGGGCGACATGCATTAGCGGTGCCTGCGCCTCGCATCGACATGGCGTGCCAGTTCCGGCGTCTCGAAGACGTAGTCGCTCCAGGCCGATTCCGGAATCTGGCCGGCCAGATAGCACTCCAGCAGAAGACTTTGCTCAGGACTGAGAGGTCTCGGCGCGCGCTCATGGTCCAGCCCAAGCGAGTGAAACAGATTTCTGGTCAGGTCCGAGACATTGAAGTGGATCGACATTTGCGGTGTCCTTTGACCATCCAGCGCACGATCCCAAAAATCGATTTCTCGGAAAGCGCAAAATCGAAGCCTCCTTTGCGCATCCCAACGGACGCATGGCGCTGTAATGGCCATTAACGCCGAAGGCAGGATAAAGGTTTCAGCGTGGATCTGGCGGTAACGACGGATTGATCGATGGCGGCCGGATCGATCGAGGGAACCCGAAATCCATCAGTCAGGTCAAATTTCGGCGATCGCATCGGAGTTGTTTTCAGGTTCGTCTCAATATTGAAACAAAAATGTAATATCGAATTTACGAGAGTATACATAGTACATTAGTATTCAACGTTTTCTGTAAGCTGCGAGCTTACAGAATTAGGCAAACCTCATTTAGACAAGTCTTATTCACGATCAATAAAGAATGCGGTTTCAGCTTCGTGGCGGAAACAGGGAACAATGGTCGCTCCAATGACACGCTTCTGGTCTGAGATTATTCTTGTGCTGATATCGGTGACGACATTGACGCTCGGCACTTCCTCTTCTTATGCGGATAGCTGCAGCGCGATCAGGAGCCAAATGCGTTCGGCCGATCGCGGCGGGTCGAGCCCGCAGCTTGCCCAGTTGCGCCGGCAGCTTGTCGCGATCCAAAGGTTGGAGAAACAGCGCCAATGCTCCGCGAAAAGTTCGATGGTCGGGTTCTTCTTCAACCCCTGCGCCGATCTCGTCAGGGGTAAGGCGGAGGTGCAACGCCGGATCGCGAGCGCGTCGAATTCGAGCAGGGATACGTCCGGCCTGCAGGCCAGGTTTGTCGCCCTGGGCTGCACACCTGCGGCCAAGAAGCGGGAACGGCCAGCGCAACAGCGTTCGGCGGCCCAGTTCGCCGGCGTAACGCCTGGTGGTTCGATGCTGTTTTGTGTGCGCCTTTCGGACGGATATTTCTTCCCCGCGCCAAAATCGCAGTTCGCCAAAAGGGATGATCTGAAGGACACTGTCGATCAGTGCCGCTACATTTGCGACGATGCCGGCGTCGACCTCTACACGCTTGAAGATGCCAGCCGCGAGACCGAAGAAATGGTCGCTCCCGAGACGCGAAAACCCTATACGGAGCTTCCGGCCGCCTTCAGGTACCGCGACAACGCGAATTTCAAGGCGTGTAATGTCAAGCGGTATTCCCGGCGGGTCGCTGAACTCAGGGCACGGACGGTAACGCCGGCCAACATGGCCAATGCTATCATTCCATTGCCGACGGCAAGGCCGGATCTTGGAGCGGTTGCGGAAATTCCCGGACCCGATGCCAAAGCCCTGGACATCAAAGCATCCGGGGGCGAGGCCAAGGGCGCCGCCCAGCATCAGTCGATCGAAAAAATGATCGACGCGCGGCCGGTAAGGGTGGTTGGCCCGGCTTTTTTCCCTGAAGACCGATCACTGAAGCCGGGCCGCAGAATTGATAGCGTGTGGCCGACCGCTACATCGGATGCGCGGCAAGGTTTGAGGGCGGATCTTTCGCCGGCTGGCTTACTCACAGACCATCCGGACCCGTTTTCCGGGTTGGCTGACGTTCTTGCAGGTGAGTGGTTTCGCCGGTTCGGACGACACAGGCGAATTGTTGGACGACCTCGTGATTCGTCTTCTCGGCGCGACAAGCGTTGTCGTTCTGCGGGTCGCCGCTTCCTTCGGGACTTCGGGCGCCACCGGAAAGACATCGGTCCCCAACTGCGGCTGTTCGGCTTGCGCCTGCGTTGGTCTGTCCCAGAACTGCCGGACATCGAGCGGCCTCGGAATGATGACGGTGCCGTCGTAGCTGCGCGAGCAACCGCTCCCGAACAGCAGTATCGGGCACAGGAAAAAAGGCAGTATCCGTCCCAACATCAGCAACACCTTGCAGGATCTATAACGCGGCTTCGGTTCTGCCGACAACCGGCGGAACGCCGCGGACAAGGCTAGCGCATGACCCCGAAAATCGGAATCGATTTTCGCTGGGGATCATGTGCAAATTTCAAGCGCTGCAGCGTCCTTTGCGCGTCCGAAAGGAGGCGCGGCGCTGTGGTGGGGCGAATCCGAAATTCGTTCAGGTTTGGAGCAGCGCAACGGGCGAATTCCGAATCCACCGCACCGGTTACGATCCGTTAAGGTTAGCGGAACGTTAATGCTTGTGAGGCACATCCCGCCGGCGAACCGCGGAGGGAGGGGTTCGGCCTTGATTCTCGGGTTGGGACGGCATGGCGGAAGCGGACGGACGCCGAGCTGATCAAGCCGGCGCGCTCTTCGGTGCTGCTGGAAACGCTGGTCGCCACCATCCAGCGGCACCGTCACAACACGATGGGCACCGGCGCGCAGCCGACGGCGGACGGTTCCAAGAGCGACATGTCGCAGCCATCGTCGTTGCCCGCATATGGGGCCGCGTCCGGACGGGCGCTGCTGCAGCCGCCACTGGTTCGTCCCCGCACCAGCGCGTTGGCGGGCGCCGGGCATCGGCTGGACGTCCTCGTTGCCGAGGACAACGAGGTGAACCAGATGGTTTTCACCCAGATTCTCGGCGAGACCGGCTACGGCTTCGAGATCGTCGGCAATGGCCGCAAGGCGCTCGATGCCTTCGGCAGGCTCAATCCGCGCATGATCCTGATGGATGTTTCGATGCCTGAGATGAACGGCCACGAAGCAACCGCAGCAATTCGCCGGCTGGAAGAAGAAACCGGCACGCATGTCCCGATCGTGGCGTCACCGCGCACGCGCTGAAGGGCGATCGCGAACGGTGTCTGGAAGCGGGCATGGACGATTACCTGTCCAAGCCCATCAGCCCCAGGGCGTTGCTCGAAAAGGTCGAGCGCTGGCTTGGCGCCGGCGGCGAAATCCAGCGCAACGCGGGATAGGGTCTCCCGTCGGGCTGTGGCGTTTAGCCGAGATTCGGCAACGCGCTGCGGACAAGACTATGGTGCGATCGCACCATACCAAAGCGTACGACCGGTTGGAACAATAAGCGCATTCGAGTTCCGCTCCTCCAGTTACGGGCGGGAGCAGCGACCGCCGGCAAGAAACAGGGTCAGATCTACCCCAACGGACCTGTTTCGGCGATGGCGCGGCCTGGACATGATCTGGCCGCATGCAACGCGCTCCCGCCCGGATTTTCTTTTCGACGCCGACTGTCGAGGGGAAATGCCGGTCGGAAACCGTGCAAGCCACTGATTCCGGCGACAAACCACGGCTATGCTGGCGGGACCAGCGGCCATCCCTTTTCGCCATGGCTGTGCGGCGTTACCGGGGTGACATGAAACTGTCATGTGACTGTAATAATCGGGGGCTATGGCCTCACCGGGCGCCAACAGACAATGGCGCCGAGAGACCATCTTCCGAACAGGAGCAGGCCACATGAACAAATTCATCCTTACGGCGTCGGCCGCGGCGCTCGCGCTCGCTGCGTCGGCTGGTTATGCCGCCGCGCGCGACCAGATTCAAATCGTTGGTTCGTCCACAGTGTTCCCCTTTACGACGGCTGTCGCTGAAAAGCTCGGCCAGAGCGGAAAGATCAAGACCCCGGTCGTCGAATCGACTGGCACCGGTGGTGGCATGAAGCTGTTTTGCCAGGGCGTCGGCGAAAATACCGCTGACTTCACCAATGCCTCGCGCGCCATCAAGGACAGCGAACTTGAAACCTGCAAGGCAAACGGCGTAACGCCGGTCGAGATCAAGGTCGGCTTCGACGGCATCGTGCTCGCCAACTCGAAGGCGGGGACTGTAGTCGATCTGACCAAGGAGCAGATTTTCAAGGCGCTCGCCAAGAATGTCGCCGTTGACGGAAAGGTCGTTCCCAATCCCTACGTGAACTGGTCGGATGTCGATGCGTCGCTTCCCGCGACAAAAATCGAGGTGCTTGGCCCGCCGCCCACGTCTGGCACGCGCGACGCGTTCGTTGAACTCGTCATGGATGCGGCCTGCCAGGAAGAAGTGAAGGCGGCTAATGAAAAGGGCTGCGGCGAAATCCGCGAAGACGGCGCTTTTGTCGAAGCCGGCGAAAACGACAATCTGATCGTCCAGAAGCTGGAAGCCAACGCCAATGCCTTCGGCGTCTTTGGCTTCTCGTTCCTTGACCAGAACGCCGATAAGCTGCAGGGCCACAAGATCGACGGCGTCGAGCCGACCTTCGAGAACATCGCGTCCGGCGACTACGGCGTTTCCCGCTCGCTCTATATCTATGCCAAGAAAGAGCATGTCGGCGTCATCCCCGGCATGCAAGAGTTCATCGCCGAGTACACCTCGGAGGGTGCATGGGGTCCTGATGGCTATCTCGCCGATAAGGGCCTGATCCCGCTGCCGGACGCCGAGCGCGCCAAGTGGGCCGAAAACGCCAAGGCCCTGAAGGGCATGGGGTCCTGATGTTTCGGGGTCCGGGCGAATATCCGCTCTGACCCTCATGATCAAAAGCACAAAGCGCGGGACCAACGTCCCGTGCTTTGAGCCGGTGAATGACCGGCGGTCGAGGGGACGTCCTGAATCATGGTCGGTTATCTCGTTGTTCTTCTCCTGGTTCTGGCCGCCGCGGCCTATTGGATCGGCCGGACACGTGCTGTTGCCAGTGTCAATGGCGACGTCGCGCGGCTGCATTCGCTGCCTGGCCAGCATGGCATGTTTCTGGCGCTTTTTGCTGCCGGTCCCGCGCTGCTTGCGATCGTGTTGTGGTCGATGGTGACGCCGGGAATTGAAGCGTCGATCATTACCGACCGCTTCTCCGCCGAGTTGTCGGGAATGGGCGTTCCGCAGGTCGAAGCTTTTATCCGCGACGCTCGCGCGATGGCCTTTGGCGGGCTTGTCGGCTTCGCCGATCCCACGAAAGAGGCGGCCGCTGCCGTCTACAAATCAATCCACGCGACCAGCACCTGGATCATCTGGGCCGTCGCGCTCCTGCTTTCCGCGTCCGGATTTTACTGGGCCTATTCGCGCATCGCACAGGCCTACCGGGCGCGCCATGTGGTGGAGCGCGTTCTTCGCGCATTCTTGATCGCCTGTTCGGTAGTCGCGATCCTGACGACGATCGGCATCGTCCTGTCGCTGATCTTCGAATCGCTGCGGTTCTTCCAACAAGTGCCGTTCTACAAGTTCCTGTTCGGCACGCACTGGTCGCCGCAGAGCGCCTTCACCGGCGCGGGAACGGAAGCCGGCGCCGTCAACCAGGACATTTTTGGCGCGGTGCCGCTCTTTGCCGGCACCTTGCTCATCACCTTCATCGCCATGCTGGTGGCCGCGCCTATCGGGCTGATGGCCGCGATCTATCTTTCGGATTACGCTTCCAAAAGCGTCCGCGCGGTTGCAAAGCCGGTGCTGGAAATCCTCGCCGGCATTCCGACCGTCGTCTACGGCTTCTTCGCCGCGCTGACGGTCGCGCCCTACTTCCGTGGTATCGGCGAAAGTCTGGGCCTAAGCGTTGCGTCCGAATCCGCGCTCGCCGCAGGCGTGGTCATGGGTATCATGATCATTCCCTTCGTTTCCTCGCTTTCCGACGATGTGATCAACGCTGTTCCGCAATCCCTCAGAGACGGTTCCGCCGGCCTCGGCGCGACCAAGTCGGAAACCATTCGCAAGGTGATTCTTCCCGCCGCCCTTCCGGGCATCGTTTCGGCGATGCTGCTCGCCGTCAGCCGCGCGATCGGCGAAACAATGATCGTGGTCATGGCGGCGGGGCTGGCGGCAAATCTCACGGCCAACCCGCTCGAAGCGGTCACCACCGTGACGGTGCAGATCGTGACGCTGCTTGTGGGCGACCAGGAATTCGACAGCGCCAAGACGCTTGCAGCCTTCGCGCTCGGCCTGGTGCTGTTCTGCATCACGCTTACCCTCAACATCGTCGCTTTGCGCGTCGTCCAGAAATACCGAGAGCAATATGACTGATGCGATCGCGTCATTTGGCGCCGGCGGACGGCCGGTCAGCATTCATACCGACGATGCCGCGAAGGCGCGGCTGAAGGGCCGTTACCGCGCGGAAGCGTGGTTCAAGTGGCTCGGCGCCGGAGCCGTCGCGTTGGCCGGCTTCTTCCTTGTGCTGCTCCTATCGACGGTCGTCACGCAGGCGATCCCGGCGCTGCGGCTGAACTATCTGACGCTGCCGATCGATCTTTCGGCGGCCAAGGTCGACCCGGCGAAACTCGATGAAGTGAACTATGACTCCATCGCCCAGGAAGCGCTTGCGGCAAAATTTCCGGATGTGACGCGCCGTCAGGACAAGCGGCTGCTGCGCGGGCTGATTTCCACCGGCACGGGCGTCTTCCTGCGCAAAGATATTGCGGCTGATCCGGGGATGCTCGGAGGAACGGTGGATTATGCGGTTCCACTTGACGATTTTGCCGACCTCTATCTCAAGGGTTTGCTTGCCGACGTCGGTTCGGACGAAGCGATTTCGACAAGCGTCACGCCTTCGGGAACCAGCGGCGACATCGACCTGACTTTCGGCGACAATGGCATGCTGGCGTTGGCGCGCGGTCATGGTGCGACCGAGGCCGAAAACGGCATGCTCACGCTGACGAGCGGCGCATCGTCGCTGCTGGTCGTGTTCAACGGCGGTACGGTCAAGCTGACCGCGCTGTCGCCTGGGGCCAACGGGACGGCGATCGCAAAGGGCACGGTGATCGAGGCGCTGGACAGCACGGCGCCCGCCGCGAGCGGCCAGGCATCTCTGCGCGTCATCGATACGCCGGAAGCATCGCGAAAGATTTCGGACAAGGAAATCGTGTGGCTTGACACGTTGAAGAGCGCCGGCCTGATCGAAAGCCGGTTCAACTCGATCTTCTTCTTCACCGGCGCCAGTCGCGAGCCGGAACTGGCCGGTGTCTGGGGCGCGGTCGTCGGATCGTTCCTGACCATGATCGTAACGCTTGCCATCGCCTTCCCGATCGGCGTCTCGGCGGCGATTTATCTTGAGGAATTTGCGCCCAAGAACCGGCTGACGACGATCATCGAAGTGAATATCAACAATCTGGCGGCGGTGCCTTCGATCGTCTTCGGACTGCTTGGACTTGCTGTATTCCTGAATTTCTTCGGCCTGCCGCGCTCGGCCCCGGTGGTCGGCGGCATGGTGCTGGCGCTGATGACCCTGCCGATCATCATTATCGCCTCACGCGCTTCGCTACGCGCGGTGCCACCGTCGATCCGCGAGGCGGCGCTTGGCATCGGAGCGTCCAAGGTCCAGACCGTATTCCATCACGTCCTGCCGCTGGCGATGCCGGGTATCATGACCGGCACCATCCTCGGAATGGCGCATGCGCTGGGCGAGACCGCGCCGTTGCTGATGATCGGCATGGTCGCCTTCATCGTCGACATTCCCGGCGGCTTCACCGATCCCGCGACGATCCTGCCGGTGCAGATATTCATGTGGGCCGATTTCCCGGAAGCCGGATTCCAGCAGAAGACGTCGGCGGCGATTTTGATCTTGCTGCTGTTTTTGGTCATCATGAATGCCATTGCAGTGATACTGCGCAGGCGCTTCGAGCGGCGCTGGTAAGGAGTAGAGGATATGAACATCATGACGGAAGCCAGCGTCGAACAGAAACTGAGTAGCGGGGCCAACGAACCCTCGATCAAGATGAAGGGCGAAAAGGTCTCCGTTCATTACGGCGAGAAGCGGGCCCTGTTCGACGTGGATCTCGATGTCCGCGAGAACCAGGTGACGGCGTTGATCGGCCCATCGGGCTGCGGCAAGTCGACCTTCCTGCGTTGCCTGAACCGAATGAACGACACGATCGACATCGCGCGGGTGAGCGGCAAGATCACGCTCGACAGCGAAGATATCTACGATCCGAAAATCGATGTCGTCGAGCTCAGAGCTCGCGTCGGCATGGTGTTCCAGAAGCCGAACCCGTTTCCGAAGTCGATCTACGAAAACGTCGCCTACGGTCCACGCATTCACGGCCTGGCCAGGGGTAAGGCGGAGTTGGACGGCATCGTTGAATCGAGCCTGAAGAAGGCCGGCCTGTTCAACGAGGTCAAGGATCGCCTGCTCGAGTCGGGTACTGGCCTCTCCGGCGGACAGCAGCAGCGCCTGTGCATCGCGCGCGCCATCGCGGTGTCGCCGGAAGTGATCCTGATGGACGAACCCTGTTCAGCGCTCGATCCGATCGCCACCGCCCGCGTCGAGGAACTGATTGACGAACTGCGCCAGAACTACACGATCGTCATCGTCACTCATTCGATGCAGCAGGCAGCGCGCGTGTCGCAGCGCACGGCGATGTTCCACCTCGGCTATCTGGTCGAGGAGGGCGCGACCGACAAGATGTTCACCAACCCCGACGACAAACGCACCCAGGACTACATCACCGGCCGGTTCGGTTGAGCGGCCCGGCGGCGAATTTCGAACACGAGGACAGTATCATGGGTGAACACACCGTCGCATCTTTCGACGAGGAATTGGAGCACATCGACCGGCTGCTCCGCGACATGGACGAGCTCGCGGCCGCGATGGTCGCGGCGGCGATCCGCGCGTTGCTTGCGTCAGACAATGCGATGGCGCAGCGCGTCGTCTCGGACGACACGATCATGGATGCGCGGCAGCGCGAACTCGACGATAGTGCGATCACGCTGATCGCAAAGCGGCAGCCGATGGCGCAGGATCTGCGCGCCGTGGTCGGCGCAATCCGCATGGCAGGCGATCTCGAGCGCATCGGCGACCTGGCCAAGAACATAGCCAAGCGGGTCAGCGCTGTTGGACAGAGCGCCACGCCACGCAATCTCTCGCACGGTATCGACGCCATGGCGGATCTCGTTCTCGATCAGCTTCGCGGCGTGGTCGAGCATTATGTGTCGCGCAACGCCGACGCGTTGAAAGAACTGCGCGCCGCCGACGAGAGAATCGACGTGAAATACACGGCGGTTTTTCGCGAACTCCTGACCTATATGATGGAGGATCCGCGCAACATAACCGCCTGCACACACCTTCTGTTCTGCGCCAAGAATCTCGAGCGTATCGGCGATCATGTCACTAACATTGCCGAAAACGCCTACTATGTCGTGACCGGGAAGCAATTGCCGGCGGACCGCCCGAAGCTCGACGAAACGACAATGTCGGCGCCGGCGACATGACAGGGGTAACCGGCCGATGATCGCGCCGCGCATCATGGTGGTGGAGGATGAAGAGCCTCTGGGCGTCCTCCTCCGCTACAACCTTGAATCCGAAGGCTACCAAGTCGAGGTGGTGACACGCGGCGACGAGGCCGAGATCCGGCTGCAGGAGAACGTGCCTGATCTTCTGGTGCTGGACTGGATGGTGCCGGCGATTTCCGGCATCGAGCTTTGCCGGCGTCTTCGGGTGCGTCCGGAAACCGAGCGGCTGCCGATCATCATGCTGACCGCCCGCGGCGAGGAGAGCGACCGGGTGCGCGGCCTTTCCACCGGAGCGGACGACTATCTGGTCAAGCCGTTCTCGACTCCGGAATTCATGGCCAGGGTCAAGGCGCTGCTGCGCCGCGCCAAGCCGGAAGTGCTGTCCAGCGTTCTCAAGGTCGGCGACATCGTGCTCGATCGCGAATCGCACCGGGTCTACCGCAAGAAGAGCGAGATCCGGCTTGGGCCGACCGAATTCCGGCTGCTCGAGTTCATGATGCGGCACCCGGGGCGGGTGTTCTCGCGCAGCCAGTTGCTCGACAATGTCTGGGGCGAGACGATCTACATCGACGAACGCACGGTCGACGTCCATGTCGGCCGGCTGCGCAAGGCGGTCAACAATGGTCGCATGCCTGATGTCATCCGCACCATCCGCGGTGCTGGCTATGCGATCAGGGAAGATTAGGGATGTGCTGATATTCGGGTGATGCCGGCCTGCGAACGACGGCTTCCTGCGCTTTCGGTACTCACGGACCCAAATGTCCGCTCCGTTCCGGTTCTCGGAACCCACCATTCTCGGCTCGGCCTGACCTGAATCTCAGCACATCCCAACTCCCGCGCTCTCTCGGTCAATTCAAGCTACGTTCTTCCCCGCCGAGCCCCCTCTCGCCTGGACACCCGGCGCGAAAATCTCCTGGTCGACGAAGCTCAGCGCCCGCATGGCGCAGCCTTCGCGGATCAGCGGCAGCTCGTTCGGCTCGGTGTCGAAGGAAATCGAGCCCGAATGCTGGCCGCCGGCAGTCTGGGCGATGGCTTCGCGCAGGGCAGGTTCGATCAGGTCGAAGGCGGCGGCGCTGGCGCCGACCATGGCGACCGGCGCCGGATCGATCAGCGCGAACAGGCTGCCAAGCCCGAAGCCGAGCGCTTCGCCGGCCTTGCGGTAGGCTTCGCGCTCCGGCCCATCCGTCTCGCGAGCCCGAGCCGCCAGTGCCCGCATGTCGGCGTCGCTGACATCGGCGACCGGCTCGGCGTTCTCGCTCAACTGCCTTGCGTTGCGCCAGATGGCGTAGTTGCCGGCATAGGCCTCGACGCAGCCGCGCCGCCCGCAGCGGCAGAGCGCACCGCCCGGGCGATGGATCATGTGGCCGAATTCGCCGCCTGAGGAATGGGTACCGGTGAACAGTTCGCCTTTCAGCACCAGCCCCATACCGATGCCGTGCGAGAGCAGGATGGCGATGAAATCGTCGCGGTAGCGATCCGGGTCGCGCCAGCGCAGCGCCACTGCCATCATGTTGCAGTCGTTCTCCATGGTGGCCGGGATGCCGAACTCGTCTTCCAGAATGTCGGCGAAAGCGATGTTCGTCTGCGGCGTGATCGGCGACCACAGCATGGCGCGCGCATGGGAATCGGTGATGCCCTGGATCGCCAGCGCGATGCGGGCGACGCTTTGGACATCAAGGTCGGGATCTTCCAGCCGGCGCCGGACGATGGCGACACATTCGCCGATCAGCTCGTCGCGCGACATGGTCAGGGTGTCCAGCCGGCGCTGTTCCTCGGCGACCACTTGCCCGGCATAATCGATGACGGCGACCGAAAGGAAATTCAGCGACAATACCAAGGCCAACACCGCAGCCGCTTCCGGATTGAGGCTGAGGCCGACCTGCGGCCGGCCGCGCTTCAGCGAAACGGTTTCGCTTCCCCTGCTCTCGGCCAGGATGCCCTCCTGGATCAGGTCCGAAGAGATCGCCGAGATGGTCGAATGGCTGAGGCCGGTGGTCGCGGCGATCTCGGTCCGCGACGGATGGCCGGCCCGGCGCACGGCCGAAATCACCATCGCCCGGTTGCGCCGGCGCAAATCGTCGTGGCGGATTCCGACCGACATGTCTTGCTTTCCTCCCGGTCGTCCTCGCGGCCTCTCGTGATGTCGAAGGCCGTCGGCGACACCAAGCAAATATTGGCAGAAGCCGACAGCCCTGTCATTATTTATTCCGAGACTCGAAAAAACGCCGACAGGACCTCAAAATCCATCAGAATTGATGTTGACAGCGCTTCGGCGTTGGATCAGTATTTTTTCGAGGCTCGAAAAAATAAAGCCTTTTGTGCCGGCCTTCGGGCTAGTTTCATCGCGCCGTACGTGGTGCAGGGAGGAATATCATGAAGAGGTTCACAGCCGCCATCCTGGCGGGGGTCGCCATGTCGCTGACGCTCGCGTCGGTCGCACAGGCGAAGGACAAGGTCATTGGCGTTTCGTGGTCGAACTTCCAGGAAGAGCGTTGGAAGACCGACGAAGCTGCCATGAAGACAGCGATCGAGGCCGCCGGCGACAAGTATATTTCCGCCGATGCGCAATCCAATCCCGGCAAGCAGTTGACCGATGTCGAGAGCCTGATCTCGCAGGGCGCCAACGCGCTGATCATCCTGGCGCAGGATGCCTCGGCCATTGGGCCTGCGGTGCAGAAGGCGCTGGATGAAGGCATTCCGGTCGTCGGCTATGACCGGCTGATCGAGAACAAGGACGTCTTCTATCTGACCTTCGACAATCAGGAAGTCGGCCGCATGCAGGCCCGCGAAGTGTTCAAGGTGGCGCCGGAAGGCAATTACGTCTTCATCAAGGGCTCGGGCGCCGATCCGAATGCCGATTTTCTGTTTGCCGGCTCCATGGAAGTGCTCAAGGATGCCATCGACAGCGGCAAGATCAAGAATGTCGGCGAGGCCTATACGGACGGCTGGCTTCCCGCCAACGCCCAGAAGAACATGGAACAGTTCCTGACCGCCAACGACAACAAGGTCGATGCGGTGGTTGCCGCCAACGACGGCACCGCCGGCGGCGTCGTCGCGGCGCTGACGGCGCAGGGCCTGGCCGGATCCGTTCCGGTGTCGGGCCAGGACGGCGACCATGCCGCGCTGAACCGCATCGCGCTCGGCACACAGACCGTATCGGTGTGGAAGGACGCGCGCGAACTCGGCAAGAACGCTGCCGAGATCGCCTCGCAGCTTGCCGACGGCAAGCAGATGACCGACATTGCGGGCGTGACGGACTTCACCACGCCGGGCGGCAATGCCGTCAAGTCGCTGTTCCTGACGCCGATTGCCATCACCAAGGACAATCTCAACGTCGTCATCGACGCCGGCTGGATCACGAAGGACGCGGTCTGCGCGGGCGTCGCCGCCGGCAGCGTGGCGGCCTGCAACTGATCGCGATCACTTCGCAAGGAAACGAACGCCGCGGCTGTCAGGCCGCGGCGTTCTTCAAAAGGCTTTCCGCTTCAAATGACTTCCGCTTCAAATGATTGGGGAAAGCAAATAGCATCGTGTTCCGGCATCCGCGCCAGACGGCAACCCGGTGGGAGGACATCATGACCGACACGGCATCCAACCCACCGGCCGCCAAAACGGCCGAAGACCGGGCGCGTGAATCCGAACTCAGCGCCGTCGGACGGTTCCTCAAGGCAACCGAGCTCGATATACGCATGCTCGGCATGGTCGGCGCGCTGCTGGTCATCTGGTTTGGAATTCACATCCTGTCGGGCGGGCTTTTCCTCACGCCGCGCAATCTCTGGAACCTGTCGGTGCAGACCTCCTCGGTCGCGATCATGGCGACCGGCATGGTGCTGGTCATCGTGATGCGCAACATCGATCTTTCAGTCGGCTCCGTCGAAGGCGTGATCGGCATGGTGATGGGCGTGGCGCAGGCCGAATTCCTCATCCGCGTCATGGGATTCCAACTTGGAAGTCCCTGGATATGGATCATCGCACTGGCTGCCGGTGTGGCGCTCGGCCTCATGATCGGCGCGCTCCAGGGCTTCATCATCGCCTATCTCGAGGTTCCGGCCTTCATCGTGACGTTGGGCGGGCTGTTGATCTGGCGTGGCATGGCGTGGCTGATGACGAGCGGGCGCACCGTCGCGCCGCTGGACGCCACCTTCCAGCTCATGGGTGGCGGGCCGCGTGGCTCGATCGGGGCAACCGCGAGTTGGATCGTCGGCGCTCTCGCCTGTGTGGCCGTCGCCTTCATGCTGCTCAACGGCCGGTCGCAGCGCAAACGGTTCAAATTTCCACTGCGCCCCGTCTGGGCGGAAATCTTTCTCGGCGTGGTTGCTTGCGCCGCCATCCTTGGCGCCGTCCGGATCGCCAATTCCTATCCCTGGCCGGTCGGCATCGTGCGCCGGTACGCCCAGCAGAACGGCATCACCCTCCCCGAAGGCGGCCTGTTCATCGCCCATGGCATCGCCATACCGGTGCTGATGGCGGTCACTGTGGGCATCGTCATGACCTTCATCACCAGGCGCACCCGTTTCGGCCGCTATGTCTTTGCCATCGGCGGCAACCCGGAAGCGGCGGAACTCGCCGGCATCAACACGCGCTGGGTGACCATGAAAGTGTTCATGATCATGGGCGTGCTGGCAGCAATCAGCGCGGCGATTGCATCGGCCCGTCTCAATGCGTCGACCAATGCACTGGGTACGCTGGACGAACTCTTGGTCATCGCGGCGGCGGTCATTGGAGGCACGTCGCTTGCCGGCGGCTCCGGCACGGTGCTCGGCGCCATGCTGGGCGCACTCCTGATGCAGTCATTGCAATCCGGCATGGTGTTGCTCGGCATCGATTCACCGCTTCAAAGCGTCGTCGTCGGCGCCGTACTGGTGATCGCCGTCTGGCTCGACACCGTCTACCGCAAGCGGGTGTGAGCATGATTCCGAAACGAAGGTCCGCGTCAGCGGAAAGTGGATACCGGTATTCGGACGAGATCGTGCTCAAGCAAAAAACCATAGGGAGGAACGATCATGGCTGACGCAACTGCTCCCACGCCACTGATCGATATGCGCAACATTTCGATTGCCTTCGGTGGGATTCGCGCCGTCGACGATGCGTCGATCGACCTTTTCCCGGGCGAGGTCGTGGCACTGCTCGGCCACAACGGCGCCGGCAAGTCGACGCTGATCAAGATCCTGTCCGGCGCCTACAAGCGCGACGCAGGTCAGATCTTCGTCAACGGCGAAGAGGCTTCGATCTTCAATCCGCGCGACGCCAAGAAATACGGCATCGAGACGATCTACCAGACCCTGGCGCTCGCCGACAATGTCGACGCCGCCGCCAACCTCTTCCTCGGCCGCGAGCTGATGACCGGCTGGGGCACGCTCGACGATGGCGCCATGGAGGCCGAGGCGCGCAAGGTGATGGGCAGGCTCAATCCCCGCTTCCAGCGCTTCAAGGATCCGGTGATCAAGCTCTCGGGCGGCCAGCGGCAGTCGGTGGCGATCGCGCGCGCCATCCTGTTCAACGCCCGCATCCTGATCATGGATGAGCCGACGGCGGCACTGGGACCGCAGGAAACGGCGCAGGTCGGCGAACTGGTCATGCAGCTCAAGGCCGACGGCATCGGCATCTTCCTGATCAGCCACGATATCCATGATGTGTTCGAGCTTGCCGACCGCGTCTGCGTGATGAAGAACGGTCAGGTCGTCGGTACGGCGCGCACGAGCGACGTGACCCAGGACGAGGTGCTCGGCATGATCATCCTGGGCAAGTGTCCGCCCGGCGCCATTCCGGGACCAGGTGCACTGAAGATCGCCGCCTGAAGCTTAAAGTAAGCCGGCTAAATACCGACCATGTGACCAGCCTTGTGATATGCCAGCCATCATGATGGTTTGGCCGCGCCATTGTGTTGGCGCGAGGACTTGCCCATAAAGGTCGAAAACCATTCATGGGCCGTAGCAGCAAATTGAAGAAGTTCTTTCCGATCGTCGCTTTCATCGCCGTCGCGCTGATCAGCCTGACGATGGCGGGATTCGCCTACTTCGCCACGCAGGAAGCGGCGCGCATCAAATTCGAGGCGACGGCGGACGATGCGCTCAACCGGATCGATAGCCGCATCGACCTGCATCTGTCGCTGCTGCGATCGACGCAGGCGCTGTTCAACGCCCGCAATGGCGGCATTTCGCGGGGCGAGTTCAAGGCATTCTTCAGCGCGCTCGATATTGACGGCAATTTCGCCGGCCTGCGCGGCATCGGCTTCCTCCGTTTGGTGAAAACCGGCGACGAGGCAGCGGTCGAGCGTACCCTCCTGCACGACTATGGCGCCAGCCATGTGATCTATCCGGCTACGACGACGCTGCCGTGGCGCACGCCCATCGTGCAGTTTGAGCCGTTCGACACGTCCAGCCAATCCAGCATCGGCTACGACATGTTCACCGAACCGGTGCGGCGCGAGGCGATCGAAAAGGCGATGGCCGACGACCAACAGCATGCAAGCGGACGCGTGCAGCTTGGCGAGGGAACAGGTGCTGCGCAGACCTTCACCGGCTTCCTGGTCTTCGTGCGGCTCAACGTCGAAACCGCGCCGGACGGCATCAATGCATCCACATCCTCGACATCAGGCTTTCTCTATGCGGCCTTCCGCGCCCGCGACCTGTTCCAGACCGCGCTCAGCCGGACGCCGCTGCTGCCGGTCAACATCGAAATCTATGACGGCAAGGTGGACGCCAACAATCTCTTGTTCCAGTCGGAGACGCCGCCGGTGTCGACCTTCGGCGAAAAGCTGTTGGTTTCCCGCGAGATCACCGTCGCCGGCCGGCCGTGGACCGTCCTGTTCAGGCCGACAAGCGCCTTCTCGCAACCCTCGTCGCGCGCCATTCCAGTGATGCTCGGCCTGTTCGGGTTGCTGCTCGCGGGTGCCATCGCGCTGGTGGCACGCTATCAGGAGCGGGCTTATGACGCGGTCTCTCTGCTTCACGAGACGACGGAAAAGAGCCTACTCGAAAAAGACCTGATGCTGCAGGAGATGAAGCACCGTATCAAGAACTCGATCACGCGAGTGCTGGCGATCGCGCGCCAGACGGCGTCGCACGCCACCGACGTCCACGAGTTCTCGTCCTCTTTTTCGGCCCGGCTGCAAGCGATGGCGGCTTCCCAGGACATGCTGACGCGCTCGCGCTGGCAGAAGGCCGATCTCGGCGATCTGTTGCGCATCGAGCTTGGCCAGGTGTTCGGCAAGGAGCTTCCTGAGGGGATATTGTCGGGGCCAGAGGTTTTGCTCGACGAGACGACGACGCAAGCGCTCGGCCTGACCTTCCACGAACTGGCCACGAACGCGCTGAAATATGGCGAAGCCGGCAATTCGGCCAACAACCGAAAGGGCGACTGGGCGCTCAAGGTCGACTGGTCGGTCGAAGGCCGGAGGCGCGACAGGACGCTGGTTCTCAACTGGCGCGAAGCGGGCCAGAAGAAGCTCGAAGCACCTGTCAAAACTGGGTTTGGCACCAAGCTGATCGATCTGAACGTCACGCGCGAATTGCGCGGTACGATCAACCGCAATTTTCACGATGGCGGGTTGAACGTGGAAATCAGGATTCCACTATCGGATTGAAATGCTGCCGCGAACCGGCAGTTTTCGAAGGCACCAAGCGGAGACCGGGCGAGCCGGCCCCCGCTTATATTGCTCCATGCGTTTTGACCGGAATCAGCAGCGAGCCGTATAGAGGCGGCCACGGTTGTCGCGGTACTGGCAATAGCCATTGCGCAGGTTGCGCACCAGCAGGCCGGAACCGGCACCGACGGCTGCGCCGACGAGCGCACCCCTGCCGCCGCCAATCAGGCCGCCGGCCAGAGCGCCGACTCCGGCGCCGACGCCGACATCCTGCTCGGTGGTGCTGCAACCGCTGACCGCGACCACGGCAACCATCGCAATAATCAACTTCCGCATAGAGTTACTCCTCGCTTGTGTCCTCACTTGTAGTCCGATCCGTCATTTATCATGCGAAAAAGGGTTTTGCCTGCTCGATTTCACTGTTGGCTAAGAGAATCTTTTTCAGGGCGCGCACCGTTCGAGGCAACCACAAGGTTGGAAATCTCCACGGAAGCGTCGAGCGTGCCGTCCGGACGCACATTCCAGACGATCTGGTCGTAATCATCCTCCAGCGCCGGATCGACGGGAAGGCATTTGGCAATTACACGCGGAGCCTGACCCTGCACATCGCTCAAGGCGAACGGGCGCTCGGCGGTGCATTCCTGAGCGGTTTCGAAAACGCTCACTGATACGGGCAGTTCACGGCACTCGGTCATCGTGTTCGAACAGCCGATGACCAGCAGCACGGCAGCGATGTGTTCCATGGCGAAGGTCCTTTCGCCATAGGAACGGGCCACATCCGCCAAAGTTCCTGCGACGCAGGCTGGCGCGCGATCAATTGGAGAAACATTTCGACATGAGGCAAACACAAGCAGCCGGCCATTTTGAGTGCTCTAGATCAACTGGAGCGTGACGACCAGGGCTGTCAGCACGACCAGCGCAAAGGCGGCAAAACGGAGGAACGGCTGAGAAGCAATATGCGACGGCATGGCGGATGCTTCGAGGTCCTGAAACCCGCCCATCGAAACGCGTGCGGCCTGTTCCAGCCTGTTGATGTCGGCGACCGTCAAAGCCATTCCTCCTGTGCTGCGCAGCGAACTGCGGCCGAAAACGTCATGTGGAGTGGTCTGGGAAAACAGCATCGGACTTTATGGTGAACAGGTGGTTAAAGCCAGCGCGGCCGGTATCGATCCCGGCCCCCTTTGGCTCGGCTGTTGTCCGTTCAATCCGTCTCGAAATTGCCGCGAGGAACGACAAGGCGATACTCGAGGCGGCCTCCGGCGATTTCAAGTGTCGCCGTACCGTTCAACGATGCAGGCACGACGCGCTCGAGCGCGACACTGCCAAAACGCTTCTCGCTGGGCTGATTGTCGTTGGTTCCGATGGCTTCGGCCCATACCAGCGACAGGGCGGTCTCGCCAGCGGACGCGGCCGTGAGATCGGCCGTCACCTCGACGAATCCGTCGGTTCGCGACAGAGCGCCGTAGCTGACCGAATTGACGGCAAGCTCGTGCATGGCCAAGCCTATATGCAGGGCGGCATTGGGGTTGAGGTACGGATTTGCACCCCGGAAACGCAGGCTGCGCAACGGATCGGCTCCATAGCGGCCGACCTGGCCGGACACCAGTTCGCGCAGTGCCGCTCCTCGCCAGTTGGACGAAGTCACCAGATCCTGGGACGAGGCAAGCGACTGCAGCCGGCCACGAAAGCGTGTCAGGAAATCAGTGAGCGTGTCCGAATAACGGCTGGTCTGGGTGGCGATGCTCTGGATGATGGCCAAAAGGTTCTTCGAACGGTGGCTGACCTCGCGCAGCAGCGTCTTAAGGGTCTGCTCGCGACGTTTCTGTTCGGTCGTTTCGACCATGGTGGTGACGACGCCCTGCACGGCGCCGCCGTCGTCGTGATCCGCATCTACCCATACCTGGAACCAGCGAACGCCGTCGTCGGCAGGAATGCTGAGCTCAAGATGCTCCGGATTGCCGGATGCGACGACGTTGCGTTTGGCCGCACCGATGCGCTCCGCTTGCGCCGGCGGCAAGATGCCGCTGTCGGCCGTATCGGAAGCCCATGGCGGACGCATGTTGCGAGCCCAGACGGTTTTCATCTCGCGATCCTGATAGAGAACCGAAATGCCTGCATTGCGCAGCGCATGGAGAAGGGCCTGACCAACCTGCATTCCGGCCTCAGCAGGACGTAAAGCGATAATCTCATCACTCCGTCCGCGATCTTTCATGTCTCCGGTTCTGGATTGCATCAGCACTTCACCCGCCCAATTCAGGCTGAACGGCTGACGGAAAAATGGGTTCCCAAAAGAGGTCCGCCGAGCGACGTCCCGTTGAAGGACACCGCCCGGCGGTAGCTGGAAACCGCTTGAGGGGTGCGGCTCCCAGTGTTCGATCGCACCTGGCGTTCACGACGCCCGTTTGAACAGGCCAGCGATAAGAGAAATGACCAGGAAAGCGAGAAAAACGAAAAACAATATCTGCGCTATGCCAGCCGAGGTGCCGGCAATGCCGCCGAAACCGAGAGCGCCAGCAATGATCGCTACGACGAGAAATACGAGCGCCCAGTAAAGCATGATCCATCTCCTTCGAATGGTACGGCAAAAACGCCGTTCGCTGCCGTTTGTTCCACTATTTGCCGAAAAAGACGATCCCTGGAAAGCTTTCCGGCCCGAACTGAATCGGGACGCTCGAGGCGCAAGGAACGTGCGCCGGCCGCAAGGGACCAGCGTCATTCGGTCTGTGGAAAACGGACGATCTGGAGAAGACGGGCGATCTGTAGAAGACGGGGCGGCGCCGTGAGGCTGCGCCTACCCCGGTTTGCTATGCAGCGGCTTTCGCATGCCGGTCAAAGAACAGCGCCTGGCTGATCAGCGCCTTGACCATGTCCGGATTGAACGGCTTGGTGACGAGGAAAGCCGGCTCCGGCCGCTCGCCAGTCAGAAGGCGCTCGGGAAAGGCAGTGATGAAGATCACCGGCACCGACGTGGACGACAGGATCTCGTTCACTGCTTCGATGCCCGAGCTGCCGTCGGCAAGCTGGATGTCGGCCAGCACCATCCTTGGTCGCGTCTTTGCGAACATCGCCACCGCCTCGGCGTGGGTACGCGCAGTTCCGACGACGCGATGGCCCAGGCTTTCGACCATTTGTTCGATGTCCATGGCGATCAGCGGCTCGTCCTCGATGATCAGCACGTCGGTTGCCACCTGACGGGAAATCTCGTTGCTGGCCTCGGCGAGAAGTTCGGAGAACTCCTGATCGTCGACGTCGAGAATTTCCGCCGCCTCGTCTTCGCTGAAACCTTCGACGGCGACCAGCAGGAAGGCTTGGCGGGGGCGGGGTGAGATCGCGTTCAGGTTGGCGGCGGCGCGCTGTTCCCACGCCGACTGCGGTTGCTCTTGCGGAACGCGGATGGCGACCGAGGTGAAGAGCCTGGCGAAGACCTTGTAGATCGCGATGCGGTCGTTCGACGCGTCTGGAAAGATGTCGACGTCGGCGATGATAGCTTCGAGCATTGCGGCGACCAGCGCGTCGCCACTCTCCTGCGATCCGGAAACAGCCCGCGAGAAGCGACGCAGGAACGGCAGGTGCGGAGCGATGGTTGCGGATAGGCTCATGGTAGACGTCTCCCTCTGACGTGATTGCATCTATTGATGACCAACGTGATTGCTAGCCCCGAGAATAAACCCTGAAAACAAAAACGCCGGCTTTCCGAAAAAGTTCCGATGCTGGGGAACTTATATAAAGGGACGGCGTTTGAGGTCGGGATGGGCAGCCAGACGAGGGGTGTCGCTTGCTTTGCGTATTGAAGGGCGGCAGGGTGCTGGGAACAAGAGGGCGAAATGAAGACATGACGAAAGATACCACGGCTGGCGCCGTAAACCGGCGCCGGGCTGCTTCCGGTGACCCACTCGGGCCAAACTCGGAAATCGGCCGCAAACTCAAACAATACTACGACGAGCTGGTCTCCGACAGTGTGCCGGATCGCTTCGCCCAATTGCTCAGTCAGTTGGAACAGGCCCAACCTGCACGGAAAAAGGACTGAGGCATGGCGGCCGTCTCCCAGAGCTTCAAGACCGATCTGCTCGGCTCGATTCCGAGCCTGCGGGCCTTTGCCGTGTCGTTGACGCAAAACGCCGACAAAGCCGACGATCTTGTGCAGGAAACGTTGGTCAAAGCCTGGGACAAGCATGAAAGTTTTGAACCGGGCACCAATCTGAAGGCGTGGCTGTTCACCATCCTGCGCAATGAATTCTATTCGCAGATGCGCAAGCGCGGCCGCGAGGTCCAGGACAGCGACGGTATCATGACGGCCAGGCTAGCCGTCCATCCGGCCCAACACGGCCAGCTTGACCTCAAGGATTTTCGTGGCGCGCTCGAGCAACTGCCCGAGGATCAGCGCGAGGCCATCATCCTCATCGGTGCTTCGGGCTTTTCCTATGAGGAAGCCGCCGAGATCTGCGGCTGCGCGGTCGGAACGATCAAGAGCCGCGTCAGCCGTGCCCGCACCCGGCTGCAGGAAATCCTGAAGATTTCCGGCGAAGACGAGTTTGGCCCGGATGCGATCTCGGCTCAGGTGACAGGGTCGAACGCCGCCTGAGTACGGATCGGTTTCCGGACATCAAAGTTTCCGACCTCAAACAAGCGGCCCGCGCCCGCACGCCGCCGCCACCGCCTCCACGAGATCGTCTCCCGAATAGGGCTTGGTGACCAATCTGATATCCGGAAAGGACACCTTGATTTCATCCATGTCCGAGTAGCCCGAGGCGAAGACGAAAGGCACGCCCGATTCACGCAGCCGCGAAGCGAAACCGAGCGTCGAAGTGCCGCCGAGCATGAGGTCGACGATGGCTGCATCGAATTGCGAGGCAACGCTCTTGCGATCGATCTCAGCCAGATCGCGGGCGATGACTACGTCGCCGGCGCCATAGTCGCGGCAAAGCTGCTCGACATCCATGGCGATCAGGAATTCATCCTCCAGAACAAGAATCCGCAATCCGTCAAGCAGTCGGGGCACGTGGCAATGTCTCCTTGAAGCGCAGGGAACAGGGGAAGCGCGGGGTATAGAGGAGTCATGATCTCTATTTGGTGTCTTGTCATTTAAAGTTATTTGGCATCCTGTCATTTAAAAATGACATGCCATCGCAGATAACGGAACCTCGATGCCTGCAGGGCGTTTGCTATCGCCCTTTCAAAGAGGGCAACGCTTTCGAGGAGGGGATCGAAATGCCTGGCCGGAACGGCCGTTCTTTTTCCACCCGCCAGTATCCATGCGAAGATTGCCCGCTTCGGCCGTTGCCGGCGTTCCGGGCATTCGAGAAGCAGGAGCTTGCCTTCGTCAGCACGTTCAAGAAGGGCGAACTGGCCGTCGAAAAGGGTGCCACTGTTCTGGTCGAGGGAAGCCACAGCGCTCATCTCTACACAGTGCTTTCAGGCTGGGCATTCCGCTACAAGCTGCTGTCGGATGGCCGCCGTCAGATCATGAATTATTCCATGCCTGGCGACCTCATCGGCTTGCAGGGCAGCCTGATGGGCGAGATGCAACACTCCGTCGAGGCGTTATCGCCAATGTTGCTCTGCGTCTTCGAGCGTGAAACCCTTCACGAACTCTATCGTAATCATCCGGGCCTCGCCTACGACATCACCTGGCTCGCCTCGCGGGAGGAGCGCATGCTGGACGAAAATCTGCTCAGCATCGGCCGGCGCACCGCGCTCGAACGCGCCGCCTATCTCATCGCGTTCATATCCAGCCGCGCAGCGGTGGTCGGGCTCAACGGCAAGACACCGGTTCGGATCCCAATCACGCAACAGCACATCGCCGATACGCTCGGCCTGTCGCTGGTCCACACCAATAAGACGATCCGTAAGCTGATGGACCGCAAGCTGATCCTCTGGCGCGACGGCGGCTGCGAGGTGATCGACAATGAGAAGCTGAAGGAGCTCGCGCGCTGGGAGGGGGTGAGCGAGGGGTGCCGGCCACTGATCTGACGGCCAGTTCCAAGCCTAAATCGGGTTGGGCTGGACTCATGTGTGGAAAAGTCTTTTCATGGATCGTTTCGATTTAGGAACCTTGGCGTGTATCGGGCGTTTGAAATCAAGCAAACGCAAGGAGTTAAGCAATGGCGACTGCCGCAGGAAAGACCGCAAACGAAAGCCGGGCGAATTCGGACCTCGAGGCCGACATCAGGCAATTGAAAGCCGATATCGAAAAACTCACCAAGCAATTGGCCAAGACCGGCGAACATGGCTATGGGACGGCCCGCCGGGCTGCCGTTGAAGGTGTCGAGCAATTGCGCGCCCAGGGCGAAGCAGCCTTCGACACCGTGCGCAGCAACGCCAAGGACATCGAGGCGCAAGTGGCGGCGAGCGTGCGCGAAAAGCCGGTGACATCGCTGGCGATCGCGGCAGGCATCGGCTTTCTGTTCGCGCTTCTCGCGCGCCGCTAGCCTCAACCCAGATGGCAATGCTGGCATCGCTGATCTCGGGCCTGGCCTCGGGTGAAATTGTTGCAGCCGTGCGCCGCGCGCGCACGGCTGCAATCGTTTATGCGCTTGCAGCACTTGCAGCACTGTGCGGCCTCGGTTTCCTCGTCGGAGCGGCCTATGTCTGGGTGGCGGGCCGCTATGGGCCGATCGGAGCCTGCATCGGTTTCGGGATCGGCTTCCTTGTGATTGCAGGGCTCCTCCTGCTCATCCATCAACTGTCGGCCGGTGCCCGCACCCGGCGCCGGGCGCGAAGGCGCAACGCCGACATGAAGGCAATCGGCATCGCGGCCGCGCTCGCCGTGCTGCCGACACTGCTCAAGGGGAAAGGCGGCCTGGGCACCCTTCTCGGCCCGGTGATTGCACTCGTCGCCTACGCCATCTACCGCGAAAACGTGAAGCCCGACGCTGACGATCCGGATGCCGGCGAAGCGAAATAACTCGAAACTGTTCTTGTTCCTGTTTGACCATGTTCTCGCCCGAAATCCGGGCGCCGCTTTTCGCTGAAGCGGACCTTCGGTTCGGCATGATTCTAAAGCGCGTCGCGTCTGAAGGCGTCATGCGACGCGCTTTAGGTTCCTGTCTTAATGCATGCCCAAGACCGCTGCGCCGTCACTTCGACAGGGCCTCCAGCGGCATCGATATCTCGGCGAACACGCCTTCCGGCCGGAATTCATGGGTCACTTCACTGGAGATGACCTTGGCCAGGCTGCGGCGGATCAGGATCGAGCCGAAGCCATAGCGTTCGGGCGAGGCAACTTCAGGCCCGCCGCTTTCGCGCCAGGTCAGCACCAGCCGCCGTGCGCCTTTCCGGCCCTGTGCCTTCCAGTCGAGATCGACCTTGCCCGTGGCCGCCGACAGCGATCCGTATTGCAGGGCGTTGCTGGCCAGTTCATGCAGGATCAGGCCAAGCCCAACGGCCTGGTCGGGCGAAAGCAGGAGATCGGCGCCTGAGATCGTCATGCGCGGCTGTTCGGCGGTGTCGAACGGTTTGACCTCGACCTGCACGAGTTCGCGAATGCCGATGCCGCGCCACTCGCGGTCGGACAGCAGGCTGTGAGCGGCGCCCAGTGCCTGAAGCCTGGCGCTGAAGGCTTCGAGGAACTCGCTCGGCCGGTGGGCATGGCGAACGGTTTGCGTCGCCAGCGCCTGCACGGTCGCCAGCGTATTCTTGACGCGATGGTTCAGCTCGCGCAGCAAGAGCCGTTGCCGCTCGTCGCCCAGCTTGCGTTCGGTGACGTCGTAATTGACGCCGAAGATCAACGTCGGCTTGCCGTCGCTGTCGCGCTCGATGACCCGGCCGCGCGTGGCGACCCAGCGCGGCGGGCTGAAGCCCTTGACGCGGTATTCGCCAAAATAGTCGTCGCCACTGGCCAGCGCGTCGCGAAAATGCGTCTCGGTCTGGTGGACATCGCGCGGGTCGATGGCGGCAAGAATATCGCGCGCCCTCAGCCGGTTCGAGCGCGGCAGGTCGAACAGCTCGGACAATCGGACGTCGCATTCGATCATATCGGTGTGGATATCCCATGCCCAGCTGGCGAGCGAGGCGGCATCGAGCGCTATGCCGCGCCGCTTTTCCTCGCGCGCCAGCGCCGCTGCGGCGCTGGCGCCGTTGCGGGTGGCGTCCTTCAATGCGAACAGGCTGGCAGCGAGACTGGCGAGCGCCGTCAACTGTCCGAGCTCGGCGGCTGACGGGGACGCGCGCGGCTTCCTGTCGAGTACGCAGAGCGTGCCGATCCGGGCGCCGGCCACCACGATCGCCGCCCCCGCATAGAAACGGACATGGTGCTTGCCGGTGACCAGCGGGCTGGCGCTGAAACGTGCATCCGCGGCCGCATCGGTCACCACCATCGGCTCGTCGCCGGCGGCAATGGCATGGGCGCTGAAAGATGTGTCGGTCGCGGCCTCGGTCTCATCCAGGCCGACACAGGATTTGAACCATTGCCGTTCGGCGTCGAGCAGTGTCACCAGCGCGATGGGCGCCTGCATGACCGCGGCGGCGAGCCCACTGATATGGTCGAAGTCAGGATCGGCCGCGGTGTCGAGTGCATCGAGACCGTGGAGTACAGCAAGCCGATCCTGCGCCCTTAGCACGCTAAGGACATCGACCGGCAGATTCGGCCTTTTCTCTACCCGGCTATCCACAAGGCCCCCAAATTCATCGGCGTGCAGCCATTCGCGCTAGGCCGGCTGCCTGGCTCCGAAACCGGAACCTTCGCCTTGAGGAACCGTTACCCAACCACGTTTTGCCAGCCGCGCCCGCCGGCGCCAAACGACATGGAGGCCGATCATGCCCAAGATCGTTCCTGAAGACAAAGCCCGCCAGGGACGCTGGGGGTGGCACACTTTCCGTATCTTGATCGCAACGCTGCTTCTGGCGTTTATCGCCTGGGGCATCGCGGAGATTTACGGCAACATGATAGACAAGACGCCGCCAACCGAACAGGGCGAGCTTCCCAGGAACGAACAGGGCGAGATTCCCCAAGGCTGAAGCCTGCCGATTGACCGTGCCGGGCCGCATCACGCGGCCTTCGCTTGGGCAGCGCGCGCCGGGACGAGAACGTTCAGCGCGCCAGGATGGATTTCGAGCGTCGTTTCGCGGTCAAGCCTGATCAGCTCGCCATCCAAGACGGCGCGGAATCTCTTGGCTGCCGAGTGGATTTTCAAAACGACCCGGTCGGCCTGGTGGATTTCGACATGCCCGCTGTCGCGCCATTTGCCGCGCGCCATATCGAAGAGGAACCGGACCAGTTCGCCACGCTGCCGCGCCACCGTGATATAAATGCCGAGCACGCCGCCGGCGGGATTGTCGGCATAGGGCAGGTGACCCTCACCGAACAGATTGTTGGTGACGCCGATGCCGGTGGTGCGCGTTACAATTTCGGTTTCACCGATTGTCAGCGTCACCTTCATTGCCGATGGGTTCTTGATCGTCGCCCAGGCAGCCCGCACGGAGGCCCGCATCTTTCCCAGCCGCGAGCCAAACTCCATGTTCTGGCGAAGCTGCACCATCCTGGCATGCATGCCGATCGAGAACTGATGCACGAAGGGACGACCGTTGGCGGTTGCCATATCGACTGCAATGACCTCGCCGTCGGCAAAGGACTTCACCGCCGCGTCAAGGGTCTGCGGAATGCCGAGCCCGCGCGCGAACAGGTTCATCGTGCCGGCCGGCAATATGGCAAGCGCCCTTTTCCTGCCCATCAACCGGGCCGCCGCGGCCGAAATGGTGCCGTCGCCACCGCCAGCCAGCACGATGTCGATGCCGGGCTTCGAAGCGACGCTGTCCAGCGTTGCGACGATATCCTTGCCGGCAACGACGTCGATGTCGATGGAATGACCTGCTGCCTCCAACGTCCGGCGCATCTGGTCCGAGAAGGCGAAAAGATCAATCGTTCGCATGGTGCCGCCCTCTTGGTTCAGCACCGCCGCAAATCGCATTCCCCCTCTCCGTTTTTTCCTGGCAACCATGGGCAACCATTGGCCGGGACCGCCCAGCCACAGGCTGAAACGGGGCGGTTAAGAAAAGGTTCCGTAAGCTCTCACGAAAATACAGGAGCGCGATTTACCGGTGGAACGCATGCATAAGCGCGATTTAGACGGATTTTTACGGCGTTCGCCATGGTGTTTCGGAACAACAGCGTGGTCACAACGTTGTGACATGTGAAGACGCTGCGTCCGATCTTTCCATAGCTCAATTAGGCGCGGCGTACACGAAATCACGAGGAGAGATGATCATGGTACGCACCCTTTTAGCCACGACCGCACTTACGATGCTGGTCGCAACAGGCGCTTATGCGCAGTCGCAGACAACACCGGCCCCGGCGCCGCCTGCCACCGAGGAAGCTGCACCGGTCGTGCAGCGCACCGAGGGCAGCCTTGTCACCAACATCATCGGTGAATCGGTCTATAACGGCACAGGCGACGACGCCGAGAACATTGGCATGGTGAGCGATGTCGTCTTCGATGAAAACGGCCAGGCCGAATCCGCTGTCATCGGCGTCGGCGGCTTTCTCGGCATCGGTGCCAAGAATGTCGCTTTCGACTACAACAAGCTGGAATGGGCCGAACGGAACGGCGACCGCTGGCTGATCGCCGAGACGTCAAAGGATGAGTTGACGGCGAAGCCGGACTTCGACCGCAGGCCTTACGATCCGGCTCCTGCGGCCAATGACACCACGGCCACGGCTCCTGCCGCGCCTTCCGCCTCGACCGATACCACCGCACAGAACGCTCCGGCGGCTCCTGCCGAGCCCGTGAAGCGCGCCGACGGTAATCTTGCCACCAACATCATCGGCGAAACCGTCTACAACGGCACTGCCGACGACGCTCAGAACATCGGCGACGTGAACGACATCGTCCTGGCCAAGGATGGCAAGGCAGAGTCGCTGGTGATCGGCGTCGGTGGCTTCCTTGGCATCGGCGAAAAGAACGTAACCTATCAGTTCGACAAGGCCCAGTGGGCCGAGAAGAATGGCGATCGCTGGCTGGTCGCCCAGACCACGAAGGAGGAACTGGAGGCGTTGCCGGATTTCGACCGCAAGCCGTACGATCCGGCCCCGGCGACCACCGCATCCAATGACGCGGCGGCACCTCAGCCGGTGACGACCACGCCTGCTGTCACTCCGGCTCCAGCACCGGCGGAAAAGACGGCGGAAGCCCCGGCGGCAACGCCCGACACCGCTGCTCCGACCCCAATGGACAAGACGGCCGAGGCTCCGGCTGCTGTAACGCCTGATCCCGCTGCTCCGGCCCCAATGGACAAGACAGCCGAGGCTCCGGCTGCCGGTACGCCTGAAGCCCCCGACCAGACGCAGACCGCGGCGATCGACAAGTCGGCGCTGACCGAAATGCCGATCGAGGAGATCCGCGGCGAAGATCTGATCGGCACGACCGTCTACGGCGCCAATGACGCCAAGGTCGGCGAGATCGGCGATGTCGTGTTGGCGCCGGACAAAAAGACTGACGCGGTCATTGTCGACGTCGGCGGCTTCCTCGGCGTTGGCGAGAAGGAAGTGGCGGTCGGCATGGACAACCTCAAATTCATGACCGACAAGGATGGCAAGAAGTACTTGTACACGACCTTCACCAAGGAGCAGCTCGAGGCGCAGGTCGCCTACGACAAGGGCAGCTATGCCGAGAAGCGCGACGAGCAGCGCATGATCATGCGGTAGTTCGCTCCGACGATGAAAAAAGGCCCGCGCCGCCAACGGCGCGGGCCTTTTTCATGGCTGGAAAGGTAGCAGGCCTGCGACGTGGCCGGCGACGCCATCCTCGGTCAGTTCGGCAAGCGCCAGCGACTGGTCGAGATGTTCGGCCCGCCAGGCAAGCAGCCTTTCGGCAAGCTCCAGCCGGACGCGCAGATAGGCCGGGTCGGCAGCGACATTGGTCAGCTCAGCTTGATCCTTCTCCAGGTCGAACAGCAGCGGCGGCAGGCCGCCGCCGAAATGGACATATTTGAATTCCTTCGTGCGGATGACGGCCAGATTGCACTGGCGCGGACCGATGCCGAAATGGCGCTCGGCATGACTGTCGGCAACCGAGCGGAAATCGAACTCCCAATGCGCGGCCTCGCGCCAGTCGTCCGGCTCCCTGGCATCCAGGAACGGCTTCAGCGAGTGTCCGTCGAGATGCGGCGGCGTTTCCTCGCCAAGCAGATCGAGCAATGTCGGCGCTATGTCCACCGCCTCAGAGAAGCGGTCGACGCTGGCGCCGGCCGCTCTGCGGCGGCGCGGGTCGCGGATGATCAGCGGGATATGAAAACTGCCGTCGAAGAAGCCACCTTTGCCCAGCATGAAATGGTCGCCCATCATCTCAGCATGGTCGGAGGTCACAACGATGATGGTGTCGTCCCAGGCATCCGCTGCCTTGACCGCTTGCCAGATGCGGCCAAGCTGCGCATCGACCTCCGAGATCATGCCGTAATAGAGCGCGCGGATGCGGCGAAAATCGTCGTCGCTCCAGTCGCGCACCTTGCCCTCGGCCCCCGGGCGGAACTTTGCCCGCTCCTGCTGGTCAAGATCATAGGCAAGATAGGGGTGGCTTTCCGCCTCGGCCTGCCAGCTCGCGGCGCGGTGGAAGGCTGTGCCGCCGGCGGGATCATACATCGTGTTGTAGGGCTCCGGCACGACGAAGGGCGGGTGCGGGCTGATGAAGGAAAGATGCGCAAACCATGGCGTGTCGTACGCCTGCTCGCCAAGCCAGCGAACGAATTCGCCGGTCAGGAAAGCGGCAGGAGTCTCGTCCTTCGAGTAGACGGGCGGTGCGGTGGTCACCGCGCTGTCGGTCCCGCCGCCATGGATCTCGCCCGCTGGGCGATGGATGTCCGGAAAGCCGGCGCCGGTATCGACGCCGCGCGCCTTGAGCCAGGACAGCCATGGTTTCTGGTGCTCCGGCAGGAGTTGGCGCACGGTGAAGCCGGGCAGCACGCCTTCGTAGCTTTTCAGCCGCGGGTCGCTTGGCGCCAGAGCGCGCGGATCGGGCGACACGTCGGTGTAGCCGAACAGCGTCGGATCATAGCCGAGGCCGCGCAACGAAAGCGCTATGTTGCCGTGGCGAGCGTCGAGCGGCGTGCCATTGCGGCAAACACGGTTGTTCATCTGGTAAAGGCCGGTGTAGAGGCAGGCGCGCGCCGGCGAGCAGGGCGCCGCCCCGCCATAGTGTTTTCTGAACAGTACGCCCTCGGCAGCGAGTGCGTCGACGTTCGGAGTGCGCACCACCGGATGACCGACAGCCGACAGGCAGTCGCCGCGCCACTGGTCGCAGGTGATCAGGAGAATGTTCGGGCGCCTGCCTTTTCCGGCCAATCGTTGTATCCTTCATTTGAAGCGTGCCGCTCATGGAGCCAAATTTTTGCGGCGACGCAAGCCAGAAGCGTCGACAAAAATAGTGAACAAAGGCCATTCTATTGTTCACTAATAGAACACAGTCCATTCTGTGTTTGCGGCCTTTGCCGCCGGCTGGCGGGTCCTCATATTGGCGTGGACAGCGGCATGGGCCGCACAGGACAAGGAAGGAGCAGGAAAATGCTCAACCAGATCAAAGGCCTGCATCACGTTACCTCGATGGCGAAGGATGCGCGCCAGAACAATGAATTCTTCACCAGGAAGCTCGGCCTGCGCCGGGTCAAGAAAACCGTCAATTTCGACGCACCGGATGTCTACCATCTCTACTATGCCGACGAGATCGGCACGCCCGGTTCGGTGATGACCTATTTTCCGTTCCCCAACATCGGCAAGGGCCGCCACGGCGTCGGCGAAGTCGGCACCACGGTCTATTCGGTGCCCGAGGGCACGCTCGCCTATTGGGAAAAGCGTTTTGCCGATGAGGGGGTGACCGGCCTCTCGCGCGAAGAGGCCTTCGGGGAGAAGCGTCTCGCCTTCGCCGGCCCCGACGGCGATGGTTTTGCGCTGGTCGAGGACAAGGCGGACACCAGGGCGCCGTGGGCGAAGGGCGGAGTACCCTCCGACGAGGCGATCCGCGGCTTTCATTCGGTTTCGCTCAGATTGAGGGATGGCGGCGCCACGGAAGAGCTGCTGAAATTCATGGGCTATGAGGAAGTCGACACATCCGGCGCCGTCAGGCGGCTGGCGGTGAAGAACGGCAATGGCGCCAATGTCGTCGATATCGAATCGCTGCCGGGCGCTGCTTTCGCCGATCTCGGCGCCGGCTCCGTCCACCACGTCGCCTTCGCTGTCGAAAACCGCGCCAAGCAACTCGAAGTGCGCAAGGCGCTGATGGACACCGGTTATCAGGTGACGCCGGTGATCGACCGCGACTACTTCTGGGCGATCTATTTCCGCACGCCGGGCGGCGTGCTGTTCGAAGTCGCCACCAACGAACCGGGCTTCGACCGAGACGAGGACACCGCCCATCTCGGCGAGGCGCTGAAGCTGCCGTCGCAGCACCAGCATCTCAGGCCCTATCTCGAACAGCATTTGCAGAAGCTGGAAGACTGAGGATCAGATCATGAGCACGGACGCTTACATCCACAAGGTGCTGCCCGGTTCGCCGGGCGGACCACTGCTCTTCGTCTTCCACGGCACCGGGGCCGACGAGAGTCAGCTTCTGTCGCTCGGGCGCGATCTCGCGCCGCAAGCGACCATCGTCTCGCCGCGCGGCGATGTCTCGGAACAAGGTGCTGCGCGCTTCTTCCGCCGCACCGGCGAGGGCGTCTACGATATGGGCGACCTGGCGCGCGCGACAAACAAGATGGTTGGCTTCGTCACGTCGCAGGTCGAGGCGATAAAGCCTTCGTCGGTGCTTGGCCTCGGCTACTCCAACGGCGCCAACATACTGGCCTCGGTGGTGTTCGCGGCGCCCTCGCTGTTCGACGCGCCGGTGCTGATGCATCCGCTGATTCCGTTCGAGCCGGAGATCGAGGGAAGTCTCGCCGGCCACCGCATCCTGGTCACAGCAGGCAGACGCGATCCGATCTGCCCGCCCAACCTGACGTCGCGGCTGGAGGCCTATTTGCGTGCCGATGGCGCCGATGTCACAGTGGAGTGGCACGACGGCGGCCATGAGGTGCAGTCGAACGAGATCGAGGCAGCGCGGCGATTCCTGTCCGCCACGCCGGTAGAAGGAGCGTAAGCAATGCCTGACCAATTGCCGGAGATCGAACTCGAGGACCGCGGTTCCAAAGGCCGTTATCTCTTGCGCGGGCCGGACGGCGCCGAGGCGGAGATGACCTTCACCAAGATCGGCGAGCACCAGATTATCATCGATCATACCGACGTACCGGATGCGTTTCGCGGCCAGGGTGCGGGGCTTCGCCTCGTCACCCGCGCCGTCGAGGACGCGCGCGCGGCGGGCAAGAAGATCATCCCGCTCTGTCCGTTCGCCAACGCCCAGTTCCGTCGTCACAAGGAATGGGCCGACGTGCTGAAGCAATAGGGCTGGATCCTACCCACACGCCTTGGCGCGCGATGACGGTCAGGCGGTCAGCCACAGAACATGCATCGCTGTGGCATTTGCGCAGATCGCCTGTCTTGCCTAGGGGGTATTGTCTTGCCTAAGTAGGTATGTTGCCCGCTGCTGGCTCGCAGCCGCCTGCCCGACCAATCGAACCGAAATGACCCCCTGATGACCGAAACCGATCGCGTTCCCGTCTTCGACGGCCACAACGACACGCTGCTCAGGCTCTATCAGTCGAAAGACGCGGATGTCGAAAAGCTGTTCTTCGAGGGAACGCAGGGTGGCCATATCGACCTGCCGCGGGCGAAGAAGGGCGGCTTTGCCGGCGGCATGTTCGCTATTTTCCCACCGCCGGTCGAGAAATCCAGGCGCAGCGCGGTGCCACCGGCGCCAAGCGACAACGAGCCCTTGCCGTCCGAACTTGCGCGCGCCGACGCGCTTCCCTCCACAATCGCCATGGCCTCGATCCTGTTCAGGCTGGAGCGAGCGTCGGCGCTCACCGTCTGCCGGAGCGCCGACGACGTGCGAAACGCCATGGCACAAGGGTCGATTGCGGCGGTGTTCCACATCGAAGGCATCGAGGCAATCGATCCAGAGCTGATCATGCTCGACGTGCTGCACGCTGCGGGCCTGCGCTCGCTGGGTATCGTCTGGAGCCGTCCGAACGCCTTCGGCCACGGCGTGCCGTTCCGCTTTCCGTCGACGCCCGACACCGGGCCGGGGCTGACCGATGCCGGCAAGGCGCTGGTCAAGGCCTGCAACCAGCTCAAGATAATGGTCGATCTTTCGCACCTCAACGAAAAGGGATTTCGCGACGTCGCCGAGATCAGCGACGCGCCACTGGTCGCGACCCATTCCAATGTGCATGCGATCTGCGGACATTCCCGCAATCTCACCGATTGGCAGCTTGGCGCGATCCGCGAGTCGGGCGGCATGGTCGGCCTGAATTTCGCCACCGGGTTCCTGCGCGAAGACGGCAGGATGAATGCCGATACCAGTCTCGACATCATGGTGCGGCATGTCGATTCCCTGCTGCAGGCACTCGGCGAAGACGGCGTCGGCCTCGGGTCCGATTTCGACGGCGCCATGATCCCGGCTGTGATCGGCGATGTCACCGGCCTGCCGAAGCTGCTCGACGCGTTCGCCGCGCGCGGCTTTGGTCGCGCACTGATCGAGAAGATCGCCTATCGCAACTGGCTCGGCATGCTGGAAAGAACGATCGGGTAGGGCCTGTTGATGTTCAGGTGATGCCGGCCTGCGAACGGCGGTTTCCTGCGCTTCCGGTACTCACGGACCCAAATGTCCGCTCCGTTCGGGTTCTCGGACCCCACCCAGTCTGGTCGCTTCGCGCCCGTCTTCGACTCCGGCTCGGCCTGACCCGAATCTCAACATACCCTAGGGCGAGCTATTTGAAGCCCATGCGCCTCAGCCAGTCTTGGCCGACGCCGCGGTCACGGATGATCGGCAGCGGATTTTCCGAATCCAGCCGAGCGCAGATACGGTAGACCTCCAGTGCCTCGGCACCCATCTCGCCGCGCTTGTAGAAGAACATGGCAGCGGCGTAGCGCGTGCGACCCGACCATTTTTCGCCGAGCGGCGTGTTGATCAGTTCCCACTGTTCGGTGGCCTCCCCATCGACGTCGGACTTGTCTGTCTCGTCGGTCATGATCAGAAATCCGCCGGTGGATTGGCAGTGCGGCGGTCGAGCCTGATGAAGGGTCGCGGCACCACCTTGGCCCGCTTCATCAGCTTCTGGTACTGCAACTCGCGCATGGCGTAGATCTCGACCCAGAGGTCGTCGACGATCGTAT
The DNA here is from genome assembly GCF_004962245.1 of Mesorhizobium sp. Taxonomy (GTDB): domain Bacteria; phylum Pseudomonadota; class Alphaproteobacteria; order Rhizobiales; family Rhizobiaceae; genus Mesorhizobium. Next base: position 56,929 of record NZ_SUHQ01000005.1, on the reverse strand, counting down.
CGCCGAACGACCGCGCCAGCGAGGCGATGGCGATGTTGCGCTTGGCCATCGGCGACCACGTGGCGGCGCTGATCAGCCCGACCTCCTGGCTTTTCCTGTAGTAGACGATGGCATGCTCGGCCGGAATGTTACCTTCGATTTCCAGCCCGACCAGCACATGCCGCAGCTTCCGCCTGGCGCGAGCTTCGAGAATGGCGCGGCGGCCGTTGAAATGGCCTTTTTCGAGGTCGACCATGAAACCGAGACCGATCTCGTCCGGCATGCGCAAGCGGTCGGCGCGGATGGCATGCTCGGAGGTGACGAAGTCGGAATTGGCGACGATCAAGCCGGCTTCGAGCCGGGCGCGGTTGAGTGCCGTGTAGCCGATGGCACGGATGCCGCGCAATTCGCCAGCCGCCATCAGCCGGTCCCAAAGGCTCAGTGCCTGCTCAGACGGCACGAACAACTCGTAACCGAGATCGCCGGTGAAACCGGTGCGCGAGATGGTGACTTGGCTGTTTCCCTGGGGGGAGCTGTCGTGTGGGAAGTCGGCGAGGTCGAATACCTTCAGATTTTCGACGCCGGCGAAACCGGCCTCGCGCAGCACGGCGAAGGCGGTCGGTCCTTGCAATGCCAGACCGGCGACAGCTTCGGTTTCTTCTTCGACCGTCACATCGAAACCTTTGGCGCTGTCGAGCAACCAGGGCAGATGCCGTTCTTGCGAGCACAGCCGGAACCGCGTCGGCGACAGGCGGAACAACGTGCCGTCGTCGAGGACGAAACCCTCGTCGTCGCACCAGGCGGTGTAGTGGACGCGGCGGGCCTTGAGTTTGGTCACGTCGCGCAGCGTGACGCGATTGAGGAAGGCCTCGGCATCCGGGCCCTCGATACGGTATTTCGTCATCGGCGAGATGTCGAACAAGGCCGCCTGGTTGCGGATGGCGAAATATTCGAGCTCCTCGTCCCACAGCGAATGTGGCGCCCGGTAGCCGGCCCAATTGTACCAGTCATTGGTCTTGGCCAGCGCATCGATGCGCGGCTGAAACGGCGTGCCCAGCCGCAAGGTGCGGAAATGGGATTGGGCAAGAGTACGGGCCGAAGGGTTGATGTTGAGCTGGCGGGTCATGACGGCGTTCCTTCGCGCCCCCCTCTGTCCTGCCGGACATCTCCCCCACGAGGGGGGAGATCGGCTGGCTGCTTGGCTGGCATTTCCCCTGCAGCGTTGGCGATTGGCGAAGACGGTGATGAGAGCCAATCTCCCCCCAAGTGGGGGAGATGTCCGGCAGGACAGAGGGGGGCGCCGTAGAGCACGACCTTGGCTGTTTGGATCATCGCAGTCACCCCCTCATCGCGATGATGCGCCGTGCGGCGTTCAAGCCAGGCGCACCCGAAACACCGCCGCCCGGATGCGAGCCGGCGCCGGCGAGGAACAGCCCTTCGACCGGCGTGTCATAGCCTGACCAGCCGGAGACGGGGCGCGACATCAGCATCTGGTCGGCCTGCAGTTCACCGTGGTGCCAGTGACCGCCCGGCATCCGGTAGCGCGCCTCGATGTCGGCCGGTGTCAGCAATTCGGCATGGCGCACTGTCTTGCCGATCCCCGGCGCATAGGTCTCGAGCTGAGTCATGATCGCCTCGAGGAATTTCGGCTTGCCCTCGCTCCAGCGTTCCCTCAGCGCATAGGGCGCGTATTGCACCACGGCCGACAGCACACAGGCACCGTCGGGCGCCAGCGACGGATCGGCAAGGCTGGGCAGCGTGATCTCCATTACCGGTTCGGGCGAGAACGCGCCGTACTTCGATGGATTGAAGGCGTGCTCGACATGATCGGGTGAGGGCGCGATGACCAGACGACCCTTGTGATCCGCTGCATCGACACCTGCGAATTGCGGTGGCCGGTCGAGCGCGAGATGCAACTTTGCTGCATCGCCCTTCATGCGGATATTCCCGACTTTACGCACGAAGCCGGTGTCGATCTCGCGCGGCCCGACGAGGTCGAAAAAGGTGGTCGCCGTATTGATGGCGGAGACGATGGTTTTCGCCCGGATTTCTTCGCCGCTGTCGAGTGCGACGCCGACGGCGCGGCCTTTCGCAACGATGATCCTTGCCACTGGTGTCGACGTGCGGATGGCCACGCCGGCCCTTTCCGCCGCTGCGCGGATGGCTGAAATGACCGCGCCCATGCCGCCCTTCGGCAGCGTCTGGGCGCCAGCGGCACCACCCGTTTCCCCGGCCAGCCGATAGTAGAGACCAAGCAGCGAGGTCGGCGAGCGCGGACCGAGATGGCTGCCGAGCGTGGCATCGAAGGCGAGCAGGCCCTTCAGCCGATCGTCTGTAAGCTGCTCGTCGAGCAGGTCGGCGACGTTCATCAACAGAACGCGCAGGAAGTCGCGCATGTCCTCCTTGCCGAGCCTCTTCAACGCCAGAGCTGTCTGGCCGAGCGACGCCGTCTCAAGCAGCGACATACCGCCAAGATCGGGCGGGCGGCGCGCGAGGAGCGGCTTCAGGATGCCGGCGTAGCGCAGCAGCTGTGCGCGCAACCCCTTCCAGGCGGTCTGCTCGGAGGAGCTCGCACCGGTCAGCACCTCGCCATACGCGCCATGCAGGATAAGCGGCGGGCCGTCCTTCGACAGCGCCACGGACGGCACAAAGTCGCCGCGCGCAATGTCCAGCCCGTGCCTTTCCAGCTCCAGCGCCTTCACCACATCGGGATGCAGGCGGTTCAGCACATGGGCAATCGATGAGACGCGAAAGCCCGGTGCGAATGCCTCGGTGCGCGCCGCGCCGCCGATATCGTCGGCGGCTTCCAGCACCAGCACCTTGCGGCCGTTCTTAGCCAGAACGGCGGCCGAGACGAGGCCATTGTGGCCTCCGCCAATGACGATTGCGTCAAATGACATCATGGGCCGGGCTCATATGCTGTTTTGGCTTGGCGAGGTCGCGCAGGATTTCGGTTGCCGCATTGCGACCAGGCGCCCCCATCACGCCACCGCCGGGATGGGTCGAGGAGCCGCACATATACAGCCCGCCGACCGGCGACCGGTATTGCGCGTAGCCCGGCACCGGGCGGTTGAACAGAAGCTGGTCGAAGGTCAGTTCGCCCTGGAAGATGTTGCCTTCGGTGAGGCCGACCTCGGCCTCGATCTCGCGCGGCGTGCGCACCTCCATATGGATGATGCGGTCGCGAAAGCCTGGCGAATACTCGGCAATCTGCGAGATCACGCTCTCGGCGAAACCATCGCGGTCGGCATCGGTCCAGTCGCGGCCGTTCACCTTGGGTGGCGCGTATTGAACAAAACAGCTCATGAAATGCTTGCCGGGCGACGCCATGGTCGGGTCGAGCGTCGTCGGGATCATCATGTCCAGGAACGGGTCGGCCGACCACTGCCCGGCCTTCCAGTCGTCATAGGCGCGCTCCATGCGTTCCACCGAGTCGGTGAAATGCATATCGCCGCGATAGACTGGCGAATCCTTCGGCAGCGTCGGGAATTCGGGCAGCGAATCCAGCGCGATGTTGACCTTGCCCGACGAGCCGCGGATCTTGAAGTTCCTGACCCGGCGCAGGAAGATGTCAGGCAGTTCCTTTTCCTCGACCAGTTTGAGGAAGGTGCGTTTTACGTCGGCATTGGAAACGACGAGTTTCCCGGAAATCTCCTCACCGCCGGCCAGCACCACACCCCTGGCCTTGCCGTGCCGGACCATCACATGGTCGACCTCGGCGCCGGTGCGGATGGTTCCGCCGGAGGCCTGGAAGCTCGCGGCGAGCGCCTTGGTGACCGCGCCCATGCCGCCGCGCGCATAGCCCCAGGCGCCGACCGAACCGTCGACCTCGCCCATATAGTGGTGCAGCAGCACATAGGCAGTGCCCGGCGACATCGGGCCCAGCGCGGTGCCGATGATGCCGGACAGCGCGAAATTGGCCTTGATGACATCGGTCTCGAAATACTCGTCGAGGAAGTCCGAGATCGACATGGTCCAGAAGCGTAGCGTCAGCGCCATTTCCTCAGGCGAAAGCCCGGCGAACTTTCTGCCGAGATAGAGAAGTTCGCCGATGTCGCGGGGCCGGAAACTGGTCGGGTCGGGTGCTGTGCGCATCAGCAGCGGCTGGATGAAGCGGCATTGTCGCGTCACGTCGCGAGCGTAGCGGTCATAGGCTTCGGCGTCGCGCCTGGAAAAGCGGGCAAATTCGCGCCGGTGGGCATCGTGGTCGCGGTAGTTGGCGAGATAGTCGCCGTCGCGGGTGAACACCGCGCCGCCCTCATAGGAGATCACCTGCAGCCCGAAACGCGGCAGTTCGAGGTCGCGCATGATCTCGGGACGGAACAAGGAGCAGACGTACGAGCAGTTGGAATAGAGGAAACCGGGCGTCAGTTCGCGGCTGGTGGCGGCGCCGCCGACCCAGGCGTTCTTTTCGACGACCAGCACGTCAAGCCCGGCGCGCTGCAGGTAGCAGGCATTGACCAGCCCGTTATGTCCGCCGCCGATGACGATCGCATCCCAGGCTTTCATTTTGGCCAAAACCTCATTTCTGCCCGCCCCTCATTTTCGGGCGATCCGCCGCGAAGTGCGTGAAATTCGCATGGCAGCGGCCACTATGTCCAGCCATACTGAATGAATGTTCAACAAACGATGTTGCGTTTTCGCGTTTATGCGGTAGGCTTTGCCGACATCCGGTATGGGCTTGGGACTGAGGTCTGATGGTCGAAACAGCGGACGCCGAGCCGGAATATGACGATACCGCCATCCGCTTCCTTGAGGCGCTATGGGGTGACGGCTATCTGTCGCCTGGGGGGCCGGATGAGGTCGACCGGGTGGTCGAAGGGCTCGTGCTTAACGGCAAGTCGATCCTCGACATAGGCTGCGGCTCCGGCGGCATAACGCTGCATCTGGTCGAGCGTCACGGTGCTGCCCACGCCACCGGCTTCGATGTCGAGCGACCGGTGATCGAGACGGCCAGGCGAAGGGCGGCTGCACGCGGGCTGTCCGATCGCGCCAATTTTGTTCAGACGTCGCCGGGACCGTTGCCCTTCGCCGACAGCTCCTTCGATGTCGTGTTCTCCAAGGATGCGCTGCTGCATGTGTCCGATAAGGATGCCTTGTTTGCCGAGATCTTCCGTGTGCTGAAGCCGGGCGGTGTCTTCGCGGCATCGAACTGGATGATCTCGCATGATGGTGAACCGTCACCTGACATGAAGACCTATATCGCGGCCGAGGGCCTTTCCTTCGCCATGGCGTCGCCGGCGCGCTATACGCAGGCGATGCACCAGGCAGGTTTTGCCGACATCACCGTGCGTGACCGCAATCCCTGGTATCGCGACGTCGCGCGAGAGGAATTGAGGCGCCTTAAAGGACCGCTCTACCCGACGGTCGCGGCTGCGGTCGGAGCGGCCTATGTCGACAAGAACATACGAACCTGGGAAGCCATGCAGAAGGTTCTTGACAGCGGCGAGCACCGTCCCACTCATCTTCGCGGTCGAAAGCCGGTTGGATAGCCGGCGATGCTGGAGACCATCACGCCCATGAAAGCAGAAGCCAGGGACGCCCTCCTTGAATCAACGCGGAAAAACGAGCCCGAAAAACGCGGCCGCAAAGCGTCGAAGGAGGTCAGGCAGCTTCAGCTGATCGAGGCGACAATCGATTCGCTGGCTAAGCGCGGCTATTCGGAGACGACGATGGCCGATGTCGCGGATGGCGCCGGCCTGTCGCGCGGGATCGTCAATTTCCACTTCGAGAGCAAGGAGAAACTGCTCGTCGCCACGTTGCAATACATGGCCGATGAATATGCCGCCCACTGGCGCGCCGCACTGACCAAAGCTGGCGATGATCCCGCCCGCCAGCTGCAGGCTCTGGTCGCCGCCGATTTCGACCGTTCGATCTGCAACAAGCGCAAGCTGGCCGCCTGGTGCGCCTTCTGGGGCGAGGCCAAGTCGCGCCCGACCTATCAGGCACTGTGCGGCGCGCGCGACGCGGCCTATCAGAACGTCTTCATCGACCTTTGCGCGACGCTCAAGCAAAGCGGCGGCTATGCCTTCGAGCCGCAAGTCATGGCGCTGGCGCTCTGTGCCTTGCTGGAGGGTCTGTGGCTGCGCCTGATGATGGGCACCGAGGACACCACCCGCGAGACAGCGTTGCAGTCGGCCAACGAATTCCTGTCGGCTGCATTTCCAAGGCATTATCCGTGGGCCAGCGGCCCCAAGACGGCATGAAACAATAAAAAAGGAGGATGGAACAGCAATGAAGATCATGACCCGACGCCTGACATTGACATTGGCGCTGGCAGGAACGCTGGCGGCCTCAGTCGCAGCGCTTGCGGTTGCCGCGGACAAGGACCTGATCGTGTTCGACTGGTCCGGTTACGAGGCCCCCGGTTTCCATCAGAAATACGTCGAGAAGAACGGCGACTCGCCGACCTTCACCTTCTTTGGCGACGAGGATGAGGCATTCGAAAAAGCCCGCTCAGGCTTCAAGGCCGATCTCGGCCATCCCTGCTCGCAGAGCGTGGTGAAATGGCGCGAGGCGGGTCTGCTGCAGCCGCTCGACACCTCGAAAATCACCGGTTGGAACGACCTCAATCCCGGCATCATGGCAATGAAGGATCTCGCCACCACTGCTGACGGCAAGGCCTGGTTCATGCCCTGGGACTGGGGCAACACGCAGCTCACCTACAATTCCGACAAGGTCGACGAGAAGGACGTCCGTTCGCTGAAGGCGTTCGCCGATCCCAAGTTCGAGGGTAGGGTCTCCATCGGCGACAATGTCGACGACGCCTATGCGTTGGCCTCGCTGGCGATCGGGCTCAAGGACTGGACCAAGATGACGGACGACCAGTTCAAGCAGGCGTCCGACTTCCTGCGCCAGGTGCACAAGAATGTCCGCGCCTACTGGACCGACAGCACCGACATCGTCCAGCAGTTGGGCGGCGGCGAGGTCGACCTTGCCTGGGCGTGGAACGACGCGACGGTGCAGTCGGTCGCCGCTGGCGTGCCGATCAAGGCCAAGAAGGACACGGACGAAGGCATTTCCACCTGGGTCTGCGGCTACGTGCTGTTCAAGGACGCGCCGGGCAACACCGACAAGGCCTATGACTATCTGAATGCAATCAACGATCCCGAAGTCGCCAAGGTCCGGGTCACGGACTGGGGCTACGGCCAGGCCAACGCCAAGGGCATGGCCGGTGTCGATCAGGCCGTGCTGAAGGAAAAGGGCTACGACGACGTGCAGAAATTCGTCGACAAGACGCTGTTCCAGTCGCCGGTTCCCTCGGATCTCAAGCAGCGGATGATTGAGGAGTTCGAGAAGATCAAGGCCGGCTATTGAGCTTGTTTCACCGATCCCGTCTGTCCCCAAACTGGCGAGCGGACGGGCTCGCCAAGGTCACTGAAATTCCGTAACGTCGCTGCGCCGCTTCCCACGAGGAGGAGTCTCGTGCCATGGGTTCCACGCTTCGCCGCCTTGCTATTGCCGCCGCATGCACCATCGGCGCAGGCGCTGCCCTCGCTCTTGCGGAGGGCGGCGGTGACCTCGTCGTGTTTGACTGGTCGGGCTATGAGGATCCGCTGCTCCATCCCACCTACGCCGTCAAGTACGGCGCCGAACCGACCTTCGCTTTCTTTGGCGACGAGGACGAAGCCTTCCAGAAGATGCGGGCGGGCTTCAAGGCCGATATTGCGCACCCCTGTTCGCAAAGCGTGGTGAAGTGGCGCGAGGCCGGCATGCTGCAGCCGCTCGACACCAGCCGCATCGCCGGCTGGAAAGATCTCAACCCCGGTATCATGGCGATGAAGGACCTTGCCACCACCGCTGACGGCAAGGCCTGGTTCATGCCTTTCGATTGGGGCAACACGTCGCTGCTATACCGCACAGACAATGTAACGCCGGAACAAGCACAGTCGCTGAGGGTTTTCGCCGATCCGAAATTCAAGGGGCGTGTTACCATCGGCGACAATGTCGACGACGCCTATGCACTGGCAAGCCTGGTCATCGACCTCAAGGACTGGACCAGGATGACCGACGCGCAGTTCACGGAGGCTTCCGATTTCCTGCGCCAGGTGCACAAGAACATCCGGCTCTACTGGACCGACTCGACCGACATTGACCAGGCCTTTTCCGGAAACGAGGTCGACCTCGCCTGGGGCTGGAACGAGACCTTCGTTACGCTCAAGGGCCAGGGCGTGCCGATCGCCATGAATCGCAATACCAAGGAGGGCCTGTCGACCTGGGTGTGCGGCTATGTGCTGATGAAGGACGCGCCGGGCAATCTCGACCAGGCCTATGATTTCCTGAACGCGGTCAACGCGCCTGATGTGTCGGGTTATATGGTCACGACATTCGGCTATGGCCATGGCAACGGCGCCGGCATGGCGGCGATCGATCCCAAGCTGCTGGTCGAACGGGGTTTCGACGATCTCGACAAGTTTCTCGACAAGACACTGTTCCAGCAGCCGGTGGCGCCGGAGCTCAAGCAGCGGATGATCGAGGAGTTCGAGAAGATCAAGGCCGGCTATTGAAGAGCGGGATCGATAGAACCGACGTTGGCATCGTCGGATCCGGCTTTACCGGCCTGTCGGCTGCGCATGAACTGAGGAAGGCCGGTATCGATTTCGTGCTGCTCGAAGCGCGCGATCGTGTCGGCGGGCGCGTGGAGTCCGGGCGAAACGGGCTCGGCGAACGGATCGACAGCGGCGGCCAGTTCCTGTGCGAGGACATGCCGGAACTGATGGGGCTGCTGCAGGCGCGCGGCAAGACACTGGTCGAGACATATGTCGAGGGCGAATTCGTCACCCAGCCGCGGATGAGCGCGCGGCAAGCCGAGCGAACCTACGACGCCTCCATGGCGATCCGCGGTCGCATGAACGCGATTGCGCCGGACGATCCGGCCATTGCTGGATTGACCGTCGCCGCCTGGCTCGATCGCCAGATCGATCCTGACGAGGCCAAGGCTGCTTTCCGTTCGATGATCGAAGGCCTGTGGTGCCAAGGGCTCGAAAAACTGCCGCTGTGGCACCTCATCGACAATGATCGCCGCATCACCAACGAGGGGTCGGAGCTGCAATATTTCGTGCGCGAAACCATGCAGTTGCTGGCGGACGATCTGGCCAGCGATCTCGGCGATCGTGTGCGGCTGAGCACGCCGGTTGAGACCATCGAGCACCGGCCGGAAGGGGTTCGCCTGGTTATGGCGGCGAGCTCGATCGAAGCACGGATGACACTGGTCGCCGTGCCGCCGATGACGGCCTCGAAACTGGATTTTGTACCGCCGCTGCCGGCTGGCCTGGGAAGGGCGCTCGGCGTCTGGCAAAGCGGCGCGGTGATCAAGGTGCTGGTGCGTTATCCCAGTGCCTTCTGGCGCGACAAGGGCTTGAGCGGCATGGTGATGTGGCGCGATCTGCCGGGGCTGTTTGCCTGCGACGTCAGCAAGGACAGCGACCATGCTGCGCTGGTCGTCTTCGTCGGCGGGCCGCTGGCCCTGCGCTGGCGTGAGCTCAGCGATACGGCACTGCGCGCCGAGGTGACGTCCAGGCTGGAGGACGCGCTCGGCGCCGAGGCCGCCGACATGCTCGATTTCAGCTGTCGCGACTGGACGCATGATCGCTGGAGCGGCGGCGGCTACAGTGATCTTATCATCGATACGACGGCGACCGACGCCGAACGCATCATCCTGGCCGGCGCGCCGCCACTGCATTTCGCCGCGTCCGAACTGTCGCCGTCATTCCCTGGCTATGTCGAAGGCGCCATCGTGGCGGGGCGCATCGCTGCACGAAAGATCATCTCGGGACTTCAATCCGCCATCGCCACCAGCGCATCGGGGTCGTAGGCGAGGCGGATCGAGGTGCCGACCGGGATGTCATCGGCACCGAAATCGTTGGTTTCGGTCACCGAAAGCGGTTTTTCCAGTCCCGGTATCTCGACGATCAGATGGGTGATCTCGCCGAAGTAGTGGCGCTCGACCACCTTGCCGGCCACCTCGAATTTTGCCGTGGCATTATCCCACAGAACGCGCAGGCGCTCCGGACGAATGCCCAGCGTAGCCGCGCCGCCATTGCGAATGAAAGCCTTCGGCTTGTCGGTCTTGATGCGGCCGAAGCCCAGCGTGTCGACGACCAGCGAAGCGCCGTTCTCCTCGACGATCTCGGCCTTGACGAAATTCATGCCGCCGAGGAAGTCGGCGACCTGGCGGTTGACCGGCCGCTGGTAGATCTCCTTGGGCGAAGCGACTTGCGCAATCCTGCCGCCGAACATCACGGCGATGCGATCCGACATCGCCAGTGCTTCATACTGGTCGTGAGTGACTAGGACGAAGGTGATGCCGACCGCCTGCTGCAGGCGGCGCAACTCGACCTGCATCTGCTCGCGCAGCTTCTTGTCGAGCGCCGACAGCGGCTCATCGAGCAGAAGCACCTTGGGACGCATCACCAGCGCACGGGCCAGTGCCACGCGCTGCCGCTGGCCGCCGGAAAGCTCGGTGGCGAGGCGTTTGCCAAGGCCGGTCAGCGAGACCTGGCCTAGCGCCTCCTCGACCCGGCGCTTTTCTTCCGTTCCCGCCAGTTTCAGCCGCTTCAGCCCATAGGCCACGTTCTGCTCGACATTGAGATGCGGGAAGATCGCATAGCTCTGGAATACCATGTTGGTCGGCCGGCGATTGGCCGGGATGCCCTGCATCGACTGGCCATCGACCGAGATCAAACCGCTGGTCGGATTGTCGAAGCCGGCGATCATGCGCAACAGCGTGGTCTTGCCGCAGCCGGACGGGCCGAGCAGTGAAAAGAATTCGCCCTCCTTGATGGTGAGAGAGGCGTCGTCCAGCGCCTTGAACGAACCATAGCTGCGGGTGACGTTGCGGATCTCGATCATCGACCGTTCGAGTTGGGGCCGTTCGGATTGGGGCCGCTCAGGCATGGAGGCCTCCCTCGTTCTGGGTGCGTCTGGCCGCGCGGCGGCGCAGGATTTCGGCGATGGTCAACAGCAGGAAAGAGGCAACCAGCAAGAGCGTGCCCAGCGCCAGCACGCCGGGCAGCTTCGACGCAAAGCGCAATTGGCCCCAGATGTAGATCGGCAGCGTCGCGTCGGTGCCGGTCAGGAAGAAGGCGATGATGAACTCATCGAGCGAAATGGTGAAGCATACGAGCAGGCTGGAAATGATCGCCGGCGCCACCATCGGCAGCGTGACCCGCCGAAAAGTGCCGAAGGCGCTCTCGCCGAGATCGGCGGAGGCCTCCTCCAGGCTGCGGTCGAAGCCCTCGAAGCCGGCGGTCAGCACTGTGATCGAATAGGGAATGCAGATCAGGACATGGCCGAGCACTATGGTGAGCAGCGACAGGCTCAAACCCAGTTGCAGTATCACCAAAAGCAGGGAGATGGCGACGATGATTTCGGGCAGGACCAGCGGCGCCATGATCAGGCCGTTGATGGCGCGGCGACCGGGGTAACGGTAGCGGGTGATCGAGCGGGCGGCGAGGATGCCAAGCACGGTGGACAGGATGGACGCCGCCACGCCGACGACCAGACTGTTCCAGGTGGCGTCAAGCAGTGCCGGCGTGCGCGGCAGGTCCTCGTACCATTTGAGCGTAAAGCCGGAGAGCGGGAATTTCGGCGTCGCGGCGGTGTTGACCGAAAAGATCGGCAGGAAGATGACCGGCAAATAGAGGAACACGATATAGAGGAACGCATAGGCCGACAGCCAGCCGCTGGCCAGGAAGCGCCGCATCGTCGTCATCGCGTCAGCCTCATCGCGCCAGCCTCTGGGCAGCGCGGATGATCACCACGGTCGCGCCCGCCATCAGCGTCACGATCAGCATGGTGGTGACGGAAAGCGCTGCGCCCAGCGGCCAGTTCGAGGCCTTGCCGAACTGTGCCTGGATGGCGTTGGCGATCATGACGCCGTCCTTGCCGCCGACAAGTTTCGGCGTGACATAGTCGCCGACCGTCGGGATCATGACGATCAGCGCCGCCGAGATTATGCCGGGCGCCGACAGCGGCAGCGTCACGCGCAGGAAGGAACGGATGGGACCGTCGCCGAGGTCCGTGGCCGCCTCGACCAGCGTGCGGTCGACCTTTTCCAGCGACACGAAGATTGGCAGGACGGCGAAGGCCGCCCAGGCATGAGTCAGCGTGATGATGACGGCGCTCGAATTGTAAAGCAGCGCCGTCGACGGCTCGTCGATGACGCCAAGGCCCATCAGGCCGGAATTGAGCACGCCATTGTAGCCGAGGATGACCTTCCACGACATGACGCGCAGCAGGTAGCTGGTCCAGAACGGGATGGTGATCAGGAACAGCCACAGGCTCTTGTGGCGGCCGCCATGGAACGAAATGAAGTAGGCGATCGGGTAGGCGAGGACCACGGTGAAGAAGCTCACCATCAGCGAGATGTAGAGCGAGCGCCAGAGCAGGTCGCGGTAGATCGGCTCGGTCAGCGCGGCGCGGTAGTTTTCCAACGTGAAGGTGCGATCGATGGTGAGGTAATTCTGCGTCCAGAAGGAATGCGCGACGACCACCAGGATCGGCAGGACCAGAAGTATGAGCGCGTAGAGAAAGGTCGGGCTGATCAGGGCAAAGCCCTGGACGGGTTCGGACTGCAGAAGGGCGTTTCGCCTGGCCCGCGTCATGCCGAACGCGGGCGACCCTTCCGCAGCCGCCGTCATTGCAGGGCCCCGGGCGTGATCTCGGTTGCTGGCGCGGATTGTCCTGCCATGCGGCGTCCCATTGGCTAGCGCATCGGCCCGAAAAGCACGATGCGTAGATTCAAAGTGCCAGAGCGCACTTTGTGCGTCCAATTGGACGCACGTCGCTCCAGTGCCGGCGCTTGTTCCCAATTTCATGCCTGGAGCACGATCGAGCGCAAAGCCGATGATGCTTTGCCGATCGCTCTCCGAGCTTGCCAGCTTTCTTTCATCATGCGCGCATCCGCGGATTGAAATCAAGCGCTATTTCTGCAATACTGATTGAACGGACATTCAAAATAATGCGAAGAAAGCCGATTTTTCCGGTGTTTGGCGCCGAGCTTTGTGTCCGATGAAATTTGCGACGAAACGATGCGAGGCGACGATGGCGGCTGCAAGAGATTTGAGGGCGACTGAAACGGCTGGGGCTGACAACGCCGATGCGGTCGAGCTTGCCAAGCGCCACCTCGTCCAGCCCTGGCCGTTCGCCGGCTCGGTCGGCAACGAGGCGCGCACCCTGATCGGCGAAGGCGATGGCATCTACATCACGGACGGCGCCGGCAAAAGGCTGATCGACGGGCCGGCCGGTATGTGGTGCATCAATATCGGCCACCGCCGCGAGGAGCTGGCGCGGGTGATGTATGACCAGTCGATGGCGCTGTCCTACAACACGCCGTGGTATACGATGAACGCGCCATCCGCGGAACTCGCCATGCGCATCGCCGGCCATGCGCCTGGTGATCTCAGCCATGTCTTCTTCACCACGGGTGGCTCCTCGGCCGTGGAGACGGCGCTGCGCTTCATGCAGTTCCACAACAATGTGCGCGGCCGTCCGGAGAAGAAGCTGATTGTGAGCAGGGGCGGCGCCTATCATGGCTCGACCTATCTGTCGGCCTCGCTCAACGGGCGTCCGCGGGATCGCGACTGGATGGACGGCGCCGACGATCTGGTGGTCAAGCTGTCGTCGCCCGATCCGTTCCGCCGCCCGAAAGGCACGAGTATTGCCGCCTTCACCGATGCCCTGGTCGGTGAATTCCGCGACACGGTCGCCCGCGTCGGCGCCGATAGGATCGGCGCTTTCGTCGGCGAGCCGGTGCAGGCATCGGGAGGCGTCCTCGTGCCCCCGGACGGCTATCTCAAGCGGATACGCGAGATCTGCCGCGACAACGACATCCTCTATATTTCCGACGAGGTGGTGATCGCCTTCGGCCGGCTCGGCCATGTCTTTGCTTCCGGCGATATGTTCGGCATCGACCCTGATATGATCACCTTCGCCAAGGGCGTCACGTCAGGCTATTTCCCGCTTGGCGGCGTCATCATCTCGGAGCGGTTGCTCGAGGACCTGCGCCGTTCGAACCACCCGGACGCCATGTTCGGCCATGGGCTGACCTACACCAGCCATCCGGTCGGCTGCGCGGTGGCACTGAAGAACCTCGATATCCTGGAAGAAAGCGTGCTCGCCCACACGCGCGACGTCGCGCCCTATTTCCAGGCGCAACTGAAGACGCTCGAAGAACTGGCGCTGGTCGGCGAGGTGCGCGGGCTGGGGCTGATGGGCTGCGTCGAATGCGTCGCCGATCGCGAGAGCAAGGATCCGCTGCAGCTAGACAAGGATGTCGGCAAGCGCATCGATGCGCATTGCCATGAGCTTGGCCTGCTGGTCCGGCCGCTGATCAACATGTGCGTGATGTCTCCGCCGCTGATCATCACGCGCGACCAGATCGACGACATGGTGTCGATTCTGCGCGAGGGCATTTCGCGCACGATGGATGATTTGCGAAAAGAGGGTGTGTGGCGGGGGTGACGGTCAATCTCCCCCCTTGAGGGGGAGATGTCGCCAAAGGCGACAGAGGGGGTTGGTTCGACCGGGCGCGGGGGAGATCGGCCGCTTTGGTGCCTCGCCTTACACTTGCGACCTTAGCGCGTCATTCAACGCCCACATGTCCCTTTCCTCCGGTGCCGTCTCTAACCCGAGCACGGGGATTTGCTTGCGCAAATGGTCGTGATGGGTGCGTACGCCATATTCGAGGTCCGAGAGATAAAAACCCTCAAAGGCTTCGGACAGCATGGATTCGTTCGACCACACGGAAAGCTGCACGTCCTCGTTCATGGTGTCGCGATCGATACGGTAGGAGAGATAGCGTGCCGCCGCTTGCTCCCTGGTTTCGTCGCGATAGCGGTAGATGGCGCCGCGCAACAGCGTCTCGCCGGTCGACAGCGGGAATTCCTGATAGAACTGCACGGATTCCGGCATGACCGACAGGACGCTGTTCGGGAAGATGCCGTAGTAGATCCACGCCTTGCGAAGGTACTCCGGCAGATGCGCCGCTTCGGGCGCGATCTTGACGTACTGCCTGACGCTCCAGCGCCGACCGGCATGTGGGTTGTAGGTGGCGAAGGAGCGTGAGACGCCGTTGATGAACGGCTCGTCGAAATAGGTCGCGCCGTAGAGATCCTGCAATGCGGGATGCGCCATGGCGACGTGGTAGCCTTCATTGTCGACGTCGCGTACCGACTTCCAGTTGACCGGGCTCTTCCGGGTCCAGACACCCCAGGATGGCACCATCTCGGCGACACCATAGTGGGCGATCTCGGCCTCGATCGGCTTCAAGAGCTCGGCCACCGACGGCTGCGGGCCGCCCTTGCGGAAGCGGATGAAGATGAAGCCCATCCAGATCTCGAGATCGAGCGGCGTCAGGCCGAATTCGGTCTTATCCAGATCGGGGAAGGAGCGTGGACGGGCGGCGCCGCGAAGCGTGCCGTCGAGATTGTAAACCCAGCCATGGAAAGGACAGACCAAAGCGTTCTTGCAGGTGCCCTGGCTGTCGGCGACGACGCGGCTGCCGCGATGGCGGCACATGTTGTTGAAGGCACGCACGACGCCATCCTTGCCGCGCACGATCAGCGCCCGCTCGCCGACCACATCCATGGTCAGATAGTCGCCGGCATTCGGCAGGTCGGAGACATGGCCGGCGATCTGCCAGTGGTTGCGGAAGACGTATTCCTTCTCGAGTTCGAGCAGGGCGTCGGAATGATAACTCCAGCCCGGCAGACCCCGCCGGTCCCATTCGTTGGGGATCGCCACGTCACGCAAGTGCGGGTTCATGAGCGGCCCTTATTTTGTTGAATACTCATTCAATAAAATCATATTTTACATTTAAATGCAATGGCTTGTTGGAATAGGAATTATTCTTTCCGCAAAATCGCCCGGCACTTTTGGTCGGAGTCCAGATGCTCAGGGCCTGAGAAACTCCGAAAATTCCGTGTGTTAGCCAAGGTTTCGCATCGGCGTCCCATCTCGGCGTGAGCCATGGACGGCTGCGTGGGAACAGCACTCTCCAGGTGGACAAATAGGCGCCCTGCACCGCCCGGTTTCGAAGACCTACCGATGCGCGCCGATGCGCGAGTCGGCTCGCTTTTCCTCGCCGCAGTCGGCAAGGGACAAAGCGCGGCTTGCGGGTTTTGTGACCGGTTTTGCCCGGAAATGCCCGAAACAACCTGTTTCATGCCTGTTACAGGTCCGCGCATGCGTCATCAACGGTTTGTTACAGAGCGCGACTAAGTTCGTTTCAACAGAAAAAGAAAATCGACGGAGGGAAGAGCGATGTGTACGAAAATCCAGACTGCCTACAACGACCGCCACCTGCAGGCACCTGAGCGCAACGACCGGCGGCCGAGGCTGGCACTGCGCCGGCGTGCAAACGACCATCCTATGGCGCTGTTCGTGGCGCTGGGCGCTGCCGCATTTGTCGGCATGGCGTTCGCGCCGACGGTTGGTCCAGCTTTCGTTTCATTGAACCCGCCGGCAAACATCGTCGACGGCGCGCCGACCACGACCAAGACCGCGCGCCTGCCAATGCCGGAGATCGATTTTGTCTGCAAGGGGCAAGCCTGGGGCGCCGAGAGCGCGGAGTGCCTGCGCGTCATCGCCGAGCAATCCGGCATTCACAAGGCTCGCGCGGTCCGCACCATCGCCAATGCCGCACCGCTGACCGATATGCCGAACGTTTTTTGAGACTTTGCCGAGTATCCTCCAGCGCTCGGTCAGGCTCCCGCCGCATGTCGGACGGGAGCCTTTTTCCTCTGACCTCCAGCGCTTTGCTTTAGCGTCGGATTGCCTAAAATCGGTTTCCACCGATTCGACGCTCTAGACATTCAACGCGGCCTGATCGGCTATGGCCGAGAGCACGCCTCGCACGTCCAGCGTGCTGAACGGCTTTTCCAGGATCTGCGGCCGCTGTGGCGCGGGCAATGCCTCGATCTCGGCTTTCGCGCCGATCAGATCACCGGTGACCAGCACGAAGCGCCGCGCCAGATCAGGCTTTTCGGCGAGCAGTTCGCTATAGATGGCGATGCCGCTGGTGCCGGGCATGCGCAGATCGGAAAAGACGATGTCCGGCGGCATGTGGCCGGTCAAGGTCGTGGCAGCCGATGTCCAGGCTGGTACGATCCGCGACTTGATGCCCATCAATTCCAGAATATCGGAGAGCGAAGCGGCAACATCCGGCTCGTCGTCGATGATCAGCGCGTGACGCAATCCGCTCGAGCGCGCCGGGCTGTCGCCGGCGGCGGCCGCGCCGGCGGCGATCGCCGGCAACTGGACGACAAAACGCGCACCCCTCGGCAGAACCTCCTCGAACCAGACATTGCCCTTGTGCCGTTCGATGATCGATTTCGAGATCGACAGTCCGATGCCGGTGCCGACGCCGACCGGCTTGGTGGTGAAGTAGGACTCGAAGATGCGGGAGCGTATCGCTTCCGGCACGCCCGGCCCGTTGTCCTCGACCGAGAATCCGGGATTGCCGCGGTCGCCGCGAAACGTACGGACCTTGATCAGCCGGTCGCCGGCAACGCCGGCCAAAGCGTGCTGGCTGTTGATGAGGAAATTCGCGGCCACCTGTGTCACATGGTCGGCATCGGCCATGGCCAGAAGGGGACCGCTGGCGAAATCGGTGTCGATGATGATGCCGCTTGACCTGGCGCCGTAGGCGGTCACTTCGAGTGCCGCGCGGACCACGTGGTTGAGATCGGTCTCGGCCTGCGTCGCGGGATGCAGGCGGACCATCGAGAGGAAGCTCTTGACGATGCGGCCGCAACGCTCGGCGGCGGCGCGCACCTTTTCGGCGCGCACCTTGGTCTGCGGGTCGGAAGCGAATTCATGCAACAGCGTCGATTGGGCGACGACCACCGCAAGCGGGTTGTTCAGTTCATGTGACACGCCGGCGAGCAGCGAGCCCATAGCGGCCATCTTCTCGTTCTGATGCAGCTTTTCGCGCTGGCGGCCGATCTCCTCTTCGGCGCGGAGCTTGTCGCGCAGGTCGCGGATCGAGCCGAAGATCAGGCGGCGGTCGGCGACCCGCATCTCGGTCGCCGTCAGTTCGATCGGAAAGACCTCGCCGGCTGCGTTCTGGGTGACAGTCTCCAGCCGCTGGCCAACCATCGGCGCGCCGCGGCCCGACATGTATTCAGCACCGGACACATAGCCCTTGCGATAATACTCCGGAACGACGGTGTCGAGCAGGTCCTTGCCGAGGATGTCGCTGCGCTGGTAGCCGAACATCTTTTCGGCGGCGGGATTGAATTCGATGATCGAGCCGGTCTCGTCGATGACGATGATCGCGTCGAGCGAGGCTTGCAGCATGGTGCGGCGGATGACCTCGCTGGCATGGGTGTCGGAAAGCGATCGTTCGATGGCGTCGCCGATGGCCAGTGCCACGATGTGCAGGGTCGCCTCTTCCTCATCGGTCCATTCACGCTCGTTCACGCAGTCGTTGACCGCCAACGTGCCCCACAGATGGCCGTGCGCAAAGACCGACACCGACAGGAACGACTTGATGTTCTGCTTTTCGAAGTCGGTTCTCAGAAAGCCTTCGAGGTCGCGCGTGTGTCCGGCGAAGATCTTGCCTTGCCGCTCGTCCTCCGCCAACCGTTCCAGCAGCGGGTCCGAATTGACGACCGACTGCATGATGACCGTCGGCGATGCCAACTCGCCGCCAAATCTGGGGTCGATCCAGTAGGCCGCGACAGACTGGGCAAAGCCCTGGCCGGGCAGCTCGCGCAGCCGAAACAGGATGCCGCGCTGGCAATCCATGGCCCCGCAGAGCGTTTCAAGGATGCTGTCCATCTCGCGCTGCCAGTCGCCAGCTTCACGGAGCTGGCGGACGATACGGACGGCCGCCATCGCCGCGCCCTGCCTGACGCTCTGCATATCGGTGCGTGCTGCTTCAGCCGTCATGGTCAGCCGTCATTTCAGAGTCGTACCAAGCCAGAGTGACACCCGGGCTGGACCGATACCAGGCGGTCGCCCGACTCAGCTACTTTCGCCGGTGGGCAGCGAAAAGATATAGCCTTCGCCGCGCACCGTGCGCAGGAATTTCGGATTGGCCGGGTCCGCCTCGATCTTCTTTCTCAGCCGCATGATGCGGATGTCGACGGCGCGCGACGATTCAGAGTCTTCCACGAAGCCGATCGCCTCGGAGATCGCCGTACGCGTCAACAGCCGGTTGGCGCGCGTCAGGAAAACCTCCAGCACGTCGAATTCGCTCTTGGCCATGTCGACGACCGTCCCGTCGGCGCCGGTCACGAACCTGCCGTCGAGATCGGCATGGAAGGAGCCGAAGCTCATGAAACGGCGCTTGGCAGTCGTTTCGGCCTTGGCGCCCTGCGGCTCGGTCGGCTGCGGAACGCGGCGCAACACGCTGCGGACCCTCGCCAGCACCTCGCGCAATTCGTAAGGCTTGACGATGTAGTCGTCGGCGCCAAGCTCCAGCCCGACGATACGGTCGAGCGCGGTGCCGGCGGCGGTGGCATAGATGATGCCGATCGGCGTTTTCGAGCGCAGCCAGCGGCCGAGCGACAAGCCGTCCTCGCCGGGCATGGCGATGTCGAGGATGGCCAAATGGAACGACTGCGTTTCCAGCAAGGTTCGTGCGGCGGCGGCACTTTCGGCCGTAGCGACATCGTAACCGCTGGCGCTGAGATACTCGGCGACCGCGTCCCTCAGATCGGGCTCGTCCTCGACGACGACAATTCGTGCCTGCACTATGCTCTCGCTCCCGCTTTCAGCGGAAAGTAGATTGGGTATAAACATCATGTCCAGCACTCATCTTGGGTTGCCGGTTGCAGGGGATGGGAAAGATGGCTGCACGATCCATCATCGCGCTTGTTTCGGTCGCCGAAGTGGTCGCAGCCGATCTCGCCGATCATCTCGAACGGCGCGGTCATGACGTGCGCGCGGTGCGGCAGCCGTGGGAGGCCGAATCCCTGCTTTCTGAGAAGGGCATCGATGTCGTCGTCGTTGGCGACAGCCTCAGTCAGGCGGAAGGGCGTGACCTGCTCAGGCGCCATGGCGGCGAGGGCGGGCCGGATTTCATCCTGATCTGCCGGCCGGCCGATCTCGTTGACAAGGTGCTGGCGCTCGAACTCGGCGCCGCCGACGTCGTCGAGAGCCCGCTCAACGTCAGGGAGCTCGCTGCCCGTATCGGCGGCCTGCTGACACGGCGCGGCAGGAATGCCGGGGAATTGGTGGTGCTGGAGAATGCGACGGTCGACCTGCGATCGGCCATGGTCATGCATCGTTCCGGCACGGAAGAACAGTTGTCGCCGGGTCAGGTGGCGCTGCTCCGGTTGTTCCTGGCCAGTCCGCGAAAGGTCTTGACGCGCGACGACATCATTGCCGCCGCGCCCGCCGAAAATGCCGATGCCTTCGATCGCTCGATCGATTCGCGCATTGTGCGGCTGCGCCGCAAGCTCGACACCGAAACCATCACCACCATACGTGGCGCGGGCTACCGGTTCGATCCGCCGACGCAGTTCGCCGACTGACGGCAGGGCCGTCACCGTACTGTCCACAGGCCCAGGCGCTCAGCGCACCACGAGAAGCGATGGACCTGACGGCATTTCGCTGGTCCCCATTTCGCTGGCCGTGACGAGTTCGCTTGCATGGGCACGATCCCTAAGAAGCACGGTGGCAAGGCCGGCAAAGCCGAGCAGGCCCTGTGCGTAGAGCAATGCGGTAAGCACCGAAGCTGCAAATTTCGTGTTCATCCTATCCGCTCCCCAAATTCAGATCTGCTGCGTGAGGCCCGTTTCGGGCATGATCTTGTTCCGAAAACCAGTACCCACTTGTCGCTACGCGGTGTTCCAGTTCGGGATCATGTCTTCAGGACACCCCCGAAGTGCCCGCGCCGCCAGCGGAGCCCCCCGTCGCGGCGCGGGCCTTCGGTCCTCTCGGCTGCAAGTTGCCGGAGGCGCCGCGCATCCTCTTCAGCCCAAAACCGACCCGCCAGAGGGTCTTGAACCGGTTGATGCGCAGGCTGGACACGATCCAGACCGTGGCGAAAAACAGTGCGGCATGCAGCGTCGAAACCTCGCTTGAAGTCATTCCCACGAGCCTCGTCGCCGGAGTGCCAGCGACGGTGCCGACACCGCCAATGATCGTTGCGGCTATGCTTGCCCTGAAAAGCCAGGACATCGCGTTCGATTGCATGTTCATCTTCGTTTGGTGCCGGCTGCTTTCGTTAGGTCAACTCTGCGGCTGGCCTGTATCCAGAGCATGCCGCTAGGGCCCGCGCTTTGTTGCAGATTGGTTTCGGAGCAAGTCAAAATTCTTTCATATGCGAGAGGATCGCACTTTCGTTTGGAGATGGCTTTGCGTCTTCCGCTGGCCCTGTTCTGTGCGTCGACGGCGTCATGCCTTGGTTTTGTCCCTGAGATTCTGCTTGTGGCGCCCTCTATCGGCTTCCCCGGTTGTTAACCGGAGGAAACGCTTTCGAAACGGAAACGCACTTCCAGCGAAATAAATTCGAAACATGACGCAACGATAAGCCGGGTCATCGCATTGGAGCCGGCCATGTCCGGCAGACAGGGGGATATCGATGTACACTGCCATTTCCACCAAGCTCATCAACATCGCTGCCGCCGCCCTCACGGGTGCGGTTGTTCTGTTCGGCCTCGGCAATGGTGCCGCCCACGCCGGCAATCAGATCGTGGCGCGGGTTTCGCTCTCGCAGCAGACCATGGAAGTTCTGGTCGACGGGCGACCGACCTTCGCGTGGAAGGTCTCGACCGGTGACAGGGCGCATGTCACGCCGACCGGCTCGTTCAAGCCGATCCGCATGCACCAAATGTGGTATTCGAGGAAATACGACAACGCGCCGATGCCGCATTCGGTCTTCTTCAAGGGCGGTTACGCCGTGCATGCGACCAATTTCGTCAAACGTCTCGGCCAACCGGCTTCGCATGGCTGCGTGCGGCTGCATCCGGACAATGCCGCCGATTTCTACCAGCTTGTCGAGGTTTTCGGTCCGGCCAACACCCGGATCGTCATCGTCAAGTAAGCGGTGTTTGAAGTGGTCGTGACCGACATCGGCGGAATGCCGTGCTCCAACGTTATGAAAAAGGCCGGAATTTCCGGCCTTTTTTGCTATCAGTCCTGCACCACCGGCATCAGCTTCGGGTCCGGCTTTTCGGCATGATGCGGCAGGTCCTTGCTGGCGATGAAGGTGTAGAACATCGGCACCACGAACAGGGTGAACATGGTTCCCACCAGAATGCCGGTGAAGATCACCAGGCCCATCGAATAGCGCGCTGCGGCACCCGCGCCGCTGGAGATGATCAGCGGCACCACGCCGAGCGCCATCGCCGCCGTCGTCATCAGGATCGGCCGCAGCCGCACCTTGGCCGAGGCGATGATCGCATCGCGTCGGCGCATCCCGTGGAGCTCGCGCTGCTGGTTGGCGAACTCGACCAGAAGAATGCCGTGCTTGGTGATCAGGCCGATCAGCGTGATCAGGCCGACCTGCGTGTAGATGTTGAGCGTTCCCAGCCCTAGGTTGAGCGGCACGATCGCGCCGAAGATCGACAGCGGCACCGACATCATGATGATAAACGGATCGCGGAAGCTTTCGAACTGCGCCGCCAGCACGAGATAGATGACGAGGACGGCCGCAGCGAAGGCGATGAGGATCGTGTTGCCCTGTTCCTTCTCCTGCCGCGACTGGCCGGTATAGTCGATGAAGAACGTCTCGGGCAGGCTTTCCCTGGCGAGATCCTCGATGGTCTTCAGCCCGTCGCCGGTGGTGACGGTGGGCAATGGCAGAGCGGAAATCGTGGCTGAGTTCAACTGGTTGAACTGCTCGATCGCGGCCGGCGAGGCGTTGGTCGAAATCTTCACCACTGCCGAGAGCGGCACCATCTCGCCCGACGCGCTGCGCACGAAATATTCGGCCAGCTTTTCGGGATTGTCGCGGAATTTCTGCGGCACCTGCGGAATGATGTCGTAGCTGTTGGATTCGCGGTCGAATTGCGCCACTTCGGCGCCACCGACCAAGAGGGTCAGCGTCCGGCCGATGTCGGCGATCGGCAGGTTGAGCGCCGCGGCGCGGTCGCGGTCGATCGTCACCGTCACTTGCGGCGCATCAAAGGTCATCGAATTCTGCACCACGAGGAAGCGGCCGGTGGCCTGCGCCTTGTTCTTGATCTCCTCGGCCGCCTCGTACACTTGCGAGGCCTCGCCGGTAGAGCGCACGACCATCGTGATCGGCAGGCCGCCGCCGGAACCGGGCAGCGTCGGCGGTGCGAAGACGAAAGCTTCGACGCCCGCCACCTTGCTGAGCCGACCCGTGATGTCCTCCTGGATTTCCTTCGAGCTGCGCGTACGCTCAGCCCAGTCCTTGAACGCAAAGCCGACGAAAGCGCTGTTCGTCTGGCCGCCGCCGAAGGCGACCGCCGAGAACTGCGCCCGCGTCTCAGGCAGGTCCTTGACCAGGCCGAGTATCTGATTGACGTAGCTTTCGGTATAGTCCGACGTCGCGTAGCGCGGCGCGGTTACCAGCGAAAGCAGGAAGCCCTGGTCTTCTTCCGGCGCCAGTTCGCTCGAGGTCTTGGTGAACATGAAGCCGGTCGTGGCGACCAGTGCGATGACGATCATCAGCGTCACCGGGCGATATTTCAGCGAGCCGCTGACCAGCCGTTCATACACGTTTTCGACGCGCCCGAACGTGTTGTCGACAATGCGCTGGAAGCGGCTGTGCGAGCCGGCCTTCAGAATGCGCGCCGACATCATCGGCGTGATGGTGAGGGCGACGACGCCCGAAAGCACCACCGAGCCGGCAAGCGTCATCGCGAATTCGCGAAACAGTGCGCCGGTCAAGCCGCCGGTGAAGGCCAGCGGCGCGAACACGGCGGCCAGCGTTATCGTCATGGCGACAACGGCGGACGAGATCTCCCGCATGCCGTTGAAGGCCGCCTGCATTGGCGACATGTTGTCTTCTTCCATGTGGCGGTGAATGTTCTCCACCACCACGATGGCGTCGTCGACGACGAGGCCGATCGCCAGCACCATGGCCAGCAACGACAAAAGATTGATCGAATAGCCCACGGAAAACAGCAGGAAGCAGACGCCGATCAGCGACAGCGGGATGGTCACGATCGGCATCAGCACCGAGCGGAACGAGCCGAGGAAGAGCAGGATCACGACGATGACGATGGCGACAGCCTCGGCGATGGTCTTGAACACCTCCTCGATCGACGCGCTGATCTGCTCCGTCGAATCGTAGACGATCTCGATCGTCATGCCGAGCGGCAGCGTCTCCTGGATCGTCGGCACGATTTTGTGGATCGCCTCCGCTGTCGACAGCGGATTGGCGGCCGGCGTCGGGAAGATGGCGAGAAAGATGCCGGGCTTGCCGTTGAAGCTGACCCTGGTGTCGGTGTTCGCCGCGGCGAGCTCGACGCGCGCCACGTCGCGCAGTCTCACCACATTGCCGTCTTGCGAACGGAGCGGAAGGGCGGCGAAAGCCTCCGGCGTCTGCAGCGTCGAGCGGACAGTGATCGAGGAAACCACATATTCGTTTTCGGTATTGCCCGGCGCGGAGAGGAAATTCGAATTGTTGATGGCGGTCAGCACCTCCGCCGCCGTCACGCCGCGCGCCGCCAGTTTGATCGGGTCGATCCAGACGCGCATCGAATATTCGGCGGCGCCGAAGATCTGCACGTCGGCGACACCCTCGACCGTCGACATGCGCGGCCGCACGACGCGCTCGATATATTCGGTGAGCTGTTCCGGCGTCATGTTCGGATTCTGCATCGAGATGTACATCATCGCGAACTGCTCGCCGGTGCCCTTGACGATCACAGGGTCCTTGGCTTCATCCGGCAGATCGCCGCGCACGCCCTGTACCTTCGACAAGACCTCGTTCAGGGCAACGTCGGGGTCGGAGCCGAGTTTCATCTGCACCGTGACGGTGCTGGAGGAGGGCCGGCTCGCCGAGGTGACATAATCGATGTTTTCGGTCGAAGCGACGGCACGGGCGATCGGCGCGGAAATGAACCCCTGGATCAGGTCGGCGCTGGCGCCGGGATAGGCCGTGGTGATCGTGATGGCCGTTTCCTCAACCTCTGGATACTGCCGGATCGAAAGGTTGAAGATGCCTTGGAAACCCAGAAGCAGGATCATCAAGGCGAGCACGGTCGAAAGGACCGGACGGCGGATGAAGATGTCGGAAAAGCTCATTGCTGGGCCGCCTGCTGGTTCGCCGACTTGGTCGGGTCGATCGTGTTGTCGACAGCGACGGACATACCGTTGGAGAGCCGGTTCTGGCCGGCGGTAACGACTTCGTCGCCAGGCGCGATGCCTTCCAGGATCTCAACCAGGCCGGCGTTGCGCCGGCCGGGCTTGACGAACACCTGGGTGAGCACGAGCTGCGGCTTCTGTTCTTCCGCTGTCGGTTCGGCCGGGGCGGCAGCTGGCTTTTCCTCGGGTTTTGCCGCGGATGCTTCGGCTGCGGGCTTCGCGGTATCCATGGCGGGCTTTTCTTCCGGCTTCGCAGCAGCAGGGGTCGCGCCATTGGCCGCGGCAGGCTTCGCCGGACGCACCACAAAGACGAAATCACCGTACAGGCTGGAGGTCAGCGCGGTCTGCGGCACCGTCAGCACGTTGTTTTCCTCGGGCAATTCGACGCGCACCTGCACGAACTGGCCAGGGGTCAACTTGCCTTCGGGGTTGGCGACCTCGGCCCTGACCGTCACCAGCCGGCTGGCCGGGTCGATCTTGGGGTCGATACCGCGGATGGTGCCGGCGAACGGCATCTCGCCGTCGCCGATGCCCAGCCGCACCGTCTGGTCGATCTTCAGCAGTGGAAGCTGCTGCTCGGGGATTGAGAAATCGACCCGCATCGTCTCCAGATCCTGCAGGGTTACCACGGAAGTGCCGGGTGTGAGATACTGGCCGAGATCGATCCTGGGAATGCCCACTGTGCCGCCAAAGGGCGCCGTCAACTGCTTCTGATCGAGCACCGCTTGCAATTTTGTCACCTGCGAGGCGGAGGCCGTGGCCGTCGCCCGCGCCGTGTCAAGCGTCACATCCGAGCCGACGCCGCGTCGCTGCAGTTCGATGGCGCGCGCCTGCGACGTCTGGTCGAGCGCGGCTTGCGCCCTCGCCGCCTCGAGATCGGCGCGTTCGACGGCATCGTCGAGCTGAAGGAGAACCGCGTCGGCTTCAACCTTCTGATTGGCGTGAAACAGGATGTCCTTGACGATGCCGGCGGTTTCGACTGTCAGATCGACGCCGCGGACCGCGCTGACCGTGCCGATCGCCTCGACGCCCGGCGTCCAGTCCGTCGGCTTGACGATTGTCGTCGACACGGTCGCGGCAGGCGGCTTCATCGTAGCGAAGAATTGCTGGATCGCATTGTCGCGGAACAGATTGAAACCGACGATGCCGCCGCACACCAGTGCGAGCAGAATGAAGGCGATGATGAAGCGCTTGATCACAAACAATCCCCTCGGCCGGCGACCGGTGTAACGGTCGGGTATCGGAACACATATCCGTGCCAGGTTCCGATTTCAAATGACGGCGGTCTTACTGTACCGTCTGGACGGTCTTGTCAATTGGGCCTAGGCTAATGTATTGAGAGGGATTGATGAAAGCTCGCAGGGCAAATTCGCGCGACAGGATACTCGCGGCCGCCGCCGATGTGGCACGCGAGACAGGGCCCGGCAGCCTGTCGCTGGACGCCGTCGCTAGCCGTGCTGGCGTGTCCAAAGGCGGCTTGTTGTACAATTTCCCGACCAAGGCGAAACTGATGCAGGCGCTGGTGGAGGATTACCTGCGCGCCTTCGAGCAAGCGCTGGAGTCCGCCCGCATGGCCGGCGCCAGCAGCGAAAGCCCGCTTGCGACCTATATCAAGCTCTCGGCCGAACATGCCGAGGAATCGAAACCGTCGGCCTCCTGGATATTCTCGGCGATCGCCGAGGATCCCGATTTCCTGACGCCGATAAAATCGTTCAGGCGGCAGGTTTTCGAGCGGCTGAAGGAAGAGACGCCGGACCTCAAGGCGCTGCTGGTCTGCTATCTCGCCATCGAAGGGCTTCGCAGTATGAACCTCTTCGACTCGGACGTCCTTTCCCAGGACGAACGTCGGTTGTTGGTATCGTCCTTGCTGGAGATTGCGGGATAAATCGCTGCGAGCTATTGGGCCAGGCGAAATACTGGCGGCAAGGTAGATCATCCGAACGCGCAGCCACGGGCGGCACTGCCACATCCCGGTTCCCGTTCTGGTGCGCATCAGGCTGCGATCGGGCTTGATCAGAGGCCGGCACCGCTCTCTTCTCTCGACATTGATGTCTGCCGTTCATCGCTGCCGCGCTGCGGAAAACCGCATCTCGCGGGTCGCCTGCATCATTGTTATGGCCAGGTTTCCAACGTATTGCCGGCCGGGTGCCGCAACGGTTATGCGAACAACCGCCACAGCGCGATGATATGTCGATGGGTGAAGCATGAGCGAAATCAGGGTGGAGCGCCTCACCAAGCGGTTCAACGAAACCGCTGCGCTGGACGCCGTTTCGCTCGACTTTGCGGCGGGCTCCTTCACCGCGCTGCTCGGCCCGTCCGGCTGCGGCAAGACCACGATGCTGCGGCTTATCGCCGGCTTCGAGGCGCCAAGCGAAGGCCGCGTGCTCTTTGACGACGCGTTGATGGCCGATCCGCGGCGGCAGGTGCCGCCGGAAGCGCGCGGCGTTGGTGTCGTCTTCCAGTCCTACGCGCTCTGGCCGCATATGGACGTCGCCGAAAACGTCGCGTATCCGCTGAAAGCCCGGCATATCAAACGGGGCGAGATCGCCGGCCGCGTCGGCGCGGTTCTCGATATCGTCGGGCTCGCAGGATTTGAAAGCCGCCGCATCGAGGAACTGTCCGGCGGCCAGCGCCAGCGCGTGGCGCTGGCGCGCTGCCTCGTTGCCGACGCCAAAGTTATCCTGTTCGACGAACCGCTCGCCAATCTCGACATGCATTTGCGCTCGTCGATGGTCGACGCGTTTCGCGACATCCATCGCCGCACCGGCGCCACCATCGTCTACGTCACCCACGACCAGGCCGAGGCCCTGGCGCTGGCCGACCGCGTCGCCATCATGAGCCAAGGCAAGGTGCTGCAGGCGGCGGCGCCGCAGGAAGTCTATCGCGCGCCGGCCAATGCCACGGTCGCCGGCTTCGTCGGGCGCGGTTCCATCGTTTCGGGCTTCACGGTCGATCAGGCCGCAGGGACCGCGACGGTCGATATAGCAGGGCATCGCCTCGCGGCGCGAAGTGCCGGAGCATCGGCGGGGCCGGTCAATATCCTGCTACGGCCGGAAGCGCTGCGGATTTCACCTGAGGGCATGCCGGCGACGGTGCTCGACAGCATCTATCGCGGCCCAGTCCATGAGGTGCGGCTGGCCTTGCCGACGCTGGAGCAGGGGCGAGAGCAGGAGCTGCTGATCGACAGCACCGAGGCGCTTGCGGTCGGCCAGAGCGTGCATGTCTCCGTCTCGGACGCCTGGATCATTCCCGGAGGCTGACCCAAGCGCGTCGCGGGATCATGCGACGCGCTTTAAGTCGCTGTTTTGGTGCATGTCGTTGTCCCAAAACCGCTGCGCATTTTTGGGCGACATGCATTACCGCCAGGGCAATACGCCCGCCGGAAGCCGCCGCCCGAGCCGGTCGAGCACAAGCAGCAGGACGACGACAACGGCGATCGTGGAAACGGCGATCGCGGCGGCCTGCGTTCCCAAGCCGGCCTCCTCGAGACTGAACAGCACGACGCCCAGTGTCTCGTTGCCGCTCGACCAGAGCAAGGCCGAGACCGTCAGTTCATTGAAGGCGCTCATGAAGACAAGCATTCCGCCGGCCACCGCCGCGGGTGCTGCGAGCGGCGCGGTTATCGTTGCGAGCCGGCGCAGCGAACCGGCTCCCGACACCGCCGCCGCCTCGTCGAGGTCGCGTGAAATCTGCCCGACCGCGGTCGCCACCGGCTTCAAGGCGAGCGTGAAAAACCGCATCGCATAGGCGACCATGATGATCGAAGCCGTCGCATAGAGGCTGCCGACCAGCGGCAGCGGGCGCAGGAACAAGAGGATGCAGGCAATGGCAAGCACGACCCCGGGAACCGCGTAGGGGAGGTCGACAATGCCGCCAAGGAGGCGCTGCCAACGCCGGCCGAGCCGTTCGAGAATGGCGGTCACCGGTATGACGCCGATGGCGAGGATCAGAGCCGCGCCGCCGGCGAAAAGAAGGGAATTGCGGAAGGCACGAACGGTCGAAGCCTGGCGGACCAGAACCTCGGAATAATTGGACCCAGTCATCGTTTGCCAGCCAAGCGGCACACCGAAGGACGGGACGAGCGATGTCGCCAGCAGCGCGCAAGCCGGAAGTAGGAGAATGAAGCCGATCACCAGCCAGCCGAGACCGGCCAGCAACAGGCGGCAGCGCCCGAGCTCGAAACGCGCCGGTGTGCCTGCGGTGAAGCGGTGAGCGGCGCCACGCAGGGCCAGCGACTGGCAGGCGACGCCGGCGAGCGCCAGCACGCCGACCAGTACCGACAGTGCCGTGATCTGCGGCAGCACGCCGGGACCGAAGCTCGACAGATCCTGATAGATCAGCGTCAGATAGTTGACCGGCATTCCAAGTAAAGCGGGGATGCCGAAATTACCGACGCCTGAAACAAAGGCGAGTGCCGCAGCGGCCACGATATACGGACGCACGATCGGCAGGACGATGGTCCACAGCACGGATAGCGGCCTGGCGCCGGAGGCCCTGGCCGCCTCGACGAGATCGCGCGGGATCCGCACTAGCCCGGCTCGCAACGTGATGAACACGATCGGCGCGTGCTGGACGGCGTAAAGCAGGATGATGCCGTTGCGGCCAAGCATCGGATTGGGTGTTCCCGGTTGCGGCGCCATGCCGACCATGCCGAGAAGCGTGCTGGACGGGCCAAACAGATGCAGCCACGACAAAGCGGTGACTTGTGGCGCGATCATCAGCGGCAGCAAAAGCAGGAAACCGAGGGGCTTTCGCCCGGGCAGGTCGGTCATGGTGACGGCGACGGCAAAGGGGCTGCCAAGGCAGACCGCCAGCATGGCGCCGAAAAAAGCAGTGTCCAGCGTGTGCCACATCGCCCGCAAGGCGGAAGGCTTGGCCAGGCGCTCAGCAAATGCGCCGAAGTCGAGCTCACCGCCCGGCGCGACGGCGGCGACGACAAGCCTGACCATCGGCAACAGACTGAGCAGCGCGATGACCAGAAGGACGGCGAGCGCCGATGCGCTAAAGCCGGGCGTGGCCTGGACCCCGAGCCCGCGCCGTGCCGGCAGGGACACACGCCGCTGGGGGAGGATATCCTGCGCAGACGTCACCGTTGGCTACTTTGCCGGTTACTGGGGCTTGGCTACTGGCTCATCACGGCGCCGAACCTTTCCTTGTTGGCGGCGTCGTTGGCAAGTGCTGCGGCCGCATCGTAACCCAGCACCTTGATCGACGAGCGTTCGGGATAGCCGGCCGGCAAGGCAACATCGGCGCGCGCCGGAATGTAGCCCATCTTCGCGGCAACTTCCTGTCCATCCTTGGACAGCAGGAAGTCGACGAAGGCCTTGGCAGCCTCGGTGTTCTTGGCCGTGGACAGGATCGCGACCGGCTCGGTGACGGCCGAAACACCCTCCTTGGGGAATACGAACTCGACGGGCGCGCCCTTGGCCTTCTCGCGAATGGGCATGTAGTCGACGATCATGCCGAACAGCTTGTCGCCGCCGCTGACGGCCTTCAGCACGTCGCCATTGCCGCCGCTTGCCTGAGCACCGTTCTTGGCGAGCGCATCGTAATAGTCCCAGCCCTTCGGCAAGTTGCCAGTCAGCGTCACGGTGTGGATCATCGCCGCACCGGAGGTCAGCGGGCTCGGCATCGCCACAAGACCCTTCGCCTCCGGCTTGGTGAGGTCTTCCCAACTCGCTGGCACGAAAGGTGCCTTGGTGTTGTAGACAATGCCGGTGGTGATCAGCTTGGTCGAGAAATAGGTCTTGTCCCTGTCGTAGAGAGCAGCCTCAATGCCGGAGACATCGGCTTGGGGGTAGGCGAGCAGCCGGCCTTCCTTTTTCAGTCCTTCCATGGTCACGACATCGGCGATCAAAAGCAGGTCTGCCTGCGGCTGGCCGGCTTCGATCTCGGCTCGCAGCTTGGCCAGGATCTTCGGCGTTCCATCGCGCACCCATTCGACCTTGATGCCGGGGTTCTTGGCCATGAAGGCATCGACGGTTTGCTGGGCGTCGGTGTTGGGCTGGCTGGTGTAGAGGACAAGCTTGCCGTCGGCAGCCGAAGCGCTTCCGATGGCGGATGCCAGCAACATGGCGGCGAGAACGATCTTGCGCATGGAAAACCCCACTTGGTGTGAAGAGACGGTTTTAGTGTGAAGAGACCGGTCCGGCTGAGCACCGGATGCGGGAACGCTCTCCCTATCGCCGCAGGATAAACCTATTGTGACAAGCGGAGTCGACAAGGATTGATGGATTCCGACGGGCCCAATGTGCCGCCCGGGGAACTTTTGTTCTGGTAACGATTTTTGATATGATGGAAAACCGAACGGCCAGAAGGGCATCCCGATGATGACAAAACGCTTTGCGATCAGCGCGCTCGCTTTCGGGGTGGCCTGCAGTATCTCCGCCTCGGCCTTCGCAGGCGACAAGCACCGCGACCACCGGGTTCACTCCGAACGCTACGTTCCCACCGAGGGCGATATCATCGACATCCTGTTCGGCGGTCCGCGCTACTATGACCAGCAGTTGGTCACCACGGCCGCAGGAGCCTGCTCCTACCATAGGGTAGGGCCCGACGCGAACGCGCTGAACAAGATCAACGATCACCATTGCGGAAAGTAGGCGGTTAGCCTCAGCCGCCGCCGGTCTTCTTCATGCGCTCGATGATCTCGGCCATCAGGGCGAGGTCGCGACGAGAGTCCGCGAGGTCCGTCAGCGGCTTCGTGCCCTCGGTGATGTGGCGGTGGAAGGTTTCGAGCTCATTGGAGAAGGCATCGCCATAGAGCGGCCCGAAGGCTTTGGTCACCGGGCCGAGCGGTCCGGCTTCTGTCACTTCGAGCCGTGTCGGCAAGCTGCGGATATAGGGTGTGTCGTAGGTGATGCGGACCCGTTTGGTGTTCGAGCGCACCTCGATCATGGCGTCGAACAGGCCGAGATCGTCGACCACCGCGTCGTACAGGCAAGCAAAATGTCCGTAGTCGAAGGTCACTGAGGTGTTGGCGCCGCCATTGGTGCGGTGCGCCGCGAGCACGCTGACCGGTTCGCCGATCAGCCCCCTCATCGCCGAAATATGGTGCGAGGAGAGCGCGGTCAGGCCGCGATAGGCGCGCACGAGATCGGCCGGCGCATCGGCGCCCACGACTTCACGGATCAGCGTGTCGCGCTCCCTGGCGCCGCGCTCCAGCAGCGCCGGGTCGATATCCCCGGGATAGAGGATGTTCTGACTTTTCTTCAGGAAATGCCGGCCTTCGGAGATCAGGTCGAAGATGCGGACATGGGTGATGTCTGCATGGGCGGGCAGTTCGTCCATGGCCGCCAGATAGGCCGGCGCGTAGCGGCGCATGTAGCCGACGAAGACCGTCTTGGCGTAATTCGCGGTCAGCGCCAGCAATTCGTCGATCTCGCGCACCGTCAGGCAGGCGGGCTTTTCCAAGAGGATGTGCTTGTTGGCTGCTACGGCGGCGCGGACGAAACGGCTGTGGGTGTCATCGGATGACAGCACAAAAACCGCGTCGATGTCGGGCGAATTGATCAGCGCCTCGGCCGTTTCGAAAGCCCTGGCGGTTGGATACTCGGATGTGCACAACGCCACCAGACTCGGTGAGACGTCATAGACGCCTGCTATCACCCAGCGGTCTCGCTGGTCGCTCAGCACCGGCAGATGGATCGACTGCGCAACCTCTCCAAGCCCTACAAGCCCGACACGGATCACCGTCACGGCACACTCCCTTGCAAACCAATTGTTTCAGCCAACAGCTCGTTTCAACGACAGGTGCGGCTCGACCCGGCCGTTCGTCATGCTGCACCAGTGACGAGCGCGACGAGTTCGTTGCCGGTGGTCTGCGACGAACGCACCGTCGCCACCATCCGTCCCGCCCGCATCACCCAGATCTGGTCGGACAGCCGGCGCACCTGATCGAAATTGTGACTGACCAGGATGACGCTCACCTCCTGCTCGCGCAGGCGCCGGATCAACGCCTCGACATTGGCTGTTTCCTGCACGCCGAGTGCCGCGGTCGGCTCGTCCATCACCACCAGCTTGGCGCCGGAGCCAGCGGCGCGGCAGATCGAGATCGCCTGCCGCTGCCCGCCAGAAAGGCGCCGCACGCGCTGGCTGACCGAAGGCATGTTGATCGACAGGCGTGACAGCATGGCGCGAGCCTGCTGCTTCATGGCGGTCCGGTCGAGCAGGGCGAAGGGGCCGATCCGGCGCACGATCTCGCGGTTGAGGAACAGGTTCTGGGCGACCGTCAACTCGTCGATCAGTGCCAGGTTCTGGTGCACCGTTTCGATGCCGGCCTTGCGCGCCTCGTCGGGATTGGCGAAGGGGTGCGGCCGGCCGTCGAAGAAGATCTCTCCCGCATCCGGCACATGCACGCCGACCAGGCAGCGTATTAGCGTCGACTTGCCGGCGCCATTGTCGCCGATCACCGCGGTGACCTCGCCGCGGCGGGCCTGGAAGGCGACATCGGTGAAGGCCCGGATGCCGCCGAAATGCTTGCTCAGTCCTTCGCAGGCAAGGATCGCCTCGGATGACGGGGAATGATTGACGGCGCTCATTTCTGATACCGCATGATCAGCGCCGCCAGCACTACGATGGCGCCCACGGCGAGCGGTTGGTAGAAGGCCGAAACGCTGAGCAGCGTCAGCCCGTTGACGAGAGCGGTGAGCATCAGCGCCCCGATCGCCGGGCCGAGAATGCTGGCGCGTCCGCCGAACAGGCTGACGCCGCCGAGCACCACCGCCGCCACCGAATTCAGCAGCAGGCTGGTGTTGATCTGCGGTTCGGCCGAGCCGATGCGCGCCACCAGAAGCAGTGCGGCGATGCCGGCGCAGAAGCCTGATATCGTGTAAGCGGCGATCTTGACGCGGTTTGTCCGGATGCCGAGCGAGCGGGCGCTTTCGGTCTGGCCGCCGGTCGCCAGCAGATGCACCCCGAAACGGGTGTGGTAGAGCGCGATATGCGCCACCACAACGGCCGCGATCGCCACCCAGACGGGATAGCCGAACGGTCCAAAGGAGCCGGAGGCCAGCCGCAGCAGGAACGTAGAGCCGACCATGGTCGGCTCGCCGCCCGACAGGATCAAGCCAAGTCCGGTGATGCCCGAAAGCGTGCCGAGCGTCACCACGAAGTCTGGAATTTTTCCGGCGGTGATGAGGACGCCGTTGAGGAAACCCACCGCGCTGGTGGCAAGTACAGCCAGCACGCAGGCGAGGAAAATGCCGTAGCCGGCGGCGTTGACGAGACCGAGGATGATGGCGCCAAGCATGACCGCGGCAGCCAAGGAGAGGTCGATGCCGGCCGTCGCCACGACGAAGGTCTGTCCGATCGACAGCACGACCAGGATTGCCGCCGCCAGGAGCAGGGCCTGCAAATTGGCGACGCTGAGAAAGACCGGCTGGCTGATGCCGAACACGATGACGAGGCCGACCAGGCCGACGACCGAAGCCCAGTCGGCCCAGAAGGAAGGATCCAGGAGGAGAGCCGACAGGGAGGGGCGGCCCTCCTCCGCCGCGCCCGCGGTATGCACGGGCGCGTTTTGTTCAGAAGTGTTCACTTCAACATCTCGCGGAAGGGATCGGGATAGTCGCCGCCCGGGCGCGGGAAGTTGTTCAGCGAGGCTTCGGCATTGTCCTTGTTGATCAGCAGCACCGGCGCCGGCACGTTGGCGGGCAGTTCCTTGCCCATGGCCGCTGCCTTGCAGGCCTCCACGCCCATGGCGCCGACGACATAGGGATATTGGGCGACGGTGGCGGAGAGTTCGCCGGCCGCGACTGATTTCAGCGCATCGACGATGCCGTCGAGGCCGATCACCTTGACGTCCTTGCCAGACGTCTGCACGGCACGCTCGACGCCGAGCGCCATGATGTCATTGGCGGCAAAGAAGCCGGCGAGATCGGGATGGGCGGCCAAGATGTCGGTGGCCGCCGTCAGAGCCTTTTCACGGTCCCAATCGGCGCTGACCATCACCACGACTTCGAGCTTGCCCTCGACGGCCTGCTTGAAGCCCTTGATGCGGGCGTTGGAGCCGACGTCGCCGACGATGCCGGCGACCAGGGCGACCTTTGAGCCGTTCGGCACCAGCTTCAGCATCTCCTCGCCAGCAAGCGCGCCAGCGGCGACGTTGTCGGTGCCGATATAGGTCGAGATGGCGAAGCCCGCCGCCTTGGCCTGCTCGGCGTCGATGGTGCTGTCGATGTTGACGATCGGCTTCTTCTTCTGGGCGACGGGAACAAGCGCCTGGACAAGGTTGGAGACGCTGATCGGATTGACCAGGTAGCAATCGAAGTCCTGCATGGCCATGGCGGTCAGGCGATCGGCCTGTCCGGTGGCGTCGCCCATATTGGCTGCTGCCTGGACAGTGACGCCGACGCCGTCGGCCTTGGCCTGCTCTTCGATGCCCTTCTGCATGTACTGGAAGAACGGATTGTCGAGGCCCTTGACGATGGCCGCGACCTTCGCCGCGTCTTCGGCATGGGCCGGCATTGAAATCACGGTTGCAAACAGACCTGCGCCAAGCGTCAGGCCATTGAACATGCGCATGCTTCGTCCTCCTCCTAATTGTTGGTTGCGTTGTATCTGGCTCGTTTGTCGACGACCGGAATGCCTGTGCGGGGCGCGGCAACGGTTAGCCCGGCGCTTGCGACGGCAGGTTGCCGACAGATCGTCGGCCGCCATGCGGCTCGCAGATTGAAGGCCCGGTTCGGGCCACTTTTCGTATCAGGCATTTCTCCTCCCAGAGCGCTGACCGATACGGATCAGCATTTCCGCATGTTTTAGAAAAATTTGACACGCGTCAAGAATTAAAATGGTGTGCAGCGGTTTTTGATGTGTTGCGGCGCGGCGGAAATCGAGAATGGAGGAACGTCGAAGCAAGCTCGCAGCCTGCGTCGTCAGTTGTCCGGGTCAAACTGCGAGTGCACGCGGTCAGGCCGGTTGCAGCGGCGCCAGTGCCGGGCCATCGGTGCGAAACAGGTGGCAAGCCGAGGGAGAGATGTCGAGCGCGATCGGGCTGTGCAACGGCGTCCTGTCGCCGCCTTCGGCCTGTACGACCAGCGTGATGTCGGGCGCGATCTCGACATGCAGGATGGTCAGGCTGCCCAGCCGCTCCGCAAGCACGGCTTGCCCCTTGAACTGTCCGCTGGCCGAGATGTGGAGATGTTCCGGTCGCATGCCGAGCAGCAGCTCGTCGCCCGGTTGGGTTGCGCCCGCTGCGACCGGCACGGTAAGCGCCTGACCGTCCGGCAAGGTCACGGTGACGCCCTTGGCGCCGGTCGAGGCCACCTTCAGCCTCAGCAGATTCATCTTCGGTGAACCTATGAAGCCGGCGACGAAAATGTTCGCCGGCCTGTTGTAGAGTTCGAGCGGCGAGCCGACCTGCTCGATCGAGCCGCCGTTCAGCACCACGATCTTGTCGGCCATGGTCATGGCCTCGGTCTGGTCGTGGGTGACATAGATCATCGTCGCGGCCAGATGCTCGTGCAGCCGCATCAGTTCCAACCGCATGCTCACACGCAAGGCAGCGTCGAGATTGGACAGCGGCTCGTCGAACAGGAACACTTTGGGATTACGCACGATGGCGCGGCCGATGGCGACACGCTGGCGCTGGCCGCCCGAAAGCGCCTTCGGCCGCCGGTCGAGAAGATGCGAAAGCTGCAGCACCTCGGCGGCCTCTCTTACCTTGCGTTCCTTTTCGGCAACGGAGACGCCGGCGATTTTCAGCGCAAAGCCCATGTTCTCGGCCACCGTCATATGCGGATAGAGCGCATAGGACTGGAACACCATGGCGAGCCCACGTTCGGATGGATCGATGTCGTTGGCGCGCACGCCATCGATGAGAAGGTCGCCGGCGGTGATCTTTTCCAGCCCGGCGATCATGCGCAAAAGCGTGGACTTGCCGCAGCCGGACGGGCCGACGAAGACGACGAATTCACGGTCCTCGACGTCGAGGTCAATCCCCTTGATGATCTCGATGGATCCGTAGGACTTGCGCGCACCGCGCAGCTTGAGCTCAGCCATGGCCTGCCTCCCTGGCATCGGCGTGTTCCGTCGCGCCGTGTCTGCTGTCCTCGTCCTGCGCCATGGCCAGCGGCGCGCCCGGTTCGCCTTCCCAGAGAATGAGGCTGGCCGCACCGATCAGTCCGGCGCGGTCGCCGAGCTGTGCCGGCACGATCGGTACGTCCCGGTAGGCCGGCATCGCCCGCTGCTCGACGGTTGCCCTGATGGCTGGAGCCAGCAGGTCGAAACCGTTGGCAAGGCCGCCGCCCATGACGATCAGGTCCGGCGAATAGAGATGAAGCAGGTTGGTGAAGCCGATGCCGAGCCACCTGGCTTCCGCCTCGATCAATTCGAGCGCGCTGATATCGCCGGCACGCGCGGCCTCGACGACGTGCCTGGCTGAAACGTCGCCGTTGGCCGAAAGGCGCCGGAGCAAGGAGCCGTCACCCGGCGCTGTCAGCGCCGTGGCGCGCCGCCCGAGCGCGGTTCCGGAGGCAACCGCCTCGAAGCAGCCGACGGCGCCGCAGAAGCAGCGGTCGCCTTCGCCGGTGATGGTCATGTGGCCGATCTCGGCGGCAAGCCCCCGCCGCCCGTGATAGATGTGGCCGTCGGCGACGACCCCGCCGCCGATGCCGGTCGACACGGTGACAAACACCAGGGATCCGGTGCCTTGGCCGGCGCCGAAGCGCCATTCACCCAGCGCGGCCGCGTTGGCGTCGTTCTCCAGCCGCACCGGCAGACCGAAATGCTTGCCGAGAATGTCAATCAACGGCACGTCGTGCCAGCCGGCCAGCGTCGGCGGCGCGATCACGATGCCGGCCTTGGGATCGAGCGGTCCCGGCGCGCCGATGCCAATGCCGACGACATCCGCCTGCGGGCGCTGTGTCAGAAGAGCTCCGGCCAGTGTGATGATCTGGCCGATCACCGCATCTGATCCCGCGATCGCCATCGTCGGCGCCGAAACCTGCGCGACAACGCGGCCGCCGCTCTCGACCAGCGCGCCGCGCAACTCCGTTCCGCCGAGATCGAAGGCGAGGGCCAGTCTTGTCATCAGGCGGCGACCTTCAGCCCATGCAGCCAGGCCATGCGCTGCGCAAGGTCGGGGTCGCCGAAAGCCAGCGATCCGAGCACCACCGTCTCGGCCCCGGCGGCGCGCAAGCGCGGCACCGTCTCGTGACGGATGCCTCCGTCGGCAGCCAGCATGATGTCGGCCTCGCGTCCCGCCTTTCTCATCAGCGCGCGTGCCTCGATCAGGCGAGGGCAGGCCTGGTCCGACAGGCTCTGGCCCTTGACGCCGATGGATGTGCCGAGAAGCGTCACGAACGCCACTTGCGACAGGAAAGGTGTGACCGCCGCGACCGGCGTTTCCAGCCTGAGCACCACGCCGGCCTCGGCGCCGAGCGCATGTGCCAGCCGCACGGCGCGCAGTCCGGCTTCGCCGTTTTCGGCATGGACGCTGATGAGGTCCGCGCCGGCCTCGATGAACTGCCGCGTCTGCTCCTCGACGATCTCCGCTTCGACCATCAGGTGCACATGGATCGGCTTAGCCGTCAGCCCGGCGATCCGCGCCACCAGATCCGGGAAGAACAGGAAGCCGGGGGTGAAGCGGGCGTCCGCGACGTCGATGTGATGCAGGTCGACAAAGGGATCTATGCGCTGCAGATCGCGCTCCATATTGGCGAGATCAGCCGACCACAGGGAAAACTCGCCGAGCAGCCGGTTGCGCGGCAAGGCGGCGATGGCAGCAGGGCCGGACAGGGATTTGGTCGTCATGACGGAACAAGGCTCCGGGTGTTGAAGTGAGCGTGAAGGAAGGTCGTGATCTCAGCCTGCAGCTCGGCGAAATGTCTGACGCTGTCGAGCGCCTTGGGGGTGATTTCGGTAAAGGCCGCGCCGGGGATGATCGCGGCAAGCGTGTGGGCGGCCGCTAGCGGATGCACCGCATCCATGGCGTTGCCGATGACCAGCGTGGGGATGCCAAGGGCAGCGGCATCGCTCTCAAAAACGCCCGGTCCGTCGGTGGCAATGTCGGCGAGGACTTGCGCGAATGGCGCGGCGCCCGGCCGGTCGAAATAGCCGAACAGCGAGGCAAGGTTGTCGGGTGCTTCACGCCTCAGTCGCGCGGCCGTCTGCGATTGCGCGAAGATCGCCCTGGCCTTATCGGGGCCGTGATCGAGGATGAGATCGGCGACCTCGGTGATCGGCCGCAGGTTCATTGGTGCGCTGTCGAACATCCAGGCCGGCCGCACCAGCAGCAGGCCAGCGACGCGATCCGGCTGACGGCAGGCGAGGTGCAATGCGATCGCGGCGCCCATGGAAATGCCGCCTGCGACGAACCGATCGAGGCCGGCCCGGTCGGCGGCTGCTAGAACATCGTCGGCGAACATGCTCAGGGAAAATGGACGGCTGCTGCCGAGCCCGGAGGCGCCGTGCCCACGGCATTCCAGCGTGATGCGCCGAAAGCCTGCGTCAGCAGGGAAAGCCTGGGCGACCTGCGCCTCGCCGCCGCCCAGCCCATGCTGGAAGACAACCGGAAGCCCGTCGCCGTCGTCGGAAATTTGAAGCGCGGCGTCATCGCGAAGCAGAGTGACCAGCCGCGCCATCAGACCAGCCCCTTCAGGAAGCGGGCAACCCCGGGCGCTTCCTCGGCCGAAAGCCCGTGCGTGACCAGCGGCCCGTCAAAGCCTGACGCCTTGAGCCGGGCGACGAAATCCGCAAAATCGACGACGCCGCGGCCGGCGGTGGCAAAACGGCCGTCGGCGAAGCGGTCCTTGGCGTGCGCCATGGCGACATGGCCGGCCGTGCGTTCGACCGCACCAGCTACGATAGCGCGTGCTTCCTCGGGGTTTGCCTGCTCGAACAGGTTGGCCGGGTCGAGCACGATGCGCAGCCGTTTCGAACCCATTTCGGCGATGAGGCGCATCGCGTCTCCCGCCGAGGTGACGATGTTGGCCTGCTCGGGCTCGATGCCGAGATCGACACCGTGGCGCTCGGCAAGTTCAAGCGCCTTTTCCATCTCGCTCGCCATGTCGGCCCACGCGAGAGGATTTGCATTGTCGGGGTGATATGCCCACTGGTCATCGGGGTTGCGCGTTCCCGTGCACAGGGTGACGAGCGGAACGGACAGGGTCGCCGCTGCCTCGATGACCGCGCCAAGCCGGCGCAGGCCATTGTCGCGCACGGCCCTGTCGGGATGGGCCATGTTGTAGGTGCCCGAGAGCGCCACCAGGGCGACGCCAGAGGCATCGGACGCCACTGCGATTGCGCGGATGGCGTCGCTTGGCACTGCATCCGGCATCGACGGCAGGCCGGCACAGGCGAGGTTGAACTGGGTGACCGCAAATCCCGCATCGCGCACCGCCGCCAGTACGCTGGCCGGCTCGCTGCCTGGGAAGGTCTTGGCGAACACCCCGATTTGCATCAGACCGCTCCCGTGGCGGTGGCGATCTCGACGCGCTCGCCGGTTTCGACCGAGCGGGCGATCGCCACCATGGCGCGGATCGAAGCGAGGCCGTCCTCGACATCGGCGCCACGCAGCGGCGCACCGTTAAGCACCGTGTCGGCGAGGCCTTCGAGCTGGCGCCTGAAGAAATGCCCGTCCGCGCCGAGCGGCTTTCGCGACGTCGCATCCTTCTCGTGAAAGATATCGACCTCGCTCGCCCGGAAATACCAGGGGTTGAAGGTCTTGGCGATCACCGAGCCGTTTTCGCCATAGAGCTGGAAGCCCTCATGCCAGTCCATGCGGACAGCCACGGTCAAGTCGAGATGACCAAGCGCCCCGTTGGCGAACTCGGTTTCGACGAACCAGCAATAGGCGCCGAAACGTTCGTTGAGGCGGGCGCGCACGGCGACGATCTCGCCGCAGAGGAAGCGCGCGGTGTCGACCAGGTGCGAGCCGTGCGCGAGCATGAAATACTGCCTGAGATCAGCCTTCGGATTGCCGCCAGGTTTCCTTGCCAGCTTGCTGGTGACGGGCAGCGGCTGCACCGCATCGGTGTTGGTGTAGCGATGGGTGGAATCGCAATACCAGGCCTTCAGTGCCAGGATCTCGCCGATCTCGTCGCGGACGAAATCGCGCGCCGCTTCCAGCGCGGGGTCGAAGCGCTTCATATGGCCGACCTGCAGCACCTTGCCGGTGCGCCTGACCGCATCGGCGAGCATCTCGCCCTCTTCGACCGAGACGCCGATCGGCTTTTCGCACAGCACATGCTTGCCGGCCTCGAGTGCCTTGATCGACATCGGAACGTGATAGGCGTCCGAGGTCGCGACGATCACCGCCTCCAGCTCAGGGTCGGCCAGCATGGCGTCGTAGTCGGCGTACATCTTCTCAGGCTCATAGATCGCGCCCATGCGCGCCAGCAGGTCGGGGGCGGCATCGCAGATCGCATAGAGGTCGGCATTCCTGGCCTTCACGCAGGATTCGAGATGGGCGAATTGCGCGATCGGTCCACAGCCGAGCACGCCGACACGAAGGCGACGGTCTTGCTTCCGGATCATGGTCTCTTCCTCACGCGCCGTAGCCGCGCATGGTCTGGCGGTTGGTCCTGACCGCAGCGGCCGGATCGGCGGCGGCGGTCTCGGATTCCTCTTCCAACACCAGCCAACCGTTGAAATGTGGCGCCGCACTGGCGATGTCGATCGCAGCTTGGGTGTCGCAGACGCCCTTGCCGAGCATCGCCCAGGTGCCGCTGGCATCGACGTCCTTCAGGTGGATGTAGCGGATGCGGTCCCGGTAGGTGGTGAGCGTGTCGATCATGTCTTCATGGCCGCGCAATATGTGGCCGGTGTCCGGCACCCAGCCGACGAGCGATGGATCGACCAGCGCGAAAATCCGGTCATAGTCGGCACGATCGAACAGCAGCGTGTTGTGATGGGAGCTGGGATGGACGGCGATGTCGACGCCGGCCTTGCGCCCGAGTTTGCCAACTCGGTTGTAGAACTCGGCCGCAATGGTGAACTTGTCGTCGCGCGGGCCGTCGGACACGACGGTGGCCGAGCCGATGGAGACGAGCGCGCCGGGAAATGCGGACGCGAAATCGATCCAGCGCTGCGCGGTCTCGAGGTCGGCGTCGATCTTCTCCTGCAGCGTGAATCCGCTCTTCGAGCCGAAGGCGAATGACACGAGGGCAAGGCCGGAAGACTTCAGCGCGGCGGCGAATTCCGCTGGCCTGTCGGCATAGCGGCCGATCATCGTGTCGGTGATCTCGATGCCGGCATAGCCGCCGTCGGCGATCGCCTTCAAGAGGTCGTCGGGACCGCCGGCAAAACGGCCTCCCAGCATTTCCCAGGTAAAGGTCTGGCAACCGACTTTCAGGTCTTTCACGATCGTCCTTTCATTCCTTGATGCCGCTCATTCTTTGATGCCACCTTGGGTCAGCCCTTCGATGATGTGCCGCTGGAAGAACAGCACCAGCACGATCAAGGGGACGGTGACGACGGCCGAAGCAGCGGCGATGTCGCCCCAGGGCACGTAGTATTGGTTGGTGAAGTTGGCGATGCCGACGGGGATCGTCTGGCGATCGATGTTGGAGGTGAAGGCGAGCGCGAACAGGAATTCGTTCCAGGCAGTGATGAAGGCAAGCAGGCCGGTCGTCACCAGGCTCGGCAGCGACATTGGCAGGATGATGTGCCAGAGCAGGCCGGGAACGCTGACGCCGTCCATGCGCGCCGCCTCGTCGATCTCGCGCGGCAGTGTTTCGAAATAACCAAACAGCACCCAGGTGACGAGCGGCAGCCCGAGCGCCAGGTAGGTGATGATTAACGCGGTGTAGGTATCGAGCAGGCCGAGATTGGTCGCCACCAGATAGAGCGGTCCGACCAGCGCGATCTGCGGGAACATCGACACCGAAAGGATGACCATCAGGATGCCGAAGCGGCCCTTGACGTTGAGCCGCGACAGCGCGAAGGCGGCCAGCGATCCGACAAACAGGCACAGGAATGTCGTCGCCAGCGAGACCACCAGCGAGTTCCAGACATAGCGGTGCAGTTCTTTCTCGATGAAGGCGTTGTAGTAGTGCTCGAGCGTGAAAGGGTCGGGAATCAACGACGGCGATCCCGACGTCAGCGCCTTATCGAGCTGGAACGAGATCGAGAATTGCCAGATGAACGGACCGCCGGACCAGATAAGGATCAGCAGGGCGCCGAGATAGATGGCGATGGTCTGCAGCGGCGAGCGCGTGTCCTTCATTGCGCCCTCCTGATCTGCCTGATGAGATAGAGGCAGAAGG
Source organism: Mesorhizobium sp. (assembly GCF_004962245.1). Classification (GTDB taxonomy): domain Bacteria; phylum Pseudomonadota; class Alphaproteobacteria; order Rhizobiales; family Rhizobiaceae; genus Mesorhizobium. The sequence continues at coordinate 13,511 of NZ_SUHQ01000005.1, read as the reverse complement.
CCAGTGCGATGATGCCTTCGGTGACGAACATGGCCGTCGAAACGGCGGAGCCATAGCCGAATTGCAGCGTCGAGAAGAGCACCTTGTAGGACAGCGTCGACAGCGTCTCGGTCGAATCGGCCGGGCCGCCGCCGGTCAGCACATAGACGAGGTCGAAGACGCGGAAGGCGTCGAGCGCACGGAACAGGCCGGCGATCAGCAAGGTCGGCATGAGCAGCGGCAGGCGGATGTACCAGAAAGTGATCCAGCCCTTCGCGCCATCCATGCGCGCCGCCTCGATCAGCGAATTGGGCACCGTCTGCAGCCCGGTCAAAAGCAGCAGCGCCATGAAGGGCGTGGTCTTCCAGACATCGGCGATGATGATGGTCGTCATCGCCGTGTCGGGCGAGCCGTACCAGTTGACGTTCTGGTCGATCAGCCCGGCATGCAGCAGGATGTAGTTGATGATGCCGTTCTGGCCGTCGAACAGCCAGCCGAACATCTTGGAGGTGACGACGGTTGGCATCGCCCAGGGAACCAGCATGGCCGCGCGGACGAGCCCACGACCCTTGAACGCCTCGCACAGGATGAGCGCCATGCCGAGCCCGATCACCGTCTCCAGCACCGTGGAGGCGAAGGTGAACCACATCGTGTGCCACCAGGCATTCCAGAACTGCGCGTCGCCCCATAGCTGCACATAGTTGGAGAAGCCCGAGAATTCGTTCTCCTGGGTGATCAGCGAGGTGTTGGTGAGCGAGAGATAAAGCCCGTTGACGATCGGATAGAACGAAACCGACGCCAGCGACACGAAGGCCGGCGTCAGCAGGAGCAAGGCCCAGACGGTGCCCGGAAGCGCCTTGCCAAGCCGCGGCCGGCCAATGCCAGGAACAGTGGCCGCCGCGGTCATGGGGTCAGCCGACGATCTGGTCGATTTGTGCGGCCAGCGCGTCCATCTCGGCCTGGACGTTGCCCGACACCAGCGCCTTGGAGATGCCCGACTGCAAGGCCAGCGTCACCTTCGCATATTCGGGCGTGATCGGCCGGGCTGTGGCGCCGGTGAACACTTTCTCGAGGCTCGCCATGAACGGCTGTTCGGTCTTGATCTTCTCGTCCTGGAACAGTGCCGGACGGGTTGGCGCCAGGCCGAAGTTCAGGGCGATGCGATGCTGGGTTTCGGTCGACGACAGCCAGGTCAGCAGCTCGATCGCGGCTTCGCGCTGCTTCGAATTGGCGTTGACGCCGAGCTGGTAGCCGCCGAGACAGGCCGAGCTCTTGCCGCCGGGGAAGGCCGGAAGCGGCGCGACGCCGACCTTGTCCACCACCTGGGAGGCCTTGGCGTCCTGGGCGATCGGATAGACATAGGACCAGTTGCGCATGAACATCGCCTTGCCCGAGGTGAAGGGCTGGCGCGACGGCTCCTCGTCCCAGGACAGGACGTCCTGCGGGCTGATCTTGGTCCCGTTGATGGTGTCGTGCAGGAACTGGATCGCGTCGACCGCCGCCTTCTGGTTGATCAGCGCCGACTTGCCGTCGGGCGCAAGGATCGCGCCATTGTTGGAGGTGATGATCTCGACCGCGTCGCAGACCAGAACCTCGGCTTGCTTGCCTTGCCAGAGATAGCCGAAATCGACATCGCCGGCCTTCTGCGCGGCGGCGGCGATGGTCGCCATGTCGGCCCAGTTTTCCGGCACCTTGCCGCCATGCTTTTCCAGCACGTCCTTGCGGTAGTAGAACATGCCCGAATCCATGAACCAGGGAAGGGCGGTCAGCTTACCGTCATAGGTACAGGCGTTGAGGGTTCCGGAGAAGTAGGCGCTGCGCTTGTCCGCCGGAAAATACTCGTCGAGCGGCAGCGCCCAGCCGGCGGAGGCAAAGCCGGCGATCCAGATCACGTCCTGACTGAAAACGTCGGGCGTGCCGGTGCGCCGGGCGAGCTGCTGGACAAGACCCTGATAGACCTCCGTCGAGGAACTCGGCGGCGGCAGCTCGATGTTCTTGACCAGGACGCGGTCCTGCGATTCGTTGAAGGCCTTGATCAGGTCGCCGAAGGTCTCCTTGCCGAAGAAGGCGGCGCTGGCGAAGCTGATTTCGGCCCGCGACTGCGCGCGCGCCCGGCGAACGCCCAATCCCGTGCCAAGGCCCAGTGTCGCCGCGCCCAGCAGCCCGGCGCTGCCGACGAGAAATTGCCTGCGGTCAGCGACCGTCACATGCGCAACAGGCTTCGAGCCGGAGACCGGCCCTTTTTTGGTGTCAGTCATTTTCTCCTCCTTGGGCCGGCGGCCTCCCGATGTTGCGCCAGCATTTCCGCATGTTCCATAAAAATTTTACGCGCGTCAAGATTTAAAATCCTGTATAGCGGCTTTCGAATATGATCCGTTGTCGGTGCAAGGGTTCAGCCAGACCATTGCGGCGTTGGGAGGTGGAATAGAAAATGCACGGAAAAACAGCGGCTAAGCTCGGCATCGGCGTTGTCGGGTGCGGCAACATCTCGATGACCTATTTGCGCAACGCGGCGCTGTTCGGGGAGGTGGAGCTGCACGCCTGCGCCGACATTTCGGCCGATATGGCGGCCCTGCGCGCCAGCGAATATGGCATCCGGGCTCTCAGCGTCGATGCGCTTCTGGCCGATCCCGAGATCGACCTTGTCCTCAATCTGACCATCCCGGCGGCGCATTTCGACATTTCGCTTTCAGCGCTTTCGGCGGGAAAGCACGTCTTCACCGAAAAGCCGCTGGCGACCTCGGCCAGGGACGGCCGCCGCCTCGTTGCCGAGGCGACGGAGCGGGGGCTGCTGCTCGGCTCGGCCCCGGATACGTTCCTCGGCGCCGCCGGACGGCGGGCACGCCGCCTGATGGACGAGGGCGGGATCGGCCGCGCGGTGACCGGCACCGCCTTCATGATGGGACGCGGCATGGAGCATTGGCATCCCAATCCGCAATTCTACTATCAGCCCGGCGGTGGCCCGGTCTTCGACATGGGTCCCTACTACCTGACGATGCTCGTCAATTTGCTCGGGCCGGTGGGCCGCGTGATGGCGATGGCAACGCGAGGCCAGGAGGAGCGGCTGATCACCGCCGAAGGCCCCTACAGGAACACCAGTTTCAAGGTCGGCACGCCGACCAACATCCTTTCGCTGCTGGAGTTTCGCTCGGGCGCCACCGTCACCTTCGGCGCCTCGTGGGACGTCTTCAGGCACTCCAACCATCCGATCGAGCTGCATGGGACAGAAGGCTCGCTCAGGCTGCCCGATCCGGACACGTTCGGCGGCACCGTCTCGCTTTCGGAGCGAGGCGCCGAATGGGCCGACTTTCCCAGCGAGAGCGAACTCTACGGCACGCGCAACTGGCCCTATGCCGCGCCCGACCGCGCGAATTACCGGATGCTTGGCGTCGCCGATCTTTCGCGCGCGCTGACAACCGGGAGAAAGCCGCGTGCCTCCGGCGCGCTTGCGCTGCATGTGCTGGAAATCATGGAGGCGATCCTGGCTTCGGGAGAAAGCCGCGAGTCGGTTGCCGTCAACGGGACGGTCGACCAGCCGCAGCTTCTTGGGGAAGACGAGGCGGCAAGCCTGCTTGCCTGACGCAGACATGGGGGATCCTTCAATGATGACATCGCTTTCGCCTTTGCTCGACCCGGAAGCCCGGCATGTGCTCGACCTCGGCCGGAAAGCGGCAGCCCCGCCGTTCGAAGCCGGCACGCCCGAAGAAGCGCGCCGCGCCTATGAAGAGGGTTTTCCGGCACTCCAGGGCGAGCGTGAGCCTGTCGCTTCACTGACCGAACGCACCATCGCCGGCCCCGGTGGCCCGCTGACACTCAGGATCTATAGCGGACAGGGCGCGGGCGGGGCCGCTGCGCCGGCGCTGCTCTATCTGCATGGCGGCGGCTGGGTGATCGGCAATCTCGAGTCGCATGATGAGATTTGCCGGTGGCTCGCCAATATGGCGGCTTGCGTCGTCGTCTCTCCCGACTATCGGCTGGCGCCGGAGCACAAGTTTCCAGCGGCGATCGAAGATTGCCGCGCCGCACTTTCCTTTATGCAGGACGGCGCGAGCGATCTCGGCATCGACGCGAGGCGGGTCGCCGTTGCCGGCGACAGTGCCGGCGGCAATCTTGCTGCCGTGCTGTGCCTGCTTGCGCGCGGCGACAAGAACCCGCCGACCGCGCAGCTTCTGTTCTATCCAAACACGGACGCTTCGCAGGCGGCGGACAGCTACCGCCGCTTTGCCGATGGTTATGGTCTGACATCGGCGACCATGGCCTGGTTCCGCGACCACTATATCTGCGATGCCAGGGACATCGGCGACTGGCGCGTGTCGCCGCTCAAGGCCGAGAGTCTTGCCGGTGTGGCGCCGGCCTTTGTCGCTATTGCCGGTCATGACATCCTCGCCGACGAAGGCGAGGCTTATGCCAAGCGTCTGGTGGATGACGGCGTGCCGGTCGTCCTGCGGCGCTGGCCCGGCCAGATCCACGGCTTCGTTTCGATGGGACGCCATGGTCCGGCAGCGCGGCAGGCGGTCGGCGCGGCGGTTGCCGCATGGCGCGGCTTCGATCCCGCCTTTGGAGATGCTCAGGCCGACTGACGCATGACCAGCGTTGCGTCGAGATTGACCTTGGGGGCAACCGGCTCGTCATCCTCGTCAAGGAGGGCCAGCAGCGTCTCCACGCTGCGTCCCGCCATCGAAGCGAAGTCCTGCGCCATGGTGGTGAGGGCAGGGCAGGTGTAGCGGCTCAACGGATGGTCGTCATGAGCCGCGACACGCAGGTCGCAATCGTTCTTGCGGCCGACCTTACGGCCTTGCGAATAGGCGGCAGCCATCACGCCGAAGGCGAGACGGTCATTGGCACACAGGATGGTCTTGCCCGGCAGGCCGCCACGCGCGAGCATCGCTTTCATCTGCTCATAGCCGATCCGCTCGAAATCCCAAGTGTAGTCGTCGGTATTGCCGATGACCACCGGCTCATGCCCGAGCCGCTGCATGGCGCCGACATAGCTGTTCAGGCGTTCGCGCGAATTGTGGTTGACGTGCGGGATGTCGAAATAGACCGGAGCATCGCCGGAACGGCAGAGATAATCGACGATTGTCGAGACGCTCTGGCTGTTGTTGTTGCCGACGAACGGTGTGTTGCCCTCGAGATAGGTGTCGAAATAGACGATCGGTATGGCCTGCGTCAGCTTCTCCAGCGTGCGATGGTCCGAGCGCAGGCCGAGCGGCGCGACCAGCGCGCCGGAGACTTTCAGGGAAAGAATGGTCCGCGTCGCCTCGACTTCGAGTTCGCGCGAGCCGTGCGAAGAGATCACGATCGGCCAGTAGCCCTCGTCGCGCAGCCTGAGTTCGATGCGGCTGACCATCTCGGAATAGAAGGGATCGGCTACCGTCGGCACCACGATGCCGATGCTGCGGGTCCGCTTGCGGTTCAGATTGCGTGCAAAGAGATTGGGCTGGTAGTCGGACGAGCGCAGCGCCACCTCGATCCGTTGTCGTGTCGCCGGCTTGACGCTGGTCGGATCGTCGAAATATTTCGACAGTGTCGGCCTGGAGACGCCGCAAGAGCGGGCGAAATCCTCCATCGTCTTGTGCGTCATCGGCATTGAATCCCTCGCGCTGTTCCTTAGCGCTGCCCGGTCCCTACATACGGCGCGCCAGCCTGCAGCTGCAAGGCGAAATTTTACAGACAATTTTGACAGTTTCCATGCGTAAATTTATTAATTGACGCGAAAAGCACAAGCCGTATTCACCTCAGTGGGCGAATTCGAAATTCGTATCACCCGGAAAATGCTCACGCGGTTCATCCGAAGCGAGGCCGGGGGCGAACGTAGAGAGGGATTTCCGCGAGATGAAGAAGCTGGTCAGTGCCGGCCGTCGAGATCATGGCCGAACGGAACGGCCAGAGCTTTCTTGAGCCTGGTCCGCTGCTTAGGCCCCACCCGTCGGGAGCGCCCGCCATCTTCATCGGCCAGGCGGCGCTTGGCCAGCCAGCCGGCCTCATCGGCGTCGTCGCCGATGAGGCGACGGGGCAGTAGGGTCGCGCTGCCGGGAAGACGGCACTCGACCGCTTCGCATACGTCCGATGTCGACATCGTTCCGAAAAAGGCGGCCGTCGCAATTTACAGCTAACATGTTAGCATGATAGTACTGCGTGCAGATTGATATTTGGAGAGCATGGCATTGGTTTCGCGCTTTGGTCTTTCGGTTGCCCTCACCACGCCTTTTGATGCGTCCGGGCAAATCGTCATCTCTCCCATGGTCGCGCAAGCCCAGGCTTGCCTTGGCGCCGGCTGCAGCAGCGCAACGCTCTTCGGCACCACCGGGGAGGGCGCCTCCGTGGGCACGGGAGAGCGGCGGATTGTCATCGAAGCCATGCTGGCCGCCGGCATTCCAGCACATCAGCTCGTCGCCGGCGTGTTGGTCGATGCCGCCGAAGACGCCGCCGAACAGGCGCGACACGCCTTGCAGTGCGGCGTCCGCAACATCCTTCTGGCTCCGCCGAGCTACTTCAAGAATGTCGGCGAGGACGGGCTGTTCGGATGGTTTTCCGCCGTCTTTGCCGCGCTCGGCCCGCTGGCCCGCGGCGTCCTTCTCTACAACATCCCTTCTGTCACCATGGTGCCGCTCTCGCTTGCCGTGATCGGTCGGCTGCGTGCGGCCTTCCCCGGCGTGGTCGCCGGTGTCAAGGATTCGGGTGGCGACTGGAGCTACAGCGAGGCGCTGCTAAAAGCCCATGGCGACCTGGTGATCCTGATCGGCGACGAACGGCACCTGGCCAGAAGTGTGCGCCAGGGCGGGCAGGGCGCCATTTCCGGCATGGCCAATTTCGTCACCGGCGAAATCCGCGCCATGGCCGAGGACGGGCGCGACGATGCCCGCGTCGAGAGCTTCGTGCTCGAATTACTCAAATATCCGGTCACCCCGGCGGTGAAGGTCATGGTGGCGCGCAAGACCGGCGACGAACGCTGGCTGGCGGTTCGCCCGCCGCTTGAGCCGATCGCTGTGCAGGGGCGGCAACAGCTTGCCGCCGCCTATGACAGGCTGTTTGTGACAGAGCCGGCCTGACCGGCAAGGGAAGCGCGCTGAAATGGACGACAGCAGCGAACCGGCAACCCTCAGGGAAAAAGCTTATGCCAGCTTCACCAGACATTTGCTGGCCCGCGATCTGCGGCCGGGGCAGTTCGTGTCGCAGCGTGAACTGGTTGCCTTTACCGGGCTGCCGCTTGGCGCCATCCGCGAGATCGTGCCGCGTCTCGAGGCCGAGGGACTTTTGACGACGATCCCGCAGCGCGGCATGCAGATCGCCCATATCGACATCAACCTTATCCGCGAGGCCTTCCAGTTCCGCCTGTTCATGGAGCGCGAAGCGGTGGCGCTGTTCGCCGTCAACGCCTCCGACACCGAACTCGCCCGCTTGCGGCGCGAACATGAGGACATGCTGGCTCAAGCGTTGTCGCAGGCGCCGACGCCGGAAATGGAAGCCAAGGCCCAGAACATCGATTGGTCGATGCACGACACCTTCATCGATGCGCTGGGCAACGAGATCATCGCCAAGGCGTATCTGGTCAATTCGGTGAAGATACGCCTGATCCACCAGGAGCGTTTCCGTATCGACGGGCGCGTCGTGCCGGTGATGCACGAGCACCTGGCAGTGATCGAAGCGCTCGAGAGCCGGGACCCGCAAAAGGCGGTCGAGGCGATCAGCCGGCATATCGACAATGCGCGCCGGTTGGCGCTCCAGATCTGAGGACGTATGGTTCGCGGCCGCCGCGACGCCACCCACAACGACAGCAACCCAAGGGAGGAAGAAATGTCGTCCAATCCGTTCAAGCCAACAAGAAGGCAAGTCCTTGCAGGAACCACGGCGCTCGCCGCCGCGGGCCTGGCGGGCCTTCGCCCGAGCTTTTCCGCCAGCGTCGACTGGAAGCGTTTTACCGGCACGACGCTCGACGTCAATCTGGTGAAAAGCCCGCGCAGCGACACCATCCTGAAATATCTCGCCGAGTTCGAGGAGCTGACCGGCATCAAGGTCAATGCCGAGGCGACGCCGGAACAACAGCAGCGGCAGAAGACGGTGATCGAGCTCAGCTCCGGCAAGCCGAGCTTCGATGTCGTTCATCTGAGCTACCACGTGCAGAAGCGCCAGTTCGAAAAGGGCGGCTGGCTGGCCGACATCGGCGGCTATCTCGCCGAACCGACGCTCACCGATCCTGGGCTGGTCGAAGGCGATTTCGCCGAAGCCGGCATGCTTTTCGCCAAGGACAGCCAGGGCGTGCTGCGTTCGCTGCCTTTCTCGGTGGACTACTGGATCGTCTACTGGAACAAGGAGCTGTTCGAGGCCAAGGGCCTCAAATACCCTGAAACGTTCGAACAACTGGTGGCCGCCGCCGAAGCGCTGACCGACCCATCGACCAACACTTTCGGTTTCGTCGCCCGCGGCCTCAAGAATGCCAACACCCCGGTGTGGACATCGCTGATGCTCGGCTACGGCATGACGCCGCTCGACGACCAGGGAAAGCTGCGCACCGAAACGCCCGAGGCGATCGAGGCTGCTGCCCTCTATCAGAGGCTGATGACCAAGTCCGCCCCTCCAGGCGTCACCGGCTTCAACTGGGCCGAAGCGCAGTCCGCCTTCCTGCAAGGCAAGATCGGCATGTGGTTCGATGGCGTGGGTTTTGCTCCGCCGATGGAAAATCCCGAAAAGTCGCGCGTGGTCGGCAAGGTTGGCTATGGTGTCATGCCCAAGGGTCCCAAGGCGCATGCCTCCGGGACGTTTGGCGACGGCCTCGGCGTGACGGCGTCCAGCGAAAAGAAGGAAGCTGCCTATCTCTTCTGTCAATGGGCGGTTTCCCCGGCCATGGGCGCGCGCCTGCTCCAGGCCGGCGCCGGCGTGCCTTTCCGCAAGTCGGTGCTGGAAGACCCCAAGGTGCGTGAAGGCGTCACCATGCCGGCAAGCTGGCTCGATGCCGTGGTTCAGTCCGGCAATATCAGCAGGCTGGCGCTGCCGGTGATCATCCCGGTCACCGAGTTCCGCGACGTCTATGGCGTGGCGCTGACCAACATGATTGCCGGTGCCGATCCTGCCGAAGAGCTGAAGAAGGCCACCGCGCAGTTCCAGCCGGTTCTCGACAGGAGCGAGCAAGGCTGATGTCCGCCATCGCCCCAGAACGCACCGGGGCGACGACAGATCGCACCGGGGTGACGACGCAAGCCATCGAGGAGAGCCAGTCGGTCCGGCTGGCTCCCAACTACTGGCCCTTCGTCGTTCCGGCGCTCGTCGTCGTTGGCGCCGTGATCGTCTTTCCCTGGGCTTTCACGCTCTGGATGAGTGTCAACCGCTGGACGCTCGGCCAGTCGCGGAGCTTTGCCGGGATGGAAAACTATCTCCGGTTGGCCAGCGACCCGCGATTCTGGGAGTCCCTTGTTAATACGTTGACCTACACCTCTCTGTCGGTGGCAGCGCCGATGTTCTTGGGCACTGTCGCCGCCCTGATCTTCGATGCCAGGTTTCCACTGCGCGGCCTGCTGCGCGGCGTCTTCGTGATGCCGATGATGGCAACGCCCGTTGCCGTGGCGCTGGTCTGGACCATGATGTTCCATCCCCAGCTCGGCGTGCTCAACTACCTTCTATCGCTGGTTGGCATCCCGGCGCAGGAATGGATATTCAACGCCAAGACGGTCATCCCTTCGCTGGTTGCGGTCGAGACCTGGCAGTGGACGCCGCTGGTGATGCTGATCGTGCTGGGCGGGCTGGCATCGGTACCGCGCGAGCCGTTCGAGAGCGCCGAGATCGACGGTGCCAATGCCTGGCAGCAATTCCGCTACCTCACCCTGCCGATGATCGCGCCGTTCCTGATGATCGCGCTGATCATCCGCACCATCGATGCGCTGAAGAGCTTCGACATCATCTATGCGATGACCCAGGGCGGGCCGGGCACGGCGTCGGAAACCATCAACATCTACCTCTACAACACCGCCTTCTCCTACTACGACATCGGCTACGGCTCGGCGATGGCCGTGGTGTTCTTCATCGTCATCGTGGCGCTGTCCTTCATCCTCCTGATGCTGCGCCAGCGCTCGCAGTGGATCGACGCGGAGGGCAAATAGATGAATTCACGGTTGCTCAGTCAGATCGGCCTGTTTTTCGCGGCTCTGGTCATCATCTCGCCGGCGATCCTGTTCTTCCTCTGGATGATCTCGCTTTCGCTGAAATTCGAGATCGACAACGGCGCCTATCCGCCGATCCTGATCCCCGAGAATTTCGCCTGGTCGAACTATGCAAAGGTGTTCGAGGAGAACAACTTCCTGCTCTATCTTTGGAATTCGGTTCTGGTGACCGGCACGGCGACACTGCTGGCGCTGCTGATCGGCGTACCGGCCGGCTATGGCATAGCGCGGCTCAAGGCTGAAAGATCGGCGGTCGTCATCATGATCGCCCGCATGACGCCAGGCCTATCCTATCTCATTCCGCTGTTTCTGCTGTTCCAATGGATCGGGATCCTCGGCACGCTCTGGCCGCAGATCATCATCCACCTGGTGGTGACGGTGCCGATCGTGGTCTGGGTGATGATCGGCTATTTCGAGACCACACCGATGGAGCTGGAAGAGGCGGCCAACATCGACGGCGCCAGCTCCTGGCAAGTGTTCCGGCTGGTCGCCCTGCCCATCGCCAAGCCGGGCATCGTTGTGGCCTTCATCCTGTCCGTCATCTTTTCGTGGAACAACTTCGTCTTCGGCGTGGTGCTCGCCAGCCGTGAGACGCGCACGCTGCCGGTCGCCGTCTACAACATGCTTTCCTACGAGCAGGTGAGCTGGGGGCCGCTCGCCGCGGCAGCACTTGTGGTGACGCTGCCGGTGCTGGTTCTGACCATGTTCGCGCAAAAGCAGATCGTCGCGGGGCTGACCGCTGGCGCGGTCAAGGGCGGCTGAAGTCGCCTAGCTGGACATCACTCTTTTCCCGGAGAAATCCAATGGCATCGGTAACAATCAACAACGTGCAGAAGGCTTTCGGAGCCACCAAGATCATTCACGACGTCAGCGTCGATATCGCCGACGGCGAGTTCGTCATCCTGGTCGGGCCGTCGGGATGCGGAAAATCGACGCTGCTGCGCATGATCGCTGGACTTGAAACGATCTCGGGCGGGAAGATCGCCATCGGCGAGCGTATGGTCAACAATCTGCGGGCGCGAGACCGAAACATCGCCATGGTGTTCCAGAACTATGCGCTCTATCCGCATATGACGGTGGCCGACAATATGGGCTTTGCCCTGAAGATCAAGAAAGCCGATCCCGCCGATACCGCCGGCCGCGTGAAGAATGCCGCCAGCATCCTCGGCCTGGAAAAGCTGCTTGAGCGCTATCCGCGTCAGCTCTCCGGCGGCCAGCGCCAGCGCGTCGCCATGGGCCGCGCCATCGTGCGCGACCCGCAAGTCTTCCTGTTCGACGAGCCGCTTTCCAATCTCGACGCCAAGCTGCGCGTCCAGATGCGCGGCGAGATCAAGGCGCTGCACCAGCGGCTGGGCACCACCACCATCTACGTCACGCATGACCAGATCGAGGCCATGACCATGGCCGACAAGATCGTCGTGCTGCATGACGGCCTGGTCGAGCAGATCGGCGCGCCGCTCGACCTCTACGATCATCCGGCCAATCTCTTCGTTGCCGGCTTCATCGGCTCGCCCGCCATGAACTTCATTGCCGGCCGCATCGAGGAAGGCGTGTTCCGCAGTGCTGGTGGGCTGATCCTGCCACTGCCGGAAGGCGCCCGCCCGATCGACGCTGCAGGACGCGAACTTGTCTACGGCATCCGCCCCGAACATATCCGCGCAACTGCCCAGGGCATGCCAGGCACGGTCACGCTTCTGGAAGCCACCGGTTCGGAAATCTTCGCCAAGGTCGACTGCGCCGGTGAGGAAATTTCCTGTCTTTTCCGCGAGCGGCTGCCGCTCAGGCAAGGCGCGCAGGTACGGATCGAGGTCGATCGCGCCAGCGCCCACCTCTTCGACGCGAAAACCGGCCGGCGTATCTGATCGGCGCGGCCTGTGCTGCGGGTCGACGATGCGAAGGCCGATATTCACGCAAAAGCGCCGTACCAATTGCCGGCCGATTTTTAAAAAGTACGGCGAAAACCCTTAAGTCATTGAAAAAATGGTGAACCACACAGCCGGTGGCGAACCAGTCTCCGTTTGAGAAATCCCTGATAGCAGGCAAAAAACAGGGAATTCGCGCGAAGCGAATGCTTCCGCGGGGCAGACAGTCAGTATTGTCTAGTGATTTCAGTTATTTAGAGCACCGTTTCCTGTTGCAGCCTATCAGGGAAATCCGCCCAGATATCAGTAAAATTTCGTAGTCGACGTTGATTTAACAGGGAGTCTGGCTGTCGTAGCGCGGGATGCGATTGCGGTTTCGTGGGATCGAATTGTCGTTAGCCGGGGATCCGTTGCAGCATCGCGGGGATAGACTGGCCGATTGCGGCTGCGGATTGAAAAATGGCGGAAGCTGTTTGCGCCATCCTGAAACCGGAATGCGGCAAGCCGGGATGTATTTGCCGTATTGCGAAACCGAAAGAATAAAAAGGAGAGGATTGCAAAATTACAGGGGGGTGATTTAATTTCTTTTGGGGGGGGCGCATGTTGAAGCTGATTTTACCGGTATTCTCCAAACTGACGGTGTTTCGATCCAGGAAGTTTTGGTGGCATTCAATAATCATGGCCGCGCTGGTCAGCTGTGCGAGCCCAAGCATCGATCTGAAAGACTCTGGCAAGATATCCGGAAATTTGATGATCTTCTGGGTCGGTGAAGACAGATTCGTCTACTATCCCTACAATGGTGATCCTCTGACGTACCATCTTCCGGAGAAGCTGCGTCAGGATCTCAGCGTCTCTACAATCCGACCTGGCTTGCATTACACCGACGGAGGTTCGATCCCGCCTCTGGTGCGGGGCCTCGCGGGGCTTTCACCTTGGGGTTACGGTCCGGCCTACATCGTTCACGACTGGCTGTTCGCGGCCCACCATTGCCTGTTCACTGGTCAGCCTGGGGCTTTGGACCCGAGAGATGAAGACGAGGCAAAGACCGTCTCGAGAGTAACATTCAAGCAGTCTGCTGATCTGCTCGCTGGGGTCATCTCTGCCCTCATCAAACAGAATGTGGTGCCGAAGCGCGAGGCAGCGCCCTCGGCCATCTATACCGCCGTGGACTCTGTTGTCGCTAAGAACCTCTGGGACAAAACCGACCCAAAATCGTGCGACCCTGTCACGAAGGAAGATCTGGATCGGATCAGGCGTTCGACCGAAAAAGGAATAGCTTCCGTCCAGGTGTTGCGCCCAGGTGCGGTTCCTCCCCTGCTGGTTTTTCAGCAGCGCTTTTGAAAACAACCCCTCCGAGAATCAGCCAGTGATTCGGCCTGGGTCGCCTTTTTTTGAAATGAGTGCAATTATTGCACTCATTTCATGTGGCGAAATGGTGTTCTTAAAACGGTATTAAACGGGCAATACAGTAAAAATCTTTAAACTGGCGCCGATTTTAGCAGTATATCTTGATTTC
>NZ_SUHQ01000059.1 GCF_004962245.1 Mesorhizobium sp. | reverse complement strand
CGTCAGCGGCTTCGTTCAATCCCCCAAAGATTCAATTAATCACTGAAACGCTCTAAGGCGATGAAATCGAATTATTTTCCCGGAAGGCATGAGCCGAGCCGAGAAAATCACCGCAAATGCTCCGTGGCGCCGTCGGAATGCAAAAAGGGGCCCGCAGGCCCCTTTGAACTCTTTCAGGAACAGCCGAGCCTTATGCGGCCGCGGCTTCCTCGTCGACGCCTTCGGCCTCGATGCGGGCACGGTCGCCGGCGCCCTTGGCCGAGGTGTCGCGATCGACGAACTCGATGACTGCCATGGCAGCATTGTCACCGTGGCGGAAGCCCGCCTTCATGATGCGCAGATAGCCGCCATTGCGGGTGGCATAACGCGGCGCGATCGTGTCGAACAGGCGCTTGACGACGCCTTCATTGCCGATCTGGGCAATGACCTGGCGGCGGGCATGCAGATCGCCACGCTTGCCGAGCGTCACCAGCTTCTCGACGATCGGACGCAGATCCTTCGCCTTCGGCAATGTGGTGAGTATCTGCTCATGCTCGATAAGCGACACGGCAAGGTTGGCAAACATCGACTTGCGATGGCTTATGCTGCGGGCGAACCGGCGGCCTTTAAATCCGTGGCGCATGGCTCTTCTCCTTCATTCCGGGTTCAAGAGGCTCAAGCCTCAGTATTGATCTTCGTAACGCTTGGCGAGGTCTTCGATGTTTTCCGGCGGCCAATCCGGCACTTCCATGCCGAGGTGCAGGCCCATCGCCGCCAAAACTTCCTTGATCTCGTTCAGCGACTTGCGGCCGAAGTTCGGGGTGCGCAGCATCTCGGCTTCGGTCTTCTGGATCAGGTCGCCGATATAGACGATGTTGTCGTTCTTCAGGCAGTTAGCCGAACGCACCGAAAGCTCAAGCTCGTCGACCTTCTTGAGCAACGCCGGGTTGAAGGCGAGCTCGGTCACCTGTTCGGCGGCGACTTCCTTCTGCGGCTCGTCGAAATTGACGAACAGGCCAAGCTGATCCTGCAGGATGCGGGCAGCGAAAGCCACTGCGTCCTCGCCCGAGATCGAACCGTCGGTGTCGATCGTCATGGTCAGCTTGTCATAGTCGAGGACCTGGCCCTCGCGGGTATTCTCGACCTTGTAGGAGACCTTCTTGACCGGCGAGTAGAGGCTGTCGACCGGGATAAGGCCGATCGGTGCGTCTTCGGCGCGATTGCGCTCGGCCGGCACGTAGCCCTTGCCGGTATCGACGGTGAACTCCATGCGGATCTCAGCGCCTTCGTCCAGCGTGCAGATGACGTGGTCGGGATTGAGGATCTCGACGTCGCCGACCGTCTGGATGTCGCCGGCGAGAACGGCGCCAGGTCCCTGCTTGCGCACGACCATGCGCTTGGGGCCGTCGCCTTCCATGCGGATGGCGATTTCCTTGATGTTCAAGACGATGTCGGTCACGTCCTCGCGCACGCCGGCGATGGACGAGAATTCATGCAGAACGCCGTCGATCTGCACGGCGGTCACAGCCGCGCCACGCAGCGAAGACAAAAGCACGCGACGCAGCGCATTGCCGAGGGTGAGACCAAAGCCGCGTTCGAGCGGCTCGGCGACCAGCGTGGTCAGCGTCTTCTTCTTCGACGAAAACTCGATCTTGTTCGGCTTGATCAGTTCCTGCCAATTTTTCTGGATCATGATGCTTTCCTTCCGTTGACCCGCCACCATCCAATCGTGGCGGGCGACCTGGAATGCCGTGGAGGAACGCTACTGGCGTTCGCGCGGCGTTCGGTAATTCTTTAGACGCGGCGCTTCTTGCGCGGACGGCAGCCATTGTGCGGGATCGGCGTCACATCACGGATCGAGGTGATGGTGAAGCCGGCTGCCTGCAACGCGCGCAACGCCGATTCACGACCGGAGCCAGGTCCGCAGACCTCGACCTCGAGCATGCGCATGCCATGTTCCTGGGCCTTCTTGGCAACGTCCTCGGCAGCCATCTGGGCAGCGAACGGGGTCGATTTGCGAGACCCCTTGAAGCCCTGGGCTCCCGCCGACGACCAGGCGATCGAATTGCCCTGCGCGTCGGTGATGGTGATCATCGTGTTGTTGAAGGTCGAATTGACGTGGGCAACGCCCGACGAAATATTCTTGCGTTCGCGACGGCGAACACGAGTGGCTTCCTTGGCCATGATGGTCCTTTCAGTTGATCTCTACACCGCCGTAATGCCAGCGGCTCCACCTTCGCAAGAGAGTAGGGGAATAGGGCAGTAAGGGAGTAGGGAAAATACGCGATCCAATTGGCGACCGTTCCCTACTGCCTTACTGCCCTACTCCCTTATTCCCCCAAATTACTTCTTCTTGCCGGCGATCGACTTGGCCGGGCCCTTGCGGGTGCGCGCATTGGTATGCGTGCGCTGGCCGCGAACCGGCAGCGAGCGACGATGACGCAGGCCGCGATAGCAGCCGAGGTCCATGAGCCGCTTGATGTTCATCGAGACTTCGCGGCGCAGATCGCCCTCGACCTGATAGTCGCGGTCGATCGTCTCGCGGATCTGCAGCACTTCCGCGTCGGTCAGCTGGTTGACGCGGCGCTCGGCCGGGATGCCGACCTTGTCGACGATCTCCTGGGCGAAGCTCTTGCCAATGCCGTGAATGTACTGAAGCGCAATGACGACGCGCTTGTTGGTCGGAATGTTGACGCCGGCTATACGAGCCATGTTCTTCTCTTCTCCATGTGGGCCGGGCAAGCCGGCGCTATCAAAGTTGCCCCGCGTCCGGTGGAGGCCGGCCCATGCGGGAGTTTCCAGTTCAAAGCGGTTGCCTTGCCCTTGCGGGCAAGCAAACCTCATGCCTGATAGGAAGACGGGCCGCCATACCTCAGCGAACCGCTCCAGTCAAGCGCAATCGTCTATTTTCCGTACGCAGACCTTTGGGCCGCCCCTTGGGTCGCGGCCGTGAGCACCGCTTCGATCTGTTGCGTCACCGCATCGATGTCGGCCATGCCGTCGACGCCTCTCAGCTTGCCCTTGGCATAATAGTAACCGATCAGCGGCGACGTTTTCTTGTAGTACTCCCTCAGGCGCTCTTCGAACACCGCCGGATTGTCGTCCTTGCGTACCGGCAGACCCGCGGCCTTGGTCTCTTCGGCGCGCTTGACGATTCGGCCGACCAGAGCCTTGTCGTCGACGACAAGTTCGATGACAGCGTCGAGGTTCAGGCCGCGATCCGAGAGCATTGATTCAACTGCGTCCGCCTGCACCAGGGTTCGCGGGTATCCGTCAAGGATGAAACCCTTTGCACAATCGGGCTGATCGATACGTTCGGCCACGATGGCATTGACGATGGCGTCGGAGACCAGTTCGCCGGCGTCCATCACCGCCTTGGCGCGCTTGCCGACTTCGGTGCCGGCCTGGACGGCAGCTCGCAGCATATCGCCCGTGGAGAGTTGGGGTATGCCGTGTTTTTCTACCAGTCTTTGTGCTTGTGTCCCCTTGCCCGCCCCTGGCGGCCCAAGCAATATCAACCTCATCTGGCCTTCTTCCCCCCGCGCAACTTCGACTTCTTGATCAGGCCCTCATACTGGTGCGCGATCAGGTGACCCTGAATCTGCGCCACCGTATCGAGCGTTACACTGACCACGATCAGAAGCGATGTGCCACCGAGGTAGAACGGTACGCCAGTCGCTGAAATCAGGAATTCGGGCAGCAGACATACCAGCACCAGATAGATGGCGCCGACGACGGTGATGCGGGTGAGGACATAGTCGATGTAATCGGCGGTGCGCTCGCCCGGACGGTAGCCCGGAATGAACCCCGAATGCTTCTTGAGCTGGTCGGCGGTGTCCTTCGGGTTGAAGACGATCGCCGTGTAGAAGAAGGCGAAGAACACGATCATCGCCGCGTAGAATGCCATGTAGAGCGGCTGGCCATGGCCAAGCGCCGCCAGGACGGTGCTGGCCCAGGCAGGCATGTTGGTCGTCTGCGAGAAGCCGGCGACCGTTGCCGGCAGCAACAGCAGCGAAGACGCGAAGATCGGCGGAATGACGCCGGCCGTATTGAGCTTGAGCGGCAGATGCGACGTGTCGCCCTGGAACATGCGGTTGCCGACCTGGCGCTTCGGATACTGGATCAGCAAGCGACGCTGGGCGCGCTCGAAGAACACGATCAGGGCGATGACGACAATGGCGAGAACGATGATCGCCAGGATCAGGCCGGTCGAAAGCGCGCCGGTACGGCCAAGTTCCAGCGTACCGGAGATGGCTTGCGGCAGGCCGGCGACGATTCCGGAAAAGATGATCAGCGAAATGCCGTTGCCGATGCCGCGGGCAGTGATCTGTTCGCCGAGCCACATGAGGAACATGGTGCCGCCGACCAGCGTGATGACGGTCGAGATGCGGAAGAACATGCCGGGATCGCTGACGATGCCGTTGCCGCCTTCCAGTCCGACCGAGATGCCGTAGGCCTGGACCAGCGCCAAAAGCACGGTGCCGTAGCGCGTGTACTGGTTGATGACCTTGCGGCCCTGCTCGCCTTCCTTCTTCAGCGCTTCCAGGGACGGGATGACCGAGGTCATCAGCTGCATGATGATGGAGGCGGAGATATAGGGCATGATGCCGAGGGCAAAGATCGCCATGCGCTCCACGGCGCCGCCGGCGAACATGTTGAACATGCCAAGCACGCCCTTGCTCTGCGACGAGAAGGCCTGGGCGAAAGCGTCGGGATTGATGCCGGGCAGCGGGATATAGGTGCCGAGGCGATAGACGAGCAGCGCGCCGATGGTGAACCAGATGCGCTTCTTCAGATCCTCCGCCTTGGCGAAGGCCGAGAAATTCAGATTCGAGGCTAGTTGTTCAGCAGCCGAAGCCATGCCTGATTCTCCGCTTGGTCACGCTCGATGGCCCGCAGCTCAGGCGGCGCGTGTCACCGAAGCTCACGAGATAAGCTCCGGACTGCAAACATGCAAGCGGCCGCGTTGACGCGGCCGCCATATTGGTCGGATCAAAGCGCAATCGAAAGCGAAACGGTTCCCACTTTTGCCGATCGCGCTTCAAATCGACGTTACTCGGCGGCTGCCTTTTCCGGCAGCTTGACCGAACCGCCGGCCTTTTCGATCTTCTCGATGGCAGCCTTGGAGGCGCCGGCCACGTCGAAGGCGAGCTTCGACTTGATGTCGCCGTCGGAGAGGATGCGCACGCCGTCCTTGACCCGGCGGATGACGCCGGCCGCAACCAGCGCTTCAGCCGTCACTGTCGTCTTGGCGTCGAGCTTCTTGGCGTCGAGCGCGGCCTGGATGCGGGCCAGCGACACAACCGTGAAGCTCTTGGCGAAGATATTGTTGAAGCCACGCTTCGGCAGGCGCCGGTAGAGCGGCATCTGGCCACCCTCGAAGCCGTTGACGGCGACGCCGGAGCGCGCCTTCTGACCCTTGACGCCGCGACCGGCGGTCTTGCCCGAACCGGAACCGATGCCGCGGCCGAGACGCTTCTTGGAATGCGTCGCGCCGTCCTTGTCACGCAGATCGTTGAGTTTCATCTGAGTTCTCCTGCGCTCTGGTTCAGCCCTCGTCCACAACGCGGACGAGATGCTGAACGGCAGCGATCATGCCGCGCACGGAGGGCGTATCTTCCAGCGTGCGCTGCTTGTGCATCTTGTTGAGGCCGAGGCCGACCAGCGTCGCGCGCTGCTCCTTCGGCCGGCGGATCGGCGAACCGATCTGCTCAACGGTGATGGTCTTGGTTGCTTTCTTGGCCATGGTCAAAATCCCTGGTCAGCGTCGACTATTCTTCGGCCGCGACGGCGGTGCCGCGGCGGGCCTGAAGGGTCGAGTACTTGATGCCGCGCGCAGCAGCCACATCCTTGGGATGCATCTGGCTCTTCAGCGCGTCGAAAGTGGCGCGAACCATGTTGTACGGGTTCGACGAACCCATCGACTTGGCGACCACATCATGCATGCCGAGCGTCTCGAAGACGGCGCGCATCGGGCCGCCGGCGATGATGCCGGTACCCTGCTTGGCGGCGCGCAGCAGAACGCGTCCGGCGCCCCAGCGTCCCTCGACGTCGTGGTGCAGCGTGCGGCCCGAGCGCAGCGGCACGAAGATCATGTCGCGCTTGGCCGATTCGGTCGCCTTGCGGATCGCCTCAGGCACTTCGCGCGCCTTGCCGTGACCGAAGCCGACGCGGCCCTTCTGGTCGCCGACGACGACAAGTGCTGCAAAGCCAAAGCGCCGGCCGCCCTTGACGACCTTGGCGACGCGGTTGATGTGGACGAGCTTGTCGACAATGCCGTCGTCGCGCTCTTCGCGATCACGGCCGCGGCCGCCATCCCTACGTTCCTGTGCCATATCCTGTTCCTTGTTTTTTTCCGGAAGCACGGTTGATGATGATATCCGGCACCTCTGCGGGTTGCCGGGGGCGAAATTAGAAGCTCAAGCCGCCTTCACGGGCAGCCTCGGCCAGCGCCTTGACGCGGCCGTGATAGATGTACGGTCCCCGGTCGAAGACGACTTCCTTGACGCCGGCCTTCGAGGCGCGCTCGGCAATCAGCTTGCCAATTGCGACGGCGGCGGCAGTGTCGGCACCGGTCTTGAGCGAACCCTTGAGGTCCTTCTCCAGCGTCGAAGCGGCAGCGATTGTGTGGCCCTTGGCGTCGTCGATGAGCTGGACGTAGATGTTCTTCGACGTGCGGTGGACCGACAGACGCGGACGCTCGCCCGCGACCTTCTTGATCTGGCGACGAACGCGCTGAGCGCGGCGTTGTGTGGATTCTTTCGAGCCCATGATATCAGTTCCTTGCCTTCAAAAAACGGGGGCAACCCTGTGCGGTAGGACAGGCCTCCCGCGACCGCTCCCCGCGGCGTTGAAATTACTTCTTCTTGCCTTCCTTGCGGACGATCTTCTCGCCAGCGTAGCGGACGCCCTTGCCCTTGTACGGCTCGGGACCGCGATATTCGCGGATCTCGGCGGCAACCTGGCCGACCTTCTGCTTGTCGATGCCGGTCACGGTGATTTCCGTCGGCTTCGGCACGGTAATCGTGATGTCCTGCGGCGTTTCGTAGACGACATCATGGCTGAAGCCGAGCGCCAGCTGCAGGTTCTTGCCCTGCATGGCGGCGCGATAGCCAACGCCGGTGATCTCGAGCTTCTTTTCGAAACCATCCTTGACGCCTTGCAGGATGTTGACGATCTGCGTGCGCGACATGCCCCATTTGGAGCGGGCGGTCTTGCTCTGATCGCGCGGCTGGACAGCAATCTCGCTGCCCTCCATCTTGACCAGCACTTCGTCGTTCACCACGAACTTCAGCTCACCCTTGGGGCCCTTCGCCGTCACGGTCTGGCCGTCGACGGTCGCGGTCACGCCCTGGGGCAGCGAAACGGGTTTCTTTCCAATACGAGACATTTTGTTGTCCTCGTCACTTCTCTTGTTTCAGGTCTCTGTTTCGAGCGTGATCTTGTCCGAAAACCGGGGTCCACTTTTCACTGCGCGGACCTTCGGTTCGGGATCACGCTCCAGATCAGAAGATCTGGCAGAGGATTTCCCCGCCGACATTCTGTTCACGCGCTTCGTGGTCGGCCATCACGCCCTTCGGCGTCGAAAGAATGGCGATGCCGAGGCCGTTGGCGACGTGCGGAATCGACTTCGCCGAAACATACACGCGGCGGCCCGGCTTCGAGACACGGGCGATTTCGCGCACGACGGGCGCACCGTCGAAATACTTCAGCTCGATTTCGATTTCGGACTTGCCGTTGTCGAAGTCGGTCTGGCTGTAGTCGCGGATATAGCCTTCCGCCTTCAGCACGTCGAGGACGCGGGCACGCAGGCGCGAGGCCGGCGTGGAAACGCTCGACTTCTTGCGGCCATAGGCGTTGCGGATGCGCGTCAGCATATCGCCGAGAGGATCGCTCAATGACATGTTATGTCCTCCTTACCAGCTCGACTTGACCAGGCCCGGGATCTGGCCGTTGTTGCCGAGATCACGAAGCGCGATGCGCGATACTTTGAGCTTGCGATAGTAGGCACGCGGACGTCCCGTGACTTCGCAGCGGTTGCGGATGCGGGTCTTGGCCGAGTTGCGCGGCAGTGCCGCAAGCTTCAACTGAGCGCGGAAACGCTCTTCCATCGGCTTGGACTGATCCATGATGATCGCCTTGAGGACCTTACGCTTGGCGGCGTACTGGTCCGCAAGCTTGCGGCGCCTGTTGTTCTTCTCGACTGAGCTGGTCTTTGCCATTTCAGATTTTTCCTTTTCTCGCTGCCGTTACTGGCGGAAGGGGAAGTTGAAGGCCTTGAGCAATGCCCTGGCTTCGTCGTCCGTCTTCGCAGTCGTACAAACGATGACGTCCATGCCCCAGATCTGATCAACCTTGTCGTAGTTGATCTCCGGGAACACGATGTGTTCCTTGATGCCCATGGCATAATTGCCACGGCCATCGAAGCTCTTCGGATTGAGTCCGCGGAAGTCGCGGACGCGCGGCAGCGCGATGTTCACGAGACGGTCGAGGAACTCGTACATGCGTTCCTTGCGCAGCGTGACCTTGGCGCCGATCGGCATCTTTTCGCGGACCTTGAAGCCGGCGATCGAGTTGCGGGCGCGGGTGACGACGGCCTTCTGGCCGGCGATCAGTGCAAGATCTTCCGCAGCGATCGAAGGCTTCTTCGAATCGCCGGTCGCTTCGCCGACGCCCATGTTCAGCACGATCTTGTCGATGCGCGGAACCTGCATCTCATTCTCGTAGCCGAACTGCTCCTGCAGCGCCTTGCGGATGGTCTCGTTGTAGACCTGCTTGAGGCGCGGCGTATTCTGGGCCGTCGCCTGCTTGGTTTGAGCCTTAGCCATTGATGACTTCTCCCGAGCGCTTGGCGACGCGCACCTTCTTGCCGTCCTTCTGGAAAATGAAACCGACGCGGGTCGGCTTGCCATCCTTGGGGTCGGCCAGCGCGATGTTCGACAGCTGGATCGGCGCTTCCTTGGTGATGATCCCGCCCTCTTGGGACTGGGACTGCTTCTGGTGACGGCGGATCATGTTGACGCCGCGCACCAGCGCGGTGTCTTCCTTCGGCTGTACCGAGAGGACTTCGCCCGAACGGCCCTTGTCCTTGCCGGCCAGCACGACGACCTTGTCGCCTTTTCTAATCTTCTGCATTGGTCCGGCTCCTTACAGCACTTCAGGCGCGAGCGAGATGATCTTCATGTGGTTCTTGGCGCGGAGTTCGCGCGGAACCGGTCCGAAGATACGCGTGCCGATCGGCTCTTTCTTGTTGTCGACGAGAACGGCCGCGTTCTTGTCGAAACGGATCACGCTGCCGTCCGGGCGGCGGATGTCCTTGGCCGTGCGAACCACGACCGCCTTCATCACATCGCCCTTCTTGACGCGGCCGCGCGGGATGGCTTCCTTGATCGACACCACGATGATGTCGCCCACGGAAGCGTATTTCCGCTTCGAGCCGCCCAGCACCTTGATGCACATGACACGACGGGCGCCGGAATTATCCGCGACGTCGAGGTTTGTTTGCATCTGAATCATGACTGGCCGCCTTCTTCTCTTCTAACGGGACGGGTTATTCACCCTCCCCCGGTCTGTCCAAAATTCGTTTCGTTTGCCCTGATCAGGCCTGGTCCGAAGACACAACGGTCCAGCGCTTGTCCTTGGAAATCGGCTTCGATTCCTGGATGAACACCTGATCGCCGACCTTGTGGGCGTTGTTCTCGTCGTGCGCCTTGTACTTCTTGGTCATGCGCACGGTCTTCTTCATCACGGGATGCGTGAAGCGCCGTTCGACCTTGACGACAACCGTCTTCTCGTTCTTGTCGCTGACGACGGTGCCCTGCAGAATGCGCTTTGGCATGGTTTTCGTCCTTAAGCCTTCTTGGCCGCGGACTTTTCCGCAGCGATGGTCTTGATACGCGCAATGTCCCTACGGACCTGCTTCACGCGCGCGGTCTTCTCGAGCTGGCCGGTGGCCTTCTGAAAGCGCAGGTTGAACTGCTCCTTCTTCAGGCTGGCCAGATCGTCGGCCAGCTGGTCCTGGGTCTTGGTTCGGATGTCTTCGGCTTTCATGATCAGCCCGTCCTTATTCTGCGATGCGCTGTACGAAGCGCGTCCTGACCGAGAGCTTGGCCGCACCGAGACGCAGCGCCTCACGGGCGGTTTCCTCATTGACGCCGTCGATCTCGAACATGATACGACCCGGCTTCACGCGCGCTGCCCAGTAATCGACCGCGCCCTTGCCCTTGCCCATGCGGACTTCGGTCGGCTTCGACGTCACCGGCACATCCGGGAAAATACGGATCCAGACGCGGCCGGCACGCTTCATTTCGCGGGTGATCGCGCGGCGGGCCGCCTCGATCTCGCGCGCGGTGACGCGGTTCGGCTCAAGCGCCTTCAGCCCGAAACCGCCGAAATCCAGATTGGTGCCGCCCTTGGCGGCACCATGGATACGACCCTTGAACTGCTTGCGGAACTTTGTGCGCTTTGGCTGCAGCATCGTTCTAACTCCAAATTCTCAACTGTCTCAGGCGTTTTCGCGACGGCGACCGCGTTCGCGCTCACCACCACCGCCATGCGCGTGATCGCCCTCGCTGGCGCGACGCTCCGAAGCCATCGGGTCGTGCTCGAGGATTTCGCCCTTGAACACCCAGACCTTGACGCCGCAGATGCCGTAGGCGGTGTGCGCTTCGGCCGTGCCGTAGTCGACGTCGGCACGCAGCGTATGCAGCGGCACGCGACCTTCGCGGTACCATTCCATGCGCGCGATCTCAGCACCGCCGAGACGGCCGGCGCAGTTGATGCGGATGCCTTCGGCGCCGAGGCGCATCGCCGACTGCACGGCGCGCTTCATGGCGCGTCGGAACGCGATGCGGCGCTCGAGCTGCTGGGCGATCGACTGGGCGACCAGCGTCGCGTCGATCTCGGGCTTGCGCACCTCGACGATGTTCAAATGCGTCTCGGACTTCGTCATCTCCATCAGCTTCCTGCGAAGCTTCTCGATGTCGGCGCCCTTCTTGCCGATGATCAGGCCCGGGCGCGCCGCATGGATGGTGACGCGGCACTTCTTGTGCGGACGCTCGATCACGACCTTCGAAATCGCAGCCTGCTTGAGTTCCTTCTCAAGATACTTGCGGATCTTGATGTCCTCGTGCAGCAGCTTGCCGTATTCGCCGGTGTTCGCAAACCAGCGCGAATCCCAGGTGCGGTTGATGCCGAGACGCAGACCGATCGGATTGACTTTCTGGCCCATTATGCGGCCTCCCCTTTTTCTTCGACTTCACGAACGACGATCGTGAGGTGCGAGAACGGCTTCTCGATACGGCTGGCGCGACCACGGCCACGGGCATGGAATCGCTTCATGACGATCGACTTGCCGACATAGGCTTCCGCCACGATCAGCGCATCGACGTCGAGGTCGTGGTTGTTTTCCGCGTTGGCGATCGCCGATTCCAGCGTCTTCTTGACCGTGCCGGAAATCCGCTTGGCCGAGAATTCGAGGTCGGAAAGCGCTGTCGCGACCTTCTTGCCGCGGATCAGCGCGGCAACCAGGTTCAGCTTCTGCGGGCTGATACGGATCGTGCGCAACACGGCGCGCGCTTCGTTGTCAGCAAGCCTGCGCGGAGCTTTGGCCTTGCCCATGATTATTTCCTCTTCGCCTTCTTATCCGCGCCGTGACCGTAATAGGTCCGGGTCGGAGCGAATTCACCGAACTTGTGACCGACCATGTCCTCGTTCACCGAAACGGGAACATGCTTCTGGCCGTTGTAGACACCGAAGGTGAAGCCGACGAACTGCGGCAGGATGGTGGAGCGGCGGCTCCACATCTTGATCACCTCATTGCGACCACCTTCACGAACCTTGTCCACCTTCTTGAGAAGGTAGCCGTCGATGAAGGGGCCTTTCCAAATCGAACGAGTCACTTGGCGTTACCTCTTCTTAGCTCTTGCGCTGATGGCGCGAGCGCAGGATGAACTTGTCGGTCGCCTTGTTGGACCGCGTCTTCTTGCCCTTGGTCGGCTTACCCCAAGGCGAAACCGGATGGCGGCCACCCGAGGTGCGGCCTTCGCCGCCGCCATGCGGATGGTCGACCGGGTTCATGGTCACGCCGCGGTTGTGCGGACGTTTGCCCCGCCACACCGTGCGGCCTGCCTTGCCGTCATTGATGTTGCCGTGGTCCGGGTTGGACACGGCACCGACAGTGGCCATGCAGGAGCCGTGGACGACACGCTGCTCGCCCGAATTCAGGCGCAGGATCGCCATGCCCTGGTCACGGCCGACGAGCTGGGCGTAGCCGCCAGCCGAACGGGCAACCTGGGCGCCCTTGCCCGGCTTCAGCTCGATGTTGTGGACGATCGTGCCGACCGGCATCGAGGCCAGCGGCATCGCATTGCCCGGCTTCACGTCGACCGCTTCGCCGGCCACGATCTTGTCACCGGCAGCAAGGCGCTGCGGGGCGATGATGTAGGACAGCTCGCCGTCGTCATACTTGATCAGCGCGATGAAGGCGCTGCGGTTCGGATCGTATTCGATACGCTCGACCGTACCGACGACGTCGAACTTGCGGCGCTTGAAGTCGATGATGCGGTACGTACGCTTGTGACCGCCGCCGATGAAGCGGGCCGTGATGCGACCGTAATTGTTGCGGCCGCCCGACTTAGTCAGGCCTTCGGTCAGGCCCTTGACGGGCTTGCCCTTGTAGAGGCCCGAGCGATCGACGATGACCAGCTGGCGGGTGCTCGGCGTTATCGGGTTGAATTTTTTCAGTGCCATGTTTCTGTCCTCGCGGTCTTGCTCAGAGACCCGTCGCGACGTCGATCGACTGGCCGTCGGCCAGCGTCACAATCGCCTTCTTGACGTCGCTCTGGCGGCCGATCGTGCCGCGGAAGCGCTTGATCTTGCCCTTGCGGACAAGCGTGTTCACGGCCATCACCTTGACGCCGAACAGCGCTTCGACGGCAGCCTTGATTTCCGGCTTCGACGCCTTCTTGGCGACGTTGAAGACGACCTGGTTCTGCTCGGAAGCCATGGTCGACTTTTCGGTGATCGCCGGCGAGACGATCACGTCGTAGTGACGAAGGTCGGTCATTTGAAGCGCTCCTCGAGAGCCTCGACGGCGGCCTTCGAAAGGACCAGCGTGCCGCGGCGCAGAATGTCGTAGACGTTGATGCCCTGGATGGGCAGCACGTCGATGTTCGGGATGTTCGTCGCCGCAAGCTTGAAGTTCTTGTCAAGCTCGGCGCCGCCGATCACCAGGGCGTTGGACAGGCCCAGCGTCGCGAAATTCGCGATCAGCGCCTTGGTCTTGGCCTCGGTCAGCTTCAGCTCGTCGATGATGATGAGCGACGCGCTCTTGGCCTTGGCCGAAAGGGCATGCTTGAGGCCAAGCGCGCGCACCTTCTTCGGCAGGTCGTGCTCGTGGCTGCGGACGACCGGGCCGTGGGCCTTGCCGCCGCCGCGGAACTGCGGAGCGCGTGCCGAATGGTGGCGGGCGCGGCCCGTACCCTTCTGCTTGTACATCTTGGCGCCGGTGCGAGCGATCTCGGCGCGCCCCTTGGTCTTGTGCGTGCCCTGCTGCTTCTTGGCAAGCTGCCAGCGCACGACGCGCTGCAGGATGTCCTCGCGCGGATCAAGGCCGAAAATCTCCTCGGAGAGTTTCACCTTGCCGGCGTCCTTGCCGCCAAGCGTTGTGATCTTGAGGTCCATTATTCCGCTCCCTCTGTGGCCGGGGCATCGTTTACTGTGGCCGGGGCATCGTTCTTGGCGCTATCGTTGGTCGCGATGGCGCGGATTGCGGCAGGCTTCGGCGCATTGGCCGGCAACGCAACCTTGGCGGCGTCGCGGACCAGGATCCAGGCGCCCTTCGAACCCGGAACCGCGCCGCGGATCAGGATCAGACCGCGATCGGCGTCGGTCGAGACGACCTCGACATTCTGCGTGGTGACGCGGGTGTCACCCATGTGGCCAGCCATATGCTTGCCCTTGAACACCTTGCCCGGGTCCTGGCGCTGGCCGGTCGAGCCGTGCGTACGGTGCGAGACCGAGTTGCCGTGGGTCGCGCGGCCACCGCCCATGTGGTGCCGCTTGATGACGCCCTGGAAACCCTTGCCGATCGTGGTTCCCGTCACATCGACCTTCTGGCCGGCGACGAAATGCTCGACGGTGATCTCGGCGCCGACATCGATCATGTTGTCGGCGGAGACGCGAAATTCGGCAACCTTGGCCTTCGGCTCGACGGAAGCGGTCGCGAAATGGCCGCGCATCGCCTTCGACGTGTTCTTCACCTTGGCAAGGCCAACGCCGAGCTGGACGGCGGTATAGCCGTTCTTCTCCTGCGTGCGCTGCGCCACGACCTGGCAGTTCTCCATCTGGAGAACAGTGACGGGAACATGTTCCCCGGCATCGTTGTAGATGCGGGTCATTCCCACCTTCTTTGCAATCACACCTGAACGCATCGGTTCAATTCCTTTAGAGTTCCCTGTCGGGGCTGCCGCCCCTCCACGCCTCTTGTTTCTTCAGAGTTCCGGGTCGCCCCGCACTTCTGGTTCCTTAGAGCTTGATCTCGACGTCGACACCGGCGGCAAGATCGAGCTTCATCAACGCGTCGACCGTCTGGGGGGTCGGGTCGACGATATCGAGCAGACGCTTGTGCGTGCGCATCTCGAACTGCTCGCGGCTCTTCTTGTCGACGTGAGGCGACCGGTTGACCGTGAACTTTTCGATCCGCGTCGGCAGCGGAATGGGGCCGCGGACGTTGGCGCCGGTGCGCTTGGCCGTCGACACGATTTCCCGCGTCGAGGCGTCAAGCACCCGGTGATCAAACGCCTTCAGGCGGATGCGGATATTCTGTCCGTTCATGCGTCACTTCCTTGTTCTGGCGCGGCGCGGGCAGCGCCCGCGACAGATCGGTTTAAGTCCAAATTACTCTTTGATGGTGACGACGATGCCGGCACCGACGGTGCGGCCGCCTTCACG
>NZ_SUHQ01000058.1 GCF_004962245.1 Mesorhizobium sp. | reverse complement strand
CCCATCAGCCGCCTCGGCTTCGATCGGGACAACCTGCTGAGGCACCACACCTAGCTAGCCTGGACATCTTCGACGGTTATCATATCCCGCATCCCGATAAGTCGTTTGATCTAGGTCTTGCGATCCACGTTGTCGAACACGTCGAGCATGAACGGATGTTTTTGATGGAGGCGGCGAGGGTCTGCAAGAAGCTCTACATCGAGGTGCCGTTGGAGCATACGAGGAACCTCGAGCGCGCAATCCGGATGTTAGGCCCCTATGGGCATATCAATTTTTACACGCCGCTGACGTTCGAAAACCTGCTGAAGACTTCTGGGCTCAAAGTTGAAAGGCAAATGACATTCGCCCATGATCTCGCTTATGAGCAGCACTTGGCCGGTCAATCGAAAGGATGGGTGAAATACAAGCTGCGAACCGAATTTCTGAGGTTCGCGCCGAAGACTGCAGTGCGCACTATGTCGTATATGGCCGGGGCTCTGTGCTCAACTCGCTGATAGATTTCGCGCCGATTGCCTTTGCAGGATTGCCGCCGACCATAGTGAAGGGTGCCACGTCTTTTGTTACCACGGATCCTGCGCCAACGACCGATCCCCTGCCGATCGTAACGCCCTTCAGAATGATGACGTTGAAGCCAATAAAGACGTTGTCTTCAATTTTCACTGGCGCGATGGTGATGTTCGACCAGTCCTTCTTTCCCTGATGCCAATCGGCGACATCGGCGTTGCGGTCTGGCCATCCTGTCGCGTGCGAGTTGTGATCGACGATTGTGGTGCCCCAACTTATGATCACGTCATCGCCAACTTCGATCCGTTCGGCCGCGACGAGGTGACTCTTTCCGATGAAGCTGCGCTGGCCGACGATGATCTTTGCGTCGGGCCGGTCAAAAGAAAAGACGTTGTGGAGAATACATTCGTCGCCGATCGCATGATGACCGCGCCGCGCGGAGCGAACGCTTTGGATACTCATCTTCGTGCCGGTCCCGGCCTTGATGCCGAGGAGACGACAAAGGAACGGCGGAACGAAGGGCATCAATGCTCCCCTAGAGCAATTCCAGGAAAAGTGTGAAACGGTTTTCCGTCCGGAATTGCGTCAAAACAAAGAGCTAGAGTGGTTCGCCGTTTCCGTGAAACGGTGAAGCGCTCTAGCGGTCTCAGCCGCGGCCGTCGCCAGTAGAAGTGGGCAGAGAGATCATCGAAGGCTTTCTTTGCCTCGCTCTCGTCATTCGTCTGCATCAAAGCCATAGGAATTCGCCGATTGTCGATCGCCTGGACCGAAAATCGCAGGTTGGTATTCTCTCTCTCGGCAAGTCCGTATTCACGGTCTGGCGATCCTCTTGGCCCAGCCCCATCATTTGCGGCAAGCGGCGGCGCTTTGCAAGCGTGACGGTAGGGTGTTCACGCTCCAATTCAGTTGCCTCGGCACGGCCTTTGGCAAAAGAGCTGCAGATAGACTTGTACCGAGCGGCTTCCGTCTCGCCGGTCGATAATCTGGGCGGCGTCTGCTGGCGCATCTGACTGCCGACTTTTTTGCGCATCCGAAGCCACGCTCGGTTTAAGCCCAATACGCAGGCGAATGGCGCAACGGCTATTGATGGCTGTTTTGCGGCTTGTCGTGAGAGCCGTGCTGGCTGTTCGACCACCAGATAAAATACAGCGAACCGATCTTCATGACCGGCACGCGGCGCTCGCGTTCCCGTCCCCGCAATTCGCGATAGACTTTCATCTTCAGAGTGCCGCCCGGCAATTTGATACGCACTGCCATCGGTTCAACTCCCGCCGTGCAACGCAAGATTGATGTGCAATGCAGCAATTAGAGAACTTCCCTTGCGGAAGAGTCAACAGCCGATGGACGAGTTTTTTTGACTATTTTCGGAAGGATTTGAGCGCAGGCGCCCGATGAGGGCGTCAAGGCGTTGGCTGGGGCCGGTCAGGATCGTCCGGCGCACCCGGTTGGTCGTTCAAAGGACGCCGACTGTTCGACCACCATGTTAAATAGACCGAACCGATCTTGACGACAGGTATGCGGCGCTCGCGCTCGCGGGCGCGCAATTCACGATAACTCTTCATCTTCAAGGTGCCGCCCGGCAACCTGATACGCACTGCCATTGCTCCCAACCCCATTGTGCAATGCAGCAATTAGAGAACTTCCCTTGCGGAAGAGTCAATGGCCGATCCTTGACTATTTCTGGGGCTATTTCCGAAAGGAAGCCGGCGCGAACGTCAGTCCGCGGCGTGGTCAGAATCATCCGGTACGCGATCGTGTGCCCTGCTTTTTTTCATCGAGGATGGACGATCCGACATGCTGCTCGGCCACCAGACGATGAAGTAATTTACGACCTGCCAGACCGGAACCTGGCGCTTCTGCTCGCGGCGGCGCAGCTCGTCTTTTTTCTTGATCTTGAGAGTCCCGCCCGGAAGCCTGATCCTGATTGTCACGTGCCCTCCCGCACCTCGTCTCCCACAAGGTACGAACGGTTCATGGGAGCAGTTTCATCCCGGCTAAGCAATTTCGGTTCAGGCGGCGACACGCACGGAGCTGTTCTCAAATAGCCGACACCGTCACTTGAAGAAATCCGCCATGCCCTGGATGGCCAGGAACGCGTAGAGGATCGGCCCGGCGACCAGCCCGCAATAGAGGCAGACGATCGCTGCCAGCGCCACAAGCAAGGGCTTGTCGCGGCCCACCGCGCAGAGTTCAGCCTTCACCGTCCAGCGCGCCGCGGCCGTTCCTTCGCCTTGCGACATGGGCAAATCCTCCCCTGTCATCCCCTTTGGGCTCATTTCACACAATCGCTTGCAAACATCAACCTGCCCGCAAGGGCGGAAAGGCCAACCATGGACACCATTTTCAAGGGCACTGCCAGGCGCCTGGACGATCTCGATCTGCCGAGGCTTGGCGCCAGGATCGGCGTCGGCGAGGATGAGATCCACGCCTTTCTCGATGTCGAGACCAGCGGGCATGGCTTCGACGCCCAAGGCCGGCCGATCATCCTGTTCGAGCCGCATGTCTTTTTCCGCAACCTGTCGGGGGCGGCGCGGGCGCAAGCTGTCGCAGCCGGCCTTGCCTATTCCCGGTGGGGCGAAAAACCTTATCCCCGGGATAGTTATCCGCGCCTGAAAGCCGCCTGCGCGATCGACGAGACCGCGGCGCTCAGATCGGCGTCGTGGGGTCTCGGTCAGGTTCTCGGCGAGAATTTCAAGGCGGCCGGCTTCCTCACCGTGCAGGCCATGGTCGAAGCCATGATGGAGGACGAGGCGCTGCAGCTGGAGGCGGCGGTCAATTTCATCGCCGCGAACCGGCTCGACGACAAACTGCGCAATCACGATTGGGCCGGCTTTGCCAAGGGCTACAATGGCGCGTCCTACAGGAAGAACGCCTACGACACCCGGCTTGCAGACGCGTTCCGCAAATGGTCGCGCATCAAGGACACGCCGTGGCCGCCCGTTGGCCCAGCGCAGCGTCCACAGCCTGCGCCACTGCCTGTCCCGACCCCGAAGGCTCCGCACCTGAATGGTCCCGCGCCTTCGGGGCCTAAGCCAGAGCTGGGCGAGTCTGGAGTCTGGTCCGGACTCTGGGCCGCAATCATGGCCCCCGTGGTCGCCGCAATCCTCTCTCTGTTTCGAAAGGCCCCCTCTTTGTTTCGAAAGGCAAAGCCATGAAGTGGTTCAATACGAATGCCGCGCACAATCTGATCAATGTGCTGATCCTGCTGCTTACCAGCCTGGTCGGCTTCGACTGGACGATGTTCGGCATCGACGCCGTCCTGGCGCTCAAGATCACCGGGGTGCTGACCTTGCTCAAGATCCTGATGAATGTCGTCCGCGACGGCATCGCCGGCCTCGTCAGAAAACAGCCTGCAGTGGAGGGCAATTGAGATGTGGGTGCTCTCCATGCTGAGCGCGCTCGCCGGCAACAAGACGATCATGGCGATCTTCGCGGCGCTGGTCGGCGGCATCGGCCTCTACGTCGCCGGCGGCATCAGCCGGGCGAAACAGGACGCGGCGAAACAGGCGGCGGAAAAACTCGCCGCCGCACAGGATCGCCTCGAAATGGACCGCGAGGCAACCGACGCCGAACGCGCGGCGCGCGACCTTCCGGACGAAGCGGCGCGGCGGGAGGCAATGCAATGGGCAAAGCACTGATCCTCTGTCTATTGCTCGCCGGATGCACAACGCCGGTTTCGCCTGACAATCCGCGTCAGGTCTGGTGCGACCACAACCAGCCGCGCCGGCCGTCCGCGGTCGTCGTCGACGCCATGACGCGGCCTGAGCTCGACGAGATGAACGCCTACAACGGGAAGGGCGCCAGATGGTGCGGGTGGAGGCCATGATACACGAGCTCCTCGACACGCTCGGCATCAAGGCGCCGGTCGTGGTCGCCGGCCTTTCCGGCGGCATTTTGCGCGCCTTGTCGCGTCACCGCTACAAGGTCCGCGAGATGGTTGCGTCGCCGATCTGCGGCGCGCTGGCGGCGGCGTATCTGACGCTTCCCGTGGTGCAATATTTCCGCGCCACCGGCCTGCCTGTCCCGTCGGCGGACGATGACACCACGACGCTGGCCGCAGCGTTCCTCATCGGCGTGTCGGCGATGTGGATATCGGACATCGTCTTCGAGGTGATGGTGAAGCGGTTCAAACCTGAGAAGGAGGAGTGAGGTCGTACCTGTCTTGTTGCACCGCAGTGACAGTCTTCCCTGCGAGAGATGCCGCTCTGGTTGAAGGTTGCGGAACCACGAGCGAAGGTGCGCGTTAGGCACGACTCTCGTGAGGATACACCATGCCAGCTCGCCCAATGGCCTCGACAGCCGCAGCGATCCTGCTTGTCGCCACAAGCATGGCCTACGCCCGGCCGGATGCGCGCACCATGACATGCGAACAGACGCAGCAGCTGATCCAGAGCCGGCGCGCGGTCGTCCTGACGACTGGCCGTAACACCTATGATCGATATGTCCGCCAATTCGGCAATGAGTGCGACTGGCCCGAGGTGCCGACCGCCGCCTATGTCTGGACGCGTGACGGCCAATGTCGGGTCCATCGATGCGAGGAACCGGTCTTCGATTTTCCGGACTGAGAAGGAGCCGGCGCCCGATTCAAGGATTTTCGCGCGAAGCCGAGGGATCCGATGCCTCTAGAAGCCGAAGAATTGCCAGCCGACCAGATATCCAAGCGCGACGACCACCAGGGGAAACAAGGCCGGCGCCAACCGGCTGAGAGCGGAGCTCCTTGCCGGCTCCCTGGGGGCGTTCCTGACGGCGTTTCCGAGGTTCTTGGTCATGACCCCTGTATAGTAGCAGTCGCTGATTAACGATTCCCCAACATGCCCTGCCCCGGGGCGTTTTTTGTCTTCAACGCATCGTTGCCGGCCAAAAGCTATCGTCGGTCGGACAGAAGCAACGGATTCATGAACCCACGAGACATTTCCTTGAAACCAGCATGGAACCGGGGCGCGTTGCCCGCATGCGGGAACCAATCGCGGCCCGCATGCTTTGCCAAGGAAATGATCCTTCGCGAAGGAGTTCGACATGAGACCTTTCGCGTTCTTGCTAGGCACATTGAGGATAGGCGTGCTGGGCGCACTGGCATTGGCGGCGCCGGTTGCCGCCCAGACGGACAACCAGGCACCCGACCAGAGGCCTGCCCATTCCGGACGTTGCCAGGCCGAACCGGAGAGCGGGCAGCAGCAGAAGCCGCCCGTCAACAACGGGGTCAGCAACAACAGCCTGACTGACACACTTGATCCTTGCAATGGCGTGCTGCAGCCGCCGACAGGTGATGAGGGCATGACCGCACCGCCGCCGGACGAAGGCGAGACACCGGTGATCAAGCCCGGAGAGGTGCCGGCGCAGCCACCGGAACAATAGACAGGCATCTCGCGACGATTCGCGACGGCGCAGGCTTTTTCGCTTCGGCCCGGAACATTAGTTATTGCTAATTGTTCTTGTCGAAGCAGTCGATATCATCCCCCCACCGGTATCGCTGCTGATCGGGAAATCCGATCGGCCCGCGTTCCTGCGACAGGAACGCGGGTCATTGCGGTTGCTTGCAGCAACGCACCAAGGTAGCGCCAATGCGGTGATCAATTAGCCGCCACTCACGGAACAAGAAGGTTGTGTGGGCGTTTGCAATCTGGGCTCACGGTTCCCGATAGTGGAAGGCGGAGCCCGCAACCAGACAGGAGAAGACGATGAAAATCCACCTTGTTCCTGCCGCCGCCGGGCTGGTTCTGCTCGCCGGTGTCGGCGTGGCCACCGCAGACCAGGTGATTGTCACGCCCGAGCAGCAGACCGTCGTTCGCGAATATGTGCACAAGCACCCGCTGGCGTCGATCAGCCTTCTGGGAGTGGAGCTCAATGTCGGTTCCACTTTGCCCGATACGGTTGAGCTTCAACCGATCGACGTTCCTGACGTGGAATACAGATACGTGGTCGTCGACAATCACACCGTGCTGGTCGACCCCGGCACCCGCAGGATCGTGCAGGTCATCGACTGACCTTCACCCGCCGCTCTCTCGGGAATGCAAGGAGAGAGCGGCGGGCTCGCCTGCCGTCACCGGATATTGATCGTTATCTGGGAAAGGAAAGGAGCTATTTCCATGTTGCCGCATGTCGAGTCAGCTAATGTGGCCGCATCTGTCGACAAATTGCTTGCTGAACGGGGCACAGCCTTGTTGTCGATGAAGGAGCTGATTGCAGCAGTGCGTGAGCGAACCGGAACGGAGCGCTCGGACGCGGACCTGGCGGGGCTGATCACCAAGAAGGCAGCACTCCTCGGTGTCGCGGTTCTGTCCGACTAGGGCCGAGACCGCTCAAGACGTCGGTCGAAATTTCAGCTAAGACAGTTGTCGCTCAAGGATTTGATGCGATGGAGGCAACAATGACGGACGACAGGCAGGAACGCATTCGTCGGCGGGCCCACGCGATCTGGGAACAAGCCGGCCGGCCCGACGGCGCGCATCAGCAGCACTGGGACCAGGCCACTGCCGAGATCGACAGTGAAGAGAACAAGCCGAAAGCGAAGGCGGCTCGCCCGAAAAAGGCGGCGGCCACCAAAGCTAAGGATGGCAGGTCCAAGGACACCACGCCAAAGTCGGCTCGGCCGCGCAAGGCTTCAGCGAGCTAGCATCAGTCTCCAACACAAAGCGGCGATCAGCTTTCTGAACAGCCGAACATATGGCGTTTCGCCCGCGGGACGAAACTCTATCCGTGCCGCGGCCGAAAAGCAAAAAGCGTGAATTCCCGAGTTCGATCTCGGCTACTTGCCGCAGTGGTTGTCGTTGACCGTCGGTGAAACGGTGCCGGGAGCCCTGTTCGACGCATCAGGCTGCGCGCCCTGAGGGCCCATAGGGCAGTTTTCGTCGGCATTGAAATTCAAGCCGTCGGGCGCCCCGGTGATGCTGCCGGTGGTCCCATAATCGACAGCGTTCGGATCGGTCATGTTTGGATCGGCCGGGTTGGGCTCGATCACGACGCTTCTGTCGCTGCCAGTACCATTGTCATTGCCCGCGTCGCTGGCATTCTGGGCCAGCGCAGAGGTGGCCAGACCGGCGGCGAGCACGGACGCTGCGAGGATTTTCATAAGCATGGTTTGTCTCCATTTTTCGCTTGTCGCCGCATTTGCGACTATAGAAAAAACCGCTCGGAGTGGCGAAGGTTCCCATAAAATTCCAGCCAGCAACGAACCATTGGTGATCAGCACCGCCGCAAGTATCGTTCATCTGTGCCTGATGCGTGAGTTTCCTCAATCAATACGATCACCTGTCCGATCGTGGCGGCAGAGATCACGAATATCAAGATCGCTCGACTTTTCTTGACAAGTCATCTGCCTTCAAATGTGTATAAATTTATCGAAGAATTTCAATAAAAATTTTTATTAACCGTTTTGTAAATTGACACTATGAGTTTGAATAAGGGTTTTTGAAAAGAAATCGGTAACTTTCCTTGTGGTCACTATGTAACGTGACCGGCGATATTTCCGTCTGCTCGGTAAAATATAGCAAGGAGAGTGTTATGACATTTACACTGAAAACAATCACCGGCGCGCTGGTGAGCGGTGCAGTTATCTTCACGCTTTCAATACCGGCGAGTGCCGGCGGAATTAGTGTCGGCGCTGGTGCCTCCGTCGGCGGCGGCGGTGGCATCAACGCTGGACTGGGTGCCTCCGTCGGCGGCGGCGGTGGCATCAACGCTGGACTGGGCGCCTCCGTCGGTGGCGGCGGTGGCGTCAATGCTGGCCTGGGGGCGTCGGTTGGCGGCAGCGAAGGTATTAGTGCTGGCGCCGGCGCATCGGTTGGCGGTTCGAGCGGCATCACCGCTGGTGCTGGCGTCGGCGTCGGCAGCGGCATCAATGCCGGTCTCGGCATCGGTATCGGCGGAACCAGCCCAACCAATCCGAGCAACCCGTCCAATCCAAGCAACCCGAGCAATCCTGGCCTCCCCGGCGTCGTCGCCGACATGTCGAAGAGCCAGTTGATGAGGATGAAGAAGCGTTGCGTGGATGTGCTCAGCAGCGAAGGCACCTACGATCGCGACCTGCGCCAGTTGTGCCTGCTGGTCGCGCGCCGCTAAGCCAGACTCATCCGGAGCGGCAGATGCTGCCGGAATGGAAGTGTCGAACCAGCCGTGAGGCTTCGTTTACACTCTCCTAGCCTACGGTTCGTCAAAAAAGCCCGCCACGCCGAGTGGCGGGCTTTTTGCGTTCTTGACGCAATCGTGCCGGCATAAGGGCTTGCCCGGCGAGGGGGATGCCGGGAGCGCAATAAGCATGCCCGCCACGAGCCGTTGACATGACCGTCGCGCCACGATATTGAACAGGGTTATACAGGTTTACTGAACAGGTATTCCATGGCGCGCCGCACGACTCTATTGTCTCCTGGGACGGGCAAGCCCGAACAGATCGCGACCGTTCTCGAACACGAGATCCGCTCCGGCGTGCTCGGCTTCGGCGACCGCCTGCAGAGCGAGAACGAGCTGGTCCAGCGCTTCTCCGTCAGCCGCAACACCATCCGCAAAGGCCTCGAGGAACTGTCGAGCCGCGGGCTGATCACCACGAAGGTCGGCATTGGCTCGTTCGTCACCTTCGACGGCATGCCGGTCGACGACGCGGTCGGCTGGTCGCGGGCGCTTGCCAACGCCGGCGCCAATGCCGAGACGCGCACGCTCAGGCTCGAAGTCATGCAGGATACCGAACTCGCCGCCAGGCTCGGCGTTGACAGTCCCTTCTTCATCGCCGTTGACCGTGTCCGCACCAACGCTGAAGACGGCCATGCCATCTCGATCGAGCGCAGCCGGTTGCCGCTATCGCCCGAACTGGAGGATGTGCCATTGCGCGGCCTGCGCGAGGGCTCGCTGCACCAGACGTTGCGTGGGGCGGGGCTTGTCCCCGATCACGGCGAGGAATGGGTCGATATCGAGATGCTGAGCGCCGAGGACGCGGCCATTCTCGACTGCTCGCTTGGCGCGCCGTTCCTGCGCACGCGGCGGTTGACGCGCGCCGCCGACGGCCGCGCCATCGAATATGTCACCAGCCTGCTCAATCCGGCGCATTTTGCCCTTCACCTGGAGTTCTGACCTCATGCCGGACATGGCTTTGGCCGAGATGATCGACCGGGCAATGGGCGCGCTCATCGGCGGTGCGCTGGGCGATGCGCTCGGCATGCCAACGCAGTTGCTGTCGCCAGCACGCATCGCCGAGCTATATGGCCACGTTGAGGATTTCGTTTCGCCTGTCGCCGACCATCCGGTATCGAAGGGGCTGCCGGCCGGCACCATTACCGACGACACCGAACAGGCGCTGCTGCTCGGCCGCATCCTCGTTGTTTCAGGCGATGGCTTCGATCACACGCGCTGGGTAAACGCGCTGCTCGACTGGGAACGCGAGGTCAAAGCGCGCGGCAGCTACGATCTGCTCGGACCATCGACCAAGCGCGCCATCGACGCCATCAATGATGGTGTGCCGGCCGAGGAAGCGGGAAGCGGCGGCGACACCAATGGTGCCGCCATGCGCATCGCACCAGTCGGCATCATGATGCCGCTGGAACCGCTCGACGCGCTGGTCGCCAAGGTCGCGGAAACTTGCCGCGCCACGCACAACACCTCGATCGCCATTGCCTCGGCTGCAGCCGTCGCCGCGGCCGTCAGCTGCGGCGTTGCCGGCGGCGACTGGCGTGCTGCCTCGGATCAGGCGATCGCGGCTGCGATGCGCGGCGCAGCACGCGGCCATTGGATCACCGGCGGCGATATCGCAGCGCGCATCGACTGGGCGAGGGGCCTCGTTCGCGGCAAGCCCGCCACTGATGGGATCCGGCTGATCGTCGACCTGGTCGGCACCGGCGTTGCCAGCCAGGAATCGGTTCCGGCGGCCTTCGCGGTGCTGGAAATCGCCGGCGGCGATCCTTGGCAGGCGGCCATCATCAGCGCCAATCTTGGCGGCGACACCGACACGATCGGCGCCATTGCCGCCGGCATGGCGGGCGCTTGCGCCGGCTTTTGCCGATTGCCACAGGAACACATCGCCCGGCTCAAAGGCATCGACATTGCGCAGGTGCGCGCGCTCGCCGCCGACTTGGTTGCCGTGCGGATGGCGAAAAGCAGTTCAGGCAAGGACGCGGCGGCATGAGCGGGCGTCTCGTCCATGTCGGCAGCGCGGTGGTGGACTATGTCTACCGCATCGACGCCTTGCCGGCACCCGGCACCGAAAAGACCGCATCGAGCTACGACCAGGTCGCCGGCGGCGGCTTCAACATGATGGTCGCCGCCACTCGCACGGGGATGACGGTCGTCTTCGGCGGCCAGCTCGGCAGCGGGCCGAATGGCGATTTCCTGCGTGCCGCCTTCGCCGCCGAAGGCATTGAAGCGCTGACGCCGCCATCCCCTATGATGGATAGCGGCAATTGCGTCGCTATGATCAGCAGCGATGCGGAACGCACTTTTGTGTCGTGGCCGGGCGCGGAAGGCGTGCTGAGCGTTGATCTCTTGGCGCCGGTGTCAGTCGTGCCAGGAGACTGGGTGTTCACCTCCGGCTATACACTGAGCTATGTCGGGAGTCGCGACGCGCTGGCCGACTGGATCGAGGCACTGCCG
Organism: Mesorhizobium sp.; assembly: GCF_004962245.1. Lineage (GTDB taxonomy): Bacteria > Pseudomonadota > Alphaproteobacteria > Rhizobiales > Rhizobiaceae > Mesorhizobium. Next base: position 4,424 of record NZ_SUHQ01000058.1, on the reverse strand, counting down.
GCGGAAATTCCCTTCGTCTTCGACCCGACCCCGGTTGTATCAGACATCCCCCGCGCCATCCTTTCACGCGTGCTCGCCCGCACCACATGGCTGAGCTGCAACATGACGGAAGCGACGGAGATCGCCGGTCCTAATGACGTTGAGGCGGTCGCGGAACGGCTTCTGGCCGACCGCTGCCCCAAGGCGGTGGGCGTCGTCATCCGCGATGGCGCAAAAGGCTGCTTCGTGCGGCTGGCAGACGGCACCGCGCTGGCCGTGCCCGGCTTCAAGGTCGGCGCCGTCGATACCAATGGCGCTGGCGACACCCATATCGGCGCCTTCGTCAGCGCGCTGTCGCGTGGTGTGCCGCCCTTCGAGGCGGCGCGCTACGCCAATGCGGCGGCGGCGCTCTCGGTCACCCGCCATGGCGGGTCGTCGGCGCCAACCGATCAGGAGATCCAGACATTCCTCAGCGATGGCGCGCGGTCGACGACCGCGCATGGCCGGAAGCAAGAGGCCCGTTTCTGACAGCCTGAATGACGTAACAAGCCCGCCAACCGGGCAGACAATGAGAGGAACGAACATGCGCATGCCAAAACCGACTGCTTTTCTGACGTCAATCGCCGTCTTCGCTTCTGCACTGACGCTGGCTGCCAAGGCTGACGAGGTGCATGTGCTCAACTGGAAGGGCTACGGTGCCGACGAGCCTTGGGCTATCGCGGCCTTCGAGAAGGCGACCGGCAACAAGGTCGTCAACGACTTCTTCAATTCCGAACAGGAAATGCTGACCAAGCTCAGGACCAATCCCGGCCTCTACGACGTCGTCATGATCAACGCCGCCTTCAACGACCAGGCGATGGCGGAAAAACTGATCCAGCCGATCGATGTCTCGAAGATTCCCAACTATGCCGACATCAGCCCGGACAAATCAGGATCGCCGATGCTCGCCCGCGACGGCAAGGTCTATGGCGTGCCATGGGTGTGGGGGCTAACCGCGCTCGCCATCAACGAGAAATCCTTCGAGACGCCGCCGACCAGCATCACCGAGATGTGGAACGAAGCTCGTAAGGGCCGCGTCGTCATCCGCGACGATGCCGTCGAAGCGGTCCAGTTCGGCGCCATCGCTACCGGCCAGAACATAAACGACATCAAGGACATGGAGGCGGTCAAGGCGAAGCTGACCTCGCTCATGCCGCAGATCAAGACATTCTGGAGCTCGGAGAACGACTGGAACCAGATGGTCGCCTCCAACCAGATCGACATCGGCACCTACTGGAGCGGTTCGGCCGACCGCGCCAAGACGCATTTCAAGCTGCCAGTCTCGCTGGTCATTCCGCAGGAAGGCGCCGTCGCCTGGCTCGATGCCTTTTCCATTCCGGTCGGGTCCAAGAACGTTGCTGGCGCCGAGGCCTTCATCAACTACATGATCGATCCATCCTTCTACGTCGAATGGGTCACTAAGGTCGGCGCTCCGGTGTCAGCCAACACCAAGGCGGTTGCCGCGCTTCCGGAAGATGCCTTCAACCGCAAGGTGATGGGCGATCCGGCAGTGGCCAAGCGCATCCAATTCCAGGCACCTATCACCGACGCGCAGCGCGAGGCCTATCTGGCGCTATGGCAGGAGCTGAAGGTCAATGTGAAGTAGCGGCCGGCTTTTCGGAGGAGGGGCGTATGGCTGGACAGGTCGCGACCGGTTCGAGGAGCGGATTGCGATCGGCTTTGCCCCTGCTTCTGCCTGCCTACCTGTGGCTGACGGTGGCGATTTTCCTGCCGTTGTCGGCCATGGTCTTCTTCTCGTTCATGACGGAGCTGCCGCTGTCGGGGAAGGCGTGGGCCTTCACGCTGGAGAACTACGCGGCCTTCTTCTCGCAAGGCCTTTACTGGACGCTGCTTCTGGCCTCGCTCAGGCTTGGGCTCGAGGTGACGTTATGGTGTGTCGTCATCGGCTACCCCGCCGCCTATGTGCTTGCCAAGGTGCTAAAGGGGCGCAGCCGCGAGGCCATCTTCCTGCTCGTCATCCTGCCGTTCTGGTCGAACGGGCTGGTGCGCATCTTCTCCTGGGCGATGGTGCTGCGCGAAGGCGGCATTCTCGACACCGCGCTCAACGCCGTGCTGCCGTTCAAGATCAACATCGACCTGATGTATTCCTATCCGGCCGTCATCATCGGGCTGGTGCATTCCTATGTGCCCTACATGGTGCTGACCTGCTACCTGACGCTGCAGGCAATCGACGACTCCCTGATCGAGGCAGGGCGCTCGCTCGGCGCCTCAAGGCTGCAGATGTTGAGACGGGTGATCATCCCGCTGTCCATGCCGGGGCTAGTCGCCGGTGCGGCGCTGATCTTCGTTCCCGTCGTCGGCTCCTTCATGGAACCGCGCATCCTCGGCGGCCGCACCGGCACCTTCTACGGCACGGTGATCGAGGACCAGTTCATCGCCGTCTTCAACTGGCCGCTGGGTGCTGCGCTCTCGTTCATCCTGCTGGCTGTGGTGCTGATCATTCTGGCGGTGGCCTCGCCGGTGCTGCGGAGGGCTGCGTGATGGCGACGACGCGTATCCTGGAATGGTTTGGCCGTATCTACATCTGGCTGCTGCTGGCCTTCCTCTATCTCCCGATCATCATCATGGCGCTGATGTCGTTCAACGTCTCGCCCTTCTACCAGTTGCCGTTCGAATGGACGACGGAGTGGTATGCCTCGCTGTGGCAGAACGACCAGCTGATCTCGGCAACCTGGAACAGCGTCAAGATCGCTGTCATCACCACCGTCATTTGCACGGTGCTCGGCACAGCGGCGTCGCTGGCGCTCTATCGCTACGAATTCCGCGGTAAGAAATTTCTGCAGGCACTACTGTTTCCGCCGATCGCCATTCCGTGGCTGATCACCGGCACGGCAATGCTGATCTTCTTTTTCGGCGTCGGTATCGGGCGCGGGCTGTTTGCAATCCTGCTCGGCCATGTGGCGCTGGCGCTGCCCTATGTGATCGTGGTCGTCTCGGCCCGGCTGCAGACCCTTGCGCCGGAACTGGAGGAGGCGGCGCGTTCGCTCGGCGCCAACCAATGGCAGGTGACTTCGCGCGTGACGCTGCCCTGGATCATGCCCGGCGTCATCGCCGGCGGGTTGTTTGCCTTTGCCGTATCGTTCGACCAGTTCGTGGTCTCCTACTTCCTCTCGACGCCGGGCCAGACGACGTTGCCGGTCGAAATCTACGCCGCGATCCGCAAGGGCTTTACGCCCGAGATCAATGCGGTTTCGACGATCATCATCGTTATCTCGATGGCGCTGATGCTGCTCACGGCACGCTTCTTCAAATTCGGCGGAGAGAAATAATGGCCGGCGTTTGGGTATCGAATGTGTCGCGCAGTTTCGGGGCGCACAAGGCATTGGACGACGTCTCCATCGATTTCGCCGATGGCGGGTTCTATGCGCTGCTCGGGCCGTCGGGCAGCGGCAAGACCACGCTGCTGCGGCAGATCGCGGGTTTCGATTTTCCCGACTCCGGTTGCATTGCGATCGGCGGCGAGAGCGTTGAGCGGGTGCCGGTCGAAAAGCGGCGCATCGGCATGGTGTTCCAGAACTACGCGCTGTTTCCCAATATGAGCGTCGCCGACAATGTCGCCTTCGGCCTGTCGGTGCGCGGCGAAGCCAAGGCAACCATCGCCAGCGAGGTGCAGCGCGCGCTCGACCTCGTGCAACTCGGCAAGCTCGGCGGCCGCCGGCCGCACCAGCTGTCCGGCGGCCAGCGCCAGCGCGTGGCGTTGGCACGCGCCATCGTCACCAAACCGCGCGTGCTGCTGCTCGATGAGCCGCTCGGCGCCCTCGACAAAGCGCTGCGCGTCGACATGCAGATCGAGCTCAAGCGCATCCAGCGCGAGATCAGCATCACCACCATCTTCGTCACCCATGACCAGGAAGAGGCGCTGACGATGAGCGATCGCATCGGCATTCTGCGCGACGGCAGGCTGGTTCAGGAAGGGCCGCCAGAGGAGATCTACGACAGGCCGAAAAGCGAGTTCGCCGCGACCTTCCTCGGCGATGCCAACATCTTGCGCGGCGATACGACAGGCACCGGCATCCGTTTGGCCGACGGCAGCGCGATCGCCGCAGGCGCGGGCGCGACGCTTGCCGCCGGCGCCAAGGCCAGTTGCGCGGTGCGGCCCGAACGCATTCGCATAGCCACCGATACCGGAAGCGCGGATCAGACTTATGCCAACATGCTCCGGGGAAAGGTCTCCAAGCGCATCTTCGCCGGCAACAACAGCACCTATTTCGTCGAGCGTGACGGGCAAATCCTCAAGGTCATTGTGCAGAATACCGGCATCGAGCGGCTGGCCGAGGGGCAAGAAGTGGTGCTGCGCTGGTCGCCGGAGAGCACGGTGCTGATCGCCGCGAGCTAGATGTGGTGCCTCAGCAGGTTGTCCCGATCGAAGCCGAGGCGGCTGATGG
>NZ_SUHQ01000057.1 GCF_004962245.1 Mesorhizobium sp. | reverse complement strand
CATTCAATCTACCCGCGCCGCCGGTGTCATTCCTTGCGAAATATCAAGCGCCGGCAGCTTCGGAAATTTTCCGGTCTTGTTTGCGTTTTGGCAAACTGGCCGGATGGTCTCACGATTAGGGTGGCGATGGCCGGGCTGGAATTCGCCGCCTTCTCTCGGCTCGCATTGTCCCTGCGGCGCAAGGAAGCGATCCGAATGCCAAGCCCAATACCGGAATCCACCCCTCTCATCGATGTGCGACGCATTCCCCCTTGGGAACGTCATCCGCGGATATTCGGCATGGTGAACGCTTTGGACGAAGGCGGTTCGATGATTCTGGTGAATGACCACGACCCGAGGCCGCTGCACTATCAGCTGGAGACAAAGTACCCAGGACTGATTTCCTGGGAATATCTGGAGCAGGGGCCGGAGGTCTGGCGTGTCAGGATCGGAAGAGAAGCGTCTTCTGGCTGCGACTGCTGCTGCGGGTCCTGACGGCAGAGCCAATGGCGCAGGATCCAGTTTCCACCCGAGCCCGTGCTGCACGAATTTCTGGAGCGGATCGGATGGTAACTTTTTTGGGCAGACACCGAACTGGCGAGGCATGCTCGCGCAAGTCTCCAATCTGAAGGTGGAAAGGGATTTGACGGAGATAGTGGCGAGGTGGGGATGTCACTAAACGTCAACGGCGATATCAAGGCATGCGACATGCCGCCCGCAATGCGATTGAGCGCAGTCCTGCGCGATGTTCTCTACCTGACCAGCGTCAAGGAAGCCTGTTGTGAGGGGGTGCGGGGCATGCACCCTTCTACTGGATGGCAAGCCAGTGAATTCCTGTCTCGTGATGGTCCTCCAAGCCCGTGGACACGAGATCACCACCGTTGAGGGGCTTACGCCGGCGACTGGCCTCGGCGGACTGCAGCAGGCTTTCCTCAGCGAGGGCGCGGTGCAGTGGGCTATTGCACACCAGGCATGGTCATGGCGGCCGAGGGGCCTTTGCGTGTCAATCCCGACGCCGATGAGGCGGACATCCGCCACGCTCTTGCGGGTAATATCTGCCGCTGCACTGGCTTCGAGACGATCGTGCGCGCGGTCGGTGTCGAGGCGGCCGCTCGCCGGGGGCGGAAGCGGGACGATGAGCGACGTGCAGGGATGGCGCTCGCAGAAGCGATCCGGGCCGCGGCAGTGCTGGAGTTGAATACGCAAGCCATTGATTTGCGGCTCGAGGCGGGCGCAGTGCGCCCTCGAGCTCACCGATCTCGCTGCGCGCTTGGCCGCCCGCACGGTGGAACTGCCCGCAGCGGCCTAAACCTATCGCGCCCAGGCCAATCCAGGCTCATACGCCGCGCATTTTGCGGAAGGGGAGGTCGACGGGCTCACAGGTCGTGTGCAGGTGATAGATTATCTTGCCGCCCATGACGTCGGCCGAGCGATCGACCCGATGCTGGTGGAGGGCCAAATCCATGAAGGAATCCAGATCGGTATCGGTTATGCGCTCTACGAGGATGTCGCGATCGACCGCGTCACTGGCCGGATGCGTGGCGACCGTTTCGGCCGCTACACCTTGGCCAATGCATGCGAGATGCCGCCGATGCGTGTCTTGCTGGTCGAAGAAGGTGAGCCGACCGGCCCCTTCGGCGCCAAAGCCGTAGGCGAGATCGCGACAACCGGTTGCGGCGGCGGTGGTCAACGCTGTGAACGATGCGCTGGGCACCGAACTTACGCATTTGCCATTGATACCCGAACGTGTCCTCGCTGCTCTGGACTGACGCAGCTGCAGTGCCTGCTTCATTCAAACATCGCCGGGTCTGCAACAATCGGACCGGTGCCGATCAGCTCAAGGCAGTACGGCACGGCAGGAAAAACAGCATTCAGGCACACGTCGATCGAAGCCGGTTTACCGGGCAAGTTTATGATCAGCGAACGGCCGCGCACTCCAGCGGTCTGACGTGAAAGGATTGCTGTGCGGACTTGCCGCAAGCTGGCCTGCCGCATGAGTTCGCCAAAACCGGGAAGTTCCTTGGTGATGACCTGCTGCATGGCTTCGGGAGTAAGATCCCTCGGAGAAGGACCGGTCCCTCCCGTTGTCAGGATCAGATCAACACCGCGCTTGTCGCATAGTTCGATAAGCACGTCGCGGACGCTCTCCAGTCCGTCGGGGACAATGCGACGGATGAAGTTGCACGGCGATGTCACGACCTTGCGAAGCCAACTTTCGATGGCTGGCCCGCCAAGGTCCTCATACTCGCCTCGGCTTGCACGATCCGATACCGTGACGATTGCAATCTGGCTCATTTTTTTCGTTCCAGACCCGGCTTCAGATCGAAGTGGCTGCTTGCCAGCCGGGCTTGCCATGGGCGTATCCATCGACGAGCGTGCTGGGCAGATCGAGGCACGAGAGAATGAAGCGGGCAGCCTTGGGATCCTCTCTCCCATCGGCAAGCGCTCTATAGGTCTTTGCCACCTCGACCATGTCGCACGTGTGCGGAGACAGGCGGATACGCCGGACGCCTCTGGAGGTGAGATCCGCGGGTGCCGGGCAGAACGCCTGCACCTGGTTGGAGAGCGTCTGCACGCCATTGATCGCGAGGAACCGCTGGTCGTCGAGCGTATCGACAGCCAAGCCGTCCAGATCTCTTTCGCAGGTAAACTGGCAGGAATCCTTGTGAAGGCCGTGAATGCGCGCGTGGTAACATCGCCCCGAGAGCGCGAGCGGCAGTCGGCCGAAAGCGAAAATCTCGAATTCCGCCTCGGGGCATGCGCCGGCCATATCGCCGACGGCGGCGAGGGACAATTCCACAGGCGGGCATATCGTTCGGGCGCCGCGCTGGATCAGGAATTGCGCGGAGGCCTCATTGTAGACGTTCAGGAACGGACCGGTCACGAACGGCTTGCCGGAGCGTGACGGCAGGGCGGTGACATCGTTGACCTCCACCAGCCGCTCGTCAGTGCAGAGATCCGCGATGCTTCTGCGCTCTCGAACGGTTGCCGACGCCGCCAGCGTGGACAGCACCACTTCCTTTCCTGCACGCTCGAGGCGTTCGATGATCTCGGGCCATGCCGGGTCGGAAAACGGCATCCGCTTGCCGCAGACGACTTCGCCGACAAGGACCCGGTCGATCGGGGCCTCGTCTGCTATTCTGCGGTAGAAGTCCAACAGGCGGCCGGGCGACCAATGGAAGAAGACCGGCCCAAGCGTCAACGCAATTCCGGACAAGGTCCTATCTCCACTTCTTCTTATAGGCTCCCGTCGTCTGCCGGGCGCCTTCCGACTGGCCAGCAAGGATCCGATCGATCTCGATTGCGTCGCCGCCTTGCTCGACGGCGTCGACGGCCTTCCTGAAGGCGCGCACGACTTCGGTAACGTAACCTTTGCCGCGCTGACGTCCTTCGATCTTCAAGGCGGTTACGCCGGCAGCCTTCAGGCCGGCTAGCATCCCTCCGGCGTTCAGGCTGACGGGATCTTCGAACAGATAGGAAGTCTTGCCGCCGGCCTTGAATTTGCCTTTGCACAAAGTGGGGTAACCCACTGGTTCGCCGGGCTCGTACCGGTCGATCGTGAAGCCGGAAAGCCGTGCCGCCGTGCCGTTCGTTTCTTCATCGTAGCTTACCATTTCGGGCGGTGAGCAGACACCATTCAGATTTGGCGATTTTCCTGTCGCGTATGAAGATAGATAACATCGGCCTTCGATCATCACGCAAAGGCCGCCGAACACGAATGCTTCGGTCTCCACGTCGATCGCGCGGTTGAGCGCAGCGATCTCCTGAATGGAAAGGACCCGCGGCAGCACGACGCGACGGACACCGAAACTATTCGCATGAAATCCGATTGCTTCCGGCGTTGCGGCCGCAGCCTGTACTGACAGGTGAAGTCGAATTTGTTTATGGTTCTTCGCGACGTGATCGAGGACGGCGATATCCGCCGCAATGATGGCATTTGCGCCGCATTCGGCCGCGGTATCCGCTGCCTTTTTCCACAGGGCGACATCATTGACGCGCGCAAAGGTGTTGATGGCGACCAGCACCTTGCTGCCGTGGTCACGCGCGAAGCGTACACCCTCGGCCAGTTCCTCCCCGGAGAAATTGAGGCCCGGGAAATTCCGGGCATTCGTTTCGTCGCGAAATCCGCAATAGACTGCGTCCGCACCCGCCTGGACGGCTGCCCTCAACGTAGCGGGGGTTCCGGCCGGGCAGACAAGCTCCATGCGCCCGCTTGTCATGCTTCCGGTGCCTTGCTTCTGGAGTTGAGATCGGCCATTTGGCGCACGACACCCAGCGCACCGAGAATTCCCGTATCGACAAGACCAGCCAGTGCGCCGCGCAGGCCGAGCAGATCCGCCGGGCGAAGTTCGGCGTCCTCGACGGTATTCCTCAGCGCGAGCACCGCTTCCGTGCGGCCGCTGATCGAAATGACCCGGCTGAAGAAGAGCGCGTCGCCATCAAGCGTGCCGTCGAGCAGGCTCAGCAGCGTGAGAAGAGGTCCCCTGATCACGACGCTTGATGTTGCGGTCTCGCTCTTGCGCACGACACGGACGACGGAACGCTCTCCGTCCGGTATCACTGTAAATGCGAAGGCGAGGTCAATCGGATCGATGAAATAGCAAGCTGAGCGGTGTTCGCCCAGGCGCTCGAACAATCGAGGCTGTCGCCCGGCCAGCGAGCGCAAGGATAGCGTCAGCAGCGGTCCAAGGGGCAGTCCGGCAATGGTCGGGATAAGATGGCGAACGACCGCTGGCAATCTCGGTCCCGTGCTTCCCGTCCCCATTCAGTGCATCCTGTCCATATGGAGGTCGCTCAAGAGGATTTTCCGGCAGACAACTTGCTGCGTCCCTCATTGAGCAGGTCTGCGAAATTCACGCTGTTGGGGCAGAAATCCTGATAGTGGCTTTCGAAATCGAAGGCGGCCATGTGATCATGACACTGGCGGCGATGCGGGCAGGTGATGCAGATGCGTGATATGAAACGGTCCCGCACCGCTTCCAGTGATCGAAAACTGTCCGGATCGATGCCAATCGAACGCATCGCTGAACAAAGCAGGTCTTCCGACGCGTAAGGTAGCCGCATGGCTTCATCGAATTCGCTTCGCGACAGACCGATGTCGTCCAGAATGCCTGTGCATTCATTCGGCCCGAGTGCCCAGAAATCTCTTCTCGTCGTTCTGCTGCGCTTGTGGTCCTTAAGCAGGGCAATTGCGGACCGCCAGGCTCCGACAGTTTCACTGACCAGATTGCCGGCCATCTGAAATTCCCCCTCTTTTTTGCCAAAGACGGTCACCCCGCCTTGGCGGGACGCCCAATTCGCACACTGTCAATTTTGCAAAATAGCGCGGGCGGATCCTTCGCTCTTTGCGCTAGCGCAAAGTTCTTCGTCAGCCCTGATGGCAGAATTATTCGCCGACGAACCGGTCGGGCCGGATTTCGCCATGCATCACCGCTGCCTTCCCTTGTTTCCAGATCTTGGCTCATTCCTGTCGTTCCTCGATCGGAACGGGCAGCTTCGTGAGGTTGGCGTCCCTGTTTCGACACGGCTCGAACTGACCGAGATACACAGGCGGGTGATTGCCTCGAAAGGCCCAGCGCTCCGCCTGACCGCACCTGTTGACGATCGCGGCGTTAGGTCAGCCTTTCCCGTCGTCGCAAATCTCTTCGGCACCCGGGAACGTGTAGCCTGGGGCCTTGGTACCGACCTTCACGGTCTAGAAACCCTCGGCTCGCTCCTTGCATGGATGAGATCGCCCCAGGCCCCACAGAACCTTCGTCAGGCCCGAGAGATGATGCCTGCGGCGCGTGGTGCATTCGTAGCGCGGCCGAAGATCGTCTCTGCGCCCAGAGCGTGGCGGGACGCCGATCCGGATTTTTCGCTTCTTCCCGTCCAGACTTGTTGGCCGGGAGACGCCGGCCCCCTCATGACATGGCCAGTGGTTATTACTCGCCCGCCTGGCGAGGACGACCCGAGCACATACAATCTGGGTATATACCGCATGCAGGTAATAGCCCGTGATCGTGCAATCATAAGATGGCTTCCCGTGCGAGGCGGAGCAGCACACCATCGTATTTGGCAGGCGAGGGGTCTTGAGATGCCGGTGGCGGTCGTCATCGGGGCAGATCCCGCGACGTTGATCGCCTCAGTGATGCCGGCGCCTGAAGGCGTCTCGGAGCTTGCACTGTCTGGGATGATCAACAATCGCCGAGTCGGATTGGCGCCCTGCAAGAGCATCATGCTTCACGTGCCAACCAGTGCGGAAATCGTGCTTGAAGGTGTCGTCTCGCCAGCAGAGACAGCGCTGGAGGGACCCTTCGGCGACCACACCGGATATTATAACGCGCCAGAACAATACCCCGTATTCAACCTCAAGCGAGTTCGCGTCCGTGACGGGGCAAATTACCTGACCACGTTCACCGGGCGTTCGCCGGACGAGCCCTCGGTCCTCGGCGAGGCGCTGCTCGATGTCTACAAGCCGCTGCTGCGCCGACAAATACCGGAAATCGTCGACGTGTGGCTTCCGCCGGAAGCCTGCTCCTACAGAATTGCGGTCATCTCGATCGCCAAGAAGTATGCCGGACAGGCCAGGCGCGTGATGATGGGGTTCTGGTCCCTGCTGCCGCAATTCTCGATGACCAAAATGGTCGTCGTGGTTGATGACGACATCGACATTCGATCATGGCCGGACGTGATGTGGGCGGTCGCCACCCGCATGGATCCTTCGCGCGATCTTATGCAGGTGGACAGGACTCCTATCGACCAGCTCGATTTCGCATCACCGGTCGCAGGACTTGGAGGAAAGGTCGGATTCGATGCGACGCGCAAGATTGGATGCGAGACATCTCGTGAGTGGGGAAAGGAGCTGAGGATGTCAGCTCCTATCGAGGAGCAGGTGTCCCAACGATGGAACGAGTTTTTTTTGCAGACGTCCGCTCAGGGGCAACAATGACCAAACGGCTTATAATCGGTGTCACAGGTGCATCCGGCTCCGTCCTCGCTCTGGAGACCATACGTCAGTTGGTCAGGGCCGGGGTGGAGACGCATCTCGTCGTCTCCAAGGGCGCGCGATTGGCCATCCCTCATGAGCTCGGCACCGACGGCCTTGCCCATCTGACCTCCCTCGCCAACCACGCGTATTCCTATCAGGACTTGGCCGCACCCATCGCCAGCGGCTCTTTCAGAACGGATGGCATGATCGTCGTTCCCTGTTCGATGCGGACCTTGGCGGCTATGGCACACGGTTTAGGCGACAACCTTCTCACCAGGGCCGCCGATGTCATCCTGAAGGAAAAGCGCCGGCTGGTCATCGTGCCGCGCGAGGCGCCGCTCCATGAAGGGCACCTCGACGCGATGATGAGACTAGCACGGATGGGCGCAGTCATCGCACCGCCAGTACCTCCATTCTATGTCAAGCTGGCCTCGATTGAGGAAATGGTGGTCGAGATGGCTGCCCGGCTGGTTGGCTGGGCGGGCGTCGACCCGGGCGACAAGCTGACACGATGGGGCGAAAAGAAAGTCACCGCCGCGTGATCGTCTTGATGGATTGGCTCAACGGGCAAGGATTGCGATGAATTTCCTGCAGCCGAAAGGCGCGACGTATGACGCATACGTTTGGCGGCCGGTCGCAACGCGAACAGACGCAGCGCGCCTTTCCAGTCGGCCGACCCGGTCCCGAAAATTTCTATGATCGACCATTTGCAGCCTGTCTGCAGTGGAGCAACACTGAGATCGATCATCGACAGTATTACCTTCGGATAGAGTTTTTTCCGACCGCCGATATTGCGAGTTGCAAAGCTGCACGAGGATGTCGTGTCAGTCATCCCCAGTAGAGGAATTGTTGCATGGCTGCTGACGGGAGTGTGCTCTCTTTCGACGCAAAGCAGAGGCAGATGTCGCCGCCGTTCCGGCCTTTTTTTCTCATCGCCGGGTTGGACGCCATTGTAGGCGCGGCGGTCTGGCTGCCGACAACGTTCGGAATGCAGGCCATCGGCCCGACCGGGATTTCTCCTGGAGCTTGGCATCGCGACGTGCTTCTGTTCGGGATGGTTCCAACCATTTTAACTGGCTTCCTGTTGACGGCGCTGCCCCGATGGACAGGACGACGTGCAGTGTCGCCGCCCACCACGCGTTTGCTGGTTGCTCTATGGCTGTGCAGCCGGGGGACTTTCCTATTCCTGTCGCATTCGGCCGGGCTTGCCCTCTCGGCCCTGTTGGTGCTGACGCTCTTCTTGATCGCGGCACGACAGGTGATCGCCAGCCGCGCCCGCCGCAACCTGAAGATACTGTTTCTGCTGCTTGTCTTTTGTGGTGGCAACGTCCTTGCAGCAGCGTCCTACCAAGTGGAATTAGCACTGCGGCTGGCTTTGGTTTCGATCATCGGCCTCGTCATGATCATTGGAGGACGAGTCGTACCGGCATTGACGGTGGCCTACGTCGAGAATGCCGGCCGTCGGATCACCCTCGATCGCTCCGCTGTTTTGGAACATACGGCAGCTGTTGCGGCAGTATGTGCCTTCGGGATGTGGGTTGTTGCACCCCAGGCGCAACTCACCGGCCTTGCCTGTGCTCTCGCCGCCTGCAGTCAGGCGATGCGAGCCGCCCAATGGAAAGGCTGGCGAAGCGTGGCGTCGTCGATAGTTCTGGCTCTTCACATCGGCTATGGCTGGATCATCGTGGGTTTCGGACTTCTGGCGATCCACATTTTCGCGCCGACGAGCTTGGGGCAAGCGGCTGCCATTCATGCCTGGACGATCGGCGCTATCGGCACGATGGGCCTGGCTATCATGGCGAGCATGATCCGCAAGCACAGCCGCCGCGCCTTTGCGTCTTCGGTTCCGGCGACTGGTGCGTTCATAGCGGTGACGACTTGCTGCTTGTCGCGCCTCTTGATCGAATTGCTGCCTGGCTATGCCGTTCCTTTAACGGGTCTTTCCGGCACACTGTGGGTTGTCGCCTTCGGCCTGTTTCTGATGGCGTTCCGTCGAATGACCGACGCTGAGGCGTCCGGCGCGGCGCTGGGGTGATGCCGTCTGCCGGGCCAAGAAACCTTGCTCCGCATTCCTCGCTGCCGGAAATCCGATCCCGGTGGCAGTGGTAGAAATTCGCCGCTAAGCGCGGTCGTCAGAGCGAATTCAGTCAGAACCTCGTCGCCTGATCAACTCGGCTACAATTTGACCGCCATCTCCCGGCTCCAGAGGCGCAGCTTGCGACAGGATTCAACGAAGCTGATGATCGCCTTGGGATCATCCAGACCAATCAGGCCCTCATCGGCTTCCGGATCCACGCCCGCCTTCTGCAACAGCGGGACGGCGCCGGAGGTGAAGGCGATGAACTTGCAATGAGCGAAGGCATCGGCGACGAAGTCGCGTGCGGCGGCTTCACCCGTCAGGCGCTCGGCGCCCGCTTCGGATAGGATCAGTGCTACGGCGTCGAAGAGCACCGACGGGCCGCCGTCGATCATGTGCTTTGCCCCGATCCAACTCCCGTCCGCAGCCTCGACCCCACCGACCTTGGGAGCGATGACCTCCACCGCGGCGCCTTCCTTCTCAATCGCGGATTGGAGCTTCTTCAGAATGACGGCATCAGCGCCCTGGCTGACAAGCACGCCGACCTTGCGACCGGCAAAACTGTTCGGCCCGTTCTCGATGATGCTGAGCGCCGGCGACGGGTCGAGATCATCCCGGGGCGCGGCCGCAGCATCGGCCGGCTTGGGCAGTTGCTTCATGCCGAGCTCGTCGGCGACGGTATCGGCCAGTCCCTCGTCGATGTTCAGCAGGTGCGCGACCATGCGCTCTCGGATCACCGGCGTCTCGACTTTGGAAAGCTCGAAGGTCAACGCCATGGCGATATGGCGCTGCTCGGGTGGGGTCTGACTGTTGAAGAACTGGCGCGCCTGGCTGTAGTGGTCGGCGAAGCTTTCCGCGCGCAGCCGGACCTTCTGGCCTTCTTCCGCGTCGGCGAACGTTCGAAATCCGCGCTGCGGCGATTCCCGTGGGCCTTCACCGAAGGAATTCGGCTGGTAATTTACTCGGCCGACTGGATTGCGCATCGCCATATGGCCGTCCTGCTGGAAGTGATGGAGAGGGCATTTGGGCGCGTTGATAGGGATGTGCGTAAAATTTGGGCCGCCGAGCCGCTTCAACTGTGTATCCAGATAGGAGAAGTTGCGCCCCTGCAGCAGCGGATCATTCGAGAAGTCGACGCCGGGTGGCACATTCTGCGTCATGAATGCGACCTGCTCCGTCTCGGCGAAGAAGTTCTCGGGCATCCGGTCGAGCACAAGCCGTCCTACGGGAATCGGCTCAAGGACCTCTTCCGGGATTATCTTGGTAGCGTCCAGTACGTCGAACTCGAAGTTGTCGGCAAAGGTCTGATCGAACAGTTGGACCCGCAACTCCCATTCCGGGAAATTGCCCGACTGAACCGCATTCCAAAGATCGCGGCGATGAAAATCCGGATCGGCGCCGTTGATCTTGACCGCTTCGTTCCAGACCACCGACTGAAGACCTAGTTTCGGCTTCCAATGGAATTTGACGAAGGTCGACTCGTCTTTGGCGTTCACGAAGCGGAACGTGTGGACGCCAAAACCTTCCATGAAACGGAAAGAGCGCGGGATCGCCCGGTCGGACATGATCCACATGACCATGTGCATCGATTCAGGTGTCAGCGAGATGAAGTCCCAGAAATTGTCGTGTGCAGACTGCGCCTGCGGGAAGGCGCGATCCGGTTCCGGTTTAACTGCGTGGATGATGTCCGGAAACCTGATCGCGTCATGGATGAAGAAGACGGGAATGTTGTTGCCGACGATGTCCCAGTTGCCTTCCTTCGTGTAGAGCTTGACAGCGAAGCCGCGTACGTCGCGGGCGAGATCAAACGACCCCTTCGAACCAGCGACCGTCGAGAAGCGGACGAAGGCCGGTGTTTTTTCGCCAGCACGTTGGAAGATGTCGGCGCGCGTGTATTTGGCGAGAGATTCATAAGTTTCGAAATAGCCGTGAGCGCCGTAGCCGCGCGCATGCACCACGCGCTCGGGAATGCGCTCGTGGTCGAAATGGAAGATCTTCTCGCGGAAATGGAAATCCTCGATCAACGTCGGCCCGCGTTCGCCAATCTTCAGCGTGTTGTGGTCGTCCGACACCAGACCGCCCTGCGCCGTCGTGAGGACCGGACCGTCTCCCTCCGCGAACTGATGGAGTTCTCCGCCTTTCCCCCGTTCGAGCTTCTGGTCGTGGATCGTGGCGGGCTTGCCGGGCGACCGGCTCGAGATCTTGACCATTCTTGTGTCCCTTCAGGAGGAGGCGTTCGGCACTCCCACAATGCCTCGATGATCATTTCGTTCCTCTGGACGGTGACCACGGCGCGGAAAGTGCAATGAAGCCCGCGATGAGGGGCGGCATTGGATCGGACGCCAGCCAAAGACGCTGCTCACAAGTGAAACAGAGGACGTCATTTGAACTCGGCTGCAGAACTAGGGGACGGCCCCAAGATGATGCTGCGCACCGGTATCGCGCGCGCACCAAACAGCTCCTTTCCCTGACCTCGGCGCGTTAGTCTGCTCTTGCAGAAGGCGTTTCGAACTCTGCGGTCTCGATGCGGATATTGTTCATCGTGGTGAACAGCTCACATCGAAGTCCCTCCGGAGCATAGTGGACGTGCACCTTACCGTGAAACTCCCCTGCCAGTGCTTTCTCGATCAAACGTGAACCGAAGCCGCGACGTTTGGGCTCGGCTACAACGGGGCCTCCTTGCTCCTCCCAGACAAGACGAAACTCTTCGTCCGAACCAGGCCTGCCGATCTTCCACGAAATGGTTACTCGACCGCAATCGTCCGACAGGGCTCCATATTTGGAGGCGTTGGTGGCCAACTCGTGGATCGCCAAACCCAGCGACAACGCTTGCCTGGCTGCGAGGTTGAGGGGCGGACCTTCCATACGGATGCGGTCCCCCACGCTTCGGAAGGGTGATAGAACCCTTTCGATGACAGCTTTTACAGACGCACCGCCCCAGCTCTCGTCCGCCAAGACCGAGTGAGCTTCTCCCAGCGCCGAGAGACGCTTGTCAAGCGTGGCCTTCGCTTCCTCCATGGATGAAGCGGAACGGAATGTCTGGTTGGCGATGGCGGATACCATTGCCAGTAGGTTCTTGATGCGATGGGCGAGCTCAGCATTGATGAGACGGGAGTTCTGCTCGGCCCTGACTTTACCCGTCGTCTCGATAACCGTGTCCATCATACCGGCGACCCTGCCTTCCGCGTCGCGGATGGGACTGTAGCAAAACGTGAACCAGGCTTGCTCCGGATAGCCATGCCGATCGACGACGAGAGGGAAGTCTTCGATGAACGTGGCTTCGCCCGCGTATGCCCTGTCTACCATCGGCCCGATGGTATCCCACGCCTCCGCCCAAACTTCCGAGAACGGCCTTCCCAACGCTGCGGGCTTGTCGCCCAGGAGCGGACGGAATGCGTCGTTATAGATCGTGACAAGTTCAGGCCCCCAGACGATGCATTTTGGGAAGGCAGAGCTCAGCATAATGCCCACGGCCGTCCTCAGCGAAGCGCCCCAACTCTCGATCGGGCCAAGCGACGTTGAAGCCCAGTCATAGGCGCGCACAGCGGAAGCCATTTCCCCGGCTGACTCCAGAAACTTGAAGCTTACTCTTTGCACGACGTTCCCCGCCACAGCCACGCTGATCATAGCGCGTGAAAAATTCTCTTCCGGCAGACAACAGTTGAGACACTTCGGCATGGCACTTCATTAACTGGCGCGTCAGCTTCAAGCCCTCTTTCGATCTCCCATCTCAAGCTGATCACGAGCCTGATCGTTCGCCGAAGCCAACAGTCCGATTTTTGAATCCTAGATCACCATGCGACAATGCTGGTTGACGTGGATCAAGCCTCAACTGGGAGAGGGTTTGGATCGACATGCCTTAGGCCCCCAACCTTCGAGATCGAAAAGGTCGCGAGAACGTTCACGCCACGTTCGATGGCCTGTTCGAGGCTTCAGTTGAACGGTGTCCGGGGCTTAACGAAACGTGCATCAGGGTTCATGTCCTCCGCAACTGGGGCAGTCGCCGCGACGCGCATTATTGTCTTCCTCCCGAACAGCAACGGCCGCGACGAACGCCTTCGCCGCCGCGTCACACATAGTCCGCGACGGCCCGTTAGAATACAGAATGACCCTCGCGGCTTTTAGCGAGAGACCATGCTTTCTCGCAAAGAACTCAACCTCATACGAGTGATCCTCGGAGGCGGAGTCGGGATTGCTCTTTAACTTGCCCATACTGACCGTGTACGCAGATATGCAAATCCTGCCTATATCAAATGTTGGTGACAAAAAACCGAATTGGCGCAGCCACATGACCGTGCCCATGCACGCGGCGCCGATTCCTATACCGCTGGATACGCCTGAGGGGATGCAGTGCTGGTGGTAATGGACTTGACTGACACGGCAGGCAAGGGCGGCGGGCGCAGAGGACGTCGCCAGCGGCGAGATCGAAGACGAGATCGGAAGCGTTTGCCATGTGATTATCGATGCTTTGCTTCGACCTGCCGGAGGGCATGCAGCGGTTCAAGGACGGCGCCGTTCTCCCCTCCGAAAATCCGACGAACTGAGCATTTCACCGAGGTTCCTGCACCATGTTGAGATAGGTGGGATCGAATTCGGCGATTTCCTGCAGCCGGTGCCAGTCCAGGATGGTCACAGTGTAATTAGCCCAGCTTATCACTCCAACTTTACGCAACGCGCCGATCACCCGGTTCATATGAACGACAGACAGGCCAAGCACATCGGCCAGCTCGGCCTGTGACAGCGGTAGATGGAAACTCATGCCGTTGGTGCGCTGCACGGACTGCAGGCGCACGAAAAGCTCGCAGACAAGGTGGGCAAGATGCGCTGTCTTTGACCGCCGCCCCATGGCCACGATCCACTCGCGGTGGATCGCGCCGTCTACAAGTGTATCAAGCCACAACAGCCGGGTCAGATGTGGAGCTTCCTCTGTGATGACCCGCAGGCGGCTGTGCTCTGCGACAATCACTCTACAGGGCGACAGCGCCACGATGCCATGGTCCATCGTTTTCAGAAGGAAGGCGTGAAGATCTACAAAATCGCCCGGCACCTGCAATGAGGTGAATTGCCGCCCGCCATCCTCGAGCACTTTGTAGCGGGCGGCCAGACCCTCAAGAATCAACGTGCTGTAGGTTGGTCTGGATCCCTCCGAAACCAGGTCCTGTCCGGCCGAAAAATCCTTCTCGAACGACATGGCGCCGGTCAACAAGGCCTTTTCCGCGTCGGAAAGGGCATCGTGCTGACCGAGGTTGAGATATAGGGACTCAAGCATCCTAGCCTCCAGCAATCGCGGCCTATCGCCGATCGCCGAGGGTAATTGGAAGCACACTGCGCGGCTTCAGACCTCTGGGCCTTCGGAAAATGGCGTACCCCAACAACAATGCACCCCATCATACTGAAATGCCATCACTGCGGAACAATGGCGATCAACGCGAATTAGCACCCGATATCAGTCGGGGTTTCCGAAGATGCAGCGCTTCTATTTTGACGTCTACAACGCGGACGGTCCAGAAAGGGACGCCGAGGGGCAATTGTTCGAGACGCCCGACCAAGCGAGAGCAGAGGCGGTTCGGATATTGCACGACATCGCACACGACGAGATGCCGGATGTAGATCTGGTGAAGATCACCGTCAAAATCCGAACCGACGGGGATCAGCAAATTTTCGAGGCGTCACTCACCCTGACATCAGATTGGAGTGGGTAGGAACCAACGGCAAACTGAAAGCATGCGCAACCAGGCTCGCGCCTAGTTCGGTGTACTCAAAGAATCCAATATCCGAAGACCCGCACTTGACTTCCGGGGTTTAAGCAGACGTTGCTGCCGAGCCGCCTTCTCAAACGCAAGGAAGGCGATATCCGGCGTACAGGTTCCTTCCCTTGCCGCGGCAAGAAGGCGAGCAGCCTCCCTGTAGACGTCTGCCTCTTTGTTCGGCCATTGCCCGGCCAGTGCTTTCTCAGCCTCGGTGATCGATGATACCTGCATCGAGCGACCATCTGCAAAGCAGATCGAAAGCGGTAGAAACTTACCCATCGTGCACCAAATCCGTTTGCGAGATCGGCATAACGCGACCGTAGCGAAGTGGTTGCACCCTTGCGTGAGCCTGCAAACAAAACTCGAAGACGTGACCGTGCATGCGAGACGGAGTGGCCGCATTCGGGTCTCGTCGTTCTCTCACGCTGGCGCTGTTGCTTGCCGGCCACACCCCGGCAGCGCCGTCGACGTTCTGCTGCGCGCGGTCGCTGAGACCGTTACAAAAGTCCGCGAACACCAGCCGGCACACCGGTAGGCTTCCTGAGAGCCTGAAGTATACGGCCTGCGCCTATATCGATGCGAACGCAGACGAAGGCTGAGGTTGACAACCGTATGGAAACCTTCCTGGCGAGCGTCGGCGTGAAGCTATAAGTCCTGGGCTTTCTGTCTGGCCAGCGCGCATATGAAGATTGGTGCGCGCTGGCCGAAATTGCCACGATCTCGTCCGTGGCGACAGTGGGCGGCTGAATTCACAACGAGCAACGACCACCAGCAGCCGCCGTTCCCGGTGGCGCCATGTCCGGCCCATTTCGCGAAACAGGAGAG
>NZ_SUHQ01000056.1 GCF_004962245.1 Mesorhizobium sp. | reverse complement strand
CGCTCGCGAGCGGCTTCGCTATCGCCGACCTACACCACGCGGTGGGACACGACCCCTGTTTTCACCAAAGTCGAACTCGCGGGTGACGCCTACGGCCCCTGCCAAGTTAATCCCATTTGAGATCGAATGCGGTGGGCGTGCCGCTCCTAGCAGCGCCGTTTTTCCCATTGACGTGAAAACATCAGAACAAAGTACCTTATGTCTACAGATTTCGTAGAATATCGTTTGGTTTCGGTGGTGGCCTATGGCGCATGTGTGGGAGATAGATGACTTGGCACGATTATCGGTTCTTGGAATATCCGGCGGTGTAAGCAACCCGTCCCGCACCACGGCGGTCGTCAATGCGCTGGTCAAGGCGGTCGCGTTGCGCCTGCTTGCCGACACCGGTCTGATTGAGATCACGGAGGCAGCACCGTCGCTTTTCGCCGGACTATCCCGCGGCGCACTTGGCGCATCTGGAGAAGCGATTATCCAGCGTGTCGAGAAGGCCGATTTGCTCGTGGTCGGAACGCCTGTCTATAGGGCTTCCTACACTGGCGCTCTCAAGCACCTGTTCGACCTGGTCGACTATCGCGCGTTGACGGGCAAGACCGTGCTTCTCGCGGCGACCGGCGGGAGCCCATACCATGGCCTGGTGCTCGAACATCAGCTCCGGCCATTGTTCGGCTTTTTTGGCGCTGTCACCGTCCCTACGGGCGTCTACGGCACGCCCGACGATTTCGTCGATGGCGAAATCGTCGGCTCAGCCATCATCGAGCGTATTGCAAGGGCCGCTACCGACGCGGTCTCCTTGCTCAACTCAAGTCACGCAAATGCCGCCGTCGCCACCCGCGTCGGCTGAGCCAATCAACAGGGGAAACGACGACATGAGTTCGCATTCCGACGCCATCAAATTCGCCTACTGGGTCCCGAACGTCTCCGGCGGCCTGGTCATCTCCAACATCGAGCAGCGGACGGGTTGGGATATCGACTACAACCGCAAGCTCGCCCAGATTGCCGAGGCCAACGGGTTCGACTATGCGCTGAGCCAGATCCGTTTCACAGCCGGCTATGGGGCCGACAACCAGCACGAATCAGTCTCGTTCAGCCATGCCTTGCTTGCCGCGACCACAACGCTGAAGGTCATCGCAGCGATCCTGCCCGGTCCGTGGAACCCTGCGCTGGCGGCCAAGCAGATCGCTACCATCAACCACCTGACCAATGGCCGCGTCTCCGTCAATGTCGTCAGCGGCTGGTTCCGAGGCGAGTTCGCCGCGATTGGCGAACTCTGGCTCGATCATGACGAGCGCTATCGCCGGTCGGAGGAATTTATCCGAGCGTTGCGCGGCATCTGGACGGAAGACAGCTTCACGCTGAAGGGCGATTTCTACCGCTTCACCAACTATTCCATGAAGCCGAAGCCGATCGAGCCCTTGCCCGAGATATTCCAGGGCGGCTCGTCGCGAGCCGCTCGCGACATGGCGTCTCGTGTCTCCGATTGGTATTTCACCAACGGCAATACCCCGGAGGAGATCCGGAAGCAGGTCGACGACATCCGCACCAAGGCGAAAGCCAACGGCCACAAGGTTAGGATCGGCGTCAACGCTTTCGCCATCGCCCGCGAGAGCGAGCAGGAAGCGCGCGCCGTGCTCGACGAGATCATCGCCAAGGCGAATCCGGAGGCGGTGCAGGGCTTTGCCGATCAGGTCAAGAATGCCGGCAAGGCCTCGCCGGAAGGCGAAGGCAATTGGGCGAAGTCGTCCCTCGAGGATCTCGTTCAGTACAATGACGGCTTCCGCAGCAATCTCATCGGCACGCCGGAACAGATCGCCGAACGCATCCTGAAACTGAAGGACGCCGGTGCCGACCTGATCCTGCTCGGCTTCCTGCATTTCCAGGAAGAGGTCGAGTTCTTCGGCAAGCGCGTCATTCCTCTGGTGCGCGAACTGGAAGCAGCTCGCGACAGGGAGCTTGTCGCCGCGGAATAGGACGGGCGCGGCCCACGGGGCCGCAGCCGACACGCCTTCAAAAGCAGGAATGTTTCATGATTGGTGCTTCGCTGGGAGCGGCCGCATACGAGCGCGCGTCCGAAATTTCCGCCATCCTCGCGGTGGCTAACCCCGTCGGCGACAGGCGTCTGGCACGCCTGTCGTCACGGCCGGATGTGGTTCTCGCGCTGAGCGGGATCGGCATTTCCTTTGGCGGGGTCAAGGCGCTGAGCGATGTTGATCTCGAAGTGGAAGTCGGCGAGATCCGCGCGGTGATCGGCCCCAACGGCGCCGGCAAGTCCTCACTGATCAACATCATCAGCGGCCTCTATCACGCCGACCGCGGCAGGATTGCGATCGGCGGGCAGTCCTTCTCCCGGGTGCCGGCGAGCCGTCTAGCACGGCTCGGCGTTGCGCGAACCTTCCAGAACCTGGCGCTATTCGGCGGTCTGTCCGTGCGCAACAACATCGCGTGCGGCCGCGTCCACACCAGGCGCGCCAGTTTCGTCGAACATATTGCAGGTCTGCCACGCGCCCGGAGCGAAGATGCGGGAATCGCCGAAAAGACCGATCAGATAGTCGCCTTCCTGCATCTCGAAAGCGTCGCCGACCGCCTCGTCGCCACCTTGCCTTACGGCCTGCAGAAGCGGGTCGAGCTGGCGCGCGCGCTGGTCGCCGAGCCGAAGCTGCTGCTGCTCGACGAGCCGATGGCCGGCATGACGGCGACCGAGAAGGCCGAGATGGCCGGCTTCGTGCGCGCCGCGCGCGACCGGCACGGCGTCACCATCATCCTGATCGAGCACGACATCGGCGTCGTCATGGGCCTCTCCGACCGCGTCGCCGTGCTCGACTACGGCCGCAAGATCGCAGACGGGACGCCGGCCGAGGTCAGGGCCGATCCGGCAGTGATCCGGGCCTATATCGGCACCGCCGAGGGCGAGAATGGCGAGGACATCCGATGAGCTACTATGATTTCCTCTTCGTCATCGAAGTGCTGGTCGGCGGCCTGCTCTCTGGCGTCATGTATTCGCTTGTCGCCATAGGTTTCGTGCTGATCTACAAGACGTCGGGCGTGCTGAACTTCGCGCAGGGGTCGATGGTGCTGTTCGCAGCGCTCACCTTTGTCAGCCTCGTCGAACGCGGCATCCCCTTCGCGCTTTCGCTGCTCATCACCTTCGCGGTCATGGTCGCGCTCGGCTTCACCATCGAGCGGACCGTGCTCAGGCCACTGGTCAACCGCTCGCCGATGACGCTGTTCATGGCGACGCTGGGGCTCTCCTACATCATCGAAGGTGCCGCCCAGCTTATCTGGGGCACGCAGGTGCACGGGCTCGACCTCGGCATCGACGACACCCCCTTCGAGGTCGGCGGCATACTGATCTCATCCTTCGACCTGCTGGCGGCGGCGATCGCCGCCGCCATGGTCGCAGGCCTCAGCGCCTTCTTCTATTGGACGCGGATCGGCCTTGCGTTTCGCGCCGTCGCCGACGATCAGTTCGCGGCCCTCGCCGTCGGGCTGCGGCTGCCTCGCATCTGGGGCACCGTGTGGACGGCGGCCGGCTTCGTCGCGCTGGTCGCCGGACTGTTGTGGGGCGCGCGTCTCGGCGTCCAGTTCTCGCTGTCGCTGATCGTGCTGAAGGCGCTGCCGGTGCTGGTGCTTGGCGGCTTCGATTCCATCCTCGGCGCCATCGTTGGCGGCCTCATCATCGGCGCCAGCGAGAAGCTGGCCGAGGTCTATCTCGGCCCGTTCGTCGGCGGCGGCATCGAGGGCTGGTTCGCCTATGCGCTGGCGCTGGTTGTGCTTTTGGTGCGCCCCTCCGGCCTGTTTGGCCAGAAAACCGTCGAAAGGGTCTGAACCATGGCCGTGCAAGCTCTCGACGCCGCAAGGCTTCCAGTCGACTGGGCGAAACTCGTTCAGAAGCTGGCGTTGGCGACCGCCCTGTTCGTCGTCGCCTACGGCGTGGTCCCTGCCTATGCTTCGGGCTATCTGGTCGAGGCGATCCTGCTGCCATTCCTGGCGCTCAGCCTGGCGGCGGTCGGCCTCAATTTGCTGACCGGCTATTGCGGCCAGCTCTCGCTTGGCTCTTCCGCCTTCATGGCGGTGGGCGCGTTCGGCGCCTACAATTTCAACCTCAGGGTCGAAGGCCTGCCGCTGGCGGTGACCATGATCCTGGCCGGAATTTCCGCCGCCGGCTTC
This sequence comes from Mesorhizobium sp., assembly GCF_004962245.1. Taxonomy (GTDB): domain Bacteria; phylum Pseudomonadota; class Alphaproteobacteria; order Rhizobiales; family Rhizobiaceae; genus Mesorhizobium. The sequence goes on along the minus strand of NZ_SUHQ01000056.1, from coordinate 11,779 downwards.
GGCGTCGTGTTCGGCCTGCCCAGTCTCAGGCTGCGCGGCTTCTACCTCGCCGTCTCGACGCTCGCCGCCCAGTTCTTCGTGCAATGGGCGCTGACCAAGTTCGGCTGGTTCTCCAACGACAACCCGTCCGGGGTGATCTCGGCGCCGCACCTGGCCGTCGCCGGTCTTTCGCTCGACAGCGCGACCGGCCGCTATTTGCTTTCGGTCACCACGGTCATGGTGCTGACGGCCCTCGTCTGGCGCTTGGTCAACAGCGCGACCGGTCGCAACTTCATCGCCGTGCGGGACAACGAAACCGCCGCACGCGTCATCGGTGTGCCGGTGCTGCGAACCAAGCTTCTGGCGTTCGCCATCTCGTCGTTCATCATCGGTATCGCCGGCGTGCTGTGGGCCTTCACCTATCTGCGCACCGTCGAGCCGGCAGGCTTCAATCTCGACCGCTCATTCCAGATCCTGTTCATCATCATCATCGGCGGGCTGGCCTCGATCCGTGGCGCGTTTTTGGGTGCGGCGTTCATCGTTGTCCTCCCGCTCTTTCTGTCCCGGCTCGGCGCCTTCCTGTTCGGCGGCCTGTTCGATTCGGGCGTTCTCGACATGAGCCAGCGCATCGTGCTCGGCGCCATTATCATCATCTTCCTCATCGCGGAACCGAGCGGGCTGTCGGCCCTCTTCGACCGCCTCAAACGACGGATCGGCTCAAGGTCCAGCTGATTGCCGCTCAACTTCCTCCTCCGCTCGGACCAACCCATCAGGAGACGTAAGCAATGACCTTCTTCAGTCACCTAAGAAAAGCGGCGATCGCCACGGCCTTCGTGCTCGGCGCGACGGCGGTTCACGCCGAAGAACAATACTTTCCCCTGCAGAGCTACCGTGTCGGTCCGTATGCGGCCGGCGGAACCGGCTTTTTCGGTGGCTTCATCGACTATCTCAACCTGATCAACATCCGCGACGGCGGCGTCAATGGCGTCAAGCTGGCCTGGAGCGAAGGCGAGACGCAATATGAGGTCGAGAAGGGCGTCGAGGTGTATGAACGGTTGAAGAGCAATCCCGGCATCGCTGCCTGGAATCCACTCTCGGTCGGCATCGCCTATGCCATGATCGATCGCATCACCGACGACAAGGTGCCGCTGATCACCATCAACCACGGCCGCACAGACACGACCGACGGGCGGGTGTTCCCTTACGTCTTCCCGCTGCTGCTCAATCCTTACAGCGAGACCTCCGGCATCGTGAACTACATCGCGTCCAAGGAAGGAGGCCTCGACAAGCTCAAGGGCAAGAACATCGTCGTGCTCTATCACGGCTCGCCCTATGGGAAGGAGACGATCCCGATCTATGAGCTGCTGTCGCAGAAATACGGCTTCGAGCTGTCGCAGATCGAGGTGCCGCATCCCGGCAACGAGCAGCAGGCGCAGTGGCTGACCATCCGGCGCGAGCATCCTGACTATGTCGTGCTGCGCGGCTGGGGCGTGATGAACCCCGTCGCCTTGAAGACCGCGCAGAAGACAGGCTTCCCGGCCGATCACATCATAGGCAATGTCTGGTCGAATTCCGAAGAGGATGTCATCCCCGCCGGCGATGCCGCCAAGGGCTATACGGCCATCACCACCCAGGCCTCGGGTGAGCGGTATCCGGTGGTCCAGGAGATCGTCAAAACGGTCTACGGCGACGGCAAAGGCAATCTCGAGGACAAAAGCCGCATCGGCTCGGTCTACCACAATCTCGGCATCGTCAATGGCATCCTCAATGTCGAGGCGGTCCGCATCGCACAGGCCAAGTTCGGCAACCGCACGCTGACCGGCGACGAAGTGCGTTGGGGCTTCGAGCATCTCAAGCTCGATCCGGCGCGCGTCGAGGCACTCGGCGCCAAGGACCTGTTCCACTCGATCAACGTCTCCTGGGACAATCACGAGGGTGACGGCTACGTGACCTTCCAGCAATGGGACGGCAAGAAGTGGAATGTCGTCTCCGACTGGATCGCTCCCGACTGGAAGCTGCTGCGTCCGATCATCGAGAAGTCGTCCGAGGCGTATGCCAAGGAAAAGGGCATCAAGATCCGCACGGCCGAGGACGCCGACGCGGTGGTCAGCAACTGAATTTGGTATGGTGCGGCCGACAAATCTGGCCGGCCGCGCCATCCACCTTCCCGAGCGGAGTCATCGATGTCCATCCCGGAATACCCGATACTGTCAGTTAGCAGCGTGGAGGCTGTCTACAACGGCGCCATCGCCGCCCTACACGGCGTCGACTTGTTGGTTGGCAGGGGCGAGATCGTCGCGCTGCTCGGCTCCAACGGTGCCGGCAAGACGACACTGCTGCGCGCCGTATCCAATCTCCTTCCGGCTGAGCGCGGCGCCATTACCGCCGGTCGGATCACCTTCGGTGGCGAGGATGTTTCAAGGGCAAGCCCCTCGCACCTAGTCCGCAGCGGCCTTGTCCAAGTCCTCGAGGGCCGGCATTGCTTCCGCTCGCTGACGGTCGAAGAGAACCTCTTCACCGGCGCGCTCGGACGCTCGTCCTCTCGCACGGGCGTCAAGGCGGACCTGGATCGTGTCTATTCACTTTTCCCAAGGCTCGCCGAGAAGCGGCGAACCCGGTCCGGCCTCACTTCCGGGGGCGAGCAGCAGATGACGGCTATCGGCCGGGGTCTGATGTCGCGGCCGAAACTCTTTGTTCTGGACGAGCCGTCGATGGGGCTGGCACCGCTGATCGTCGACGAGATCTTCAGCGCCCTGAAACGGCTCAACCGCGACGAAGGCCTTTCGATCCTCGTTGCCGAACAGAATTCGGCGGTCGCGCTGAAATACGCCGACCGCGCCACCGTGCTCGAGAACGGCGTCAGCGTGCTGGAAGGATCGGCTGCCGACTTGCGCCAGCGCACCGATATCAAAACCTACTACCTCGGCGGCGCGCCGCTTCCACCGCAACATTTTCCCAAGGAGACAGCAGCATGACCATCCAATCCAGGCAGGCGTCGGATAGCCGCAGTGCCGTCCCGCCGGTCGAACGACCCTCTGCCAAGGCGCATGTGATCAAGGCCGATGCCGAGGCAATCGCTGTCGCCGAAAAACTCGCCGCCGAATTCGCCAGGGATGCCTCCAAGCGGGATCGTGAACGCATCTGGCCGAAGGAAGAGCTCGATGCGTTTTCGCAGAGCGGCCTGTGGTCGATCAACGTGCCGAAAGCCTATGGCGGGCCGGAGCTCTCCTATGTGACCCTGTCGAAGGTGATCACCATCATCTCGGCGGCCGATCCGTCGCTCGGCCAGATTCCGCAGAACCATCTTGGCGTCGTCGCCGCTATCCGCACCGTCTCCGACGAGGCGCAGAAGAAGCTGCTTTTCGCTGAGGTGCTGTCCGGCACGCGCTTCGGCAACGCGTTCTCCGAGTTCGGCTCCAAGCGCGCGGCCGACTTCGAGACAAAGTTCGTCGACGCCGGCGACCATGTCGTGGTCAACGGCCAGAAATTCTATTCGAGCGGTGCTCTGCTTGCCCATCTGGTTCCGATCGTGGCGCTCGATGACGAGGGGCGCGCCTGGTATGCCATCGCCGATCGCGGCGCGCCCGGACTGACGGTGATCGACGACTGGTCGAGCTTCGGACAGAAGACGACTTTGTCCGGCACGGTCCTGCTCGACAATGTCAAGGTGCCCAAAACGCATCTTGTCCCCGGCTACAAGGGCTATGACAGGCCGACGGCCGACGGCGCCATCTTCCAGATCATCCAGGCCGCGGTCGATCTCGGCATCGCCAAGGCGGCGATCGACGAGACTGTCGGCTTCGTGCGCACCAAGTCGCGCGCCTGGATCGACAGCGGCGTCGATCATGCCTGGCAGGATCCTTATACGATCCAGGCGATTGGCGACCTTCGCCTGCGGGCCAACGCGGCAGAGGCGGTTCTGGAAAGGGCCGGGCTTGCGGTAGATCGCGCCGTGGCCGACCCGAACGAGAAGACCGTCGCGGAAGCGCAGATCGCGGTTGCCGAATCCAAGATCCTCACGACAGAGATCGCCATCATTGCCACGAACAAGCTGTTCGAGCTCGCCGGCACACGCTCGACGCTGGCCGAGCACAATCTCGACCGGCACTGGCGCAACGCCCGCACCCACACGCTGCACGATCCGGTGCGCTGGAAATACGCGATCCTCGGCAACTACTACCTCAACGACGTAAATCCGCCGCTCCATGCCTGGAGCTGAGCGAAGCGCCTCCAAATCACAGAGGACCATTCATGAGCATTGCCACTCCCGACAGGATCAAGGTCCTGTGGTTTCTGCCGACTCATGGCGACAGCCGCTATCTCGGCACCTCAGAGGGGGGCAGGGCGGTCGACTTGCCCTATCTCACCCAAGTCGCGAAAGCCGCCGATGCCATCGGCTACTATGGCGCGCTGCTGCCGACAGGACGCAGTTGCGAAGATAGCTGGGTCGTGGCGTCGGCGCTGGCACCGCTGACGCAGCGGCTTCGCTTCCTTGTCGCCGTCCGGCCGGGCCTGCAATCGCCGACGCTAGCCGCGCGCATGACCTCGACGCTCGACCGCATTTCCGGCGGACGCCTGCTCATCAACGTCGTCACCGGCGGGGATCCGGTCGAGAACAAGGGCGACGGCATCTTCCTCAGCCATGACGAGCGCTATGAGGTGACGCGGGAATTCCTCGACATCTACAAGGCGGTGCTTCGCGGCGAGACCGTAGCGTTCGCAGGCAAGCACTTCCGTATCGAGGACGGTCGCCTACTGTTTCCGCCCGTGCAGACGCCACATCCGCCGCTCTATTTCGGCGGCTCGTCCGATGCCGCTAACGCGGTCGCCGCCGAACAGATCGACAAATATTTGACCTGGGGCGAACCGCCGGCGGACGTCGCGGCAAAGATTGCCCATGTGCGCGGTCTTGCCGAGAAAGCCGGGCGCCAGGTGACCTTCGGCATCCGGCTGCATGTCATCGTCCGCGAGACCAATCATGAGGCCTGGGCCGATGCCGACCGCCTGATCAGCCGCCTGGACGACAACACGATGACCGAGGCGCAGAAGGTTTTCGCGCGCATGGATTCCGTCGGCCAGTCGCGCATGAGCCGGCTTCATGGCGGCCGCCGCGACAAGCTCGAAATCAGTCCGAACCTGTGGGCTGGCGTTGGCCTGGTCCGAGGCGGCGCCGGCACCGCCCTGGTCGGCGATGCGGCGACAGTTGCGGAACGGATCGACGAATACCGGCGCATTGGCATCGATAGCTTTATCCTGTCTGGTTATCCGCATCTGGAGGAGGCCTATCGCTTCGGCGAACTGGTGTTGCCGTTGTTGCCGCTCGATCATGAAATCTCGACGCGCCCGACGGCCGTGAACATGGGACCGTTCGGCGAAACGGTGGCCGGCGACCATCGGCCTTCGGCACTGCCCGCGAGTCAGTCTTGAGCGCCAGAGACTTGGGCAGGGGACCGGTCGTAGCCATCATCGGCGGGGGCTTTTCCGGTGCGGCGACCGCGTTTCATCTTGCGCGGCTGCTGCCCGCCGGTGCTGCCGATATCGTGGTCGTCGAGCCCAGAGAGGGGCTCGGCTATGGTCTGGCCTACTCGACGGCCGATCCTTCACACCGCATCAATGTGCCGGCGTCGAGAATGACGCTGATCTCCGGCCAGGACAGCCACTTTGCCGATTGGCTGGAGCAGACCGGCGCGATTCTCGACGATGCCGAGGCTATTGCCGCAAATGGAGCACTCTACCCACAGCGACGCGTTTTCGGGCGCTACGTGGAATCTTATCTCCAACCCTTTCTGTCCGGCAAAGTGATCCGTCATGTCAGGTCCGCCGTCGCGTCAGTCGAGCTCAGTGGGCAGGGCTACATCCTGATTCTCGCTGATGGAAGGACGCTCGCAGCCGACGCCCTAGTGATTGCGGCGACGCATCCGCCACCCGCCTTGCCATCGGCCCTGCGGTCCGTGGCTGCTGCAGCCCGGCTGGTGGCCAATCCCTATGATCTCGGAGGGCTGCAAGCGATCGGCCGCGACGACCATGTGCTCGTAGTCGGCACTGGACTGACGTCGGCGGATATCATTGCCACGCTGGACCGCAATGGGCATCGCAGCCGCATCCTCGCGCTATCACGTCATGGTTATCGTTCGCGCAGCCACGCGGTGCTCCCGGTCGACCCGATTGGTGATTTCATCAGTCTGCCTTCACGCAGCGCAACAGTGATGCTCAGACGCATCCGGGCCACGATCCTAGATGCCAAGCGTCGGGGCGAAGACTGGCACCCGGTGCTCGATGCCGTCCGACGTCAGGGACAAATCATCTGGCAGGCCCTGCCGCTCGACGAGCAACGCCGCCTCGTGCGCCATTTGCGCACGCTGTGGGATGTGCATCGCTTCCGCATCGCGCCACAGGTCGCGGACGTGCTCGATCGCCGCGTTGCCGAAGGCATGCTCGCCTATCGCGCCGCATCGATCGTCGGCGCCGAGCAGGTCGACGGGCGCATTCGCGTCACGCTGCGGCCAAGGCGCCAACCCACTCAGACAACCGAGACGTTCGACAGGGTGGTCGTCACGACCGGGCCGGCGCATGCCGATATTTTCCGGACCAACACAGCAATTGCCGATCTCGGGCGAATGGGACTGGTCCGGCTAGACCCGATTGGCCTTGGCCTGGAGACCGACAGCCAAGGCCGTGCGCTCAGCACTTCCGGCCGACCGACCGACAGCATTTTCGTCAGCGGACCGCTGGCGCGCGGCAGCGTTGGCGAATTGATGGGAATTCCCGAAGTCACCGCGCATGCCGAGCGTATAGCCGCTGAAATCCACCAATGGCTTGGATACCAAACGGCGTTGCGTCGTAAGGCGTCGTGAAGCTGCAAACACGATGAGGCTATCCAGATGACACTCACCGAGCGTATTGCGAAGGTGGAAGCCCATTCGTGTCTTAAATAGGCCACTGGTCGCGTGCCGCTCCTGGCGCTTTTAGCAGATCCGCTCGACCTCGGAGGTGCCGATCTCCATGCCCAGTCTTCGCACCGGCGTCCACCGCTTTGATGACGATCCGAGACGATCAGCCCACCGCGGCGGGTCGAGAAAGCACTGGGCGGGAAGACGCCTACAGCGAGGCTGCTCGCCTTGTGGCCGCGGAGAGGGAAAGAATCTGCCGCCGGACATCGACTTCAGTGGTTTAGAGAAGGCGGCTCGGCAGCGACCTCTGCGTGAACCCAGACGCCTTGAAGATGTGCCCGATGCGTCCGGATTTTTGGCGGTGATCTTCATCAAATGCGATGAGCTGCAATTTCTGGCGACGGCCACGCTAAGGGCGGGCCTCCAGCACCATGTTGAACGGTGTCTCCGCGGCGCGACGCAATCGCTTGAAGCCGCCGCCGGTCACCACCTTGCGCAGCCTCGCCTCACCGGCCTGGGCTCCAAGCGCGAGCCCGACTTCCTGCGACACGGACGCGGGCGTGCACACGAACGTGGAAGCGGCATAGTAAACGCGTCCGACGGGATTGAGGTTCGCCGCCAGATGATCATGCGCGAACGGCTCGAAGATCATCCACGTGCCATCCGGCTTGAGCGATCCGTGGACATGGGTGGCGGCGCCCGTCGGGTCGCCCATGTCGTGAAGGCAATCGAAGAATGTGACGAGGTCATAGGTTCCGGTATAGCTCTTGGCGGCCGCGACGTCGAACCGCGTGTTGACGCCGACGCCGGCTACCTCGGCCGCCTTGCGGGCGCGCTCAATCGAAGGGGCATGATAGTCGAAGCCGACGAAGCGCGAATTGGGGAAGGCCTGTGCCATGAGCACGGTCGATGCACCATGACCGCATCCAACATCCGCGACGTCCACGCCGCGTTCGAGCTTCTCGACGACGCCCTCCAAGGCCGGCAGCCAGGAGTCGATCAGATTGGCATTGTAGCCTGGACGGAAGAACCGTTCCGTACCGCGAAACAGACACGCGCTATGATCGTGCCACCCGACGCCCTTGCCGGACTGGAATGCCTGCCTCACCTTTTCTTCATCGAGCCACAGTGCGGACAGGAACTCGAATGCGCCTGCCATGAAGGCCGGGCTGTTTTCATCGGCGAACACCAGCTCTTGCTCGGCGTTGAGATAGAATTTGTCGCTCGCTTCATCGTAGTCGACGTAGCCCGCCGCCGCCTGCCCGGAAAGCCATTCCCTTACGAGGCGTTCCTGGGTGCCGGTGCGTGTCGAAAGTTCGACGGCCGTCATCTTGCCGCCTTCGCGCAATGCCTTGAACAGGCCGAGTCTGTCCCCCAGCAGGACTCCCGCGCCCGTTGCGATCGCACCGAGATCGCCGACCATTTTCCCCAAGAATGCGTCCAACTTTTCCTGATTCGGTTCAGACATCGGAATCTCCCTTTGGGTTCAATCTCTCCAGGCGACGGAGCCGTGCTCGTCATGAGGCGCCTTGAGCATCAGATGCTCGAAGACACGCGATGCCGGATTTCCCCGGCGGCTCATCCGCGCTGCCGATCCTGCACCAGACCATATGAGTGACGACCGGCGCGGTGGTCGGGAATGACAGCCACCTCCATGCCCTTGAAAAGCAGGAAATCCGTCACTTTGCCCTCGTCGGTAACCGGCGGAGCCGGAGTGGTCGTCACCAGGGCAAGCCTGTCGCAGCAGGTATCCTAGGGCAGCCCGTCAAAACATCGATGACTCCGGTTGTGGTGCCGGGGCGGGCGATCAGGGGCCAAGTGATTGTTCCGCGGCGGCTGTATGTTGTGGTAAGGTGATCATGCGAATTCTTGTTGGTCGGTCACGTGTTTGCGGATGACCCGCATGTACTGTGCCAAATGAGAAAACCATTCAAACGCAATCCAGTAGATCTGACTGTATCCGACATTGTCGGAATTTGGACATCGCCGAACGCGAAGCGCTCGGGGCTTGTGACGATACTTGAGCGTGCTGCTTCGGAGGAGGGATGCGCCTCGAACCGGCCGCGAGGCCTTTTTCTGGCAACGGATATTCCGGCCGGGTTAGGCCGCGAGGAAAGCGACGGTGAATAAGAGGTAGAGGACCAACCGTTTTGAGCGGGTAGTTGCCGTGTTGCGCCCCCAGGCAAAGGCCAGCACCACGGAGCAGTATTTCTGGTGGCGATACTACAACGCCTTTAAGTGCCGGTTACCCGTTTTTACCCAGTTGGCCTGGTGCATTCAGAGCGAGGTGGTTGGAAACCGCTTATTGTGGCTATGGGCGAACTCGGGATGGAGGAGTGGACCCAAAAATTAGCAAAATGCCCAGGGAGGATTACATGGGTCGCTCATTCCCCGTACTCGTTACAGGTGCGCGTCGCTACGCAAACAGCTTGCTTTTGACTTGGCGTTTTTTGCCGTCTCGGCATCGCTCACTAATTCGGCCGCTGCCGATACCGTGAACTGGCGTCAATTCGAAGGGACCAGCATAACTTGGGCCTACGACATCCACCCCTATGCGGATGCTCTCGCTGCGCAACTTCCGGAGTTCGAGAAGCTGACCCGGCATCAAGGTCACGCCGGAACTCTACCCAGACGATTCTTACTGGAACAAGATGACGATCCAACTGACGACGAAGTCGCCAGCATGGGATGTGTTCGGCACTGGCATTCAGCCCGCGTGGGACCTCGCTCCGAGTGGCGCCCTGGAGCCGCTGGGCAAATACCTGAGCGATCCGAAGCTTACCGATGCTGGATACGACTACATTACGTGGACATGATCAAGAAGTGCGCGGCTCCTTCCTTCGCCAATGATAACTGGTACCAGGTCGTGGACGGCATCTCGTCCGGCCGCACCGCGATGACGATCGACTCAAATATGTTCGGCTTCTGGAACGATGTTGCGGGGAAGCCGGCATCCGGCAAGATCGCCTTCGCCGCCGCTGCACGCACCGATCGCCACGAGCTTGGATTCTGACATCTGGATCTGGGCTCTCGCCATGAACGCGGCTTCCGAAAAGAAGGGCACGGCCTGGCTGTTCATCCCGTGGACCACCTCCAAGCAGGTGGCGCTCAAGGGTGCCCTTGCCGGCCAGCTCGTCAATCCGCCGCGCACGTCGACCTGGCAGGACGACACCTGGACTAAGTACGCCCGCGCTGATCACTGAACGTGTTTGAGTAGCCCCCCATTTCCGTAAGAAGTCCTCGTCATGAGAAAACCCTCCCTGATGCCGCCCGCACCGAGGAGGCCTTTACGAAAATGCCAGTCGGATTGTGGATCGCGTTGAAGAAGACTTCACTCGAATGCGCGTCTAGATTGTCATAGGTGAGCCGCGAGACCAGTGACGTACCTTTATGATTGTAAAGGTCCTTCGATGCTTGCCGGTACTGGGCCAGTAGCGTAGTCCACCCTCGAACGAAAAGACTGAGGCCGCCGCCCCGGCTACCGACGCCGACTCGCAATCACCGGCACTCGACGGCGGTTCGGAACTTCTCGGTGCCGCAGCGCCGGCCAAGCCGGACGGGCCCGGTGAAAAATTCGTCGTCGAGGGCAAGGCGCCCGCTGCTTCGCCCGGCCGCGCCGACGATTTTTCTTGGCCGCCAAGGCGGCAGCCCGTGGCGGCGGCCATAACCGAAACGACCACGGCGATCAGTCCGTAACCTGCCCGGGGCAGCGGAAGGCCGGAAAGCGCCTTCAGATGGCCGCGCAATTAGGGTCTCGAGACAGACTCAGCGCGGTAGCACGCTCGATCCCATCAGCGCCTCGTCGATCGAACGCGCGGCCTGACGGCCCTCGCGGATCGCCCAGACGACCAGCGATTGACCGCGGCGCACATCGCCCGCCGCATAGAGTTTTTCGACGCTGGTCTTGTAGTCGCGATCATTGGCCTCGACGTTGTTCGAGCGGCGGCTGTCGATGGCGATCTTCATCTGGCCAGTCAGTTCCGACACCGGCCCGACCGCGGCCGGCCCGGCAAAGCCGATAGCGATGAAGGCCAGATCCGCGCGGATGACGAATTCCGTGCCGGCGATCGGCTTGCGCTTTTCATCGACCTCGCAGCATTTGACGCCGGTCAACGCGCCGTCCTCGCCGATGAATTCGAGCGTCGCCACCTGGAACTCGCGCTCGGCGCCTTCCGCCTGCGAGGACGAGGTGCGCATCTTCGTCGCCCAGTAGGGCCAGACCGAAAGCTTGTCTTCCTTTTCCGGCGGCTGCGGCCGGATGTCGAGCTGGGTGACACGAACGGCGCCCTGGCGGAAGGCGGTGCCGACGCAGTCGGACGCGGTGTCGCCGCCGCCAACGACGACGACATGCTGGCCGCCGGCGACGATCGGCGGCGACGGCCACGCCACCGATTGGATCGGCTCGCCGCCGATGCGCTTGTTCTGCTGCACCAGGTAAGGCATCGCGTCATGCACGCCGTCGAGATCGTCGCCGGGAATGTTGGCCGGGCGCGGCGTTTCCGAACCGCCGCAATAGAGCACCGCATCATACTCGGCGAGCAGCTCCGCCACCGGCTTGTCGACGCCGACATTGATCCCGCAATGGAAACTCACGCCCTCGCCTTGCATCTGCTCGATGCGCCGATCGATGTAGTGCTTCTCGATCTTGAAGTCGGGGATGCCGTAGCGCATCAGCCCGCCCGGCCGGCTCTCGCGCTCGTAGACGTGAACGTCGTGGCCGGCGCGGCCAAGCTGCTGGGCGGCCGCCATGCCGGCCGGCCCCGAGCCAATGATTGCGACGCGCTTGCCGGTTTTCCTTTCCGGCGGATAGGGCCGGATATGACCGGTTTCATAGGCCTTGTCGGCGATCGCCTGCTCGATCGTCTTGATGGCGACCGGAATGTCCTCGAGGTTCAGCGTGCAGGCTTCCT
>NZ_SUHQ01000055.1 GCF_004962245.1 Mesorhizobium sp. | reverse complement strand
CGCTCGCGAGCGGCTTCGCTATCGCCGACCTACACCACGCGGTGGGACACGACCGGTCAATGATGGCTTTTGGTCAGCGCAGGATGATTTCTCCTGATTTGGACGGTGCAGGGGCGGTCATGATTTCATGCATGGAGATTCTCTGATTGAGCTGTTGAAAGATCAAGAGGCGTCTGCCAGACGCCCAACGGGCGAGCCCAGCATGATTGGGATGACCGGCGAAGATCGAAAGTGTGGCAGCATTCTGGAGCCTGGTCAGCGCAGCGACGCCCGCGAAGTCAATCGCGTTTGTCGGGACATACACGACGCAGCCGGAAGGCGTGCAGAAAGAGGAAGAATCGAGCGCGACGATGACGAGGGACCTGCCACTTGTTTTCGAGACATTCCTTGAAAGACTGTCACAGAGTATCGATGAGGCAGATTTCCGGGATGCCATGGCTGAGGCGGCCGGACGACTTGACCTAATCTCCTTTGCCTACCTCTCCTTGCCAGCACGGCCTTCCGGCAAACCGAGGCTAATTTCGAACTATCCACCCCGCTGGACCAGACAGTATCTGGAAAATCAGTATGAGAAACTCGATCCTGTGGTCTTGCGTGCTCGAAATGGCGGCTGCCCGTTTCACTGGGGATCGAATTTGGGAGGCGATAAAATGTCGCCGGCTCAACAGCAGCTATTCGATGAGGCGGCTCAATTCAGCATCTGCTGCGGTTTGACGATCCCAATTGTCGATCTCCGCGGCCGCATCGCTGCGGTTACTTTTGCCGCCGATGAGCCTCGTCCAGTATTTCTTCGGGTCGCTGAGCGGTACGAACAAGCTCTTCAGCTGATGGCGGCCTGCTTTCATCGTTGCGTTCGCCGCAAACTGCCGAGCGATCGAACAGTGGATGGGATTTCGCTGACATCCCGCGAATATGAGTGCCTGCGGTGGGCAGCGCGGGGTAATTCAGCCTGGGTGACCGGCCGCATCTTGGGCATCAAGCCACGCACGATCGCTTTTCATTTGGACAATGCCAAGAAGAAGCTAGGCGTGCGAACCCAAAATCAGGCTATAGCCCTTTTGGGGTCCGAAGGGTCCTCAATTCTCTGAGAAGCTTTTTGATCCGGTTGTGCTTGGTCCATTCGATCGCGCGCTTTGTATCGAGCGTTGACTGGATGCCGAGATCTTCTGTTCCGCCGGCTCGGTCAGGGCGATGCAGCCGTATCCTTCCAGTCCGCGCCGGTGATCTTAGTCTACCGGTGCTCGAGCGGGTGTTTCGTCGCTGACGAGCTAGTCGTGCGGTTTATAGTTTCCGAGAATGGCCCGCTTGCATACCTGCCTGCCGGTAATCTCTAACCGTTGACTTAGGGCGATGGCTTTCGGTTATCCGGCTTGAAAGCGAAGAGGTGGACCATTCTGCGTCGAGCGCCGGCACGATATGGAGTGCTGCTCCGGGCTATTACCCATCCAGACAGAGCGGAACCTTCTATCACGTCAGACGCTCGGACAATTGCCAAAACCCCGATTTCCTGGGAACTGAATTGTGCTCGCCACCGAGTCCATTTTGCCGGCGCGTCTGTGGTGCAGGTCCCGATCAGCCTGACCACTGGCTGCCACAGGAACTGCCTACTTGTATGACCGAGCACTGCGCATTTGTCAGCTGGCGAACAATTCCTTGTAGCCGCTCGTCACCATCCAGTTCGCACGGTCGAGATGACTACGAAGCGCCTTCCTGGCGCGCTCCGGTTCAAGTGCCGGATCAATGCCGAGGATCAGATGGGCCATTTCCTCTTGGGGCGCCTCATCGGCTGAGGCGTCCAGGAGCCTCATATAGGTGGTAAAGTGCGCCCTGTCGTAGGCGGTAAGACGGTCAGACCAAGGGACTTCGTCGAGCAGTGTTGGGCTTTGAATCCTATCTGTTCCCGTTGATCGATTCATGTCTGCCGCGAACCTCGCATGTTGATCGCTGGATTCAAGGCAGAATATCCCAAAATGGGATAATCCGAAACGGGGATTAGTCGCTGAGCCGGTCTCTACCTGACCGGTTCACCTAAATGCCAAAATCTCTTCGATCTCCCCGCCACCAGCGGTTTCTGGCCCAGTTGATCTCACTGCGCAAGGTCAAAGGGCTGACGCAGGCGCAGGTGGCTGAGATGCTTGGCCGTCCGCAATCTTTCGTGGCGAAATATGAGGGTGGAGAGCGGCGTCTCGATATCATTGAGTTTCTCGACGTAACTGCGGCCCTCGACGCTGATCCGTGTGAGATTCTGTTGAGCCTGCGGACGTAGTGGGCGCCCGCGCCCATCACCGCGCGTGCCGGGTGCCGGTGGGTCGATCCCTGCTTTTCTTGGCTCAGGGCGTCTCGACCATTCCGCTGCGCCTCCTCCTAGCGCGTCGTTACACTCTCGCAATTCTCTCTGTTGTGCCCTTCCCAGCAGGTGGCGCCGCATCCTTCTAGGCCCGCCGCGGCGTCCCGCAACCCTTAGCTAGGTGTGAGCTTCCAGTAAGTTGTCCATCCGGTCCTTCGGATGCGGTGCGGCTCAGACGGCGGGCCCGTTCCTGTCATGACTCGCCGCCGCACCGCTTCCTGGGAAGCAGCCATTGGCGAGCGGAGGACAAAACGATGAGACAGCGAAGGGCTGGGCCATCCGCGCCGACTGGAAGTCCTCGCGATCATCTTCGAGCGCATTCGCGCTGTGGTGATGCGTCGATGCATGGTGGTTACGCGACTTCGTTGCTTCAAGCGAAGCGACCGCACCGCCCATTTCGTCAACTGGCGAACAAATCCTTGTAGCCGCTCGTCACCACCCAGTTTGCACGGTCGAGATGACTGCGAAGGACGTTCCGTGCGCGCTCCGGTTCGCGTGCCGGATCAATGCCGAGGATCACATGGGCCATTTCCTCTTCAGTGGCGTTGTCGGCTGAGGCGTCCAGGAGCCTCATATAGGTTGTAAAGTGGTCCTTGTCGTAGGCTGTAATGCGGTCCGACCAGGGGACCTCGTCGGCAAACGGCGTGTTCGATTTGGGCTGTAACATCGCTAATTCTATCTCCGGAGAATGGACCGGCGAAGCCCTCTGGCTGCTAAATGTGGATTACATATTATAGTTGATAAACTCAAGCCGCCTGATCCGCTGGCTTGCGTGCATGGATATGCGCAAGTTGGTCGGACGGAATGTGCAGAGGATCAGGCAAAGGAAGCTTCTGACGCAGGAGCAGCTTGCGGAGATTTCCGGGTTCAGTCAGCAGTACATCAGCGGCTTGGAGAAAGGCCGAAGAAATCCGACAATTATCACGATCTATGAACTGGCATTGGCCCTCGGCGTCAGCCACATGGATCTGGTTCGGCCCGACAAACAGGCCTGATACACCCGCCCTCCAAGTAGCTGGCGGCCTGATGGCGCGCGCCGGGTGCTCGTGAACCCACGCTTTTCTTAGGGCCCCCGGCAGCCCCTGCCATTTGGCTCGCCCTGGCGCGGCGCACCCTATTGGACAGTCGGCCGCTGCGGTTTTTGTCAGCCTTTCCTGGGGCGTGGGGGTTGGTCGGCATTGCCTTTTAGGCCCGCCGCGGCCTCCCGCAACCTTCGCTCTCGCTTCAGGTCCTTCTCTTGGTTACGGTCCTTCGGATGCGGTCCGCCTCTTTCAGCGGGCCTAATCGCTTTCTGCCGCCCACCCCACGGGGACAGGCACGCGAGACTAGTATGGAGCGTTGCGGTTAGCGCACGAACAGCAAAGGAACTGAAAAAAACAGGCAACTGTCGCAGCATGGCTGAACCAGCCATCTAGGAGCCGCGTGTTCGCCGTAAGGCCCTGCCAGTAGGATCCCTGCAGTTGAAGTCATTGTCGGCATTCTGACAACGATGGACATGAACCGCCGAACTATCAAGGCGACCAGGTTGTTGTCTAGCAATGGTTTTCCGAATCGGCACGGCACTTGCGTTACCAAAAACAAGTACGCCGCGGCACGGATCGCCCAAGAGGCTGAACGACCTGATCTGTTCGACCCTCGCAGCAGGGTGGATGGCTAACACAAAGGAAACTTTGAAGGTGGACGTTTTCGAAAGTTCTCCAATACCTGTCAGGAAAACACGGATGCCATCTTTCTCGGTGGATCTAGCCTTGCTGGGAGTCGCATTCGTTTGGGGGGCGAGCTATCCGGTCGCGAAAGGCGCACTGTTCTACGCGCCGGTTTCGATACTTGTTCTTTATCGCTTCCTGATTACTACGATCATTACGGCAGTGGCTGCAAGACATGAGATCGCATTGGTCTCCTGGGGCGATTTCATCCGCGGCTTCGCATTGGGAACAATACTTTTTTGCATCTTTATTGCTGAAACTTACGGCGTTGCATCGACAAGCGCAATGAACACGGCCTTGATCATATCGCTTTGTGTGATTTTCACGCCGATCATCGACTATGGGCTATCACGGCGACTTCCACCTACGGGCATTTTGGCAAGTGCTGCCATAGCGTGCATCGGTGTCGGCATTCTCACTGGCGGGATCAGCAGGTTCAGCCCGGGTGACGCGCTTGTCTTGGGGGCCGCGATTCTGCGAGCGGTTATGGTCGTTTCCACCAAACGCCTTCTGGCCGGCCGGCAGATTTCATCTGCAGCCCTGACGGCCATCCAGGGATCGACGGTGGCAACACTTACTTTCGTTTTGGCCGTCGCTCAGTTCGGAATTTCAGGCCTTGTTGTGAGGGCCACCCTTCAGTTTTGGGGCGCTGTTGCCTTCCTTGCACTCTTCTGCACTCTCGCTGCAGTCTACATTCAAAATGCCGCAGTGAGAAAATCCACACCGACACGGGTTGGCTTCTTGATGGGAACAGAACCTTTTTTTGGTTTCGTTCTAGCGCACCTTCTTCTGAATGAGCCTTTGACAATACCGAGCTTGATAGGCGCAGGCCTCGTCCTCGCTGGGACGTTTGCTGGCATCTGGTTTGAGAGCAGGACATCCAAATGAACCCCATCTTGGCTTCCACCAAACCCGCCATCGGCGGCATTTCGAGTTTTGAAGATCTGGAGGCTTTTCCGGACCGAACCGCACCAGTTGCAACCATGTTCAGCGGCGGTCTCGACAGCACCTATCTTCTCTACAAGCTGCAAAGTCTTGGCTTTGCGAACATTGAAGCTGTCGCAGCGGATGTCGGAACGCGCATCGATCAGCCTTTGTTGGAACGGACGGCAGCCATGTTCGGCGCGCGCTTTGTCTGCCTCGAAGGGCGGGATGCCTTTGTCGAACAAGGCGTGAAATCAGCCATTCGAGCCCACGCCAAGTACCTTGGCATCTATCCGTTGAGCAGTTCGTTGAGCCGTCCCATAATCGCATCTTTGGTTGTTAATCATGCAAGGTCAATCGGCTCACGGCTGGTTCTTCATACAGCAAACCTTTCTCAAAACAGTCTTCCGCGCCTTAACAATAGCATTAAGCGCTCAGGATTTTCCGGCAACTTCGGCAGTCCGTATGAATGCTCCGTGATATCCCGACAACAGAAGACCTCCGACCTGTCCAAGTGTGGAGCGACTTTTGTGGCGGACCGTACGTGGAGCGCGGACGAAAACCTCTGGTGTCGGGAATTCGAGTCGGGGCCTTTGGAATTCCCGAAAACTTTTCCATCCCCGAGGAGGCATTTGCTTGGACGCGCAACATTCCCGCAGAGCAGCCGGTAGAGATCAAACTCGGGTTTGCAGACGGAAGTCTCGTGTCAATTGATGACCGTGATGTTGCATTGGTCGACGCAATCCCGTTCCTGAATAACACGGTCGGCAAATTCGGGCACGGCCGCTTTGTCGGGCTTGAACACATCACAACCGGCCAAAAGGTTCTCGAAGTCCGCGAGGCCCCTGCGGCGGCCATTATCTTCGACGCGCTGCGTCACCTCGAAACCGCTTCTCTTGACGTGGCATCAATCGTTTTGAAGCAAGGGCTTGAGCAAGCCTGGTCCCAAGAGGCGGTTTCAGGTGCATGGGGCAGTACTATTCACCAGATGTGCGAACGGGCCATTGCATCCGCCCTCGAGGGCGTTAGCGGGAGCGTCAGCTACATAGTCGATCACACACGCTTTTTACCTCGGTCGATCCGAGCCAGGACCCCGAGATACATTAGGGACCGCCACCTTTGGGAATACCAAGCCGCAACCCACATAGCGTCGTCCAAAGCGTTCCGTCCTCGCCTAGTCGCCAAAAGGGAGACACCCGTGGAAAACAACGCACCCCAGGCGCCGGCCAACCTCAGTCAACAATGCACTGACGGTCTGGTGACAAATGGATGGTGGTTTTCAAAAGGCGAGCGCGCCGAAGCCTGCTTTGGCATCGAAATTGATGCAGCCTGGAAGAACTTTGCTGACCATTGGAATCGACTTCTTCTCGATGAATACATGCGTGACGGCGGAACATATCGTTACCGGCGCTATAGCGCTTTTGAATATGACGCAACTGACGGTATCTTTAGGCTCCTACCCCACGCCCCCTACGAACAATCAAAAAGTGTCAATCATCTGAATGGCGGCTTCGAGCGCTACTTCGAGCCCCTTGAAAACTCCTTTATAGACCATCCCGTCTTAGAAAAGATTCTGACAGGTTTCTGCAGAATTCTATGTGAAGCCGCCCGACATGATCGTTGGAATATCAAGATCCATCCCTACCGGATTGTCGCGCGCGATGGTGTAAACGGCAAACCGGCACCCGAGGGCCTTCACCAGGACGGGGTGGACTTCATTGCTTGCTATATGATTGGGCGGGTCAACGTCACCGGCGGCATGAGCATGATCACCGACGCCTCAAAGGAGTTCCTCGGCGAGGTCGAAATGAACTCCCCGAATGATTTTGTGATCTGCAACGACCGCGAAACGTTTCACGATGTATCGTCGATTGTGGCCGAAAACCTGAAAATGCCGTACGCTTATCGCGACGTCCTTGTGATCGCCTTCGAGAAATTATAACGCCCAGCGCGCCGAGAGCATTTTCAACAAGGTTCAATACTGCTTGGTATCCTCTCGGGTGTTCCTGGTGCGGGAACAATGCAGGATTAATTTCTTGCATCTAAACACCTAGATAGCAGTTTCGCCTCCTCTGGTATGATGGTTTTTTGCCTCGCGGATCTCGCGTAATACGAATGACCGTGGACACCCCGATCTTCGCAAGAAAGTGAGAAATTATCCTCATGCTGTCCGACGAGGTGGTCTGCGGCTTCGGAGGCACCGGGAACTGGTTTGGTAGCCAGACATTTGGCATGGAACCGGACATGCTCTCGATCGCCAAGGGGCTTTCATCCGGTCACCTGCCCATTGGCGGCGTCATTATCTCGACAAGATTTATCAATGCGCCGCTGACGAGGCCCACAAGGTCGGCGTGTTCGGTCACGGTTTCCCCTACTCCGGTCATCCGGTGATAGCGGCCGTCGCCGCCGAGGCGATCAGGATCTACCGCGAGATCGATTTCGTGACCCAGGCGCGTCGTCTCGGCGATCACTTGCATGGAGCCCTCGCGGACGCGCTCGGCGACCATCCGCTTGTCGGTGAAGCCCGCGGCCGCGGCTTCAGGGTTCAGATCGTCGAGGATCGTGCGCCCGTCGCGTCTTCGCGCCCGAGCTGAGGATCGGCGATGTCGAGCGGCGGTGCCGCGAGCACGGCGTCATGATCCGCAATATGGGAGACGTGCTTGCAATCTGTCCGCCCTATATAATCACCGAAAGCGAGATCGACGCCTTGGTTGACGGCATTCGTTCTGCACTCGACGGCGCCGCTGCTGCGAATTCCCGGGTCGGTCGGGTGGCATGAGTTCCAGCATTAAGACCGACTGCTTCACTTCAGTGGATATTATCGAGCAAACGCTCACCCGAGGGGTGCACTTCATCCGTGTCCGGTACAAAACGTCACCCATGTCTCAGGTCGGGCACGCCGCTCGCCAACGACACCGAGTTCGGCCTCGCGGCCTACTTCGACACCGGCGATCTCGGTCGCGCCTTCCGCGTGATGGAAGGACTGAAGTACCGGCGTCAATGAAGGCCTGATCACCACGCCGGAGGTGCCGTTCCGCGGCGTCAAGGAATCGGGCCTCGGCAAGGAAGGCGGCCTCCAGGGCATCGTGGATTATCTCGACACCAAACATGTCTGCATCGGCGGTCTCGGCCTCTAGTGGTTCCCGCCTGACATAGGAGTCCAATCAGAGATTCCCTTTCTGGCCTGCGCGTGCGAGTCTGGCGCATGCGCACAGGAAGATCGTTCACCGTTTCGTCGGCCGGTCGCGTCCGTCTGACGGCGCTGATCAGGGATCGCAACGCCCCGCAAAAGCATGTCTGGCGCGCCGAGATCGTGCTTTTGCCCGCCGACGGCGTCGGCACCGGCGAGGTCATGCGCCGCATCGGCAAGTCGAAGACCGACGTCTGGCGCTGGCAGGAGCGCTTTGCCGCGGAAGGCTGTGACGGGCCGCTGCGCGACAAGACGCGACAGTCGCGCATTCCGCCGCTCGGTCCCGATGTCGGCGAGCGCGTCGTGGCACTGACGCTTGCCGATCCGCCGGGCGAGAGGACCCACTGGACCGCCGACATGATGGCGCAAGCCGCCGCAATCAGCGCCAGCGCCGTCAGGCGCATCTGGAAGGCGCATGGTCTCGCACCCCACCGCTGGCGCCAGTTCAAGCTCTCCAATGATCCGAAGTTCGTCGACAAGTTGCGCGACGTCGTCGGCCTCTATCTCGATGCGCCGGCCCATGCCATCGTTCTGTCGGTCGATGAAAAGAGCCAGATCCAGGCGCTCGACCGCACCCAACCCGGCCTGCCGATGAAGAAGGGGCGGCTCGGTACGATGAGGCACGACTACAAGCGCAACGGCACCACCACCCTGTTCGCCGCCTTCAACGTCCACTATTGTCCCGTTGACGAGAATATCATCTTAGTTGCTTGTAACAATTTGTTCTCCACTTCCGTCTCCATCGTATCTCAGTCAACGCGATGGAGCAGGAAATGACTACAGACATTGTGAAAGTGGAAGAAGGCAGGGCAATCGGCTCTAATCGTGACGTGCCGCTGTCAGATCATGAGGCGGAAGCCCTAGGGCATCTTGCGGTGGCGCTGGGTGGCATTTTCGACGACCATTCGGTCCGCCGCCTACAAACACGCGCTAAACTCTAGTCACGCGATGAAGCCCCTAAAGGAGACGGAGGACGCGCTTACCGACTACGACGCCTTGGCGAGGGCGGCGGGCCGAAAGCAGCCGAAATTGGCGGAGGAGGACGACAGGAAGCGGGGACGCCCTAGCGAGAGAGGCCGCCGCACAGGTCAGCAGGGTCGTTCAGACCCGATCTTTCCCGCTGGAGCAGACCGCGAAGGGTACCGGTGGCGTCAACGGACTACGTTCGGCAGGTGGTCATGGCAGATAGTCAGCTTGGAGCAGTGTCGGCACTGGTGCACGCGCGGCGAGTGGCTCCAGAACGCTTCCTTGCTTCTGTTCCCAGTGTAGATAATAATCCGGATGCTCCGCTTTTGACCTCTTTTTCGGACTATCTGAGCAGGGTGTGCGGACTGGAGTCAAAGTCCCGCGAAGGCGTTCTCCTAGGCAGCCGCCGCTTTCTGGATTGGTTCCATCACCACCATTCCCGGCCAAGACCTCGGCGCGTTGACGGCTGAGCATGTCCTTGCCGCTGTCGAACATCGGCTGTCACTATCGGCGACCTCCGGTACCCGCACCGCAGCAACTTCTCACATCCGGACATTTCTTCGGTTTTTGTATTGGGCTGGCCACCACGACCAGAATCTCGCGCGCGTCGTCCCCAGGACGCCCCACTGGCGTTTGGCTCATCTAACCCTCGAACTCGGCTACGGCCCGTCGACGGTCTTCTTCACATGGGTCGGATTCGACGAAATGGACGAGGTCACAGGCGACGGCCATGCTGAACTGCTCGACGACGGCTCCATCGAGATCACCTTCCTCTATCACAACGGCGACGAGGCAATCCTCAAGGCCAAACGGGACACTTCTTCAACGGCCTGCTAGGAGATCCGTGTTCGCCTTGCGCTGACAAAGAAGCTCACACATGACGTCCGGGAGACGATGCTGGCAAATGGTCTGGCTGAAGCATTCCACCCACAATACCAAAGCCCGTCCCGATCCAAAGCGCTTGTAAGCACTCCACCTCAGGCGCAAGGCCGGTTGGCCAGTGCATCTTCTTGGTCCGCCGGAAGAGAACCCCGCCCGACAATAGCTTCATGAGGTCTTGCGCTGCAGTGTCGACCGTAAAAAAGGGCGCGCGAGGCGCCCTTCATTTTAAACCGGCAGTCGGGAAGCAGACTTCACTCTGATATTCAAAAGCGGTAGGTGACACCTGCGCCTATCAGCCAGGGATCGAGCTCCGCCTTCCCCGTCAGCTTCGCGCCGGCCACCGTGACGTCGAAGTCCGGCCTCAGGAAAAGCTTCTTCACGTCGAAGTTGAGGCCCCAGTGCTGGTCCACCATGTAGTCGAATCCGACCTGCAGCGCCGTGCCGAACGTGTTCTTCACCTTGAGAGCGTCAGCGCTGCCGGTGTCCTGGTTATAGAAGATCGTGTAGTTCACGCCGGCGCCGACATAAGGCTTGAACGCGCCGAGATCGGTAAAATGGTACTGCAACGTGAGCGTCGGCGGCAGCAGCCAAGCTTTGCCGATGTTGCCCAACCCACCGATCGTCCCTTGGCCCGCGATGTTGGCATAGGTGGTACCGAGTATGAGTTCGGCGGCGATGTTGTCGTTAAAGAAATACGAGATATCGAGTTCCGGCGTCACCGTGTCCGAATAGGAAAGACCGGAGCCGGGAAGCGTATCAACGTAGCCCAGATCTTTCGTAACGACGCCCAACGCCCGCAGGCGGACCTGCCAAGGGCTTGGCGCTTCGGTGACCGAGGCTCCCGTCTCCGCCAGGACGGTCTCTGCTTGCGAAGGCTCCGCGGCGACGGCCTGCTGTCCCACCATGATTAGGGCCACCGCCGCTGCTATTGCCCGCGCTACGCCCATTCGCGTTCTCGCCATGATATTCACTCCTTGATGTTCAGAAAGGATGCACTGCACTATTTCGTCTCCTGCTCGAATGAATCGTTGATGGAGCTCAAATGCTCCTCTTGCGTTGCAACGCGTACCGCCATCTCCGGAAGGTGATCGTTGAAGCCGATTGCGCTGCGGAGAAAATTGGTGCCTAGACTGATGAATGCGGCTTGCTCCCGATTGTCCTTGCCGTAGCCGTGCCCGCCTGCGCTGGCCTCGTAGAAGTAAGCGGGATAGCCAAGAGCCTGCAGTTTTGCGGCCATCTTGCGCGCATGGCCCGGATGGACGCGGTCGTCGCGTTTCGTGGTGGCGATCAGGATAGGCGGATAGGGCTGTCCCGGCGCCGCGGCGTGATAGGCGGAGATTTCCTTCAGGAAAGCCCAATCGTGAGCCTTGTCCGGATCGCCATATTCGTCGATCCAACTCGCGCCCGCTAAGAGCTTGGTGTAGCGACGCATGTCGATAAGCGGAATTGTGCAGAACAGAGCCCCGAAATGCTCAGGATAGCGGGTCAGCATGTTGGCGATCAGCAGGCCGCCGTTTGAGCCGCCCTCGGCGGCAATCCGCCTCGGCAGGGTGATGCCCCTTCGCACGAGGTCGGCGGCAACGGCGGCGAAATCGTCATGGGCCAGACGCTTGCCCTCCCTGCGCCCGGCATCATGCCAGCGGGTGCCGAACTCGCCGCCGCCGCGGATGTTCGCCTCCACACACGTGCCGCCGCGCTCGAGCCACAGCTTGCCCAGCGGGGAGTTGTAGTAGGGCAGGAGTGATACGCCGAACCCGCCATAAGCGGAAAGGTGAATCGGAGCATCTCCGTTCCCGTTCGCCGGACCAACCTGCGTATAGGGGATCAGCTCATGATCGATAGAGATTGCCTCGTGGCGCGTGACCACCAGTCCGGATGCATCGAAATTCTTCGGGCTGCGCTTCAGGATTGCTGAAGCGCTGAGAGACGGCGCGGCATTGAGATCGAACAGCAAGAGCTGCGGCGGCGTGATCGGATCCTGAGCACAGACCAGGACCTCTCCATTGGTCTCCTGAACTGCCGCATCGAATGACCAGACGTCGACAGTCCCTTCGGCGGGCAGGGTGTTCAGGACTCGGCGCGTCCATTCCTGGTGGCCGGGAGTGAACATCTCGAAACGCGGTACGAGATTGACGAGGTAAGAGATAATGAGCTTCCCGTCATTCCAGAAGAATGACTGCAGGGAGCGCCTTTCCCCTGGTTGAAACAGGGTCTCAAAACGGCGACCGCCGGCGAGGAAAGAGGAAAGCGAGATGACGATCAGCGCGTCGGCGGGATGGGTGGTGCCTCCCACCGTCCAGGGCTTTTGCGGCCTTACCGCCAGCCAGTCGCCGAAGACCTGCCGCGACGCGTCGCGAGGAAGATCGATCTGCCTCCTCGGCCCGCTCCTGTCGCCGATCCAGCTGATCTTCTCGAAGAAGGCCGGCTGCTCGATGAACCAAAGGCGCTCGCTGCGGCCGGTGCGGTCCGAATGACCAGACACCTTGAGGCTCTGGAACCCGGCCTCGTAGATTACCGGCGTGGTGAGGGGATCCGCGTCACGCTTCCACAGTCGCACGGTGCGCGCATAGCCGGAGCGGGTGGCCATGCCATTACCAAGCGCACTGGAAAGCAGAAGCGTGTCAGGGTCCAGCCAACTAACGTAGCCTTTGGCCTCGGGGAGATTGAAACCGTCGGCCACAAAGCTCAGAGAGATCAGGTCGAATTCGCGATGCACGACCGCGTCGCTGCCGCCGCGCGACAGGCGCAGAACGGCTCTTTCCCGTCTCTCCGGCTCGACGGACGCGCCGTCCCAGATCCAATCCTCTCCGTCGCTAGCCGCGAGAGCATCTAGATCGAGCAGTAGCTCCCATTGGGGATCCGCCTTCATGTAGGCGGCAAGGGTGGTCCGGCGCCACAGTCCGCGTGGATTTCCGGCATCTCGCCAATAATTGTAGAGGTACTGACCACGGCGCGCGATCAGGGGAAGGTTGTAGCGATTGTCGAAAATGGCTGTCAGAGCCGCCCGGTCGCGCTCGAACTGCGTTCCACCGAAGTGCTTCAGGGTCTTTGCCGACTGGCCGGCGGCCCAGGCAAGTGCCCGCTCGCCCTCTACATCTTCAAGCCAGAGATAGGGATCGTCGTCGGGAGCATCCAGCGTTGGACGGACATCAAATGCGTTCATGTCCGGACAGCCTTCAGAAAGAAGGGATAGAGGCTTCCGTCGGCTCGGGAACGCTCAGTGTTGGTAGCGGCGCCCACATGTTCGAAAAGCGTGATCATTGATGAGTTCTTCCAGTCGGTGCGGCATCGCAGGGCTTTTGCGCATAGGATCGCAACCGTCGTGCCAACTGGGAAAATCGTTTCGGAACAATGCGATCGCTCTGGAAGCGTTGTGTCACATGTCCGACATCGTCGAGAATCCGACAACGAGTGCTCCTCCTAATCACCGGATCAACCTCCGGCGCCAGTCGGTGACACCGTGCAGAACTCGAGCAGTGAAGCTCATTGGTGAACTTGGTTGACGCCCAACATCTTCGCTCTGGAGCGCTTCACGCACACGGATTCATGGCAGACACCATGAGGCGATCGATGCGGTTAGCGACCAAGCTGGCTGCGCCTGTGGGTTTCAGCCGCCAGCTGGAAGCAGCGGAGTTCTGAGGAGATGCGACGAGCGCCCCCAAAGCTCGCCAAGCGCATTGAAATACGTGAGCACTGTCAGATACGGATCGGCGGGATCTTCCCCTTCTTGCGTCGGGCTGGAAGTCAGTGCCTGCGCGCCTGCCAGCAGGGTCTGCATGCTCCGAAGAAAGAGGAGTTTAGGCCCGCGATCCTGACTCGCCACACCGACGTAGAGGCGGGCTGGCTCTCGTGTCGATGGCACAGTCCTGGCGAAGAAGCTGTCGGTACGGTGGATGCCGGGTGGCGGAAATACGGCCGTCTCCGAACGATCGAACAAGGCTGCGATCTGTTTCTCCGCCCTTCGGACGGTCGCGGTCGAAGCGACGATTTTGGACGAATGAGTCCATGAAGACCCGGCCGCGACGACAGCAGGTCGATCGCTGTTTCGTAGAGTGCGGCCACCGTTCCAAGCGGGCCAGAGATCAGGTGCAGTTCGTCCTGGATGACAAGATCCGGCGGATCGAGCCGATGCCCGTTTCCGAAGGGGCGACCTTCGCCTGGCTCATACGCGCCGAAGAACCCCTTGTCCGGATCATACCGGTCTACGTGTCCAAAGAATGCGCCGCTCTTGCCAATCCATGGAAGGGAGGCAAATTTGTCCACCGTGGCGATGAGAAATGCGGGAAGACGGCGGTAAATTGGCTCGTCCACCACGAGCACCGGCAGGTGTCGATCCCGCGTGAAGTCGCATTCGGCGTTCTCGCATTTGAGCACTAGATTCTGCGGAGCCGTCCTGTTGGGCGTGAAGTGGAAGCTCTCTGGCTTGAAGGGCTCACCACACCACGGACATGCCTTCAGTGGCACCGGGGATTTCGTCTTAGGTCTGCTCTGGTACCGCTTCAGCCAGGTCGTCGCGGCGTCCTTGTCGGAAGAATTTCGCGGCTGGATTGTTCGGTGAGGCTGCGCCGCCCACCCAGAGTCCAATCTCGATCGGCCATTCGCCAAGCGTGTTCCGGCCATTGTCATCATGGGTCCGCAGGAATTCGAGCGCGCAGACGAGACCAGCGGCGTGAGCAGGCGTAACGTGTAGCGCATGATGACGCTGATGCCCGCACCCAGCACGCCAGATCCGCGGAGCCGCCTCAGCACAATCGCATAGGCGGCAAGTCCAAGATACGCTCTTGCCGCCGCCGGTCGGAAAAAAAAGCAGGTCGACGATCTCGCGCTCACCACTGTTTCGGTCGGTCACGCCAACGAGATTGAGGAGGACGAAGGCTAGCTGGAACGGCCGCCATGTTGGCGGGTCTACATCGCCCGGCAGCTTCTTCTGGATCACTGCCTCGCGCCGGCGGTTGGCCATCGCCATCGCCGTATTCATCAGGCCGAATGCTTCACGCGCCACCGTATCACGCTTAAGGAGATCTATCCCATCGCGAATCCTGCTGCCGGCGGTGTCAACATTTTCCAGAAGCGCCTGGCCCGTCTTTAGCCGTCTCGGCGCAAGCCCTGTCATCATTCCTTCCTGACCCCGCCGCCACTCGGCGTAAAGTTCAGGCAGTGAATCCAAGGCTGCACTGACCGCTTCGGCTCCGGAAACGGCAGCCCGAGCGAGAGCCTCCATGCCGAACTCGACGCCATCGCTCCTTGCCGGGACGACACGCTCCACCTCCTGCTGCGGAAGGAAATCGGTCCAAACACGCGTCACGGGGAGCGGATCGTTCGTCGCGTCACGCCGTTCTTGCCAGCCTGCAGATGTGTTGCGACCAACGGCATATTCGCGGACATCGCGATAATGGAGATCGCCCAGCCTAAGTTCGAAATCATCGGACTGGTAGGTGGACAGGTCGCTGCGCGGATAAAATCCATCCGCACATTCGAGCTCGATCCGGGTCTGGAACGCGTAGGCCACGTCCTTGTACGGAGCCTTTGTGCTCCGTCGACGGTTTACCAAGAAGACGGTGATGACGCGCAGACGCTCTTCAGCCCCTTCCGGAGTCTTTTGACGGAGCACACGGTGTGAACGGCGACTTCGATGCCGCCGCCCGGCCTGTGAGGCGCAGCGCTTTCCGGCAGCGGGATCCCGGACTGGTTCCGAGTGACGTCGAGGACGATCGCGGCTTCGCCGGAAACCCGAACCCAACGGAGGTTCTCGGGCTTTTCTGGCTTTGGCTTGCCCTTTCCCGACACTTCGGGAATGAGGAGCGCATCGGGCAATGGGGGCTCCGTCTTATAGTTCCCCCATGTTGCGCGCAGCGTGACTTGACTCACCGTTTCCGGAAGAACCACCGTCAACCCTATCGACGACGGAAGAAACCTGTCCCGCGGTGGTTGGTCAGTCGAATCCTTCTCATCGACCTCCTCCTCGACAGCGGAGTCCAGCGTCTCACTGGCGAGAAGGTCATCGGCAGTTTCTTCGATGGTTTCCTCGCCGTCAGGTATCACAGGCGCAACACCGTCGTAGGCGGGAACGATAAAGCCCCCGACGTACCTAGCGATGGCTTCTTGGTCAGGACTTCGCGTGCGAGATCCTGATCAAGGTCAGGATTCGGGCCGACTAGGTCGGATATATCGCGATTTGGACCAGCGAAGCCCCAGTGAGGATCGTGGCTGGCCGTTGATCGGAAACGAATCGGAGGCACCTTCAGGTAACGCACGATGAAGTTCACCATTTCCCTTTCTGATGCAGCTCGTCACACTATTACGCTTGCCACACTGGAAGCCTATGTTCTCGGAGATGGTCGTCCGCGCCGAACAAAGCTGGAAACGCTGGGGTATCTTTGGGGCTTCAGTCGCGAGGACTCGAAAGGAACGACCCATTTCCATGTCGATCTTATGAGTCTCAGCATTTCAGCCAAGCGATCACGGAACAGCGTGAAGCCCAACGATCAGGCTGTCCGCCTGAAGAGCGAACTGATGGTTCGATGGGCACCACACTTGACGCTCATCGGTGATTTCCACAGTCATCCCTATGAAAATCTTGCCGAGGTACGGGGCATTAGTGGATTCGAGTTTTCGGATGCTGACGAAGCATCATTTCTAGACGACGACTTCCTGTGGGAGCGGGCTAACGACCAGCCAATCATGCTGGCAATGACAATCTGCAAGCTGGCGCGGGTCCATGAAAAGCATGCCGCTGAGACCATACGCTCGAACATTGCGCATTTCGACGTGGGTGAATTTCGGTTCTGGTTGAATGCTGCTGTTGGATTCCTAGACGCCTCCGGGTCCAGATGCTGCACTGGGAATCGTCCTTCAAACGTGGAACTCAGAATTGATTCTCGCTTCTACAATTACTCGAGAGACAGGCTCGTCCGTGCATTGATTTCCTCGCCTTCTCGGTCGTGTCCCACCGCGTGGTGTAGGTCGGCGATAGCGAAGCCGCTCGCGAGCG
>NZ_SUHQ01000054.1 GCF_004962245.1 Mesorhizobium sp. | reverse complement strand
CGGAGAGCACGGCGACCAATGCCGTTACCTACACCACGCCATGGGGCACGATCCACTCTTGTCCTGAGGGCAGAATTCAACCATATCGCCGAGCAACTGGATGCCGATTGGATACCCGATCCGGAAAGCTTCAGCTCCTATGTGACGCGATGATGAGGCCTGGTCTCGCAGCGGCATGCGTTCCGAGAGATGCTGCACCAGGTACGAGGCGACCTTATCCAACAAGGCACCACTTGCGCTGTTTTGTGGAGACGAGCGTCGGCATGCATCCATGCGGGTGCTTGAGTGGTGAAGACTCTGAACGACGGTTCCTATGGCGCTGCCGGCGCAATCAGCTGCTTGGGGACGCGTGACGCAGATCAAAGCTCCCCTTGCCGAGCACGGAGCAGGCGAGTGAGAGAGCAGATGAATAGGCGTGTCGCCAATATTTTCGCATTGCTCTAATCGATTATAGTTGTGAGGAGCAATTTGAGACCATTTACTTGCGGCTCAAGTCACCCATAAAAGAAGGCAAGCACCGATTCGGTAGCTTATCCCCTGTCTTTCGCGTACTCGCGGCCGTGGCGCCGGGTGAACGATTGAAGACCGCCGGTCTCACTCGCAGGTGGGTGCCAGGGCGTGGGGCGGTTGGCAAGCCACAGGAGTAGGACAATGTCGAAGGATTCGGGTAAGGGCGATAATCACGGCGGCGGACCGGGCAAGATCGAGATCACGGTGGTGGTGAACGGCCAGCCCACGCAGGTCGAAGCCAATCCCAACCAGCCGCTTCACGTCATTCGTACCAAAGCCCTTGAGAACACGCAGAATGTCGCCCAACCAGCCGAGAATTGGGAATTCAAGGATGAGGCCGGCAACTTGCTCGACGTCGACAAGAAGCTTGGCGATTTCGGTTTCCCGAATACTGTGACCCTGTTCCTCAGCCTGAAGGCGGGCGTCGCAGGTGCCTAAACCCCAAAGTGTGGATCCGGAGGTCTCCCGAGCGAAGTTTGATCGGGAGATCGGCCGGTTCCGGCCATATGCTGATGTCTATCGGGCTCAGGGCTGCTTCTTGATCGAGGCGACTTTTCCGCGCGCTTTCTTCATTTTCGCCAGCCCCAAGTTAAAGCCACGGGTGGTCAGCGCAGCGAGCGAGGTCGACTTCACCGACTACGACTTAAGACCACCGTCCGTGGTCTTCGTCGATCCGTTTACGCGTGATCCGATTGCCCGGAAAGATCTATACCTGAAAATGCTTAGACGTCCGCCGCTGCCCGGAACGCCGCCGGAGATGATAGGAGCTCTCATCCAGCAGAACGCCGTGCCGCTGACGGACTTCATCCAGGCCAACAGTCCCGAGGACGAACCATTCCTGTGCATGGCGGGCGTCCGGGAATACCACGACAATCCAGCCCATTCAGGTGATCCATGGCTACTTCATCGGGGTTCTGGCGAAGGCTGTTTGGCCTTCATCCTGGACAAGATCATCAAGTACGGAATCGTTCCTATAGAGCAGTTGCAGATTCAACTCCAACCGACAATCGTAGGAATGGTGGTATCCCCTCAGGCGATACAAGAATGACTGGTTTGAGAGATGTAACGATCGTGACTCTCCCGCGCGGCTGCATCTCGACCACGCATGGGCATCTGCGCTCAGTTGGTCGCGAGGGCAATGAGGGGATGGCACTTTGGGTCGGCGTTCAGGAAGACCGGCACTTTGCCGTAACAGAGACGGTTATCCCGGCGCAGCGTCACATTCGAACAAACGATGGCGTTTGCGTGATCGTTGCGGCCGAAGAACTGCACCGGCTCAATGTCTGGCTCTACAAAAGCGGCCTGAAACTCTTGGCCCAGATTCACAGCCATCCGGGCCGCGCCTACCATTCGACGACGGACGACGCTTATGCGGTTGCTACCACGGTTGGGTGTCTGTCGCTGGTGGTGCCGAATTTCGCCCGCGAGCCTTTCGATTTTGCTCGGGTCGCCGCCTATCGGCTTGACGAAAAGGCCAAATGGAATGCGCTCCCTCCCGCGGCACTGTCGCGAATGATCATGATATCGAGTTGAACAATGGCATTCGCTAACTTCATCGATCGCGCCGCCACGGCGGCATCTCAGGTCCTGGCCGATTTTCATCTGGGAGACTTCAAAGCAGCTCTTGAAAAGCAGGTCGTGGCAGTCGCCTTCGACCATCAGGCCGCTTCCTGCGCCGAAGGCCAGGCGACATTAGATCTTGCGGTGAGATTGCTCGCTAGGCTCTACCCGGTTCTGGCGATACTCCCGCTGGACAGCGCGGCGAGCTCTCAAGCCCAAGCGCTGGAGCGCTTGGCAAAGTCGATCAATCCAAAAGTCGGCATCCGGCGTTCCGGCAAGTCTGCCACCGTCTGCGTCGTTGCAGGGGTAACGCGCCCATCACTCCGGTGCCCGATCTTTTTCGTGGGATCGGACGGTTGGGCGGCAAAGCTGTCGCGTACGGACCCGGTGGGCTCTGGCCCAAGTCTGCTGCCTTATGGAGCTGGCGCCGCCAGTTGCTTCGGCGCCGCCAACGTCTTTCGAACTATCTTCGCCGCCCAGTTGACCGGCGCCGAGTTGGACGAAACCATCGACCTCTCGCTATGCAGCTACGACAAGACCAAAGCCGGGGAGGCTGGCCCGATCGACTTTCCAGTCGACCTTGGCGAAACCCACCTCGTTGGGCTCGGTGCGATAGGCCATGGCTCGCTTTGGGCGCTAGCGAGACAACCCGATCTCAAGGGTCGTCTGCATGTAATCGATCACGAAGCGATCGAACTCTCAAACCTGCAGCGCTACGCATTGGCCGGCCAGGCGGAGATTGGTATGTCCAAGGCGGTTCTTGCAGCCACCGCCCTTAGATCGACTGCCCTTGAGGTCGAGGCGCACCCTCTGACGTGGGCAGAATATGTTGCGCGCCGGGGCAATTGGGTCTTCGACCAAGTGGGTGTGGCGCTTGACACCGCCGCCGACCGTCTGGCTGTCCAAGGTGCACTGCCGCGATGGATCGCAAACGCTTGGACGCAGGAGCACGATCTCGGTATCTCCCGGCATGGTTTCGATGACGGCCAGGCTTGCCTTTGTTGCATGTACCTGCCATCCGGAAAATCCAAGGACGAGCACCAGCTGATTGCCGAGGAACTCGGAATACCGGAAGCACACGAGCAGGTGAAAACGCTCCTGCAGACCAATGCCGGAGTTCCCAACGACTTTGTAGTTCGCGTGGCTACAGCGATGGCTGTGCCGTTTGAACCGCTAGCCCCGTTTGTCGGCCAGCCCCTGCGCTCCTTTTATCAGCAGGCTATCTGCGGCGGTCTGGTGTTCCAGCTTAGCGAAGGAAGTCGCCGCGTTCGAACTGTCGTTCCGATGGCCTTTCAGTCGGTGCTTGCCGGGATTATGCTTGCCGCGGATTTGGTCAAACATAGTGCGGGGTTTCCCATGAGCCCGACGACGAGCACTCGGGTGAATCTTCTGCGCCCCCTTGGCTCTCACTTGCACGATCCGAAGGCCAAGGACTCCAGCGGCCGCTGCATCTGTAGCGACGACGATTTCATTGCCGCTTACAGGCGCAAATACGGCGAGCCCGTTGATCAGGTAAGCGATGTCTCGGCCGCCTAAGCAGACGCGCACCTCTCCGTGGACGCAGGGGGCGCGGCTTGTGGGCGTGACCATGGGCGCCATTATGACACGCTTGGCCCGCTCCTTTGCCCGCCTATCGTCCTCCGCGCATGATCCCTGACACCTCCTTGCCGACGTGATGATCCAGCACCAGCCGCCATGGCACCAGAGGCTGGTCAAACCTCCGTTGTTGGCCGGTTTGGACAGTGCTGCATCAGGTCTCGCACGACGTCTCGACAGTCAGGGCTGCTTCGACGGGTGTGAAGATGTCAACATCGACCCCAGGCGCCCGAATCGTCACAATCAGGGCGTACCGAGCCAGAGCGTCGACGCGTTCCAGGTAAGGCTTCTCCTTCCACCAGCCCCCGACCGGGAACACGCCGATCGCGTCACGCTCGGCGAGATCGGCGGCGCTGCCCGACCAGAAATCGGCGTGCAACGAGCCGCGATCGCGGAAGGTGCCGAGCAGCCACTCTTCTCCGCCTCCAGCAGGCGCCCCTTCCTCCTCGTCCCGAGCGGCCTGATTGATGCGGGCTCGGAATTCGTCGACTGTCTCGGTCGCTGACTTTACTCTGAACCGAAGACCATGGGACGCGTAACGATGCCGGCGGGTCCATCCGCGTTCACCGGGGTTGGGTTCGATGAAATAGGACAGCGTGACGCGGAGCTCGACCTGGGCAGCGCCGAGCGCCGCGAGCTGCTCCTTCGGCCAAGGCAG
The DNA here is from genome assembly GCF_004962245.1 of Mesorhizobium sp. Classification (GTDB taxonomy): domain Bacteria; phylum Pseudomonadota; class Alphaproteobacteria; order Rhizobiales; family Rhizobiaceae; genus Mesorhizobium. The sequence goes on along the minus strand of NZ_SUHQ01000054.1, from coordinate 13,052 downwards.
GCGATGCAGCTTCATGTCACGCGTTTTGGCAGCCGCGCCGCCCTCGCGCTGGAAAGGCTGAAGCTCATCTTCAACGATAAGCGTGAGGTCGTTCACCGTTGACAGAAGCGCGCGCCCAAGATCTGGCACGCCATAACCATAGCGCCGCACGAGCGCCTGGATCTCGCCCTTCGCTCCGTTGCACGCATCGATGCGTGCGCGCATCGCCGGAGTCCATTCGGCCGAGTGGACGATCAGGGCGCGAACCGTTTCAGGCCACAGCTCGGGGCGCGCTGATAGAATTAGTCCCGCCATCCGTGCGGCATGGGCCGTTGCCGCGCTCGTATCTCCGAGGGTGGTGAAGTGGCGCAGTTCGGGTCGATAGAAAGTGGTCAATATCTGCAGATCGTCGATCGGCTCGCCAGGCAACACACCGTCATGGGCGAGATTGCCGCCTTCGAAGACGACCTCGGGCTTCACCGGCCACTGCCTGTCCCAAACGACCGAAGTGCGACTGCGCGGCGAGAGCTCGCCGACCGGCGCGATCGGAGCGTAGCCCGCAAAGTCGGTGTCAATGATATCGACCTTTTCTGTGAAAGCGCCGACCGTCAGCGCATTCCAGGCCTGAGAAGGATCATCGACTGCTTCCAGATCGTTGCGCGTCAAATGCTCGGCCGGCATGAGGTCATCGCCGATGTTGCCGGCAGAGAGAACGATCAAGCGTCGCTGTTCCTCTTCGAAACAGAGTTGGTCGATAGCGGCAGACCACGATGTGGGCCTTCCACGCGCCGGACTGGCGCTTGTCACAGCCATTGCGATCGCGCGGCGGCGCTCCGGCGCCTGCACCTCGGCGCGGGCGATCGCTTCCGCGGTGATCGCGCCATAGAGTTCTGGATCGTTTGCCTCGTCTTCTGGCGGAAGGATACGAACACTCTCCAGCCGAAAGGGCAATGGAACTGGATCGCCTCCGACCAGGAGCGGGACCAGATCACCGTACAGGCCGACACCTGCCATTCGCGTCCCGTGGCCGCTCCACGCAGGTGTGTCGTCGCTGCCCCATGCCGGTTTGACGGTGTGCCAGTCTTCAACGGCAAGTGCGGGTTCGATCAACGGGTGGGTGCGACGCACGCCGCTGTCGAGAATGCAGACCGCAATATCGGTTGAGGCGGTCTGACGCGCCCGAGAAGCTCGTCGCTCCAGTCCCTTTGCTCCGCGCCGCCAAGGCCCATGAAGAAGGACGGCGTATCCTTCGCGCGCCGCAGCTCGGCGACGACATCGCTGTGCGCAATCATGCGGTCGAGCATTGCCGTGCTGGCGAGTGCCAGCATGACCACCCGCTCCGGAAACCTGACCGCATGCGTGCGCAAAGTGATGTTCAGGGCTTCGGCAATGTGCTCGAAGTTCTCGCGGCGACCGTCGCGCAGCCAGACTTCCCACCACACCTGCTCGTCAGCGGCCTGGGGGAAGAGGTCGTCGTGGTCGGTAAACAACGATCGTGCAGTCGCCAGCCTGACTGTCTCCATGCGGGAGACGAGCGGCTCGTTGCGCGGTCTGCCGCGGTCAGTGTCAACGTCTCGATACGCCTCGACTTTCCGCAAATAATAGGCTTGCGCGCTTTGCGGCAGGAACACCGACGCTGTGATGGGAGCACCGGGTTGAGTTGGCTCATGGACGGCGACCAGCTCCATGTGCTGGCGACGATCGGCCAACTGGTCGAGGGCCGCCCGTCCGGACATGGGCAGATCGATCTCGAGATAAAAGCCAGGCGTGCCGACCGACAGCTGGGGGTCACGCGCCGCAATCTGCTGGCGTGCACTTTCGACCGCTTGTTCGATGGATTGCGTCAAGGCCGCAGCATGCGACGCCCGATCACGCGCCGGCAGCGGCGGTGCATGTATAAGTTGGTTGGGCCGCCGATAGGCTTCCCGAATGCCGTTGTTGCGAAGGTGGATATGGGCGCGGTCGCGCGGAAAATCGTCTGCCATTATGATCTGTGCTGTCGCTACTCAGACAGCGAAGCCTGCCGGCGTTCCTTCAGAGCGTCGATGAGCGCTTCCGAGGTGATCCGCTTCCCCCCCCGCAATATGATGGTTTTTGCAGCGTCGTCGGCCGCGCGGGTGATCTCGGCCTGCGACAGTCTCTCTGCCTGAGAGATCGCCTCGTTCCAGGCAAGCCCTCTGGTGTCGAAGCGGTCGAGTCGAGCCCGAAGCAGCGCCTCGATAATCGGCCGATCGGGCACGGCGTATTCGATGACATCGTCGAAACGGCGGAACAAAGCTCTGTCGAGCAGCTCGGGATGATTTGTTGCCGCAATAATCAGGCTGTGGCTGTCGTCTTGCTCGAGAAACTGCAGAAACGAATTCAGCACGCGCCGAATCTCGCCAACATCCTGGCGTTCGCCTCGACGCGCGCCGATGGCATCGAATTCGTCAAAGAAGTAGACGCCCCGCGTCGCCTGCATTGCATCAAAAACAAGCCGCAGCTTTCCGGCAGTCTCTCCCATGAACTTGGTGATCAAACCATCGAGGACGATCGTGAAAAGGGGCAGATGAGCTCCCCGGCCAATGCCGATGCGGTCATCGTCTTGCCTGATCCTGGCGGGCCGACCAGAAGCAGTTTGCGACGGGGAACAAGCCCGTGCTCGCGCAAGCTTGCTTGTTGGCGCTGCTCTCCCAGCACGCGGTGCAGGCGCGAGCGCAGACTGTCCGGCAAAATCATGTCGGTCAGTCGCAGGTCCGGATAGCGCACATGCAGGAGCCCTGCGAGCTCGCCCTTTGGCTGAAAAAGGGGAACCGGCCGACTGCTCTTGGCAATCCGGGCGTCCCTGCTCTTGGCTGCGTCGACCAGATCCTTGAGCTCCTGAGCAAGCTTGCCATGGCCTTGACGTGCCTCATGCGCAGCAAGCTGCATCGCGATAGAGGAAACGATCCTCGTCGCCGGCAATGTGGCTTTTAAGCAGCGTCACGATATGGCGGGCCGTGGTCATGGCTCTCTTCTGGGGTATCCGTTTACTTGGCGAAGCGCATGCAACCTAAACGCTTTCAACGGCGATTTGCATCGCGCAATGGTGTTTTTTCTCTTGTCGATGTTCGCCCGTGGCAACTTCAGCGGTGAACTGTTGCGCCGCGGTCATAGGCCAGCCGGAATAACGCCGGCCAGCAGACAACAGTCCGCATCTTCGAGCGCTCGAAGTCTGGCCACTCACGCAGCGTGTCGGGTCCGAACGCTCCAAAGCCGCCCCGCCTGGCAGGTCCATGCGACCGATTGCGGGCGTGCGGCCATAAGGTCTACGCGGGCTCGCATGGCTGCCCGCGCCGCTGGCTAAAAAAGCTGTACACCATCTCACGAAACACCAGGTCCGCTCCTTTGCCGGCCGACGGTCCATGAAATCCCCTCCCCACTCACGACACCGGAGACCTCCTTGCCCACATGGCGCTCAAGCACCGGCCGCCATGGCACCAGCGTGAACTCGCGCGACTTCTCAACGACGGCATATTTTCCGCTGGCAAGCTCGACGGAGCGGCGGAGCGTACCCTCTACTCGTCCTCCGGATCGCGCTTCGGCATAGGGCAGGCCAAGTTCCTCCGACAGTTGGCCAGCAACACGGTTCAGTTCTCGCTGGCGCAGGATCGAAAGCATGTTGGCTCGATAGACGATCCGATCCTGTTCTTCATGCGCGAGGCCTTGCGCGATCAGCCACTCCCGCCGGCGAGCTTGCGCCTCTCTCACGTCGCAGCCGAAGCCGGATCCGTGCAAAGGCTCGGGTCTATCGGCAACCAGCTCCCGGTCGAGCCAGGTGGCGCCGTTGAAGCTGACCTGTCGCTCCAGCGCCATTGAGGAGAGCTTGTCGACAACGACAGGCTCGGCCCTGGCCCGCTGGCCCTCATAATTCGCGACGCGATCGAGATGGTCCGGCGCGATGAGCCAGGTGCCGTTCGGCTCTCGCTCAACGCCGCCGGTCGCGCGGCGGATCGCCTCCAGCCGCCGCACATGCGTTCGCGCAAAGCTCTCGGTGGCGGATGGGTCATGCTTCAGGTGGATATCGACGTCGTAACGGCCGCCATTCGCGGCGGCGATTTCGGCGATGGTACGATCGACCCGCCTCGGCTCGGTGTTCCTTGGCGCGACACGCACGATGCAGCCATTAGGCATCGTTTCCATCGCCTCGCCTCTACCGATGTCGATCCAATGGCTCTTACCGTCGACGGCGTCGACGATCATGTAGTGGCGGTCATTGATCTCGTCGGCCAGTCCACGCGCGACAACGCGACCGACGAGAGACTGGACGGGCTCGCCGGCTCGATCGTGGATCACCCAGTCGGCGGCACTGCGTGCAAGCCCCTTGCCGGCCAGTTCGCGGTGGATGGTCTTGATGATGTCGCCGCGTTCGCCGGTGCGGCGCAGCGTGGCTTCGAGCTCATCGTCGAGGCGCCAGGAGCCAGCGCCGACCTCCGCGGCCAGACCCATCCGCTCGAGCTTGCGCAGCCGTCCCTGGTGCAGCGTCTGGCGAATGGCGTCGGGACCGCCCGGCGAGACCAGCCCGTCATCATCACGCATGCTGAGCAGCCGACGGTCGATGCTGGTGAAGCGTTCCTGCTCCATTTCCCGGCGCAGGCGAAGCTCAATCTCGCGGTCGGTTCGCGGACCGAGATCGAGGCTGACCAGCTCGGCCGCCCGCTCGCGGATGCCAGATGAGATATATTCGCGCGCGATGACCAGGTTCTCGCCACGGTCGTCCCTGCCTCGGACGATGATGTGGCTGTGCGGGTGGCCGGTGTTGAAATGATCAACCGCGACCCAGTCGAGCTTCGTGCCGAGGTCTTCCTGCATCTGCGCCATGAGCCGCCGCGTCAGCGCCTTCAGGTCTTCATACTCGATGCCGTCTTCGGCAGCGACGATGAAGCGGAATTGGTGGCGGTCGCCGTCCGCGCGATCGATGAACGCCTTGCCGTCGACGCGGTCGCTGTCGGCGCCGTAGAGCTCGCCAGGCGCACCTTCTCGGGTGACGCCGTCGCGCTGAAGATAGCGTAGATGGGCACGCGCCCCGTCCGCGCCCTTGCCGGCGAGCTTGACGATCCGCGCCTTGACGATCACCCGGCGCTGGCGGAAGGCGGCATACCGGTCGCGCGATTTCAGCAGCGCCGCAGCCGCCCCGCCGCGCCCTGTCCGGCTGCCCGTGAAGCGACCGCCGGGCTGGGGCTGGCCGCCGGCTCGGTTGACGGCTGCCCGGACTTGACCGGCATAGCGTTTGCCTGCCTTCGAGCCGCGCGACCCGATTTTGCCGAGCTTCGGCCTGAACTCGTCATCCTTCATGCGAGCCTCCCAGACATATCAAGCAAAATCAGACACTTACACGTCCAACCCTCTTGGCACCGGCGGCAGCCTCCTGGAAAAACGATGTGCAGACAAAGATTTAACCGCCTCCTGGAGGCGGTACCTTTATCTTGCCTTACGCGCCCAGCCCCGCCAGACGCGCCCCCGTCCGCCCATGGCTAACGCACCGGCTCCTTCGGCTGCGCGCCGTCCTTGCCGAGCGGCACGAAGAGATCGCCGTTTCGCACGCCTGAGTGAACACCGTCATGAATGAAGAACAGCGACCGTCCGAGAGGAGCGATTTGCGCCTTTGGAGCGACAGATTGGCTTTCGAACGCCTCGATGTCGGCCGCCGAAACTCCGGCCGCCTTGAGTTGGTCGAGGTACTCGACGGTCTCTTCTGGCAGCGGTTTGCCACGCTTCAAATGCTCGTCGTAGCGCTCGGGACCGGCATTGTAGGCGCCAAACAGGCCAGGAAATCCGAAGCGGTCATACATGGCGCTGAGATAGGCCGTGCCGGCCAGGATATTGTCGCGCGGATCGTGGGGGTTAGGCCCAAGGCCGTGTTCGACCCGCATCTCCTCATAGGTGCCGGGCATCACCTGCATGAGGCCCATGGCGCCAGCGGGGGAGGTGATGGGGCGGCCGCCGCGCATTGTCTTGCCGCCGCTTTCGGCAGCCATGACGGCATAGATCCAGGCTTGGGGAATATGGAAGCGCCGGCTTGCTTCCGATACCAACGTCTGCCACTTTCGCAGCTGCGGACTTTGGGAGATGGCGACCGGCTCAGCGCCGGTCGAGGCGGAACAGGCGCATGGCGCAATGGCGATCATGCCCAACAAGAGGAGGGTCACTCGGTCCATAGCGGTACGAGCCTCCCGATGACATTTTGAGTGGGAACAGGCCCGAAATAGCGGCTGTCGAAGGAGCGGTTTTTGTCGCTGCCGAGCAGGAAAACCTCGTTATCCCCGAGCGCTCGGCAGCCGTTCCACCATGGCAAAGGTCGGCCTTCGGCGTCGATTTTGAGCCGGCGCGCGACGATGTCGCCGCCGATGATGATGGCGTCATTGAAGGCGCAGACATTATCGTCCGGCAGCGCTGCAAGACGTTTTGCCAGCGGCACATTGCGAGGCAGATAGCTGCGCTCGGCGGCGAGATACGCCGCGTATTCAGGCGGGCGCACGAGCACGAGATCGCCACGCGCCAGCGCTCCCGCAGCGATGCGGTAAAGGCCGATCGGCGCGCTGGCCGAGGCGTTCCAGACCAGCCAAGGGGTGGGCTTTCCCAGCGCCGTGAAGCCCAAAAGACCGAGACCGGCCGCGGCCAAGGCGACCGTCTTACGGGCTCGAACACGCCTCAGGCGGCTGCCGATCAGATGGATGGAAGGGCGCCGCCTCATGAACGGCCTCCCGTGCCGCCCTGGCCGGAACCGGCCTTGCCATCGCCGGCGGTGGAGTGCTGCGGGTGTCCTTTCGACCAATGGTCGAGTTCGTCGATGTGATAGCGGACATAGCGGCCGTGCTTGCGGAATTTCGGGCCGCCGCCCTTGAGCCGCATCTTTTCGAGCGTGCGCTGGGAGAGCCCGATATAGAAGGCGGCTTGGGCTGTGCTGAGAAACGGGCTGCCCTTTTTCGCGCGGGCCGCGCGTTCGTTTTCGTCGTCCATGATGATCCTCGTTTCGCTTCGGACAAGCGAGGGCGAGGATGGGCGAGGGAGATCGTCTCGGGGACGGGCGAAGAGTCGGGGGAGAGTTTTCGCCGCCCTTTAGGGCGGACGGGGTTTGGGTGGAACTCCTGGGAATGAGCCCCGCGCCGGGGCTGCGGCGCGAGGCTCTATCTCGGCCGGTCAGTCGGCCGGGTTCCAGATGATGGCGTAGGTGTCGTGATCGTCCTGGCCGGCGGCGCGGCCGAGATTGGCGTAGAGCTTGCGCGGTCCGAACTCCGGCGCTGCAATCGACAGGCTCACATAATCCTTGCCGGAAGTCTCGCCGGTGCGGATCCAGCCGGCGCCAACTTCGACTCCTTGCGTAAGCACCCGGAAGTCGGGATGGTTGTCGGCGCTCTTGGCCTGGTTGGGGACGATATCGATGTCGGCGCGGACGCTGAGCGTCTTGAGCTGGCCCTTGTAGGCGCCGTTTTCCTGCTTGTTGACGTAACCGATCGCGGTCATTTCGAAGTCTCCTTTTGTGGTTTCGCCGGGGACCATCCCCTGCGATGGCGCACCGTAATGGGCGCGTCAGGACCGCCTGAATCCGACAGGGCCGCAGCGACAGCGAAGGATCCGAGCGGGCAGCTTTTTTGTGAGCGAAGCGGCGCGAGGAAGCCGCCGCAGGCGGCGGGGAAAAAAGCTGATGGCGAGGGTTTCGGGCGGCCGGACCCGCCCATAGGTCGACAAGCCAGCCGCAGGGATGGTCCTTGGAGAGAGCATGGAGACCGCTCGCCAAGTGCGGTCTTTCAGCCAAGCAGGACGCCGGGATGAAACGGCCTGCAAAGATGCTGCGCCCTTATGCCGGATCGAGATCGTGCCAGCGGGTCGGGCGCCAGAGCAGACATCCGGCATGGTGCGATCTATGAAAGCAGGGCTCGCCAGCGGGAATTTGATACGCGAAGGGGCCAAAGCAAGGCTGGATGAGAAGCCGGTGCTACCTGCAGGTCCAGTGTCATGTGGCGGCGCTCGGGAAACCGCTACGCAACGTGACGCGCTCTTATGAGGCGAACAGACCGGCCCCAAAACCGATCGACCGGTGGTCGGCGCGAAACGCGTCATGCCTGTCCGAAAGCTGACAGTGGCAGAAGACGCATGTCGGGTTCCGCACAATTGACCATGCTGGATTTGTGAGGTTTTCAGGGAGAGCCATGCGTTCACTACCCAGTGAGCTTTGGCACGGCATTTGCACTTGAGATGTGGCAACACGGATCGAAGGTTGACTGCATGCACAAGCGCGAGATGAGCAATGCTCTCCTTTCCTGGAGGCTTGGCAGCAGATTCGATTGTGACGTTGCGAGGAGCTTCAGCCGCTCGCGGCGGAAGTGATCTCAAATCTGAAGGCACCGTTGGGGCCGCAGCCATCAAACACATCTTTCTCTTTTTCGCAGCTCGTCATCAACGCGATGCGGACTTCTTCGCGTCGACGGCGGCCGAAGGTGGAGAAGGGCTCGACTTGCAAAAAGGAGTTGTCAATGACGTCTTACGTTCGCACCAACAGCCCGGCGCAGGTGCGCTCACTGTCCACCTTTGGCAAGCATCTGCAAAGGAGCGTGCTGACGGCGACGCTGCTTGCCGCGGCTTCGACGGGAAGTGAAGCGCAGCCCTATGTTCGTGCTGACGGCAGCACGACTGACGACTTGGAAGCGGCGCGCGCAAGTTGGCGTCATGACGCCGAATTCAATGGAAATGTGGGGCTCGCAGCCATCAACGCGGATGCGCGTATGCGTTGGGTTCCACCGGGGAGGGGGCCAGAGCTCCTCGCCTGCCCTCGTCCGTCTTGACGAGTGCCCGCTTACAGCCTACCTCACTATCGCGTTAGCACTCGTCCATCGCGAGTGCTAACAAAAACCCCTCAACATCCGCACCAGGGAAAAATCCGAAAATGGCAAAGTCGAAGTTCCGCCCGCTGCATGACCGCGTGGTCGTTCGCCGGGTCGAATCCGAATCCAAGACCGCTGGCGGGATCATCATCCCGGATACGGCAAAGGAAAAGCCGCAGGAAGGCGAGATCATCGCCGTTGGTTCCGGCGCCCGTGACGAAGCCGGCAAGCTCGTCCCACTGGACGTCAAGGCCGGCGATCGCATCCTGTTCGGCAAGTGGTCGGGCACCGAAGTCAAGCTCAATGGCGAAGACCTTCTGATCATGAAGGAATCCGACATCATGGGCATCATCGGCTCATATCAGGCCCTTTCGTCAACTGAATTCCCGGGCTCGATTGAAGCCCCTGCCAGGAGCTAAAAATGGCTGCCAAAGACGTAAAATTCTCCCGTGATGCCCGCGAGCGCATGCTGCGCGGCGTCAACATCCTCGCCGACGCGGTGAAGGTCACGCTCGGCCCCAAGGGCCGCAACGTCGTCATCGACAAGTCGTTCGGCGCCCCGCGCATCACCAAGGACGGCGTCACCGTCGCCAAGGAAATCGAGCTTGAGGACAAGTTCGAGAACATGGGCGCGCAGATGGTCCGCGAAGTTGCTTCGAAGACCAACGACATCGCCGGCGACGGCACCACGACCGCGACCGTTCTGGCGCAGTCGATCGTCCAGGAAGGCCACAAGGCGGTTGCCGCCGGCATGAACCCGATGGACCTGAAGCGCGGCATCGACCTCGCGGTAACCGACGTCGTTGCGACGCTGATCAAGAACGCCAAGAAGATCAAGACCTCCGAAGAGGTTGCCCAGGTCGGCACCATCGCCGGCAACGGCGATGCTTCGGTCGGCAAGATGATCGCCGAAGCAATGCAGAAGGTCGGCAACGAAGGCGTCATCACGGTTGAGGAAGCCAAGACCGCCGAGACCGAACTCGAAGTCGTCGAAGGCATGCAGTTCGACCGCGGCTACCTCTCGCCCTACTTCGTCACCAACGCCGACAAGATGGTTGCCGAGCTCGAGGACGTCTACATCCTCCTGCACGAGAAGAAGCTGTCCAACCTCCAGGCCATGCTGCCGGTTCTCGAAGCCGTCGTGCAGACCTCGAAGCCGCTGCTCATCATCTCGGAAGACGTCGAAGGCGAGGCTCTGGCCACGCTGGTCGTCAACAAGCTGCGTGGCGGCCTGAAGATCGCCGCCGTCAAGGCGCCGGGCTTCGGTGATCGCCGCAAGGCCATGCTGGAAGACATCGCCATCCTCACCGGTGGCCAGGTCATCTCGGAAGACCTCGGCATCAAGCTCGAGAATGTCGGCCTCAACATGCTCGGCCGCGCCAAGAAGGTGTCGATCTCCAAGGAGAACACCACCATCGTCGACGGCGCCGGCAAGAAGGCCGAGATCCAGGGCCGCGTTGCCCAGATCAAGCAGCAGATCGAAGAGACCACTTCGGACTACGACAAGGAGAAGCTGCAGGAACGTCTGGCCAAGCTCGCCGGCGGCGTTGCGGTGATCCGCGTCGGCGGTGCGACGGAAGTCGAAGTCAAGGAAAAGAAGGACCGCGTCGATGACGCCCTCAACGCGACCCGCGCGGCCGTCGAAGAAGGCATCGTTGCTGGTGGTGGCGTCGCGCTGCTGCGCGCTTCGGCCAACATCAAGGCCACCGGCGTCAATGCCGACCAGGCCGCCGGCATCAACATCGTTCGTCGTGCGCTGCAGGCTCCGGCCCGCCAGATCGCGGCCAACGCCGGTGCGGAAGCATCGATCGTTGCCGGCAAGATCCTTGAGAACAAGGGCGCGACCTTCGGCTACAACGCCCAGACCGGCGAATATGGCGACATGATCGCCATGGGCATCGTCGATCCGGTCAAGGTTGTCCGCACCGCTCTCCAGGACGCGGCCTCGGTGGCCGGCCTGCTGGTCACCACCGAAGCCATGATCGCGGAGGCTCCGAAGAAGGAGTCGGCTGGCGGCGGCGGCATGCCTGGCGGCATGGGTGGCGGCGGCATGGGCGGCATGGGCGGCATGGGCGGTATGGATTTCTAATCCAGCTCTGGCAGCTTTCGCAACGAGGGGCGGCAGCAATGCCGCCCTTTTTTTGCGAACCTCGATCCGATAAACGATCGGCGCCAACGCCGGCCATGTTAGCGCAACCTCAAAAGAACTGTCGAGTTGGTTGCGCGGCTTTTGCGTCATCAGAGGCGCAAGGCGGCCGCGTGTGATGATTGCGCGCTTCCATAGGCGGTTTCGGCATGTGCCTCGCCTTCGACATCGGCATTGCGGCCAAGCAGGAAATCGGCGGCTTTCGAGGCATGGCTTGCGGCGCGGAAGATGGCGCGGTTGTCCTCGCGCAAAACCGTCAGCCATGAGCCGATGTAGTCGGCATGGCGCACGGTCGGCTCGATGCCGAGACTGCTGCAGATGAAGGCTGATGCGATTTCGGCGACCAGTTCCTCGCGCGCATAGGTGTTGGACCCGAAGGAGCCGGACAGGTCGCGCGCGAGTCGCGTCGGGTGGCCGGTCCAGTGGCCAAGCTCGTGAAAGCAGGTCCGGTAATAGTCGATCTGGTGGAAGAAAGCCGGCTGCGGCGGCACCTGTATGGTGTCGCTGCCGGGCATGTAGAAGGCGCGCTCGCCGCCGATGCGAAAATCAGCGCCGGTTGCATGAATGAGCGCCTCGGCCTGCGGGACCATCTCGCGCTCAGGCAGAGGCTCGCCGGCGGCATAAAGATGTTCGGGCAGATTATCGCACTGCGCGACATTGAAGACGGTAAAGCGCTTCAGGAAGGGCACCGCCTGCGGTTCGTCGCCATCGGTGTCGGCGCGTTGCTTTTCGTTCTTGGGAACAAAGCGGTCAGCGTGAACGATGGTGGTGCCGTGCTCACCCTTCCTGACATTGCCACCTAGGGAAAGCGCCTGCCGGAAGGTGAGCCAGTTCTGGCTGGGGAAACCGCGATCGATGACCCCGCCCCACAGGATCAGGATATTGATGCCGGAATATCGGCGCTGGGTGGCCGCATTCCGCGGCAGGCCGAGGCCTGTCCTTGCCCTGCCCCACGGCTTGACCCATGGCACGGTGCCGCGCTCCAGTTCGGCAATGATGCGGTCGGTGATTTCCTGATAAAGGCTGGCGCCGGTGCGCCCGCCACTCTCTGCGCCAGCCTGTCGGCTGCCGCAACGTTTGTTGTTTGCACGCATCGTGATGTCCTCCGCTCTTCAATCGCGCCCTCCCCGGAAGCGGGGTGGGCGGCGAAAGCGACCGGAAAGGCCCGACGTCGGAGGCGGACTGCATCCGCAGGACCGGAACGGAGTGGAGGACCCGAAGCGAAAGCGAAGGGTTGCGGGACGCCGCGGCGGGCCTAGAAGGGAGTGCTGCCCGCCCTGCGCCACCGGGGAAGGCCACGATAAAAACGACGCCGGCCGACAGGCCGGCGACCGTCAGCAGCCGAAGGCTGCCCCGCGCCAGGGGGCGAAGCCGCAGGGCCAAGACCGCCTGAGCCTGGCGAAGATAAGCGGGCTCGGTTCACGAGCACCCGGCCAGCGCCTTCAGGCGCGGGCGCTCAGGATTGTTGTTGGCGCCCACGGCAGCTGGATGACCGCAACAAGATGCCGAGGAGCAACAGCAAAGCCAGCTGCCACAAACGGCACGCTCCGGCAACAACAGCGTGGCCGATCTACAGATGCTGCCCCGCACGAGAGCCTGCACGCTTTGAGCGCGCATCGGCGAGCAAGCGTTGCAAGCTGGCCATGTCGACCAGGTGGGCGATCACTATATCGCCGACCACCAACGCGGGCGTACGGTCGATGTGCAGACCTTTCGCGAGTGCGCGGACGCGCGCAAGTTCATCTGCGATGGCCGGATCTTGCATTCCCGCTTGAGCTGCTCCACGTCAAGGCCCACACGCGCTGCGATCTTGAGAGTGATCCTTTCAATGATCCAACTGGGGGAAGTCATAAGGGCGCGGTGGAATTCGTCGAACTTTCCCTGTTTTCTCGAGGCGAGTGCGATTGGGAATCCGGTCCCAGGACCGGGAACCGTCTGATCACAAGCTTCAGATTGGGATCATTCTTGAAGGCTTTTTGGTAGTTGAGATCTGCCAGTCTGCAATGCGGACAGTTGTGGTAGTCATTGAATATGGTCGTGTCCCACCGCGTGGTGTAGGTCGGCGATAGCGAAGCCGCTCGCGAGCG
>NZ_SUHQ01000053.1 GCF_004962245.1 Mesorhizobium sp. | reverse complement strand
GACTGACGGCCTTCGTCCAATATCGAAGCCACCGCGGCCTTTGCCGGAGGGTTACTCAGTGTCAAGTGGCAGTAATCAGCGACGAACTTCAGTTCACCTCCAGCGACAGGGCCACCCTTTTCGCCAGGGAAAGCCGGAGTAGCCAAAGCGATCGCGAAGATTAGTCCGCAAACCTGTTTCATATCCCTATCCCGACTAAAGTCGCTAGAGGCTCAGCCTGACCACACCGCGCTAAGGCTGACGCCACAGGCCGGGCTCACAAGGGGCACCGATAGCTGCCCTCGCTCCCTTGAGGGTGAATTTGACCGGATCGATGTTGGGGACAACGACCCTCACCGATCGAGAGCTACGCAACTGCTTCATAACCTCTTGATACCAAGAGATGCCGGCTCGAATGTCAGTGGTGATAACGCCGGTGTACGGGCTCAGCGATTTTGAACCGTCAAAGATTAGGGTAAGCGGCCCGTTGATTTCCTGACCGCCGATTTTGATCGTGATTCCCGTGCCGCCAGGATTGGTAGCCCCACGATTGCATGTCACCATTATCTCATTGCCTGGACCGTGGGTAATAATTGCCTCATCGAAACCCTGCCCCGAACCAGAGACCCAATGATCATCATTGCCAAAGGCGAATGCCTGGCTGGCGATTATTAACAGCACGGCAATGCTTATGGGAGCACGCGTAAACGTCCTAGTATGTACACTCAAGCTCAGTCCTCGCCTCTCGCCTGAATAATAGGTCAGCCCAGAAACATCTTTTCTCGCACGATGGTAAAAGGCAATTCAACGATCTTTGCGGGACATCATGGCCCCAAACAGCACCAGCAAGAGAAGAAGGACGAGCGAGAACGCGAGCTGCACCGCTGTCAGAAATAGGCCAAACACCAAGTTTGTTTTGAGGACGTTCATACCCAGGGCTGCGATCCCAAATATCGCGGCGAGAACCGCTACGAGCACCTCTCCGTTCCCAGGAGCGCCCTGTGCGTGGTGATTGATCCAAGCTAGCAGAACGAGACATACAACCGCCATAGACGACAGCACCACGCCACCAAACATATGGCCCAAGCTAAGATCGTATCTACCGCAAAGGCTGATTGTCCATGCCAAACTAATAGTCAGCGAGGCAATCGTGGCGACCCAATATGCGGCCTTCCAAATCGGCGCGAAGTCGTTCGTGGCGCTTTCATAAAGAAGATACACCCCGAGAGACAGGGTGGCCATCAGGAACAGCGAGCTTATGGTGCCACCAAATGGCACTCCACCAGAAGATTCGCTGTCGAGCGTGTCTTGGACTTGGTTAGACATCCCATTCCCCCCTTTTAGGTGAACCGCCTCGATGGGCAGGCCGAAATAGACCGTTGCGCTTCTGGCCCATCCCCGATGCCCAGGTTGTCAGTTGAGCCACGGCATTTCTGGAGAGGGAACCGGAATCGCCTTTACGCGACGGGTTGGATGATCGAAACAGCGGAATACATATTATAGTTGATATCTATGGAGGGCTGAGCCAGCCGCCCAGGCAAGCAGGAACCAGTCCTCGAAGCTCATGCCGTCCTTGCGGGCGCCGAGGAGCGCGCCGACTACGGCGATGAACGGGCCTGCGCCAACGGCCAGTATCACAGCCGTCTTTACGATCGGTGCGGCGATTTCTGGCCAATGAACTGGCCGCCCGCGTACATCGCCGCTAGCGGGATTGTGACGGCGACGGCAAGAGACGCGAGAGTGCCTAAGAACACCATTTTTTCCCCTTTACGAAATCTCCCCCGTAGCATCTTTATATTGAGCTAAATGATGATCGAAGGACACAAATATCCCGGTGAGCTTGCATCTCCGCAGCAGATTCATGAGCTGGCGGGAGAATACCGCAAGGCGGCAAACCTACTCCTTCAGTTGGGCCGGTCCGGTAAGCCACTCACGCGAGCGCCATTTAGATTGACGGCAATCCACGCGATCGAACTCTATCTGACCCCGCTTCTGCTCCACCGCGGGCACAATCCCAATCAACTCCGCAAAATGCAGCACGACCTGTCGGCGCGGACGGAGCATGCCCTGGTGGTGGGGCTCCGCCTTCGCTCGAAAACCGCCAAACATCTCCAGTCCCTCAGTCAGAACCGGGAATATCTCATCACCCGCTACGGCCCAGAACTGGCAGCAACCGCCTCGCAAATAAATCGCCTCACCGCCACCCTTGAAGAGGTGGCGGCAAAGGTCACGGTTTTGATCGGGTTGTCCCCCAGGTTGCAGCAGGTAGACCCAGCTGCCGCCCGTGAGGTTCAAGGCCGAGATTCGGCGACCTCGTTGTCCGCGGCGACTGCCAAATGAACAACATGATGCAACAGGAATACATCAACGAGGTACGCGGCCTCGTCCCGTGAAATCGGCAACATGTCTGCGGTGATTTCACTATCGATATAGCCTTCGGGATCCCAAAGGGTTCGAGTCAGCTTCTCGTTGGCCGGTTCAATCCTCTCAATAATCCTTTCGAACGCTGCGTTTGCGGCATCGATAAGCACGGCACGGTCAGCCCCAGCGACTGGCAGGGACGCAATAACGGCATGGGTATCCATGACGGTTGTTTCCTTATGGAATGGCGGTCTCTTACCTCAGCATTTCGGTCGCCGGTCCGACGCTGGTTCTTGAACGGGTGGCCAATCGAAGCGCCAGGCGCCACCTTATGCTCACATGCGC
Source organism: Mesorhizobium sp. (assembly GCF_004962245.1). Lineage (GTDB taxonomy): Bacteria > Pseudomonadota > Alphaproteobacteria > Rhizobiales > Rhizobiaceae > Mesorhizobium. The sequence continues at coordinate 15,399 of NZ_SUHQ01000053.1, read as the reverse complement.
AGCCGCAGGATACGCCGGAATTGGCCGGATGCAATCCAAAGCAGGAGGGAAATCTCGGAACTTTCGCGACGAATGGCGGCGACGGTCGATGTCTATCGGGGCTTGTTTCCCTTTGCCCCTTAAAGATTTGGAATGTTTCCGGCCGAAATCCTCGATGCCGCTATTTGCATCAAAGCGACCTCGGCCGTGGTAAGCATCATCGCCATAGTTAGCGACCCTTAATCTTCGCTAGATCGAGGGAGACGGTCGCCTGGGAAACACCGATCAGATTGGCAATCGCGGTCTGTCGCAAGCCCTGCTTATCAAGCTGCTTGACGAGTCGACGGCGGCCCGACGGAGACATTTCGGACGGTTCGAAAGCCGTCATCTGCCGAAATTGCCCTGTGAGCATCATGCTTGCCGATTGGACACGGCCGTCAGCCCTCTTCACATGAGCTGAGGCGAACCCGGATTGAATAGTGAGCTTTACGGTGTCGCGTCGATCGACATTGAGATCTTCGAGAAGCGTCGTGACGGCCGTATAATCGATCTTTCGCCTCAGCACGAGGTTCGGCATCCAATTCCTCCACTAATAGGAATCATACTAAACCTATCAATACAGGCGATGTGGACTGCCGTCAATGAGAACTGAGCCTATGTGGATTGCCCTTGCCGACATGCAGGCCAGGACGGCCGAGCGCCGCAACCGGCGCCAGGCGCAGACCTTGCTCGTGGTGCAGGGCCATCGGGTCGAGCAGCGATAACGCTTTTCGAACTCGCGAGGCTATCGTGGTAGCCACCTCGACCTCTTGACACCTCCTCCTGGGAGAACCGGAAGCGATAGCAGGACTGCTTGTCGCAAAGGACCCGCATTTTCCGAGTTGGCCAGATGAGAATGGATCGCTAGTGTAGCGATTCAATAACGAAGAAGCTTGGGGGGCATATGTATAAACCGGGCGGCACCATCGCCGAAGCGCTTGGCCGTATTCAGACAAAAAGCTACGTCTTGCCCGCCATTCAGCGCGAATTTGTCTGGAAGCCAGAGCAGATTGAACGGCTGTTCGATAGCCTGATGCAAGGTTATCCCTTCGGAACGTTCCTGTTCTGGAAGGTGGAGGCTGCGACCAGTGGAAAGTTCAAGTTCTATGACTTCGTCTTGAACTACCATCAGCGCGATGCTGCTCATTGTCCGGAATTGGGAAAGCTCCATCATCAAAGCGTGACCGCAGTCCTGGATGGGCAGCAGCGCCTCACGGCACTGAACATTGGCCTCAGAGGCTCGATGGCGATCAAGCAACCTAACAAGTGGTGGACAAATCCTGACGCTTTTCCCCTCCGAACGTTGCGTATTGACCTTTTAGCTCCGTCATTGCCCGATGAAGATGGCGTTCGGTATCGATTCAAGTTTCTGGACGACGGACAAGTCGCCCGCGACGAGGGTGCCCACTGGTTTAAGGTCCCTGACATTCTCGGCATGGAAGACGGTCCAGCGATGCTGGCGTCGTTGATGGAGCGCGGGCTCCATGGCGAAGCTCTGAAGGGGGCCTATGCCATACTCGACCGCCTCCACCGCGTGGTCAACTCGCACAATCTGATCAATTACTACGAGGAAGAGACCCAGGACCTTGAGCGCGTCCTCAACATCTTCATCCGGCTGAATTCGGGCGGCACGATCCTTTCCTACTCCGACCTGCTGCTCAGCATTGCTGTGGCCCAATGGAAGCAGGTCGATGCGCGCGCAGAGATTCACAAGCTGGTCGATGAACTGAACCGCATCGGAACAGGGTTCGCTCTGAGTCAGGACTTCGTCCTTAAAGCCGGCCTCATGCTGGCGGACATCGCATCCGTGGGGTTCAAGGTCGAGAATTTCACAACTGAAAATATGCTCGCGCTGGAATCCAACTGGCTCGCAATTCGGTCGGCTCTCGTCCGGACCGTCGAACTGGCCTCCAGTTTCGGTCTGAACGGGCAGACGCTGAAGGCCGACAGCGCCCTTTTGCCGATTGCTTATCACCTCTACAAGCGGGGTGCTCCTGCTAACTACGTGACCCACAGCCAGTTCGCCGACGATCGGAGCGCGATCAGAGGCTGGCTGGTGAGATCGATCATCAAGGCCTCAGGCATATGGGGTAGCGGTCTCGACACCCTCTTGACCGCGCTTCGCGAAGCGATTCAGGCAAGCGACGGGTCGGCATTCCCAGCCGAGCAACTGCGGCAAGTCATGAGCCAGCGTGGCAAGTCTCTAACGTTTGAGCCAGCGGAGATCGAGGACCTTCTATACATCGAGTACGGTGACAAGCGAACATTCCCGCTGCTTTCTCTTCTTTTTCCGTTTGTCGACCTGCGCAATCAGTTCCACGTAGACCACATCTACCCCATTTCCAGGTTCACGCCCGCGCGCCTTCAGCGGCAAGGATTCAGCGAAGCTGATGCTGATGTCATGGGCCGGCATGCAAACACCTTGCCGAACCTTCAGTTGCTCGAAGGCGCCATCAATAACGAAAAGCGAGCAGCCATGCCATCGACATGGCTTTCGGCGCACTTGCCAGACGCAGCTTCCCAACTCCACTACCGCACTATGCACGAACTGGGCGAACTCCCAGCCGATTTGCAGGATTTTGAATTTTTCTATGCCGCGAGACGAGATCGCCTCCGGATCAAGCTGACCGAAATGCTCGGCGGCTTGGTCCCAGCAGCGATGCCAACCGTCGCAGCATAATGACAGATTTGTCTATCCAGTCGTAACCGATCACACCTTGAAGTCAGGAACACCAGTGCCACGAGGACGTAAACCCGGGACGAAAACCTCGAATCCGAAGCCAGAAAAAGCGGCGCCAGCAATCGCGACAACGCTCTGGGCAGCCGCCGACAAGCTCCGTGGCAACATGGACGCCGCAGAATACAAGCATGTCGCGCTCGGCCTGATTTTCCTGAAGTACATTTCCGACCGGTTCGACGCTCGTCGCCGGAAGGCGGAGGCCGATCCTGAGGAGCGCACCTTTCTTGATGATCCGGAAGTTTTTCGAGACCTCTGCCTCGGCGATAACATCTTCTTCGTTCCAGATCGCGCGCGGTGGGATTTCCTGAAGGAGAACGCTACCAGCACGAAGCCCACTATCGGGGAACTGATCGATCAGGCGATGATCGATATTGAAGCCGAGAACGCTAGCCTGCGTGGTGTTCTCACAAAAAACTATGCGCGTCAGGAATTGGACCAGACCAAGCTCGGTGAGGTCCTAAAGCTTTTTTCTGACATAAAGTTCGAGGATTCCCACCAGGGGCAAGACGTTCTCGGCCGGGTCTACGAATACTTCCTCGGCGAGTTCGCTAAGATGGAAGGCAAGCGTGGCGGGCAGTACTATACGGCCGGCTGCGTGGTTAAGCTGCTGGTAGAGATGCTGGAGCCTTTCAAGGGCCGCGTCTACGACCCTTGTTGTGGTTCTGGCGGCATGTTCGTCCAGTCAGAACGCTTTGTCGAAGAGCACGGCGGCGGTCTCAACGAAATCTCGGTGTACGGCCAAGAGTCCAACGCTACGACGTGGCGCCTCGCCAAAATGAACCTTGCCATACGGGGCATCGAGGCGAACCTCGGTTCCAAATGGGCGGACACCTTCCATGAGGACTTGCATAAGGGCCTGATGGCGAAACACGTCCTCGCCAATCCGCCCTTCAACGATAGTGACTGGGGCGGCGACAAATTGACGGGCGACGCCCGCTGGAAATACGGCGTGCCGCCTGCCAGCAACGCCAACTGCGCCTGGCTCCAACACATCATCTACCATCTTGCGCCCGATGGCTACGCGGGCGTGGTGTTGGCTAATGGGTCACTTTCGAGTCAGCAATCCGGCGAGGGCGACATCCGCCGCGCCATGATCGAGGGCATCTGGGATCCAACGGCAAAAGTTATGCTGCCCGGTCTCGTCGACTGTATCGTGGCACTCCCGGGTCAACTCTTCTCGACCACGCAGATTCCGGTCTGCCTATGGTTCCTTACGCGCGATAAATCCAATGGCCTCTCGCGCGACAAAAAGCTGCGCGACCGCACGGGCGAAATCCTTTTCATTGACGCACGTGAGCTAGGTACAATGGTCTCTCGCACGCTGAAGGAACTGACCGATGAGGATATCGCCAAGGTCGCCTCGACGTACCATGCCTGGCGCGAGGTTGGCGGGCGATACGGAGACGTGCCGGGCTTTGCCAAGTCGGCCAGTTTCAAGGAGGTGGCGGATCAGGGTTTCGTGCTGACGCCGGGCCGCTACGTCGGAACGGTAGAAAGCGATGTGGAAGATGAGCCTTTCGACGCCAAGATGGCGCGGCTGACTGTGGCTCTTCGCGAGCAGATGTCCGAGGGAGCAGTGCTCGACGAGCGTATCCGCAAGGCGCTGGCGGGGGGCGGCCATGGCTGGTGAATGGCCAACGGTAGAGATAGGAGCCGTTGCGGACATCTACGATGGTCCGCATGCAACGCCGTCCTTCGTCGATGCCGGTCCAGTTTTCCTTGGCATCGATGCGCTCGAAGAAGGTCGATTGGACCTGTCTCAGACACGTCATGTGACTGAGGACGTCTTCCGAGAATGGACACGACGGGTTGTTCCCAGGTCTGGGGATTTGGTGTTTTCTTATGAGACTCGGATTGGGCAAGCGGCGCTGATCCCCAAGGGACTGAAATGCTGCCTCGGTCGGCGACTGGCACTTGCTCGTCCGAAGTCCGAAGCACTGAACAATCGATACCTGCTTTACTACTACCTCGGGCCTGCCTTTCAGGAACATCTCCGTGCGCATACCAAGCCGGGCAGCACGGTTGATCGCATCCACCTACGGGATTTCCCGAAGTTCCCGCTCGTCCTGCCGCCACGGCCTTACCAAGATGCGGTTGCCGAACTCCTCGGTGCCATCGACGACAAGATCGAACTGAACCGACGCATGGCCGCGAACCTGGAGGAGATGGCTCGGACCCTTTTCAAGAGCTGGTTTGGTGAATTTGACCGCGCGCGAAGCCAAACAGCTCAGTGCTTGATCGATGAAGGCACAATAGAAATCGGCGATGGATACCGAGCAAAGAACGATGAGCTCCGGGCTGAAGGGGTTCCCTTTATCCGAGCTGCTAATTTGGTTGAGAGCATCGATACCATGGGAGCCGAAAAGCTTGACCGCTCCTCTGCACTGCGGGCGGGTAGCAAAATGTCGCGTGTCGGAGACGTAGCCTTTACATCGAAGGGCACAATCGGTCGACTGGCGCGCATATCTCAATTTACAGAGGAATGCGTATATTCTCCACAGGTTTGCTATTGGCGTACCTTGGACGAAAATAAGATTCACAGAGCTATCCTGTATTTCATCATTACAGATCGTTTTTTCCAGGCTCAAATTAATGAAGTCTCGCGAGAGACCGATATGGCACCATACGTGTCACTCCAAAACCAGAAGCGGTTTAGGTTACCAACTTTACCATCCTCGCAAGCTGAACGGGGCGTGGAGCTTGAACAGTTCCTTTTGCGGCGCGAGCAGCTTTTCGAGCAGAACAAGATTCTGGTTAACCTCCGTGACACGCTCCTTCCCAAGCTGATCTCCGGAGACCTGCGCATCAAGGACGCCGAGAAGGCGGTGGCCGCATGAACGAACGCGACGTCGATCTTTCCTGGGCTATTTTCTCTGATCTACCTGACGAGCCTGAAACTCGGTACGGCGCGATGTTGGTCAATTGGAACGGTCAGACCGGCCGGACCACCTATGATATGGCGCAATCTTACAGGACCGCCGCTTTCCGGCTGCTCGACGAAGCAAGCAGGTACAACGAGTCCTGGGAGAGTGTCGATCCAATCCTGTTCTGCTTTCGTCACGCCCTTGAACTCAATATGAAGGCAATCCATCGCGGGCCGGCGAAGCGAAGCCATGGACTCCAAGAACTGGCGGCCCACCTGCATGAACGCCTTGTCGGCTGTTATCGGCAGTCCCAACTGGACTGGCTTAGAGACCGAATCCGCGAGTTCGATACAGTAGATCCTCGCTCGACGGCGTTCAGGTATGATGACGTCGCCAACGCCAATGTCGCGCCGGAGGTGTGGGTGGACTTCGCACAACTCCGGCGCATCATGAATGCAATCTTCAGCGCACTAGACAAGATACGGCTCGACGACTTCGAGCGCGTCGGGGAGAAAACCTGACGATGCCCTACTCGCTCCAGATGCTTCGCGCCCTGCTTGACGCGCACCCTGACCGGGCGGAGCCTCTCAGAATTCATATAGAGGCTCTGGAACGCAGCATTGAGAGCCAACCTGCCTTCTGTCTGCAGAGTGTACGGACGCTTTTCGAGGCCGCGCATTCGACGATAGCGCCGAGGTTAGGGATCGAGTTCGCCAAGAACGATGGCTTCCCGGGCCGGATGCGCGGCGTGATTGACGCTATGGATTTCTCCCTCACGAATCATCCAAACGCGGCCGAGATCAACGAACACATCAAGTCGCTCACGAAGGGAATTGACGACGTGGCGGTCGCGCTGGCGAAGCTTAGCAATGTGCCCAATATGCGCCATGGCGGGTCCCTGGATTGGGGAACGCTGCAGCGCCAGCATGCGCTGATGCTGGGCGGCCTTTGCGACAGCCTTGTCGCTTTCCTGTTCGATGTCGCCTGGAGCCGGGTACTCTCGGAACCGGAACAGGAAGATGTCGAGACGTACGACGCCCATGCCGACTTCAATGAGTACCTCGATAACGAATACGAGATGGTTGAAATTGCCGGCGCTAGTTTCCAGCCTAGCTATGTGCTCTTTCACCTCGACGAGACCGTATACGACGCGGCACGCATCGACTGGGAGGCGGAGCGAGCGAGCGAACGTCAGCCGAATACCGAGATCGCGGCATGAGCGAGCGCTACACGCTGCCGACAGAAACCCAACGCCTTGATCTTGCCGAGGAAGCCGTCGAACTAGCGGCGCTATCTTGGTTCGAACTAATCGGTTGGAAGTCGGTTCCCGGTGACTATCTCGCACCTGGCGGCCCGATGGGCGCCCGGTCTGACTATCGACAGGCGATTCTAGAACCAGAACTTCGAAGTGCAATCGCCAGCCTAAATCCGGAGGCGACCGCAGCCATGGTGGACGCGGCCATCCGGACGATCATGGCCATACCCAGCCAGGACGTGATCGAGAACAATAGGCTGTTCCATCCCTTTCTGGCCTCCGGTGTTCCCGTCGAGATCAACGAGCATGGAGAAACGAGGACCATTGGTCTACGAATCCTTGACCGTGAAAATCCCTCGGCCAATCGGCTGCTCGTTGCGAACCAGTTCATTGTGAAAGGGGACCGAGGTGTAGTTCGCACGGACCTGACCGCGTTCATAAACGGCCTCCCGGTTGCAATACTGGAGTTCAAAAATCCGACTAGCGTAAATGCCACGCTGGAACGGGCGCATACCCAACTGAGGAACTATGCCGACAAGTGTCCGGACCTGTTCCGTCCAAATCAGGTTCTTGTAATTAGCGACGGCATGCAAGCGCGCATAGGTTCTCTTACCGCAGAGCCGGATCGGTTTGCGCCTTGGCGTACGATCGACGGGACGGAACTGGACGACACGGGCCGGTCCGAGCTTGAGGTGCTAATCCGAGGTGCATTTGCGCCTGAACGATTCCTCGACCTTATCGTCGATTTTGTGGCTTTCGAAATGAAGGAGGGTTCCGTCCGATCGAAGAAGCTGGCCGGCTATCATCAGTTTCATGCCGTGCGGAAGGCGCTGGCATCTACAGTGGCCGCTTCGCAGAAAGGTACGCGAAAGGGCGGTGTCGTTTGGCATACCCAGGGATCTGGCAAATCGCTAACGATGCTCTTCTTCGTGCGTCAGCTTCAGCTGGCGAAAGCATTGAAGAATCCAACTATCGTCATGGTGACGGATCGAAACGACCTGGACGACCAGCTCTTCGGGACCTTTGCCGATCATGGTGCAGCGCTGCGCGGGACGCCGCGCAAAGCCGAGACGGCGGAAGAGATGCGCCGGCTGCTTTCGGTGGATATCGGCGGGCTCGTGTTCACCACGATACAGCGGTTTCGCGGTGAGGATGGGAAACACCCACTGCTGACAGATCGCGGCAACGTCATCGTGATCGCCGATGAGGCCCATCGGACCCAGTATGGCTTCAAGAAAAGGTTTGTAGAGCGCGACGGCGAGATTCGAGAGGCCGTAGGATTTGCCGACTATCTTCGACAGGCCCTGCCAAATGCAACGGCCGTAGGATTCACCGGGACCCCGATCGAGGAACGAGATCGCGATACCTACGGCACCTTCGGCGACGTCATTGACACCTATGACATGACCCAGGCCGTCAAGGACAAGGCGACGGTCCCGATCCACTACACCGCGCGCTTGGCCAAGCTGCACCTGTCCCTTTCCGACGATGACCGGACTCAACTCGATACGCTGGCAGAGGAGCTCGCGGAAGGGGAGGACGCTGCGGTCGAGCGGATCAAGGGTAAGCTTACCCGGTTTGAGGAGATCGTCGGCGCCCCGGACCGGATTGAGGAAATTGCGGCCGACGTTGTGGCGCATTTCGAGAAACGACAGGAGGCAATGGCCGGCGGCAAAGGAATGATCGTCACGATCAGCCGCAAAGTCGCGGTAATGCTCTATGATGAGATCGCCAGGTTGCGTCCGGATTGGGTTGCGGTCGACACTCGCGATGACGCCAACGGCATGCTAAAAGTTGTCATCACGGGGAATCGCTCAGACGACCCGGCGGCGCTTCAGCCGCATCTTCGAACAAAGTCTCGCCTTGAAGCTCTGGCCAGTCGGTTCAAGAACCCGGCGTCTGGTTTCGACTTGGTCATTGTCCGCGACATGTGGTTGACCGGATTCGATGCCCCGTCACTCCATACCCTCTACATAGACAAGCCAATGCGCGGACATGGCCTGATGCAGGCGATAGCACGCGTCAATCGTGTCTGGGGGGATAAGCCAGGTGGCTTAGTTGTCGACTATCTGGGGATCGGAGCCGAACTGAAGGCAGCACTTTCGAAATACACCCAGGGTGACCGCGATCAGGTCCGCATGGATGCCGACGAGGCTGCTCGACAGACGCTTACAAATCTCGAAAGCGCCTTGGCTTTCCTAGAGGGAGCACCCTGGCGTTCTTTTTTTGGGGCAAGTCCCGCTCAGCGTCTTACGCTGCTCAAGCAGTGCCTTGAGCACCTTCTGTCGACCCGGCAACGCGAGGCCTTCATCGACGTCGCCTTGAAACTTGAAGTCGCCTACGCGATCAGTGCAGGCGACGAGCGGGTCTCGGCGAAGCGGAATGAGATAGCCCTGATAGCTGCCCTGCGTGCAAACCTCGTGAAATATACCTCCGGTGGAGGTCGCAGTCGCATTTCGGTCGAGCGCGATATACGTCAACTCCTTTCCCGAGCGGTCATGGCTGATGGGATCCTCGACATCTTCCAGTCAGCTGGACTGGATCAGCCCGACCTTTCGATCTTTTCCGAAGAATTCCTTGCCGAGGTACGCGACAGCAAACAACAGAACTTGGCGATCGAAACCCTTCGTCGGCTGCTTGCTGACGAAGTTAGATCACATGCTCGGACGAATATCGTCCAATCGACGAAGCTGAGCGAACGCCTCGACGATACACTTCGGCGATACCACAACCGCGCGGTCGACAGCGTGCAGGTCATCGAAGAACTGATCGGACTCGCCCACGAGATTCGGAACAATGCAGCGCGCGCTCGGGAATTAGGTCTCACTGACGAGGAGATAGCATTCTATGAGGCACTGGCTGACAACGGATCAGCAAAGGAACTGATGGCCCACGAGACACTCCGAACCCTCGCGCAGTTGCTTGTTCAGACCATACGGGCGTCAGCGACGATTGATTGGACACGCAAAGAAGGCGTCCGCGCCAAAATGCGGATCGAGGTGCGAAAGCTGTTGGCTCGGTATGGTTATCCGCCCGATCTCCAAAAGGCGGCCGTCGATCTCGTCGTAAGGCAGGCTGAGACAATTGCGGCCGACTGGGGATAAGATCGCCTAGTTCATCTCGCTGCGGATCAATCCCGAAAAGTGGGGCGAACAAGTCAACACTGTCCGCCCCTATGCCATCTGCTGGGGACTACCAGCCCGCCTCATGATCGATACGGATTTCGTACTGACTAACGAAGTCCTTCAGACCAACCGAGGAGAGGTACCCAACGAAGGCGATCTGGTTCTTCAGCGCTTCGTCGGCTTCCGGTCCGGTCACGCGAAGATAGAAGTTCGAAAGTTCAAGGGCGGGAGAGTGCTACCTTACCTGCCAGGCCACGAGGAGGACACGCTGTGACCATTGCTTGCCTTGGTTGGGGATCGTTGATCTGGGATCCGCGCGAGCTGCCTATTCAGAGACGCTGGTTCGATGACGGGCCTTTTATGAGAATTGAATTCACACGTCAGTCGAACGATGACCGGATCACACTGGTCATCGAAGAGAATGCTACACCTGTCCGAACGCTCTGGGCGGTCATGGATCCGACGGATTTGAACGTTGCGAAAGAGGCGCTTCGGCAACGAGAAGGCAGGCCATCGAGAGAGTTCATCGGGCATTGGAACGTCACGGAGGCATCACCCGGATCTATTCCCCACCTGCTAGAATGGGCCAATGCACATGGCGTAACCAGCGTTATCTGGACAGCCCTGCCCTCCAAATTCGGGGGCGAGGACAGAAGAACGCCGACATCCGATGAAGTGCTGGAACACCTGCGTCGGTTGGTTGGTACGAAACGCGACGATGCCGAACGCTATGTCCGACTGGCTCCACGGCAGATCGACACCGCCTATCGTCGCAGGATTGAAGCCACACTGGGATGGACGCCGTTGGAAAAATGGCCTGCCTGACCAGCCAGCCGATCTCAGCCGTCGAACGGACAGGCTCAAAGTAGCGCCGTACGCAGAGACGCCCAATTGCATTGTGGCTATACGGCGATCTTCTCAAATGCATTCGGAGTGGCTAGTTGGTCGCGATGGAATGGAAAGACTGGCTGCAACTTACGCCTCCTGCCTTCGAGCGCAGACTCAGGAGGCGGCTGTCGCGCCCAATTAGCCATAACAACTTTATTGAATTGTATAACGCTCTGATAACTGTCGCCGACGGCAGACCACGGGAAGTTAGCGCCATCTGTCAAGCAATCGTGCCGCTGTTCAGGCGGCGCGGTCGAGACCGCGAGGTCCTTCTCTTTCTGGAATTGCAAGCCCGCTCAAACCTGAGTGCCAGAGATGTCTCGGCGGCTTTCGAAGCTCTCGACGAGATGTCAGACGAGGATCAGAGCGATGCCACGCGCAAAATCGTGCTGGAGATAGCGCAGGCCGTTTGGTCCGATATGGATTCGTACGGATCGAGCATCGACCAGCGGCCGCGCGTTTTGGCTGCAGTCTCAAGAATCTTCAGCCGGTATGCCGAGAACGAGCAACTGGTCAGAATCTATCTCGAAGCCGCCAACCTGTATTCCCGTCACGGCGCGACTCAATCCGCATACCGCTGCGCGAACGACGCGGAACAATTGGCTCACCAAATCGAATCCCTTCCACTGCTTGTGGAGGCTTGGCAGACGGCGGCAGCGATTGCGGCGGAAGAGAACGATTACAAGTGGTCGGCTTCCGCCGCCGAGCAGGCTCTCTCGGGACTGAAGGAATTGAGACGTGCCCCGTCTGCTGCTCTGCTAAGCAACCTCGCGGTTGCGAGGATGAACCTAGATGAGACGGAAGTAGCGATCGAGCACTTCTGCGCGGCGTTGAAGATGCTCCCAGAGGGTGCGGCCAACCGCGCGGCGGTTTTGATCAATTTTGCGGCTTGCTTGCGGATGCACGGCGAGCCGGAGGCGGCGGCGAAGCAGCTTTCCTTCGCTCGATCGGCACTAGGTACTGAGGAATGGCCGGACACACGTCTTGAGCTTGAGCTGGTGTCGGCGCGCGTTGAGAAAGAGCTGGGTAGGCCGGATCGTATCACTGCGCACCTCGCTGCAGCGTCGAATCACCTCGATGACCTTTTGGCACCGATACTGCGCCTCCACCACCGAAGAGGAGCGCGTGAACGTTACATCGCCCGCATCGAGGGGCTTTGTCGGTCGCTGCCGCAGCAAGGTCCAGTCTGCGACATCCTGAAGCCACTCGTCAGCGTCAGGTGCAACGCACTCGGCGACTGGCTCTCGATATTGGACTGGGCAGCCGCCATTGCAAAACGTCCGGACCTGCCGGAAAAAGAACGGCTGGCGCTGCAGGTTGCTGTACGTAGACTAGGCGCTTTCGGTGCACCACATCTCTACGGATATCGTGAGAAGTACGATGATGCGTGGAGTACATCGATGGGAGGACCTGTTTGGGACGAACTATCGATGTTAGCAGCCAACCTAGGTTCGCTTGGTGTGCCGCCTCCGCTTTCCAGAGTAGCATTGTCCGAAACGATAGGCCTCTGCGAGCAGAGGCTACGTGAAGGCCATTGTCTCATGGCGCTGACCTACGCTGGGGACGACCCGTTACTTTGGTGCCTCATTGGCGATCAGTATCGACGAGTCACCATTCCAGGGGTTGCCACTCTAGCGTGGAAGTTGGCGCAATTGCGCTATGCATCCGCCGAGATCGAGCGTTCGGTCTTCGCGGCCGAGCTCGACGGCCTATTGGAAAATGTGGGACCCGTCATAACCCCGCTACTCGACGAAATTGCCGGCAGTGGTTGTCGATCCATCAGATTCCTTCAGGATTTCGGAGACACCCTTCCGCTGACGGCCCTGACGCTTGAACATGTCGGGTTGGCCGACCGAATGTCTTCCGGCGAGTTCGAGGTGCGAATGGTTCCGGCCATCTATCCGTCGGTTTGCCTTGAAGCGAAGCATCCCTTGTCGGTCGTCGCTATCGTCGATGGCTCCGACAATCTTCTTCTGCCCCGCCACGAAGGAAAGGCCTTCGCTGCACTAGCCGAAGCGGCGACACTCCTCACGGTAGATTCCAGCACTGAAGCCTCGGTCTCGGAGGCTGTAGGTGATGCCGATGTGCTATTGGTCTCAACGCACGGCCAACCACTGACCCAATTCACCGATGCCTTCTTCGCGCAGATGGGGTCCGCTGAAAGCCGTCACTTGATCAGCGTAGAGTCACTGCAGCGGGACGCCCCAGACCTGAATCTCTCGGTAGTGGTTCTAAACGCCTGTTACTCGGGATCGGGATCATCGAGGAATTATCAACGAAGCTTCCGTACGAGCGATCTCGTCACTTTCCCGTCTCTCTTCCTACTCAACCGGCGAGCGGTCGTCGCAGCGGCGGCCTGGAAGACGAGCGACACCGCAGGCTTCCTCTACGCGAGCCTCGTTGGAAGCCGCCTGAAGCAGGGTTTCGAGCCATCACGAGGAATGGCGAGTTCGATCGTAAATCTTAGGAGGATGTCTAAGTCCGAAGCGCTATCATTTCTTGACTTTGTTTCGAATGACAAAGATCGCTCCGCTGCCCGAGCACGTATCGCAAAAGCCCCCAAGGATGGCCTATTTTCGAATCCGTATCTGAGTGGCGGCTTCGCCGTCCACGGATTACTCTGATGTATTGGCTGCTGGCCATTTTTGCCGAAGACCGGCATGCCTCCCGAAGGGCGCGTCTTTGACGATCCGCTATCTGCCGAGGCAGGACTACCCACCAAAGAACCTGAAGCATCCGGCCGAAAGATCAGTCCGTGGGTAGCTGTCAAGTTGCAATCCCTATCGTATCGTACGTATTTTTTCCAATCGCACGACATTCCCATTCTTCGGACCTGCGAGATAATCGGACCAAGCCTGCATCAGCTTGCGACGCTTCTCGATGGCGTCCGCCCGGCGATAAGCTCGCTCCACGGCATTGCCCACCTCATGGGCGAGAGCTGCCTCCGCCACTTCTCGGGGAAACTTTGTCTTATCGCCCGCCCAATCCCTGAAAGAAGAGCGGAAGCCGTGAACTGTGACGTCCACGTCCAATCGCCGCAGAAGCATTTCCATCGCGGACGTCGACAGTGGCTGGTCCTTTTTCTGCCCAGGAAAGACGTAGTCGGACACTCTCAGATCATGAAGAAGCTTGACGAGGTTCAACGCGCGACTGGATAGCGGCACGCGGTGCTCCTTGCTGGCTTTCATCCGTTCGGCAGGAATCACCCAAAGGCCAACGTTCAGATCAAGCTCGTCCCATTTTGCGCGGTAAACCTCCCCAGAGCGCGCAGCGGTCAGGATAAGGAACTCCAAAGCTCGCGCTGCCATTGCTTCAGCGGACCTCAGTCGCACAACGAACGCTGGGATCTCATGAAAGGCCATAGCGGCATGATGACCTCTAGTCAGCTTCCTCCTTGCAGGCAGTACGTTCTTTAGGTGGCCGCGCCATAGGGCGGGATTTTCCCCTTCCCGCCAACCTTTGGTCTTTGCGAAATCCAAGACACGCTCGATGCGCCCCCGGAGCCGAGAAGCTGTCTCCGGTTTAGTCGTCCAGATCGGCTTCAGTACCTGCAAGACCTCCTCGGTGCCAATCGTCGAAACCCTCTTGGAGCGGATAGGGTTGCAATAGTCCTCAAGCGTCATTTTCCACTGCGCGCGATGCTTCTCGTTCCGCCAAGAGGTCTCCATTGACGCTAAGAATTTATCCGCACAGTCCCCGAAAGTCGGCTCGGCTTCTTTGGCCCGTTCGGCGATAGGGTCCCGTCCCTCCGCAACAGCTACGCGACATCCGCCAGCTTTCGCTCTCGCTTTCGCCAGTGACACCGCTGGGTAGGCGCCCAGCCCCATTTCCCGGCGCTTGCCGCCGGCTGGCGTCCACATGAAGAGCCAAGACTTCGTGCCGACGGTAGACACGTTCAGATACAACCCACCGCCGTCGCTATGACGGCCGGGGTTCCACTTATCTGACTTGACTTTAACGTCCGTCAGTTTTTGGAGCGAACGGACCATCGTCCCCACTTTCTTCCCCACTTTGGTTTGCGAATAGTAGGGAACATTGGCGGACGATGGAAGACACGTGATGCCAAAAACCCTTTTGAATCTTGGGCTTTTGAGAACGATGAGGAACGCCAGAAAACACGAGTATGGCGGACTCCCTCTCCGCCATTAGCCGCCGATTGCCGCACAAATTGACGATCTATATCGTTATTTATCAATAAGATAGATCATTAGGAGGCGACTGTGCCACGAGGCATGGCTCTCGCACTCCCGACCGGGTGGGATAGTCCTACCGGTATAGCCGCCGATCACACGCCATAGCCCGCTTCGCCTCTGCTTGGGCATGAATGGATTGCCACCTATGCCGTTACCGGTTGAGTGCGATGCGCTCCTTCCTCGGGATCGAACATCGACATGCCGCCAAGGGCCGCCGTTACCGGCACTTCGTTCTGTAACACGTCCCAATGCTCGGCTAGGTGTGGTGCCTCAGCAGGTTGTCCCGATCGAAGCCGAGGCGGCTGATGGGTGGTTT
>NZ_SUHQ01000052.1 GCF_004962245.1 Mesorhizobium sp. | reverse complement strand
AACTATTTCAACAACGCAGGATATGCTTCCGTCAAAACCTGAAACGCTCTAGAACAAAGCGCCAGAGCGGGATGCGCAGCGAGCGCTTTATATTCGTGCATGATCCTTGCCGAAAATCGATTCCGCGTCAGCCCGCCGCGTTTGCCGGCGATGCTGAGAGCGGTCAGCCGCCCAGGCGAAGGCGGCATGCCTGGCGCCGCGCATCTCGAGCAGGTGGTTTGAAGCCCGCAAGCGGATGACACGCTGGCACGGTTACGCAGCCTTGAGACGATAGCGGAAGATTGTGTGGTCGAGCAGAAGCCGGATTCGCGGTTCGGCCTCGATCGCAATCAGCCAGCTCGCCGCGATCATGGTTGCCCCGACAACGGCCACCGAAAGCAGGTAGGGCACTCCGGCGCGCATCAGCGCCCCGAGAATGGCCGCACCGACGACGTCATGGATCAGATAGAGGGGGTAGGTCATCAGGCCGATCCGGCGCCAGCCGCGCCAGGACAAGTCGAGCCGCAACGACCACGCCATCAGGGCGACGGCAACGAGGAAGAAGATGATCGGTGGCGCGTATGGCATCTGCTCTTCGACCTTCACAGTGTGAACATCGACCGAACTGGCGATCTGCAGGACGCAGCCGACCAGGAACAGGGCACACAGGGCGAGGCGAGCGCGTGTCACCGCCTTGAATCGCATCAGCCAGATCATGACGCCGACCGCAAAAAAGCACCCGTGATGCACCAGCAGCAGGTCAAGCCAGCGCGTCTCGGCAAGGTCCGACCAGTCGAGCGGATAATACAGGCACCAGAAGAGCGTGCTGATCATGCCAATCACGCTGGCCACGACCTCCATCAGGTGAAAGCGCCGCAGCCGCAGCAAGGTCCAGACGACGGCGTAAAAGGCAATCTCGATGCCGAGCGTCCAATAGACGCTGTCGACCCAGGGAGAGTAAGGAACGAACAATGCCGTGCGAATGAGCCTGATCACCGCATCCGTCGGCCAGCTGAGGTCGGCCAGGAGCAGCACCGCCGCGGTGATGGGCGCGCAGATCCAGACCGCCGGCACCAATCGTTTCACCCTTGCCTCGAAAAACCGCAAGGGGGTCGAGTTTTCGGCGCTGAAGGCGATGACGAAGCCGCTGATGACGAAAAACACTTGTACGCCGACCCATCCTGAGCCGAGCATCTCCAGTTCCGGATGCGGCGGGATGCCGCCGGTCGCCCGTGCCGAAACGCCGGAGGGAAAGGCCCACACCCAGTAACCGTAGTGGTAGAACATCACGAGGACGGCGGCGAGGAATCGAAGGATGTCGACGCCGCCAAATGTAGTCTTTTTCTGAGCCATGCCGTATCGTCGGTGGGCGCCCCAGCCAAACTGTATGGGGATTTGCTGCATTGCACAATAGCCGATTGGCTATCGGCCCGATGTCTTTACCGGCCGATCCCGCGTCCCTTCAGCGCCGCGGTGATCTCGTCGAGAATGATCGGGTCGTCGATGGTCGCCGGCATCGCCCAGTCTTCCTTGTCGGCAATCTTCTGCATGGTGCCGCGCAGGATTTTGCCGGAGCGTGTCTTTGGCAGGCGCTTGATCGTCACCACCGTCTTGAAGGCGGCAACCGGGCCGATCCGCTCGCGCACCAGCGTGACCACCTCGGTCTCGATAGTGGCGGTGTCGCGCGCGACACCGGCATTCAGCACGACGAAGCCGAGCGGAACCTGGCCCTTCATCGCGTCGGCGACGCCGATGACGGCGCATTCGGCAACATCCGGATGTGCGGCCAGAACCTCCTCCATGGCGCCGGTCGACAGCCGGTGGCCGGCGACGTTGATGATGTCGTCGGTCCGGGCCATGACATAGAGATAGCCATCCTCATCCATCATGCCGGCATCCGCCGTCTTGTAGAAGCCGGGGAATTCGTCGAGATAGGCTTGGCGAAACCGGTCATCGGCGTTCCACAGCGTCGGCAGACAGCCGGCCGGCAGCGGCAGCTTGACCACGACATTGCCCAACGTGCCGCGCGGCACTTTGTGGCCGGCATCGTCGAGCACGCGGATGTCGTAGCCGGGCATCGGCACGCCGGGTGAGCCGTATTTCACCGGCAGCAGGCCCAGTCCGGCCGGGTTGATGGTCATCGGCGAGCCGGTCTCGGTCTGCCACCAATGGTCGATCACCGGCACCTTCAATTGCTGCTCCGCCCATTTGATGGTTTCTGGATCGGCGCGCTCGCCGGCGAGGAACAGCGTGCGGAATTTCGAGAGGTCGTATTTCGGGACGAACTCGCCCTTCGGATCCTGTCCCTTGATGGCGCGGAAGGCGGTCGGCGCGGTGAACAGCGCGACCACGCCATGCTCCGATATCACCCGCCAGTACGTGCCGGCGTCGGGCGTGCCGACCGGCTTGCCCTCGAACAGCACGGTCGTGCATCCATGCAGCAGCGGGCCGTAGACGATGTAGGAATGGCCGACCACCCAGCCGACGTCGGAAGCCGCCCAGAACACCTCGCCCGGCTTGACGCCGAACTCGTTCTCCATCGACCATTTCAGCGCGACCATGTGGCCGCCATTGTCGCGCACGATGCCCTTGGGCTGGCCGGTCGTGCCTGATGTGTAGATGATGTAGAGCGGGTCGGTGGCGAGCACCGGAACGCAGTCGACATTGGCGCCCGCGGCCCGCTCGCGGGCAACCGCGTCGGCATAGTCGATGTCGTGGTTGTCCTTCATCTCGCAGCGAAGCTGGTCGCGCTGCAGGATGAGGCAGGCATCGGGCTTGTGCCGGGACATCTCGATCGCCTTGTCGAGCAGCGGCTTGTAGGCGACGACCCGCCCGGGCTCCAGGCCGCAAGAGGCGGAGATGATCAGCTTCGGCTTGGCATCGTCGATGCGGGTGGCGAGCTCGTGCGAGGCAAAGCCGCCAAAGACCACCGAATGCACGGCGCCGATCCGGGCGCAGGCAAGCATGGCAAAGGCCGCTTCCGGCACCATCGGCATGTAGATGATGACCCGGTCGCCCTTTTGAACGCCGCGGTTCTTCATCACCGATGTCAGCGCGACCACCTCGCGCTTCAGTTCGGCATAGGTGAATTTCCTGATCGTGCCTGAGATCGCGCTGTCATGGATCAGCGCGATCTGGTCGGCGCGGCCACCAGCAACGTGGCGGTCGACGGCGTTGAAGCAGGTGTTGCACGAGGCACCGCCAAACCAGCGTCCATAGACGCCGGCATTCGGATCGAACACGGTGTCGAAGGGCGAGAACCAGTCGATGGCTTTGGCCGCATCCGCCCAGAATTTTTCCGGATCGCGTTTCCAGCCGTCATAGACCTCGTGGTAGCGTGACGCCATCCAGCTTCCTCCCCAGGAATGTTTGCTGTCTTTGAAACAGCGTATGCTGTTTTTGCAAGCATGTGCAATTTCGTCTTTTGGCGACCTCGCCTTGGTCGCAAATACCCGGCCGATGGTCGAGGGTCATAATTGGGGGGCCGGCGCAATGAAGTTGCGATGCGATGGTGGGTCTGCCGTGTTGACGGCGATCCTGTTGATGGTCGCTCAGGCCGGCGATGCGGCGGCACGGCACATTATCGGCTTTTCGCCGGACGCCTCTCGTGCAACGCTTTAGTCAGGGATTTGAAGGACGGGACCGCCGCTTTATCGCCGTGACCGGCCAGATGCATTGAAGCGCGCCTGCTTGCGGCAAAGCACGGTTCCTAAAGCGGCAGCGCCGCGAGCATAAGACCCACACCGCCGGCGATCAGCAAAGCGGCGGCCAGCGCCTTTCTGTGACGTTCGAAACCCGTCGGCGCCCGATCCCAATTGTAACGCATGTTCTGCCTCCCAAAACCCCGCCGGATTCCTTATCTTACCATGGGTAAGGAAAGCAACATTGTGCCTAAGTC
Organism: Mesorhizobium sp.; assembly: GCF_004962245.1. Classification (GTDB taxonomy): domain Bacteria; phylum Pseudomonadota; class Alphaproteobacteria; order Rhizobiales; family Rhizobiaceae; genus Mesorhizobium. Next base: position 14,806 of record NZ_SUHQ01000052.1, on the reverse strand, counting down.
CACTGCATTGGCCTGACAATGCTCGGCATGGCGCATGACAGTGTTGTCACCGACTATTTCCGGGCGGGCGCTATATGCCCCAACGCAGCGCGGCCGTATGCACCGGTGCGTCCCATAATGCGGTCGTCTCGTCGTCGAGCATGGTCATCGTGATCGAGCAGCCGGCCATGTCGAGCGATGTTACGTAGGATCCGACCAGCGAGCGGGTGACCGTCACGCCGTTCCTCTCGAAGATTTTGCGGGCGCTGTTGTACATCAGGTAAAGCTCCATCAGCGGCGTGCCGCCGAAGCCGTTGACGAAGAGCAGCGCCGGACCTTTTGCCTTGTCACCCAGATCGCCCAGGATTGCCGCGCAGATCTCCTCGGCTATGGCGTCGGCGCTTTTCAACGTGTCGCGGCGGCGGCCGGGCTCGCCATGGATGCCGACGCCGAATTCCATCTCGCCATCGCCGATGTCGAAGGTCGGCTTGCCGGCCGCCGGTACGGTGCAACTGGTCAGCGCCACGCCCATCGACCGCGTTGCGCCATTGACGCGCTCGCCCAACGCCTTCAGCGGCTTCAGCGCCATGCCTTGCTCGGCCGCTGCGCCGACGATCTTCTCGACCACCAGCGTGCCGGCGACGCCGCGTCGGCCGGTTGTGTAGGACGAATTCTCGACCGCGACGTCGTCGTTGGTCACGACTTGCATGACGCCCTCCGACATCTCGGCGGCCATGTCGAAGTTCATCACGTCGCCCTCGTAGTTCTTGACGATGAACAGGCAGCCGGCGCCGGTGTTGACTGCTTCCGCGGCCGCCATCATCTGGTCCGGCGTCGGCGAGGTGAACACCTGGCCGGGGCAGGCAGCATCCAGCATGCCATGCCCGACCAGCCCGCCATGCAGCGGTTCGTGGCCAGAGCCGCCGCCGGAGATCAGCGCCACCTTGCCCGGCTTGAGTATCTTGCGGCGGACGAATTTATGCTCGTCGCCAAGCGCCAGTATGTCGGCATGGGCTGCAACGAAGCCGTCGAGGCTTTCGGTCAGCACCGTGTCCACAGAATTCAAAAACTTCTTCATGGCCGTCTCCTCCCGAAATAGCTGAACGTAGCGCGACTATGTCCCGCCCTTGCCGGCGATGCTGGTGATCTTCTGGATAAAATCGTTGACCGCCCGGTCGAGCGCCGCGTTCTGCTTGTCGTCGCCGAAATCGGGAACGATCAGCGAGACATGCCGCGTCTTGCGCATGCCTGCGGCCACCGACATCTTTCCCGGATGCGCCTGATGATAGGCCGCAAGAAAATGGTCGCGTTCGGCCGGGCTGAAATGGCAGACGGAAAAGATAGCCGGCAAATGTTTGGACGGGATCGGGATCGAATAGGTCGGACTGGAAATCTGCGTGACGAAGCTGCGGTGCTTGCCCAGCGCGTCGGCGAGACGCTGACGCATGCCGGACGGGCGCTGGTCGATGACCTGCGACAGGATCGTCTTGTAGGCGCGGATCGCCTCTTCGGAGCCGGCTTCGGGCGTCTTCTCGGCCATGCCGGCGCCTAGATCGGGACATCCGCAATGGCCGCCTTGGCCATTGCGAGCTGGGCGGGAACCACCGAGAGGTCACGCAGGCCGGCCTCGATCAGCGCCGAGATCGCCGCCGGATCGCCGCCGGCGTCGCCGCACAGGCTGACCGGCGTCTCTTGCGCGCGGCCAAAGGCCGCAACCGAGGTGATCAGTCGAAGCACGGCCGGGTGCCTGACCGAATTGAGATGCGCCACTGACGCGTTGTCGCGCGCCGCCGCCATCACATATTGGGTGAGGTCGTTCGAGCCGATCGAGAAGAAGGCGACCTTGGCAAATGCCTCCGGTGCGACCGCCACCGACGGCACCTCAACCATGATGCCGAGTGGCGGCATTCTTTGCGCGACGCCGCGCGCGGCAAGCGCGGCCTGCTCTTCCGCGAACAGCGCGGCGGCACGTTCGTATTCGCCCACAACGGCGATCATCGGGAACATCACCTTGAGATTGCCGTGGACGGCGGCGCGCAGCAGCGCCCGGATCTGCACCCGAAAAACCTCCGGCCTTGCCAGCGACAGCCTGATGCCGCGCAGGCCGAGGAATGGGTTGGTTTCTTCTACCGTGAAGCCGGGCACCGGCTTGTCGCCGCCGGCATCGACGGTGCGGATCGTCACCGGTTTATCACCGGCCCATTCCAGCACCTTGCGATAGGCGCGATATTGCGTTTCCTCGTCCGGCAGCGTCTTGCCGAACAGGAACTCGGTGCGCATCAGCCCAACGCCGTCGCAGGTCGAGATATCGATGGCATCGACATCGGACGGATCGGCTATGTTGACCTGCACCCGCACCGCCGTACCTGCTTTCGTCACCGCCGGCCGTGCCAAGAAGGTTTCAGCCCTGTCGCGACGCGCGGCAAACGAGGACGACGATCGGCGGAATGCCTCGACTTCGGCTTTCGACGGCGCCAGCACGATGCCGCCATGCTCGGCGTCGAGCAGGGCGACGCCGGCAAGATGAGCCGGCGCAGCACCGAGCCCAACCACCCCAAGCCCCACGACCATCGGCACGCCGCGCGAGCGCGCCAGCATGGCGACGTGACTGGCGGCACTGCCCGCTTTCAGCGCAATGCCGCCGCCGGAACTCCAGTCGGTTTCGAGGAAGCGCGTCGGCGCGATATCCTCGCCATAGAAGATGGCTCCCGCCGGCGCGGCAGCCTCGCTGTCCTCGGTCAGCGCGCGCAGCACCTGGTCTCTGATATCGCGCATGTCGGCGGCGCGCGCCCGGAAATAGTCCTGGTCTGACGTCTCGTAGCCGACAATTTCGGCGTCGAGCGCCTGCCGCCATGCCGCATCCGCTGGCTGACCTGAGTCAATCGCGGCGAAGGCCGGACCGGTCAGCGCGTCATCCTCCAGCATGGCGATCTGGAATTCGAGAATGTCGGCGGCGTCGCCGTCGACCGCCTCGATCAGCGTGGCAAGCCGGCTTGCGGCTGCCTTGATTGCCGTTTCGAGCGCGAACCTCTCGTCCGCAGGGCTCGCCTTGCGGCCATAGCGCGCGGCAACCGGATCGAGGTTGAACAGCGGCCCTTCGGCATAGCCAGCCGAGGCCGAAATCCCCTTCAGCCTAAGCGGTTCGGGCATGGTCCGCGCCCTCGTCGAAATCGCGCCGCACCAGCTCGACCAGCGCGCCGACCGCTTCGGCGGCGCCGTCGCCTCTGGCTCTGATATGCAGCTCCGTGCCTTTCGGCGCTTTGGCCGCCATCACCTTGACGATGCTCTTGGCGTCGAACCACGGCCCGTTGGCGGCGAGCGCAACTTCGACCTCGGCCGCGAACGTCTTGGCGAGCTTGGTGAACTTCACCGAAGGGCGCGCATGCAGACCGACCTCGTGGGTGATCAGGACGGTGGCTTCGGTGGATGCGGACATCGAGTCAAAATTCCTGTTCATTCACGATGGCGACAATTCGTGTGCCGTCGCCACCACTTCCCGGAGCGAAGCGCCGCCGGAAGCCTCCGTTGCCGCCATCACCGCGCCCTCGACGATTGGCGCATTGCAGACGACGATCTTCTGCGCGCGCGGCTCACCGATCATCTCGACCGCCATCTCACTGTTGGTCTCGGCGCCGCCAAGATCGACAAGTATGGCGACACCCGCCTCGGACCAGGCCTTGTCGATGGCGCCCATGATCGCCTCGACGTTTGTGCCCAGCCCGCCATGGCCGTTTCCACCGCACCATGCAAGCGGCACTTCGTCGCCGACCATCTGGCGCACCATGTCGGCCGTGCCCTCGGCGACCAGCGGTGAATGCGATACGATGACGATGCCGACATTGCTCATGCGTGCCCCTTAATGGTTTCGACGACAGCCCGCACCAAAAGCGCGACCGAGCGTGCCCCGGCATCCATGTGACCGATCGAGCGGTCGCCGAGGAACGAGGCACGTCCGCGCAAGGCCTTCATCGGCACGGTGGCGTCGGCCGCACTGTCGGCGGCGTCAGTGATTTCCGCTCCGGTCTTCCCCCGCAACAGGGCGTCATGCACTGGCTGCAGCACGTCGAGCATGGTCTTTTGGCCGACCTGCGACTTGCCGCGTGCCGCCACCGCTTCGATCGCCTTGCCGAAGGCTGCCGCCAGATTGGCGCGATCCGGCTCAGTGGAAACCTCCTTGCCGAGCGCCATGAACAGCGTGCCGAACAGCGGGCCGGAAGCGCCGCCGACCGTCATCACCAATTTGGTGCCGATCGCCTTCAGCGCCTCGGGCAATGGCTTTGCCGCGAACGTATCGGCCTCGGCGCGCACCGCCTCGAAGCCGCGCTTCATGTTGAGCCCATGGTCGCCGTCGCCGATCGCCTGGTCGAGCGTGGTCAGCTCGTCCGCATGGGCGGCAATCGTGTCGGCGGTGGCTGATATCAGCGCCTTCAGGTCAACCCTGTCCATCGTCCCAGTCTTGTCCATCGTCCCAACGCTCATTGGTTTGCGATCCTGTTGCCGGCCTGGTCGAAGAACAGCGGCGCCCGGTAGCGGATCGTCACCTTGTCGCCCTTTTCCAGTTGCGTGTCGGGGTCGGTCAGCGTCACCAGTTTTTTGGTCCCGACGCTCACATGCAGGTGGTTCTGGTCGCCCAGATGCTCGACCCAGTCAACCACGCCGTCGGCGTGGCCGTTCGATGCCTTGCCGATCGACAGATGTTCTGTACGCGCGCCGATCGTTTTGGTTCCCGCCGGCGCATCGCCATCGGGCAGCAGCCCGGTCGGCAACAGATTGATCGCCGGCTGGCCGAGCCTTGCGGCGACATGAAGGTTGGCCGGCTCCGAATAGATCGTTCGCGGCGTGCCGATCTGCACCAGAACGCCGTCGGCGAGAATGCCGATGCGATCGGCCATGGTCATCGCCTCGATCTGGTCATGCGTGACATAGAGCATGGTGGCGCCGAGCTCGGCCTGGATGCGCTTCAGCTCGAGCCGGAGGTCGGCACGCAGCTTGGCGTCGAGCGACGACAGCGGCTCGTCCATCAGGTAGATGGCAGGCTTGCGCACCAGTGCGCGGCCGATGGCAACGCGCTGCATCTCGCCGCCGGAAAGCCTGGTCGAGCGGTTGTTCAGCTTGTGGTGGATGCGCACCATCCTGGCCACCTCCTCGACGCGGTGGCGAATCTTGTCTTCCGGCATCTTTCGCGCCGGCGAACGCAGCGGGAAGGCGAGGTTGTCGTAGACCGACAGATGCGGGTAGAGCGAATATTGCTGGAAGACGAAGGCGGTGTCGCGCTCGGCCGGCGAGAGTGCTGTCGCATCACGGGTGCCGATATGGATCGAGCCGGTGTCGGGCCGCTCCAATCCGGCGATAAGTCTGAGCGTCGTCGTCTTGCCGGCCCCGGTCGGGCCGAGCAGCACGACGAATTCGCCGTCGGCAATGCGCAGGTCGAGATTGTCGACGGCGACATGCTCGCCGAAGGCTTTGGTCACGCCTTTGATGTGTATGTCAGCCATGCTGCGCTCTTGCCTGGGAGGCTTCGTCATGGATCGCGGTTCGCACTGCGCGGCCGGAGCCTTTCTCGAACAGCGACAGCCGGGCGCTGCTCAGCGCCAGGCCGACATGGTCGCCCGCATTGAGCCGGATTTCGGCCGGCACCCTGGCCTTGATGATGCCGTCCGCAGTCTCCACCGCCACGATCTGCGTGGTGCCGAGATATTCGGTGCCGTAGACGGCGCCGCGCAATTTCGAAGCGTCGTCGAAGCGGATGTGCTCCGGCCTGATGCCGAGCGCCATGTCGGCTGGCGCGATATCCTCGCGCACCTCTGGCACCGCCACCTTGGCGCCTTGCACCACGATCTCCCTGGCGCCCTTTGAAAGCCCACCGCCGAAGCCGAGGAAATTCATCGGCGGCGAGCCGATGAAGTCGGCGACGAACATGGTCGCCGGCCGGTCGTAGATTTCGCGTGGGCTTCCGAACTGCTCGATGACGCCGTGGTTCATCACCGCGATCTTGTCGGCCATCGACATCGCTTCCATCTGGTCATGCGTGACGTAGACCGTGGTGGCGTGAATGCGGTTGTGCAACTCGCGCAGCTCATGGACCATGAGATCGCGGAATTCGGTGTCGAGCGTGCCGAGCGGCTCGTCCATCAGGAAGCATTTTGGCCGCCGCACGATGGCGCGGCCGAGCGCCACGCGCTGACGATCGCCGCCGGCAAGGCCGGAGACGGATTTGTTGAGCAGATGGTCGATGCGTAGCAGCTTCGCCGTCTCTTCGACCCGTTGGCGGATTTCAGCACCTGGCATGCCTTGCGCCAGCAGCGGGAAGCCGATGTTCTTGCGCACATTCATATGCGGATAGAGCGCGAACAGCTGGAACACGAAGGCGATGTCGCGCTCGCGGGCACGCCGCATGGTGACGTCCTCGCCGCCGAGCAGAATCTTGCCGCCTGTCGGCAGTTCGAGCCCGGCGATCATCCTGAGCGTCGTCGTCTTGCCGCAGCCCGACGGCCCCAGCATGACGAAGAACTCGCCGTCCTCGACGACGAAATTGGAATCCTGCACCGCGACGAAATCGCCGAATGCTTTCCTCAGATGCTCGACCCTGATCTCCGCCATCGTCTACTCCGGAAATTTCGAGACGATGATGAACATTGCCGTGCCGGCCAGCATGGTGACGAACGAATAGGTGTAGAGCGACAGCGCGAAGGGTTGGAACAGCATCAGGAAACCGATGGCGATGATCGCCGTGGCGATGTTCTCCATCAGCCCGCGCCTGGCCCAGACAGGCCAGCGCGATTTTCGTTTTGCGGGCTGGATCGTGCTCATTTGCGCACCGCGCCGAAGGTGATGCCGCGCAAGAGCTGCTTGCGGAGCAGGATGGTGAAGACCAGGATCGGCACCAGGAAGATCGTCGTGCCGGCGGCGACCGCCGGCCAGTCCTGGCCGCCTTCGCCGATGATGGTCGGGATGAAGGGCGGGGCGGTCTGCGCCGTACCGGAGGTCAGGAGTGCCGCGAAGGCGTACTCGTTCCAGGCGAAGATCAGGCAGAAGATGGCGGTCGCTGCAATGCCGGTGGTCGCCTGCGGCAGCACGGTGCGCCAGAAAGCCTGCAGCCGCGTATAGCCGTCGATCATCGCCGCTTCCTCATATTCGCGTGGGATCTCGTCGATGAAGCCTTTCAGCAGCCAGACGGCGAGCGACACGTTGACCGCCGTGTAGAGCAGGATCATGCCGAGCGCGGTATCCGACAGGCCGAGCTCGCGATACATCAGGTAGATCGGGATGGCGACGGCGATCGGCGGCATCATCCGGGTCGACAGGATGAAGAACAGCAGGTCGTCGGCCAGCGGCACCTTGAAGCGCGAGAAGCCATAGGCCGACAGCGTGCCGAGGAAGACAGCGCAGAACGTCGAGCCGAAGGCGATGATCAGCGAATTGACGAAGCGCGGCATGAAGTTGGACGGGCCGGCGATCACCATGTTGCGCTTGCGCACGGTCTCGTCGCAGAGGCCGGTCGCCGGTCCCAGCGAGTTGATGTATTCCGGCGTCTGCCGGGTCCGGGTGGAGAACAGATTGCAGTAGCCTTCGAGGCTCGGCTGGAAGACGATCTTCGGCGGATAGGCGATCGAATCCGGCGGTGTCTTGAAGCTGGTGGCGAAGATCCACAGCAGCGGCACGATCGAGATCAGCGCATAGGCGACGATGATCGTGCCGGCGACAAGCTTCGAGGTTGCCGAAGGTGCAACGACCGAATGGGCTGTGGTCAGGCTCATCTCTGCTTCACCTTGTTCAGCGCCTTGACGTAGATGTTGGCAAGGCCGAACACCGCGACGAACAGGATGATGGCGAAGGCCGAGGAGTAGCCCGTCCGCCAGCTTTCGAAGGCCTGTCGCTTCAGCGTGATCGAGGCAACTTCGGTGGTCGATCCCGGTCCGCCGCCGGTAAGCAGGTTGACCATGTCGAACATCTTGAAGTTCTCGATGCCGCGAAACAGCACCGCCAGCATGATGAAGGGCAGTGCCATCGGCAACGTGATCGACCAGAACTGCCGCCAGTTGGACGCGCGGTCGACCTCGGCCGCCTCGTAGATGTATTCGGGGATCGAGCGCAGGCCGGCGAGGCAGATCAGCATCACGTAAGGCGTCCACATCCAGGTGTCGACGATGACGATCGACCACGGCGCCAGCGACACGTTGGAGAGCATGCCGATCTGCGTTGCCGGAATGCCTGACACGAACGAGATGGCATAGGCGAACAGGCCGATCTGCGGCTCGTAAAGGAAGCGCCAGAAATTGCCGACCACCGCCGGCGACAGCATCATCGGAACCAGAATGATGGTCGTCCAGAAGGCGTGGCCGCGAAATTTCCTGTCGATCAGCCAGGCCAGCGTGAAGCCGATCAGCGTCTGCAAAAGGATCGTCCAGAACACGAAATGCGCCGTCGTCTGCATGGCGATCCAGATGTCCTGGTCGCCGAGGATGCGCTTGTAGTTGGCAAGGCCGACATTCCTGACCACCTCGTTGGGACGATTGGCACGGTAATTGGTGAAGGACAGATAGATCGCCCAGAACAGCGGGAAGATGTTGATGGCAAGCAGCAACAGGATCGTCGGCGAGATGAACAGCCAGGCGAGGCCCTTGTCGCTGATGCCCCGGACCTTGCGGGCCAACCGCTCAGGCGTGGCCCGGGCAACGCTGTCCGCAGTCCGATTGAGCATGGTCAGTCCCGCTTCGGTCACTTTAAGTCGTCTCGACAATGGAATTTATCTGAACTGTGTCCCGTGCCAAGGGCGGCACGGGACAGGCGGTCGTGGCTCGGGAGGAGCCGGTTGGATCTTGGCCCAGTCACATCTTGCCATCGTCCTGGAACACCTCGGTCCAGTCCTTGACCAGGCCGTCAAGCGCATCCTTGGCCGACCCCTGGCCGGCGACGACATAATCATGGAAGCGCTTCTGCGAGGCCTGCAGCAGCGGTGCATAGCTGGGCTCGGCCCAGAAGTCCTTCACGATGGCCATGGAGTCGAGGAAGGTCTGCGCATAGGGCTGGCTGGCCGGGAAGCCCGGGTCGTTCACGACTGCGTTGAGGCAGGAGTAGCCGCCGAGCGACCACCACTTGGCCTGCACATCCTTGTTGGCGAACCATTTGATGTATTTGAGCGCGGCGTCCTGCTTGTCCGAATAGGAGACCACCGAGATGCCCTGGCCGCCGAGCTGGGCGAACTGGTCGCCGTCGGGACCCTTGGGATTAGCGAAGTAACCGATCTTGTCGCCGCCGACATTCTCGTCCTTCTGCAGGCCCGGCCAGGTGAAGGCGAAGTTCATGTGCATCGCCACCTGGCCGGATTTGAAGGCATCGACGCCTTCGCCCATGTAGCTGTTCGAGGCCCCGGGAGGCGTGCAGCAATCATAGAGCGCCTTGTAGAATTCCAGACCCTTCACCGATTTCTCGGAATTGACGAAGCCGTCCATCTCGTAGGGCTTCTCGGGATTCTCGTATTTGAAGCCGAAGCTGTAGAGCACGTCCATGGCGCCCATGGTGATGCCTTCGGAGCCGCGCTCGGTATAGATCGACGCGCCATAGACCGTCTTGCCGTCGATCTCGCGCTTCTGGAAGAACTCGGCGATCTGCTTCAACTGGTCGAAGGTCGTCGGCGCTGCGAGATCCCAGCCGTACTTTTCCTTGAATTCCTTCTGCAGTTCCGGCTTGGAGAACCAGTCCTTGCGATAGGTCCAGCCGACGACGTCACCCATGGCCGGCAGCGCCCAGTAGTTCGGCGAGTTCTTCGGCCATTCGGAATAGCCGACGACGGTCGCCGGCACGAAATCGTCCATGCTGATCTTCTCCTTGTCGAAGAAGTCGTTCAGCTTGACGTAGTGGCCGTTCTCGGCCGAACCACCGATCCACTGGCTGTCGCCGATGATCAGGTCGCACAGCTTGCCCTTGGAATTCAGTTCGTTGAGGAAGCGATCGGCATAGTTGGTCCACGGCACGAATTCGAATTTCATGCCGATGCCGGTTTCCTTGGTAAAATCCTTGGACAGTTCCACAAGCGCGTTGGCCGGGTCCCAGGCTGCCCAGCAAAGCGTCAGATCTTCCGCATGCGCGACGTTTGAAACGGCTGTCGACGCAAACATCGCCGAGGTCAGTCCCAACGTCAGTTTCAAGGTCGATTTCATGCCTTCCTCCCATTTGCGAAACGCGCCCGGATGACGGTTTCAAGAAACCTCAACCCCCCTCCTCAGGGGCCTAAACATGACGACGCGGTCTGGCCGCGGATGTTTAGTAATTTGTTGAGTGATGCAATTTTTACTAAACAAGGCAAGCGAATTCGTCGCTGCACCGCAGCATGGCGCTCCCGTCCCGCGTGCTGGTCCGGAGAAATGGAGGTTGTCAGATGGTTCGGCGCGCCGGGTACCGGCTCAATCGACCGTCCTGGTGCCGACCGTCACCGGGTGGATCGCTGGGGCCACCGCCGTCGCTTCCTCGCGGCGGGCGTGGGTGAGCGATTCCGGATCGCGCTTCCGCCCTTGGCTCCATCCGTGGCTATCGCAAAAACCAATTCTGCGCCTTGCGCGGCATAGGTGGCCATCGTACCGAGCATGAGAATATCTCGATGTCGTCCGGATGCGCACCGAGCGCCAGTATCTCACTCTGCTTTCTCCACCTTCACTCTGCCTTCTCCCCGGAAATGAAAAAACGTGACGAACGGAATCCTGCTCGCCCTGATCGCCTATGCAAGCTATTCGTGCAACGATGCCGTCGTCAAAAGCCTGGGCGGGCAGTTCACGGTGTTCGAGATCGGGTTTTTCTCGACATTGTTTGCCGGCTTGTTTCTTCTCTTCACCCGGCCGAACGGCGAACGCTGGCGTGATTTCTGGCGCATGAAGCGGCCTTGGGCGGTGCAGGCCCGCGCCTGGGCAGGCATCGCGTCCGGCGTGCTCAGCGTCTACGCCTTCACCACCATCCCGCTTGCGGAAGCCTATGCGCTGATTTTCCTGGCGCCGCTATGCGTCACCATTCTCTCCACCGTCATCCTCAAGGAGAAGGTCGGCCCGTGGCGGTGGCTGGCGGTGGTCGCCGGCTTTGCCGGTGTCATGCTGGTCGTGCGGCCGGGCTTTCGCGAGCTGCATCTCGGTCACCTTGCCGCGTTCGGCGTTGCCTATCTCGCTGCCGCCAGCGTCATCCTGATGCGTTCGCTGGCGGCTGGGGAAAAGCGCACGACGATGCTGGGCGTGCTGATCGGCTACGGCCTGTTCTTCAACGGCATCGGCGCCGCGGCCACGTCATTCTCGCTTCCGGATGCAAGGCAGCTGGCCTGGCTGGTGCTGTCGGGCGTGTTCACCGCCTGCGGCCAGTTGCTTCAGCTCCTGGCCGTCAAATACGCGCCCGCCAACCGGATCGCGCCGACGCATTACTCACAGATCCTCTGGGCGGTGATCCTGGGCGCGCTGTTCTTCCAGGAGTATCCCGATTTTCTGTCGCTTGTCGGCCTCGCCGTCGTCGGCGGCTCCGGCCTTTTGACGATGGTGCGCGAAGAGGTGAGGCTCGGCACGGTGCGCTGGAACCCGTTTTCGCGGACGCGGCTTTGATCTGCCCGCGCCGGTTGCGCGACAACCGTCAGCGCTGATATGCGGACGCTGCGGATCTGCCGCGATTGGATGGAAGCATCCCTGGAACAATGACCAGAAGAACCTTGCCGGAGCTTCCGGTTTCCGCCGTGCTGCCGGCGCTCGGCGACGCGCTGGACCATGGCAACAGCGCCGTGCTGGTGGCGCCGCCCGGCGCCGGCAAGACGACGCTGGTGCCGCTGGCGCTGCTCGGCGCAGCATGGCTCGGCACGGGAAAGATCATTCTGCTCGAGCCGCGCCGGCTCGCTGCCCGCGCTGCCGCCCGCCGCATGGCCGAGCTGCTCGGCGAGGAGCCCGGCGGAACGGTCGGCTATGCCATGCGCATGGAGAACCGCACTTCTTCGACGACCAGGATCCTGGTCGTCACCGAAGGCGTGCTGTCGCGGATGATCCTCGACGACCCGGAACTGCCCGGCGTCTCTGCTGTATTCTTCGACGAATTCCACGAGCGCTCGCTCGACGGCGATTTTGGCCTGGCACTGGCGCTCGATGTGCAAGGCGCACTGCGGCCCGACCTGCGATTGCTGGTCATGTCGGCGACGCTCGACGGCGCGCGCGTCGCTCGCTTGCTTTCCGGGGCCCCGGTGATCGAGAGCGAGGGCCGCGCCTTTCCGGTCGACATCCGCTATGATGAGCGGCCGGCCGGCATCGCCATCGAGGACGCCATGGCCAAGGCGATCCGCGCGGCCCTTGCGGATGAGAGCGGCAGCGTGCTCGCCTTCCTGCCCGGCCAGCGCGAGATCGAGCGCACCGCCGAGCGCTTGCAGGGTCGCGTCGATGCCGACACCGACATCGTGCCGCTCTACGGCATGCTCGACGGCAAGGCGCAGGATGCGGCGATCAGGCCGGCGCCGTCCGGCCGCCGCAAGGTGGTGCTGGCGACGTCGATCGCCGAAACCTCCATCACCATCGACGGCGTGCGCGTCGTCATCGATTCCGGCCTGTCGCGCCTGCCGCGCTACGAGCCGGCCAACGGCCTGACGCGGCTGGAGACGGTGCGTGTCAGCAGAGCCTCCGCCGACCAGCGCGCCGGCCGCGCCGGCCGCACGCAACCGGGCGTCGCCATCCGGCTGTGGCGAGCCGAACAGACGGCGGCACTTCCCGCCTTCACCCCGCCCGAAATCCTTGAAGCCGACCTTTCCGGCCTCTTGCTCGATTGCGCCGCCTTCGGTGTTGCCGATCCGGCGAGCCTCTCGTTCCTCGATCCGCCGCCGGCTCCGGCGCTCAACCAGGCAAGGGCGCTGCTTCGCGCGCTCGACGCCATTGACGAGGCAGGGCGCTTGACGGAGTCGGGTGCTGCGATGCGCAGGCTGGCACTGCCGGTGCGGCTGGCTCACATGGTCACCGAGGCGGCGAAGACCGGCCAGGCGTTCGAAGCGGCCCTGCTCGCCGTGCTGCTCACCGAGCGCGGCCTTGGCGGCGACGGCGCCGACCTCGAACGGCGGCTGACGCGGTTCCGATCCGAAAGATCGCCGCGCGCCACCGCCGCGCGGCAGCTTGCCGAACGGCTGGCGAAACAGGCCTCACCCTCCCCCTCGAGGGGAGGGTCGGCGAGCGAGCTGAGTGCAGCGAAGCGAGGGAGACGGGGTGGGGTCGCCGATGGCGTGCCCGAACCGACGCCACCCCGATCCGCTTCACGGATCGACTTGCCGGGGCGAGCCACGGGTCTCGCCCGTCCTTCGGACCCCCTCAAGGGGGAGGGTAATGCCGGCGCTCTCCTCATCCATGCCTGGCCGGACCGCGTCGCCAGGGCGCGCGGCGAGCGCGGCCGTTTCGTGCTGGCCAACGGTTCGGGCGCCATGCTCGACGCCGCCGACCCGCTGGCGGGCGAAACCTGGCTCGTCGTCGCCGACCTGCAGGGCAAGGCGCAGAACGCCCGCATCACCGCGGCAGCGGCGATAGATGAGGCCGACATTCGCGCTTCGCTCGCCGGCAAGATCGAGACAAGCCGCCAAACCAGCTTCGACCGCGACAGGCGAGCGGTGCGCGTGCGTGAAACCGTTCGCCTTGGCCCCATCACCCTGTCCGAACGCATGCTGCCGGCGCCGGCTGGCGCTGAGGCGGATCGCGCCATCCTCGAGGCCTTGCGCGAACACGGGCTGTCGCTTTTGCCGTGGGGCAAGGAAGCCGAAACATTGCGCCAACGGCTTGGCTGGCTGCATCGCGGCCTCGGCGCGCCCTGGCCCGATGTTTCGGACGCCGCGCTCATCGACCGCCTCGACGACTGGTTGCTGCCGTTCCTCTCCGGTACGGCGTCCTTTGCCACGATCGATCCGGGCGTGCTTTCGGCCGGCCTGATGGCATTGGTGCCGCACGATCTCCAGCGCAGGATCGAGGCGCTGGCGCCGACCCATTTCGACGCGCCGTCTGGCAGCCGCGTGCCGATCCGCTATGACGGCGAATGGCCGGTGCTGGCGGTCCGCGTGCAGGAGCTGTTCGGTCTCGACCGGCATCCGGCGATCGCGGGCGGCACCGTGCCGCTGACGCTGGAGCTTTTGTCGCCGGCGCACCGGCCTATCCAGACGACGCGCGACCTGCCCGGTTTCTGGCGCGGCTCCTGGGCCGATGTGCGGGCCGACATGCGCGGCCGCTACCCAAAGCATGTCTGGCCGGAGAACCCGCTTCTCGCTACCGCCACCAGCCGCGCCAAACCGCGCGGCACCTAGTTCCTCGACGCGGCGATCTTGACAGGTTGGAAGCCGGTCGGCAGCGAATGTCATACGTCTTTTCCAGTGGTAAAGTCGCAAACCTTCGAGAATAGCCGAATCCTCCCTTTCCTTCGTCATCCCAGGGCGGAGCAGGAGCGAAGCGACGTCGCGAAGACCCTGGGATCCATGCCGCGACATCAGCCGAAGAATGCAGCGGTCGGGAATGGTGCTTGTTTCCGCAACAGCGCCAGCTACCCTTCAGCCTGTCACCACCATCTGCTCCACCCACCGGTGCAAGCACTCGATTCTGGTCAGCTTTCGTGTGCCACAGATGTCACGGCATGGATCCCCGGGTCTGCGCTCCGCTTCGCGTTCGCTCCGCCCTGGGATGACGAAGGCATGGTGGCCAGTTGCCAATCGCAGATGTTGGCGATTGGCAGCTGGATGTCGGTCGGCGGCGACCGTCCGCAGCCCCCTTCAGGCTCAATCAATCCTCTATGCGCAGGAGCTAGCTAGATGTGAGCCTTCAGGAGGTTGTCCATTCGGCCCCGACCGAGAAAGCTGAGG
>NZ_SUHQ01000051.1 GCF_004962245.1 Mesorhizobium sp. | reverse complement strand
CGTGAAGGCGGCCGCACCGTCGGTGCCGGCATCGTCGTCACCATCAAAGAGTAATCGACACCGGCATTTGCCGGTCACATCGAATGCGAAAGGGCAGTCCTCGGGGCTGCCCTTTTTGTATTTTAAGTACAGCCGACATGCGCTTGCGGCGTCGTCGCAAAACCCTGTTGCAAGCGTCCAAACCTCAACTAGTATAAGTTGCATCGTTGGGGGCTTGCCCAAATGGTTCCGTGGCGCCGTTTGAATGGCCAGACATGGTGGTCGCTCGGGCTGATCTGCCTGGCGTCGTTCCTTGTCATGGGAGACGCTGCTTTCGCGGCGAACACAAAAAAATCCGCGTCGGATCTTGGCCCGACGATGCGGTTTGTCATCGTCCGCAGCAGCGCGCCTGGTTGCGAACCGACCTGCCCGGAATGGATATCGGCCGAAGGCTCGATAGAAGCCGGCACGCCGGCCCTTTTCAAACGCACGCTCAAAGCTCTCGGCGGTCGAAAACTGCCGCTTGTCGTGGATTCTCCCGGCGGCAACGTCGATGCGGCGCTGGCACTGGGCCGTCTGATCCGCAAGAACAAGCTCGATATCGCGGTCGGCAAGACCCAGTTCGTCGGCTGCCTGCCCGACGTGAAGAACTGCAAGGAAAACGACGGCAAGGGCGCCCGGTATTTCGGCAGTCCCTATGCTGGCGGCGCCATCTGCAATTCCGCTTGCCCGCTGATGTTTGCCGGTGGCATCAGGCGTGTGGTCGGGCAATGGGCCTATCTCGGCGTCCATCAGATCACTACGACCTATATCAGGACGAAATTGCAGTACCGAACCACGTATCGCGTGGTGAGAGGCAAGAAGAAGGTCCTCAGCAAGAAGATCGTCAGCCGCAAGAACGCCGGCAGCTACAAGACCTATGAGATGAGCAAGGCGACGGAGAAAAGACTGGCGGCCTATCTCAAGGAGATGGGTGTCGGCCGGGACGTGCTCGAGACGATGAAGAACACGCCGGCCAGCAGCATCCAGCAACTGGCTCCCTACGACATGCTGCAGGCAAACCTCGTCACCAGCCTGGATTCCGTCGACCTGCTGACCGCGGCAACCCTGTGCAAAACCGATCCGGTGGCCGCGAACTGCAGGGAAATACCGGCGCCGGCGGACAAAGCCACGAAGCCTGCCGGCGACGCGATGGCGTACGCCAAGCCCGCTCCCGCCGCGTCGGCCGAACCCGAAGCCGTGCGGCGGGACGACGTCAAGGATATGCGCTTCGTTCTGGTTCGAGGCAGAAGTTTTCTCTGCGATCCCAATTGTCCCGAATGGATCTCTGCGGAAGGCACCATCAGCACTCAAACGCCGGAGCGGCTGCGCCAGTTGCTTGACACGATCGGCGATCGGCGACTGCCCGTGGTGGTCAACTCGCCCGGAGGTGACGTGCTCGGCGCTCTGGCCACTGGAAGGTTGATTAGAGAACGCAAGCTCGACGTGGCCGTTGCACGGACGGACTTCATCGGATGCGAGCCGGACAAGGCGGATTGCACCGCCGAAGACGGCGTCTATGTCGGGCTCACGATCGATGCGAGCGGCGAGTGTGGCGCAGCCTGTCCGATCATGCTCGCTGGCGGCGTCAGACGCCTTGTCGGTCCTCGTGCGCAGGTGACCGTGCATTCGATGGGGCTGGAGCAGCGGGTCAAATCCTATCTCAGGGACATGGCGGTCGGACCCGGTCTGCTGGCGGCGATGCGGTCGGTGCCGGACTCGCGCCATCGGCAGCTCGAACCCGCCATGATGTTGAAAGTCGGGCTGACGACCGGGCTTGAATCGGTGGATGAATTTACCGGTCCGACCATCTGCAAATTGGAGCCCATGCCGGAGAATTGCCGCATGGTGTCGACGTCCGAGGTTCAGGCCGACACGCCCGTCAAGTTGTAGGGCGCAGACGCCGCAGAGGCCCAACTGGCCATCGAGGCAGGTTGAGCAACGTTCGATAGTTCCGCTATCGTCCCGAAGCAATTGACAGTCCGCCCCGTCGAGGATCGAGAATGAGCCAGGATATTCCGACATTGTTCGAATGGGCCGGCGGCACCGCAGCCCTGAACCGCCTGACCCAAACGTTCTACGGCAAGGTGTCTCGGGATCCGGTCGTCGGCCCGGTGTTCAAAAACATGTCGCCGGATCATCCTGCCCATGTCGCGGCCTTCATCGGCGAGGTCTTCGGCGGACCGAAGACCTACAGCGAAAAGCATGGCGGTCACCGCGAGATGGTGGTGCATCATCTCGGCAGGCATCTGAGCGAAGAGCAGCGCCGGCGCTGGATCGATCTGCTCGCTGATGCCGCCGATGAGGTCGGGCTGCCGGACGATCCGGAATTCCGCTCGGCTTTCATGGCCTATGTCGAATGGGGGTCGCGGTTGGCCAAGATGAACTCCAATCTCGGCGAGACCTGCGATCCGGAGACGGAACCGATGCCGGCCTGGGGGTGGGGCGTACCGGGAGGTCCTTATCAGCCGCCGTCGGGCGGGTGATCCCGGCTTGCGGCGACCTCAGGCGAGGGGTCGAGATCGACCTGACGGACTGGTCGTCGCCTATCCGGATTTCTGGTGCACGACGTGAATGGCACAATCCAATCAGACCGCTCTTTACAGAGCGCGCGGAAGCTTTTAGGAAGCGCCTGCTGCGCCGACACGCGCGCGATACGGGCATAGCTCAGTTGGTAGAGCGGCGGTCTCCAAAACCGCAGGTCGTAGGTTCGAGCCCTGCTGCCCGTGCCATTTTTCAAAATGGCGAACCGAAACGTCTACAGCGTCGTTGCGCATGATCCTTCCGAACCCAGGGGCAGCGCAGCAAAATCGATCGCGGTTTCGCGCGCATGCGCTGGTTTCCATCAGCCAGCCTTTGAAAACCGGCGGGTGACTTGCCATTTAGGTTGGATTGGGGCATAAGAGCGCCATAGCCGGGACGGGACGACTGGATGGTTCCGAGGCGGCGTTTGTCATAAAGCGGACACTTGCCACTTGCGTGGATCAAGAATCGGTTTTATGTAGAGGAAACAGACACGCGACGCGTGGAGCTGGGAAGCCGGCTTTACGCGTCCGATTTGCATGGGCGAAATGATTGCGCTGATTCGGCGCGAACACGGGCTCAGGCGGCACATCCCGGTCAACGGGATCATCCAGGAGATCCGGTCAACGGGTCTTGCAGACAGAGCGGCACATGGCTTCGAAAACCACAAATCCTTTCGTCTTTCTCCAGCAGGTTCGCTCGGAGACCGCCAAGGTGACTTGGCCGTCCCGGCGCGAAACGATGATCTCGACGGTGATGGTCCTGGCGTTCGCTGTGATCGCGATGATCTTTTTCTTTACCGCCGATCAGCTCATGGGCCTTGGGGTCGAGCAGATTCTGGGCATTGGACGCTAAGTCCGGCGATTACGGAGAAGTCTTGATATGACTGCGCGGTGGTACATCGTCCACGCCTATTCGAACTTTGAAAAAAAGGTCGCCGAGGACATCGAGCACAAGGCCAAGCAGAAAGGCCTGTCCGCTGAAATCGAGCAGATCGTGGTGCCGACCGAGAAGGTCGTCGAGATTCGCCGCGGCCGCAAGGTCGATGCCGAGCGCAAGTTCTTCCCGGGTTACGTGCTCCTGAAGGCCAACCTGACCGATGCGGTGTTCTCGCTCGTGAAGAACACGCCGAAGGTCACCGGCTTCCTGGGTGACTCGAAGCCGGTGCCGATCACCGAGGCCGAGGCCCAGCGCATCCTGAACCAGGTGCAGGAAGGCGTCGAGCGGCCGAAGCCGTCGGTCACTTTCGAGATCGGCGAGGCGATCCGCGTCTCGGACGGCCCGTTCGCGTCGTTCAACGGTTTTGTCCAGGAAGTGGACGAGGAGCGGGCGCGGCTCAAGGTGGAAGTTTCGATCTTCGGGCGCGCCGTGCCGGTCGATCTTGAATTCGGACAGGTCGAAAAGGGCTGATCCGGGATCCTCGTCGCTCATTCGGCGATGAGGGAGGCGGCGCGGAGATCGCGCGGCCACAACGGTGGGAGGCGAATGCGGCTTAGCCGGCCGCAGGAACCGCACCACCAGACTGCAACCGCCGGCAAGGCCGGCATGAGATAAAGGCAGGAAGAGATGGCTAAGAAAATTGCAGGCCAGCTCAAGCTCCAGGTTTCCGCGGGCTCGGCTACGCCGTCGCCCCCGATCGGACCGGCGCTTGGTCAGCGCGGCATCAACATCATGGAGTTCTGCAAGGCGTTCAACGCGCAGACCCAGGAAATGGAAAAGGGATCGCCGATTCCGGTCGTGATCACCTACTACCAGGACAAGTCGTTCACCTTCGTCATGAAGACGCCGCCGGTGAGCTACTTCCTGAAGAAGGCCGCGAACCTGAAGTCGGGCTCGAAGGAGCCGGGCAAGGTCAAGGCCGGCACGATCGGCCGCGACAAGGTGCGCGCCATCGCCGAGCAGAAGATGAAGGATCTGAACGCAACCGATATCGAGGGAGCCATGCGCATGGTCGAGGGCTCCGCCCGCTCGATGGGTCTGGAAGTGGTGGGCTGAGATCATGGCAAAGATTGCAAAGCGTGTATCGAAGACCCGCGAAGGCATCGATCCCAACAAGGCCTATGCCCTGGGTGACGCGCTGAAGCTGCTCAAGGAGCGGTCCTCGGTGAAGTTCGACGAGACCATTGAAGTCGCGATGAACCTGGGTGTCGACCCGCGTCATGCCGACCAGATGGTCCGTGGCGTGGTCAATCTGCCGAACGGCACCGGCCGTACCGTCCGCGTCGCCGTTTTCGCGCGTGGCGACAAGGCCGACGAAGCCAAGGCCGCCGGCGCCGATGTCGTTGGCGCCGAGGATCTGGTCGAAATCGTCCAGAAGGGAACGATCGACTTCGATCGCTGCATCGCCACGCCGGACATGATGCCGCTGGTCGGCCGTCTGGGCAAGGTGCTCGGCCCGCGTGGCATGATGCCGAACCCGAAGGTCGGTACCGTCACCACCGACGTTGCCGCCGCCGTCAAGGCGTCGAAGGGCGGCGCCGTCGAGTTCCGCGTCGAGAAGGCCGGCATCGTTCATGGCGGCGTTGGCAAGGTCTCGTTCGACGTCAAGGCGCTGGAAGAGAACGTCCGCGCCTTCGCTGACGCGGTGAACAAGGCGAAGCCGGCTGGCGCCAAGGGCAACTACGTCAAGAGGGTGTCGGTCACCTCGACGATGGGCCCAGGCCTCAAGCTCGACGTCTCGACGCTGACAGCGTCCTGATACGAACGATCTGGATTGGCCGCTAAAGGGCTGATCCGCCAACAGAATTCCGGGCCTCCAATTTATCTTGGCGGCCCGGTACCGGAAGTCGGAAGGCTTCCGGACATCCTGTCCGAGATTGCAGGCGGCCCTCAAGCCTAATTCAAAGGGGGCCTTAATTCATGTGGGCCTGCATGAGACGGGTGAAGACCGGACAACGGAGCGACTGCTCCAATGAAAGGTTCGAACCGTGTTTGCCTTTTGTCTGCGCACCATTCGGCTTGCCGGCTGGTGTGGCGAAAGGGGGCAGGATCCTCGAGCGTCGTTCGGGAGATCCGTAACTGGATGGCCCGGCCGGCAAAAGGCAACCCGACGCCTGTCCTCGTGAATGGGGCAGGGGTCAACTGGAGATAGGCAGTGGACAGAGCGGAAAAACGCGAACTCGTCACGGGCCTGAATGATGCGTTTTCAAGCGCTGGTTCAGTCGTCGTGGCCCACTACGCCGGTATCACCGTCGCGCAAATGAACGACCTCCGGTCGAAGATGCGCGCCGCCGGTGGCACCGTCAAAGTCGCGAAGAACCGTCTCGCCAAAATCGCTCTTCAGGGCACGGACTCCGCATCGATCATCGATCTGTTCAAGGGACAGACGCTGATCGCTTATTCGGAGGATCCGGTTACGGCGCCGAAGGTCGCGTCCGATTTCGCCAAGGGAAATGACAAGCTCGTCATTCTCGGCGGCGCAATGGGCACCACCTCGCTCAACGCCGACGGTGTGAAGGCACTCGCCGCACTTCCGTCGCTCGATGAGCTGCGCGGCAGGCTGGTTGGCATGATCGCCACACCGGCAACCCGGATCGCCCAGATCGTCAATGCGCCTGCGGCTTCGGTCGCGCGCGTTATCGGCGCTTACGCCCGGAAGGACGAGGCGGCATGAGGCCGTTCCTCGCTATCACAAACACACGTTCGAACCTTATGAAGGAATATTGCAATGGCTGATCTCGCAAAGATCGTAGACGACCTTTCGAAGCTGACCGTCCTCGAGGCGGCCGAGCTGTCGAAGCTTCTGGAAGAAAAGTGGGGCGTTTCCGCCGCTGCTCCGGTGGCGGTTGCCGCCGCTGGCGGTGCTGCGGCCGCTGCTGCTCCGGTCGAAGAAAAGACGGAATTCGACGTCGTCCTCACCGAGGCGGGCGCTCAGAAGATCAACGTCATCAAGGAAGTTCGCGCCATCACCGGTCTTGGCCTCAAGGAAGCCAAGGATCTGGTCGAGGCGGCTCCGAAGCCGGTCAAGGAAGCCGTTTCCAAGGCCGACGCGGACAAGTTCAAGGCCCAGCTGGAAGCAGCCGGCGCCAAGGTCGAACTGAAGTAAGCGTTGAGTACCGGCGGGCGGCTTCGCGCCGTCCGCCACTCCCTTGGCGCGAAGGGAGGCTGCGTAACGCGAAGTACGAAAACCTCTTTCCTGAGGGCCGTGAACCGGCCTTCAGGAAACGGGTTTTCTCCCGTTTTGGCCGGCCACCGACAGGTGGCGGGTGAACAAATAGAAGGCCGCCGCCGAGGTGGCCGAGAATGCAAGGCGAGCCGCGGCGAGGCTCGCCCCGAGAATCGAGCTAAGGAGCGACGATGGCCCAGACACAGACTTTCAATGGCCGCAGACGCGTACGCAAGTTCTTCGGAAAGATCCCGGAAGTTGCGGAGATGCCGAACCTGATCGAGGTTCAGAAGGCATCCTATGACCAGTTCCTGATGGTGGAGGAGCCCAAGGGCGGGCGTCCTGATGAGGGACTGCAGGCGGTTTTCAAGTCGGTCTTCCCGATCTCCGACTTTTCCGGCTCCTCGATGCTGGAATTCGTGAAGTACGAGTTCGAAGGACCGAAATTCGACGTTGACGAATGCCGTCAGCGCGACCTGACCTATGCCGCGCCGCTGAAGGTGACGCTGCGCCTCATCGTGTTCGATATCGACGAGGACACCGGTGCCAAGTCGATCAAGGACATCAAGGAGCAGGACGTCTACATGGGCGACATGCCGCTCATGACCTTGAACGGCACCTTCATCGTCAACGGCACCGAGCGCGTCATCGTCTCGCAGATGCACCGTTCGCCGGGCGTCTTCTTCGATCATGACAAGGGCAAGTCGCACTCGTCGGGCAAGCTGCTGTTTGCCGCGCGCGTCATCCCCTATCGCGGCTCGTGGCTCGACATCGAGTTCGACTCCAAGGACGTCGTGCACGCCCGCATCGACCGCCGCCGCAAGATTCCGGTAACGTCGCTGTTGATGGCGCTCGGCATGGACGCCGAGGAGATCCTGTCGACCTTCTACAACAAGATCACCTACAAGCGCGCCGGCGACCATTGGCGCATCCCGTTCAACGTCGAGCGTTTCCGTGGCCTCAAGGCCGTTGGCGACCTGGTCGACGCCGATACCGGCGAAGTGGTCGTCGAGGCCGGCAAGAAGATCACCGCACGCCAGGCCCGTCAGCTTGGCGAAAAGGGTCTCAAGGCGATCAAGGCGACCGACGAGGATCTGCTCGGCAACTATCTTGCCGAGGACATCGTCAACTACGGCACCGGCGAGATTTTCCTCGAAGCCGGCGACGAGATCGACGAAAAGACGCTGAAGGTGCTTCTCGGCGCCGGCGATGACGAGATCAAGGTTCTCGACATCGACCACGTCAATGTCGGCGCCTACATCCGCAACACGCTCAGCGTCGACAAGAACGAGAGCCGCCAGGACGCGCTGTTCGATATCTACCGCGTCATGCGCCCCGGCGAGCCGCCGACGCTCGAGACCGCCGAAGCCATGTTCAACTCGCTGTTCTTCGACAGCGAGCGCTATGATCTGTCGGCCGTCGGCCGCGTCAAGATGAACATGCGCCTCGAGCTTAAGGCCGAGGATACCGTGCGCGTGCTGCGCAAGGACGACATCCTGGCCGTGGTCAAGACGCTCGTCGAACTGCGCGACGGCAAAGGCGAGATCGACGACATCGACAATCTCGGCAATCGCCGCGTGCGCTCGGTCGGCGAGCTGATGGAAAACCAGTACCGCGTCGGCCTGCTGCGCATGGAGCGCGCGATCAAGGAGCGCATGTCGTCGATCGAGATCGATACGGTGATGCCGCAGGACCTGATCAACGCCAAGCCGGCGGCTGCCGCCGTGCGCGAGTTCTTCGGTTCCTCGCAGCTGTCGCAGTTCATGGACCAGACGAACCCGCTGTCGGAGATCACCCACAAGCGCCGCCTCTCGGCTCTTGGACCCGGTGGTCTGACCCGCGAGCGCGCCGGCTTCGAGGTGCGCGACGTGCACCCGACGCATTACGGCCGCATCTGCCCGATCGAGACGCCGGAAGGCCCGAATATCGGTCTGATCAACTCGCTGGCCACCTTTGCGCGCGTCAACAAGTACGGCTTCATCGAGAGCCCGTACCGCAAGATCGTTAACGGCAAGCTGACCAATGAGGTCGTCTACCTCTCCGCGATGGAAGAGGCCAAGCACCACGTTGCGCAGGCCAATGCCGAGCTCGACAAGAATGGTGGTTTCGTCGACGAGTTCGTCATTTGCCGCAACGCCGGCGAAGTGATGATGGCGCCGCGCGAAAACGTCGATCTGATGGACGTGTCGCCGAAGCAGATGGTGTCGGTGGCCGCGGCCCTGATCCCGTTCCTCGAGAACGACGACGCCAACCGCGCCCTGATGGGCTCGAACATGCAGCGTCAGGCCGTGCCGCTGGTGCGCGCCGAAGCGCCGTTTGTCGGCACCGGCATGGAGCCGATCGTCGCCCGTGACTCGGGCGCCGCCATCGGCGCCCGCCGTGGCGGCATCGTCGACCAGGTGGACGCGACGCGTATCGTCATCCGCGCCACGGAAGATCTCGATCCCGGCAAGTCCGGCGTCGACATCTACCGGCTGATGAAGTTCCAGCGTTCGAACCAGAACACCTGCATCAACCAGCGTCCGCTGGTGCGCATGGGCGACCGGGTCAACAAGGGCGACATCATCGCCGACGGTCCGTCGACCGAGCTTGGCGACCTGGCGCTTGGCCGCAACGTGCTGGTCGCGTTCATGCCGTGGAACGGCTACAACTACGAGGACTCGATCCTCTTGTCCGAGCGCATCGTCGCCGACGACGTCTTCACCTCGATCCACATCGAGGAGTTCGAGGTCATGGCGCGCGACACCAAGCTCGGGCCTGAGGAAATCACGCGCGACATTCCCAACGTCTCGGAAGAAGCGCTGAAGAACCTCGACGAGGCCGGTATCGTCTACATCGGCGCGGAAGTGCAGCCGGGCGACATCCTGGTCGGCAAGATCACGCCGAAGGGTGAAAGCCCGATGACGCCGGAAGAGAAGCTTCTGCGCGCCATCTTCGGCGAAAAGGCATCGGACGTGCGTGACACCTCCATGCGCATGCCGCCCGGAACCTTCGGCACCGTCGTCGAGGTGCG
This sequence comes from Mesorhizobium sp., assembly GCF_004962245.1. GTDB lineage: Bacteria > Pseudomonadota > Alphaproteobacteria > Rhizobiales > Rhizobiaceae > Mesorhizobium. The sequence continues at coordinate 10,806 of NZ_SUHQ01000051.1, read as the reverse complement.
CGTCTTCAACCGCCATGGTGTGGAGAAGGACGAGCGCGCCATGGCGATCGAGCGCGAGGAGATCGAACGCCTCGCCAAGGACCGTGACGACGAGCAGGCGATCCTCGACCGCAACGTCTATTCGCGCCTTTCCGACGTTCTCGTCGGCAAGGAAGCGATTGCCGGACCGAAGGGCTTCAAGAAGGGCTCGAAACTGTCGAAGGACATGCTCGACGAGTATCCGCGTTCGCAGTGGTGGCAGTTTGCGGTGGAGAACGAAAAGCTCCAGAGCGAACTGGAAGCCCTGCGTGGCCAGTACGACGATTCCAAGAAGGCGCTCGAACAGCGCTTCATGGACAAGGTCGAGAAGGTGCAGCGCGGCGACGAGATGCCTCCCGGCGTCATGAAGATGGTCAAGGTCTTCGTGGCTGTGAAGCGCAAGATGCAGCCCGGCGACAAGATGGCCGGCCGGCACGGCAACAAGGGTGTCGTGTCGCGGATCGTTCCGGTCGAGGACATGCCGTTCCTCGAGGACGGCACGCATGCCGATATCGTGCTCAACCCGCTGGGTGTGCCGAGCCGCATGAATGTCGGCCAGATCCTGGAGACGCATCTGGGCTGGGCTTGTGCCGGAATGGGCAGGAAGATCGGTGAGCTGATCGACGCCTACAAGACGGGCGGCGACATCAAGCCGCTGCGCAAGACGCTCGAGAGCTTCATGCCGGCCAACGACCGCAACGAGCCGGTTCGCGAGTATGACGACGAGAGTATCGTTCGCCTCAGCGAGCAGATGCGTCGCGGCGTCTCGATCGCGACACCGGTGTTCGACGGCGCGCACGAGGCCGACATCAACATCATGCTGGAGCAGGCGGGCCTGCACACCAGCGGTCAGTCGCAGCTCTATGACGGGCGCACCGGCGAGCCGTTCGACCGCAAAGTGACGATGGGCTACATATATATGCTCAAGCTTCACCATCTTGTGGACGACAAGATCCACGCGCGTTCGATCGGACCGTACTCGCTCGTTACCCAGCAGCCGCTGGGCGGCAAGGCGCAGTTCGGTGGCCAGCGCTTCGGCGAGATGGAGGTCTGGGCGCTCGAAGCGTACGGCGCCGCCTACACGCTGCAGGAGATGCTGACGGTGAAGTCGGATGACGTCGCCGGCCGCACCAAGGTCTACGAGGCGATCGTCAGAGGCGACGACACGTTCGAGGCTGGCATTCCCGAGAGCTTCAACGTTCTCGTCAAGGAAATGCGGTCTCTGGGCCTCAATGTCGAGCTGGAGAACACCAAGCTCGACGAAACACCAGTCCGGCTGCCCGACGCGGCCGAATAAGCCAGCGCGTGGTCGCGGGAGAGGGCTCCCGCGACCGCACGCACCAATTCTTCGGCCGATGGCCGACAAGTCGGCGGGCGTTTGGCCCGCGCTAGATGCAAGGGGTTTTCGAGGACCCCGAAAAGGAGAACGGCATGAACCAAGAGGTCATGAATCTCTTCAACCCCCAGGCGCCTGCGCAGGTGTTCGATTCCATCCGGATCTCGCTCGCCAGTCCTGAGAAGATTCTGTCCTGGTCGTTCGGCGAGATCAAGAAGCCGGAGACCATCAACTACCGCACCTTCAAGCCGGAGCGCGACGGTCTGTTCTGTGCGCGCATTTTCGGTCCGATCAAGGACTACGAGTGCCTGTGCGGCAAGTACAAGCGCATGAAGTACAAGGGCGTCATCTGCGAGAAGTGCGGCGTCGAAGTGACGCTGTCGCGCGTCCGCCGCGAGCGTATGGGCCATATCGAGCTGGCTGCGCCCGTCGCCCATATCTGGTTCCTGAAGTCGCTGCCGTCGCGTATCGGCACGCTGCTCGACATGACGCTGAAGGATATCGAGCGCGTTCTCTACTTCGAGAACTACATCGTCACCGAGCCCGGCCTCACCGCGCTGAAGGAGCACCAGCTTCTCAGTGAGGAGGAGTACATGATCGCCGTCGACGAATATGGCGAGGACTCGTTCACCGCCATGATCGGCGCCGAGGCCATCCACGACCTTCTGGCCGGTATGGACCTGGAGAAGATCGCCGGCGACCTGCGTTCGGAGCTGGCTTCGACCACGTCCGAGCTCAAGCAGAAGAAGTACCTGAAGCGGCTCAAGGTCGTCGAGAACTTCATGGAATCCGGCAACCGTCCGGAATGGATGATCATGAAGGTGGTTCCGGTGATCCCGCCGGACCTGCGTCCGCTGGTTCCTCTTGATGGTGGACGCTTCGCCACATCCGACCTCAACGATCTCTATCGCCGCGTCATCAACCGCAACAACCGCCTGAAGCGGCTGATCGAGCTGCGCGCGCCCGGCATCATCGTGCGCAATGAAAAGCGCATGCTGCAGGAAGCCGTCGACGCGCTGTTCGACAACGGCCGCCGCGGCCGCGTCATCACCGGCGCCAACAAGCGTCCGCTGAAGTCGCTGTCCGACATGCTCAAGGGCAAGCAGGGCCGGTTCCGCCAGAACCTACTCGGCAAGCGCGTCGATTATTCCGGCCGCTCGGTCATCGTGACCGGTCCGGAACTCAAGCTGCACCAGTGCGGCCTGCCGAAGAAGATGGCGCTCGAACTGTTCAAGCCCTTCATCTATGCCCGTCTCGACGCCAAGGGTTATTCCTCGACCGTCAAGCAGGCGAAGAAGCTGGTCGAGAAGGAGCGTCCGGAGGTCTGGGATATCCTCGACGAGGTTATCCGCGAGCATCCGGTGCTCTTGAACCGTGCGCCGACGCTGCACCGCCTCGGCATCCAGGCGTTCGAGCCGATCCTGATCGAAGGCAAGGCGATCCAGCTTCACCCGCTGGTCTGCACGGCCTTCAACGCCGACTTCGACGGCGACCAGATGGCGGTTCACGTGCCGCTGTCGCTGGAAGCGCAGCTTGAAGCCCGCGTGCTGATGATGTCGACCAACAACATCCTGCACCCGGCTTCCGGCGCGCCGATCATCGTGCCCTCGCAGGACATGGTTCTCGGCCTCTACTATCTCTCGATCGTCAACCAGAACGAGCCGGGCGAGGGCATGGTGTTTGCCGATATGGGCGAACTCCAGCACGCGCTCGAGACCAAGGCAGTGACGCTGCACGCCAAGATCAAGGGTCGCTTCCGCTCGGTCGACGCCGAAGGCAATGTCGTGTCGAAGATCTACGACACCACGCCCGGCCGCATGATCATCGGCGAGCTTCTGCCGAAGAACGTCAACGTGCCTTACGAGACCGCCAACCAGGAGATGACCAAGAAGAACATCTCCAAGATGATCGATACCGTCTACCGCCATTGCGGTCAGAAGGAGACGGTCATTTTCTGCGACCGCATCATGGCCCTCGGCTTCAGCCACGCCTGCCGCGCCGGTATCTCGTTCGGCAAGGACGACATGCTGATCCCGGATGCCAAGATCAAGCTCGTGTCCGACACCGAGGCTTTGGCCAAGGAATACGAGCAGCAGTATAATGACGGCCTGATCACGCAGGGCGAGAAGTACAACAAGGTCGTCGACGCCTGGGCCAAATGTTCGGAAAAGGTCGCCGACGAGATGATGGCCCGCATCAAGGCGGTCGAGTTCGAGGACAATGGCCGTCAAAAGCCGATGAACTCGATCTACATGATGTCGCACTCCGGTGCGCGCGGCTCGCCCACCCAGATGCGCCAGCTTGCCGGTATGCGCGGCCTGATGGCCAAGCCTAGCGGTGAGATCATCGAGACGCCGATCATCTCGAACTTCAAGGAAGGCCTGACCGTGCTCGAGTACTTCAACTCGACCCACGGCGCCCGCAAGGGTCTGGCAGACACCGCCTTGAAGACGGCGAACTCGGGTTACCTCACCCGTCGTCTGGTCGACGTGGCGCAGGACTGCATCGTCAACTCCGTCGACTGCGGCACCGACAAGGGCCTTACCATGCAGCCGATCGTCGATGCCGGTCAGGTCGTCGCTTCCGTCGGCCAGCGCGTTCTTGGCCGTACGGCGCTCGACGACATCACCCATCCGGTGTCGGGCGAGGTTCTGGTCAAGGCCGGAACGCTGATGGACGAACGCGACGTGGAGCAGATCGAAAAGGCCGGCGTCCAGTCGGTCCGCATCCGCTCGGCGCTGACCTGCGACGTCAGGGTCGGTGTGTGCGCGGTCTGCTACGGACGCGATCTGGCCCGCGGCACCCCGGTCAACCAGGGCGAGGCTGTCGGCGTCATCGCGGCGCAGTCGATCGGCGAGCCGGGTACTCAGCTCACCATGCGTACCTTCCACATGGGCGGTACGGCGCAGGTGGTGGATAGTTCGTTCCTTGAAGCCTCGTATGAGGGCAAGGTCGAGATCCGCAACCGCAACGTAGTGCGCAACTCCGACGGCCAGCAGATGGTCATGGGCCGCAACATGGCGGTGCTGATCCTCGACGAGGCCGGCAAGGAGCGCGCCACGCACCGTGTCACCTATGGTTCGCGCATCTTCGTGGACGATGGCGACAAGGTGAAGCGCGGCCAGCGCATCGCCGAGTGGGATCCTTATACCCGCCCGATCCTCACCGAAATCGAGGGCACGGTGCAGTTCGAGGATCTGGTCGACGGCATTTCCGTTCAGGAAACGGCCGACGAATCGACCGGCATCACCAAGCGCGAGGTCATCGACTGGCGTTCGACGCCACGCGGCAACGACCTCAAGCCGGCGATGATTGTCCAGGATACCAAGGGCAAGGTCGGCAAGCTGTCGAAGGGCGGCGACGCCCGCTTCCTGCTCTCGGTCGAGGCCATTCTTTCGGTCGAGCCGGGTGCGCATGTGAAGCCCGGCGACGTGCTGGCGCGTATCCCCCTGGAAAGCGCCAAGACCAAGGACATCACCGGCGGTCTGCCGCGTGTTGCCGAACTGTTCGAGGCACGCCGTCCGAAGGATCACGCCATCATCGCCGAGATCGACGGCACGATCCGCTTCGGCCGCGACTACAAGAACAAGCGCCGCATCATCATCGAGCCGCATGACTCGACGCTTGAGCCGGTCGAGTACCTGATCCCGAAGGGCAAGCCGTTCCATCTCCAGGACGGCGACGTCATCGAGAAGGGCGACTACATCCTCGACGGCAATCCGGCGCCGCACGACATCCTGGCGATCAAGGGCGTGGAGGCACTTGCCTCATACCTCGTCAACGAGATCCAGGAGGTCTACCGCCTGCAGGGCGTGTCGATCAACGACAAGCACATCGAGGTGATCGTTCGCCAGATGCTGCAGAAGGTCGAGATCACCGCGCAGGGCGACTCGACCTACATTCCGGGCGATCACGTCGACGTGATCGAGCTGGAAGAGGTCAACGAGCGCCTGGTCGAGGACGGCAAGAAGCCGGCCGAAGGCCAGCCGGTGCTCTTGGGCATCACCAAGGCCTCACTGCAGACGCCGTCCTTCATCTCGGCCGCCTCCTTCCAGGAGACGACCCGGGTGCTGACCGAAGCGGCGGTTGCCGGTAAGACCGACATGCTGCAGGGGCTGAAGGAAAACGTCATCGTCGGCCGGCTGATCCCGGCAGGCACCGGCGGCACGATGAGCCAGATCCGGCGCATCGCCACCTCGCGCGACGAGCTGATCATCGACGAGCGCCGCAAGGCGTCGGGCGTCGAGGTCGCCGAGCCGATGCTGACCGACATGGTTTCCGCCGCGCAGTAAGCGCGGCGGTACAGATCTCAGGCAACGAAGCCGTCGGGGCAACCCGGCGGCTTTTTTGTTTGAGGTGTTCGAGTGGCTATCTTCTGTGAGCACGATGGCGACGAAGTGAGCGAGGTGAGATTGGAAGGTCGACCAAGCTCGCTCTTCGCGCGGCGATCGACCTTAGTCGTAAAACGCCTCTACGACATTGCGCTTGCCGAGCATGAAGGCGTCGGCGACGTGCTGCAGCGGGGCGAGATCGACATCGGAAACGCCGGCGCGCACGATCTCGGCGAAACGCCTGTAGAGCATCGGATATTCGGCTTCCGGCTCGTCGTGAACGACGCGGCCGTCGACCGCGAGTTTTGACCCGCCGCCCGAAAGAACCATCGCGCCCTTGTCAGTCTCGGCCAGGATGTCCCAGCTTTGCGGGCCGGTCTGGCGCCAGTCGAGCTCCATCGTCACCGGCAAGCCGTTCGAGGTGCGCAGGGCAATGTGTGCGGCGATCGGGGCCGCGCGGTTTTCGGGAAAATCGAGGTCCGCCGAACTGATGAACATCGGCGGCAGGATATGGGTCGCGATCGACAGCGCGTTGATACCGGGATCGAACACGCCGAAGCCGCCTGGAGCCCAGATCCAGTCCTGGTTCGGGTGCCAGCGGCGCACGTCTTCCTTCCAGTTGATGGCGGCCGATCTGATCTGGGTCGAGCCGAGGAACGCGCGCGCGGCTTCCACCGCCGGCGCATAGCGCGAATGCCAGCTGGCGAACAGCGAGACGTCGTTTGTCGCCGCCAGTGCTTTCAGGTCCTCGACCTCGCTGACCGTGGCGCCGGGCGGCTTTTCCAGGAAGACGTGTTTTTTCGCTTCGAGCGCGGTTCGCGCGGCGTCGTAGCGGAACTGCGGCGGCATGCAGAGCGACACCGCCTCGAGTTCCGGCACCGCGTCGAGCATTGCCTCGATCGTTGGAAAGTTCGCGATGCCGTCCACCTTGCCGTGCCGGCTGGCTGCGGCGACAAGGCGGTAGTCCTGGTCCTTTGCCAGGGCCGGCAGGTGCTGGTCGCGGACGATCTTTCCCACCCCGACGATGCCGAGCTTGATAGGATCGCTATTCCTGGACATGGGAGACTCCGCGGATTGGAAATGCATTGCTCTTGGCAGCGATTGGTTCTTAGCAGAGAACCGATGCCGGGCAAGCCGCGGCAGGCTTGGCGGCGGCCTGCCGAGATCGGCCTCGTTTCAGATGCGCCCCTATTCGGATCGGCCTGCTTTAGACTGCGACGTCGAAGGTGACGATCGACACTTCGCCTTCGAGCGCGCCTTGGTAGGCCGACAGGTGTGGCTCTTCGTCGGGCACGCCGTCCAGGTCGCCGATCTGGTCGAGCTCGGCCTCGGCGTAGCCTTCGGCCGCCAGTGATTCGAGCGCTCGGCGCACCGCCGAATCGTCGTCGGGCGCGACCAGCATGACGTGGACGCCTTCCGGCTTGCCACCTTTCCTCTTCCACACCCGGCCCGTGATGATGGTGACCGGGCGCTCATCGTTGTCGTTCACGGGCCGATTCCTCCGGGCGAGGGGATTTGCGCTGTTCATGCCGCCTTTTTCGCATGAAGCCTGGCTGTACAACAGCCGGAAGCCGGTCACTTTCTTCCTTCCTCTTGCAAAATGGCGAAAGAAAATTACATGCGCTTTCCGCATGGCTGCCAAGCCTCGGTTTCAGCGCAATATTTGGCGCTCCGGGGTTGACGGGCAACAGGCTTGCGAGTAGAAGCCGGCCAGTCAGAACCGATGTGAGGCTCTCCCTTCCGAAGCGACGCGCTTTGGAGTTTGCCTCAAACAGGGTTCGTTTTACGAGCGAAAAGACATTTCCGGCGTGCATGAAGCGGCTTCCGCTTCCTCTGCCATTTGTTCGGGCAAGACCGCGAGTTGCGGTTTGTGGCCCGAATTTGCGTATGGAAATGACGCTTTGAGCGGCCCTGACCGGGCGAGACACGGAATTGAGAGACAAGAGGGTTTAATGCCTACCGTCAACCAGCTGATCCGCAAGCCGCGCATAGCGCCGGTGAAGCGCAACAAGGTCCCGGCCATGGAGCAGAACCCGCAGAAGCGGGGCGTCTGCACGCGCGTCTACACAACGACGCCGAAGAAGCCGAACTCTGCGCTGCGCAAGGTGGCCAAGATCCGCCTGACCAATGGTTTTGAAGTGATCGGTTACATCCCCGGCGAAGGTCACAACCTTCAGGAGCACTCCGTGGTGATGATCCGCGGCGGCCGCGTCAAGGATCTTCCTGGCGTCCGCTACCATATCATTCGTGGCGTGCTCGACACCCAGGGTGTGAAGAACCGCAAGCAGCGCCGTTCGAAATACGGCGCCAAGCGTCCGAAGTGACCGAAGCGTAGCGAAGGTCATCCCGGACGCAGCGAAGCGACGATCCGGGATCCAGGCCACCACGCAGAATTGAGGCAGAGAAAAAATGTCCCGTCGTCACAGTGCAGAAAAGCGTGAGATCAATCCGGACCCGAAGTTCGGCGATCTGATCGTCACCAAGTTCATGAACGCCGTCATGTATGATGGCAAGAAGTCGGTTGCCGAGACCATCGTCTACGGCGCGCTGGATCAGGTCCAGTCCAAGACCAAGCAGGAGCCGGTCACCGTCTTCCATCAGGCGCTCGACAATGTCGCGCCGCACGTGGAAGTGCGTTCGCGCCGCGTCGGTGGCGCCACCTACCAGGTTCCGGTCGACGTGCGCCCTGAGCGCCGTCAGGCGCTGGCCATCCGCTGGCTGATCGCCGCCGCCCGCAACCGCAACGAGACCACTATGGTCGACCGCCTCTCCGGCGAGCTTATGGACGCGGCCAACAACCGCGGCACCGCCGTCAAGAAGCGTGAAGACACCCACAAGATGGCAGAAGCCAACCGCGCCTTCGCGCACTACCGCTGGTAAAGCGCGAACGAGACTGAGAGGCACCTCCCATGGCCCGCGAATATAAAATCGAAGACTACCGCAATTTCGGTATCATGGCGCATATCGACGCCGGCAAGACGACGACCACCGAGCGCGTCCTCTACTACACGGGCAAGTCGCACAAGATCGGCGAAGTCCATGACGGCGCTGCCACCATGGACTGGATGGAGCAGGAGCAGGAACGCGGCATCACCATCACGTCGGCCGCGACCACGACCTTCTGGAAGGGTCGTGACGGCAAGATGCGCCGTTTCAACATCATCGACACTCCCGGCCACGTCGACTTCACCATCGAGGTCGAGCGTTCGCTGCGCGTGCTTGACGGCGCCATTGCGCTGCTCGACGCCAATGCCGGTGTTGAGCCGCAGACGGAAACCGTCTGGCGCCAGGCCGACAAGTACCGCGTGCCGCGCATGATCTTCTGCAACAAGATGGACAAGATCGGCGCCGATTTTTACCGCTCGGTCGAGATGATCGGCTCGCGCCTCGGCGCGCATGCCGTCGTCATGCAGCTGCCGATCGGTGCCGAGACCGAGTTCAAGGGCGTCGTCGACCTCGTCGAGATGAACGCGCTGGTCTGGCGTGACGAAACGCTGGGCGCTGCCTGGGATGTCGTCGAGATCCCGGACGACCTCAAGGCTCGTGCCGAAGAATACCGCGAGAAGATGATCGAAGCCGCCGTCGAAATGGACGAGACGGCGCTCGAGAATTACCTCGACGGCAAGATGCCGAGCAATGACGAGATCCGTGCGCTGATCCGCAAGGGCACCATTGCGGTGAAGTTCTACCCGATGTTCTGTGGCTCGGCCTTCAAGAACAAGGGCGTGCAGCCGCTGCTCGACGCCGTCGTCGAGTATCTGCCGTCGCCGGCCGACGTCCCGGCCATCAAGGGCGTTGATGCCAAGACCGACGCCGAGATCGAGCGTCACGCCGACGACAGCGAGCCGCTGTCGATGCTCGCCTTCAAGATCATGAACGACCCGTTCGTCGGTTCGCTCACCTTTGCCCGCATCTATTCGGGCAAGCTCGCCAAGGGCATCTCGGTCGACAACACGGTCAAGGGCAAGAAGGAGCGCATCGGCCGCATGCTGCAGATGCATGCGAACTCGCGCGCCGACGTCGAAGAGGCTTTCGCCGGCGACATCGTCGCCCTGGCCGGCCTCAAGGACACGACCACGGGCGATACGCTCTGCGATCCGCTGCATCCGGTGATCCTCGAGCGCATGGAATTCCCCGATCCGGTCATTCAGATCGCGATCGAGCCGAAGACCAAGAACGACCAGGAGAAGATGGGCCTTGCGCTGCATCGCCTGGCTGCCGAGGACCCCTCCTTCCGCGTCAAGACTGACGAGGAATCAGGCCAGACGATCATTTCCGGCATGGGTGAGCTCCACCTCGACATCATCGTCGATCGCATGCGTCGCGAGTTCAAGGTCGAGGCCAATGTCGGCGCGCCGCAGGTGGCCTATCGCGAGACGATCACCCGCAGCCAGGAGCAGGACTACACCCACAAGAAGCAGACCGGCGGCACGGGTCAGTTCGCTCGCGTCAAGATCCTTTTCGAGCCGAATCCGGAAAGCAGCGAATTCCTGTTCGAATCCAAGATCGTCGGCGGCGCTGTGCCGAAGGAATACATCCCCGGTGTCGAGAAGGGCATCAACAGCGTCATGACGTCGGGTCCTTTCGCCGGCTTCCCGATGATCGGCGTCAAGGCGACGCTGATCGATGGTGCCTACCATGACGTGGACTCCAGCGTTCTGGCCTTCGAAATCGCCGGTCGTGCCTGCTTCCGTGAAGCGGCGCCAAGACTTGGCGTGCAGCTGCTCGAGCCGATCATGAAGGTCGAAGTGGTGACGCCGGAAGATTATGTCGGCAGCGTTATCGGCGATCTGAACGGCCGTCGCGGCCAGATCCAGGGCCAGGAAGCCCGCGGCGTGGCGGTGGTTATCAACGCGATGGTGCCGCTCGCCAACATGTTCAAATACGTCGACAACCTGCGCTCGATGAGCCAGGGCCGCGCGGCCTATACGATGCAGTTCGATCACTACGAGCCGGTGCCGACCGCGGTCGCTCAGGAAGTCCAGAAGAAATACGCGTAACTCGAACGGGTTGCAGCGCTAACTTAATTCAAAGCCCGCACGGGCGAGCAGGAATGGAGAGATCACATGGCAAAAGGTAAATTCGAGCGTACAAAGCCTCATGTGAACATCGGCACGATTG
>NZ_SUHQ01000050.1 GCF_004962245.1 Mesorhizobium sp. | reverse complement strand
GGTGTCCTCGAGATCGGAGATCGCGTAACCATCGTCAGCAAATCCAGGTTCAATCGAGCCGGTATAAATCATCCCACTCAGTTGGTCGTCGGGTCATCTGGAAAAATCTCTATAGGGGATAATGTCGGGATTTCAGGAGCGTCTATTTTTTGTGTCGAGAATATTGCAATTGGAAATAATGTTCTGATTGGAGTGAACTGCAATATTTTCGATACCGACTTTCATGCTGTCGATTATCTGGACCGACGGGCGGGGCGTGGCACTCTTTCTGCCCCAATCGTGATCGAGGACGATGTCTGGCTCTGTGCTAATGTGACCGTCCTCAAAGGCGTGAGGATTGGCGCGCGCTCCGTCATCGCGGCGGGCAGCGTCGTTACATCCGACATCCCGCCGGATAGCCTCGCCGGCGGCGTACCCTGCAAAGTCATACGTTACCTAGCACCCACGCATGCCGCGTCGATCGAATGAAGAGCTATTTCCTTAACAGCGCCTCGATGATGGTCGACGACGTCGTTGCCCGGGTCCTGGGGCTTCTGGTCACAGTCGTCGTCGCACGATGCGTTGCTGGCCGCGCTTCGTTCTATAACGGTACCTTGCGAAACTCCCGGCAGAGGGTTCGTGGGACATCAGTCGAAGAGATCATCTGGTTAGTGAAAAATATGATCGAACCTTATCGTGCGTAAGGTTTTTACAACCTTCCGGACGTTTTCAAGTCTGTTTAGACGATACTGGAGGTATATTTCAAACTCGCTCTGGTTGATTGCTGACAGGCTGCTGGCGAGTCTGGTGGGGCTTTTAGTGGTGGCGGTAGTGGCTCGTTATCTCGGGCCGAGCGAATTTGGGTTGCTGTCCTATACGTTTTCTACGGCACTGCTGTTTGCGGTCGCCGGGCAACTGGGGCTCGACGGACTGGTTATTCGAGAAATCGTCAACCGCCCTGACGACGTGCCACGCGTACTCGGCACAGTGTTCGTTCTGAAATTCTCCGGCCATTTGCTGGGAGCTGCGGGTTTGGTCGTCTACGCGCTGTCTATCGGGGTGCATTCGACGGAGCGTTCAATGTTGTTCTTGGCCGCGGCCTTCATACCCGTGGCGTCGCTGTCAGGGTTCTTCGGCCTCTGGTTTCATTCGCGCGTTCAGGCCCGGTACAGTGCCATTTCCTCCAGCATATCCGCACTGCTGGTCGGCCTGGGAAAGCTTGGGCTTGTATGGATCGGGGCTGCTGTGATGGCGTTCGCCGCTGCAAATGTCGTCCAGGTGTTGATTGCGGCCATGCTCTCGTTCCGCTTTTACAGGCAGCAGAAGGGTCCGCCTTTGTCGACATGGCGGTTCTCTCCAGCATTGGCAAAGGTGCTGCTCTCCGAGAGCTGGATGCTTTTCCTTGGATCCATATTTGCGATTGTCTACCTGAAAATCGATATGATTATGCTTCGCTGGCTGGCCGGGCCGGCAGAGGTTGGTACCTATGCGGTGGCAGCGACCCTTTCCGAGGCTGCATACTTTGTGCCGGCCGCGTTGGTCGCCAGTGTGTTTCCCAAGCTGATCGAGTCCGCGAAAACCGACCAAGGTTTGTTCGACAGGCAGCTTCAGACCGTCTTCGATGTCTTGTGGCTGGCGGGGCTTGGCCTGATTGTCACAATGTTCTTGCTTGGCGGGCCGCTTATCCGGTTTCTTTTCGGAACTGAATACGATCCATCGGTTCCGGTGTTGCTGGTCCATGTTCTGTCTGCGCCCTTCTTGTTCATGCGGATCGCCTTCACGAGATGGACAATCATAGGAGGCGGCGCCACATTCTTCATGTTAACCGAAGGCCTCGGTGCGCTTACTAACGTGGCTCTTAATTTCCTTCTCATTCCCCACTATGGGAGTGTTGGTGCCGCGCTTGCGACACTCGTGTCATATGCGACGGCCTCCTATCTCACTTTGGCGATCCCGCGCCGAACGAGGCCCATTTTCGTGATGATGTCGCGCTCCGCATTCATGCCGTGGCGAACTCCCAAAGAGTTTTTGAACTATGTGAGACGAAGTGCCTTCGCCTGACTGGGCATTTCTAATGGAAAGACCAACGACCCTTCGGTTGCCGGCTCGGTGGCGGGTGTCCACAAGCGGCGATATTCAGTAGCCAAAGCAAAGCGGAGTTATGAGCGCATGACGGTGCTAAACAGGATCTCGACAAAGTGGAACCACTTTGCGCAAGCTTCCAACAATACGCGAGCTGCGGTAGAGTTATCCCGGCTAGGTCTGCCATACTTGCCATGGTCCGACGCATCCCTGCTTCCTTCAGCCCTGCAGGTGGTGCTCAACGAAATTGAAATCAATTCTCGCAAGACAGTCGTGGAATTTGGAAGTGGTATTTCCACAATCTACATTGCCCAAATCCTGTCGCGGCTTGGCGGCCGGATTGTCAGCTTCGAGACCGATGCAGAATGGGCGAGTTTTGTCGAGAACCGTCTCGCCGCGTTGAATCTATCCGAATTCGCCACAGTCGTTCGCGCGCCATTGGGACCCTGCACCTTGAGCAAAAATGGGCTGAGTTGGTATGATCAAGCGATCGTCGCAACGGCTGTGCGGGATCTGTCGATTGATTGTGTGGTCGTCGACGGCCCGCCTGCCTACAAGACGGGATATGAATTGGCGCGTTATCCCGCACTTCCTGCGCTTGAGGCAAACCTTGCGCCGGATTACGTGGTGTTTCTCGATGATATCCATCGGCTTGGCGAGCAGGAGATATTACGGCTCTGGGCTGATCACTTCGGCGTCAAATTTCTTTCCTATTTTTCCAAAGGCAACATAGCCCGCGGAGTCCACGGCGTGGCACACTTCACCGTGTGAGGTTGCCGTGAGGTGCGACTAGTCTCATGATGCAGAGAGTCAACATTCACTACAAAGCATCTGCCGATTTCGCTCGAGGCGGGATTGATCGTCGATTTCAGCGTTTGAGAAATTATGTTGACCAACGCATTTTGTTCTCTCCTGCGACAGCCTTCGCTCTTGCAATTTGCGGCTTCTATGCTTTTTCCGGCATAGTAAATAGGTTTGATCCGGAAGGAAGTCTAGGATCGATCTTGGTCAGGGCAGCCATTGCTCTGATAACATTGGCCTCTTTCTTACTGGTTCCTTCAAAATTTAGATCGTCGCCGCCTGCTCTTTTGCCAATGAAGATATTTTTTATATTCTATATATGCAGACTCGTAGAGAACATATACCTTTCCTCAATAAATATATCAGGCGGGCCGGGAATGGTATTTAGCATTTTCCTGGTGACTGGTGTCGGCGCAGGGCTTCTGATCTCGTCGATGGATCAGGTGATAAAGAATGTAGATCTGACTTTCGCGATGAATACGCTTTGCGTAGCCTTCATAATTGGGCTCTATTTAAATAGAGAAATTCTACTGGAGGCAAGCAGCCTTAGTAGTAGCAGCAGAATGTCTTTAGATAAGATTAATCCAATTGCAATGGGTCACACCGCTTTTGCGTTTTTGATATATTTTGCCCTTATTATCGGAAAGACGAAAAGATTAACGATACAAGCAGTAATATTTGGACCTATTCTATTTTTTATTGTCGTTTTTGCCAAATCACGAGGAGCATACATTGCCGGTGCGGGGGCTATGTTGATCTATATACTGTTGCTCAAGGGGTCAAAACGAGTATTTGCTGTTTTCGGGGCATTTGCCATCGCCTTAGTGATTTTAGTGAGCAGTGGCGTAGAGCTGGTCGACGTTGTCATTGCGAGGCTTCAGCAGATCGACTTGGATACCGATCAATCGACAACGACACGCAGCCTATTGTTCGCTGGAGCTTGGAATCAGTTTCTAGAAAACCCCTTGTTCGGACGTTATGCCGTCGAGATGCGGTTCAATTTCTATCCCCACAACATTTATCTTGAATCCCTGATGGCGGTGGGGGCGCTCGGATCATTGCCGCTTGCGGCTCACATAGTTTTGGCACTCAGATCGACGGTCGGTATCATTCGGTCCGGCAGATTTCCGCTCGCTGCAGTGCTGAGTGCCGTCCTATTCATCAGGGAGGCGATCGCTGGCTTGGCAAGCGGCAGCCTGTGGGGAAATTCGCTCTTCTGGGTCACTTCCGCTCTGACGATATCGTTTTGGTATGGATATCAGGGGTTTCTTGCCAAAGTTCGAAATTTGGAGATTCGGGCTTACTAGTGGATTGATCGAGACAAAAGAGTCCGATATTGGATTCCCATCGGTCTTCGCATGTGCGACGATCAGGCATGCGCACCGGTATTACATTTGACGTCAGTGCCAGCGACAGGATCCGGCTCGAAGCCATCGTGGCAAAGCGCGGTTCGCCGCAGAAGCATGTGTGGCGGGCGAAGATCATTCTGATGAGCGATGACGGCTTGGGAACTGTGGCCATTATGGAGGCTACCGGCAAATCGAAGACCTGCGTGTGGCGATGGCAGGAGCGTTTTATGGCCGAAGGCGTGGATGGCCTTTTGCGCGACAAGAGCCGCCCGCCAGGTATTGCGCCACTCGATCCCGAACTGGTCGATCAGGTGATCGCGCTGACGCTGGAAACGCCCAAGCAAGAGGCCACCCACTGGACCGTTCGCGCGATGGCAAAGGCGGTGGGGATCGCGGCCTCTTCGGTCGTCAAGATATGGCACGAGCATGGTCTTGCACCACACCGCTGGCGCAGCTTCAAACTGTCGAATGACAAGGCCTTTGCCGAGAAACTGCACGATGTCGTTGGGCTCTACGTCTCGCCGCCGGCCCATGCCATTGTTCTTTCCGTCGATGAAAAAAGCCAGATCCAGGCGCTCGACCGCACCCAGCCAGGACTTCCTTTAAAGAAGGGGCGGAGTGGCACGATGACTCATGATTACAAGCGCCACGGGACCGCCACCCTGTTTGCTGCCCTCAATGTTCTCGACGGCTCGGTGATCGGCCGCAACATGCAGCGACACCGGCATCAGGAGTTCATCCGTTTCCTCAACGTGATTGAGGCGCAACTGCCGAAGGATAAGGCAGTCCACGTCATTCTTGACAACTACGCGACCCATAAGCAGCCGAAGGTCCGCGCCTGGCTGGCTAGACATCCGCGATGGACCTTCCACTTCGTTCCAACATCATGTTCATGGCTCAACGCTGTCGAGGGCTTCTTCGCCAAACTGACACGACGCAGACTGAAACACGGCGTCTTCCACTCCGTCGTCGACCTGCAGGCGGCAATCAACCGCTTCATGATCGAGCACAATCACGAACCGCGGCCATTCGTCTGGAAAGCAGACCCCAATGAGATCATTGCAGCAGTCAAACGCGGGCACCAAGCGTTGGAACCAATCCACTAGATGTCGTGTGTCCTGCCGCGACCGGTATGCTGGCGCGGTAGGTTTGAAGCCCCATTCCGACTGGCATTAGCGTCACAATCCATATGGTCGAACTCTGCCCCGACCGTCGCTTGAGCTCAACGCCCGCGGGCCGCCAACTGATCGTTATCAGCACTCCAGACCCCGAGACTAAAATTCCAACAGGAACCAGCCATGCGAATTTTTCAAAATTCTGGGATATCGCCCAGCTATCGGGCTAGGCTCACTGGACTCGTCGCGGGAGTGCGTGAGTTCGAGTCGCAGAAACAAGTGTTTTTGAACGACCGCTATGGGGCCTCGCATATCCTCTTGCCGGCGCTCGCCGGCAGCCCGGAAGCCTTTTTTACGAATGGAGACGACGAATCGCTGCAACGGGCATGGGCGCTTGAAAACGGGCTGGGCGAAGATGCATCGCTCGCCGATATTCTTCTTGCCCAGATCGAGCACCACAAGACGGACATCTTCTACAATCTCGATCCATATCGTTACGATGCCTCTTTCGTGCGACGGCTGCCGGGGCACGTGAAGCGAAAGATTGCGTGGCGTGCTGCGCCAGGCACGATCGATTTTTCCGGCTATGATCTCGTCGTTTGCAATTTCCCGTCGATGCGAAAGCTTTGGGAAGAGCAGGGCGCCAGGACGGCTCACTTTTTTCCTGCTCACGATCCGGAGCTCGACACCGTGGCCGCGAATCGGAACAGGGACATCGATGTTCTCTTCTTCGGTGGCTACAGTCGCCATCACCAACGCCGAAGGCAGATCTTGGAAGCCGTGGCGCGCCTTTCCAGCCGCCGCAACGTTGTTTTCCATCTGGACCTGTCCCGCTACACGCCACTCGCCGAAACGCCGCTTGGCTGGTTCGGTCCGCTTAGGGCGGTGCGCCGCCCGCGTGCGATCCGCGATGTCAGTGCGCCTCCTGTATTCGGTCGCGCCATGTATGCCGAACTCGGAAGAGCCAAGGTCGTGGTCAACGCCTCGATCGACATGGCAGGTCCGGACCGTGGCAACATGCGCTGTTTCGAGACGATGGGCGCCGGCGCTTTGCTGATATCCGATTCCGGCAATTATCCCGCGCCGATGCGTGACGGAGAAACCATGATCGTCTACGAGCAACCGCAGGACGCATTGGATAGGATCGAACAGCAATTGGATAGCGGGAGCTGGGATAAGATCGGTTGGGCAGGAAGTCGCGCGATTCGTGAAGAATACAGCAAGAAACGGCAGTTTGAGCGGTTTCTCGAATTGGTATAGATGACGCTCGATCCTTAGTTCATTTTTATGGAATCTTGCCCTGTTCCTGAAGGAATCTCAAGGTAGCCTGCCACCACTCTGCTTTTCCATCCCATTTCATTGGCCGATAGGGCGAATTGCTGGCGATGGTACCCCATATGACGATTCCGTCAGCCAGCCTCCTGCAGGTGTCCAGTTGGGCATACCAGAGGTCGCCAGGCAGAAAGGCGAGAGTCTTATGAAACTGTGGCCATAGAAAACAGTAGACGGGCTTTCCTTGTGAAATCCTGCGTGCTTCCTCGATATTGGCTTGCGCGTAGGCCACCCAGGCGTCCTTATCCCCGTAAAATGTATACAGGGAGGGAAATAGCGCGTCGACATGAGAGACGAGGGAGGACGCGATGGTGGTGTTTTGCTGTTTCCAGTCGTCCAGTTCAACAGCGCCTTGATGGCCGATTGCCCTCCAATGATCCCTGATCGGCAAGACAGCATAAAGGCCGAGCTTGACGCTCGGATCTGCCTTTCTGAACGCGCTAAGCGTCTTCCGATATTTCGCGATAGACGATGCTTGATCCGGACCCTCCAAGGGCCAGCTTTCAATGTCGATATTGAGGTATTCGTTGCTCCTCGGCACTGCCAGCGCTTGCTGGACCTGGCCGGAGTCGGGAACATCCGGCCCCAGAACATGAGGATCCACAATCGTAAGATGCTCCAAACCGAACGAGCGGAAATCGGGCCCGCCGGCGAAATTCATAGCCTCGAAAAGCCTGAACGGAGCGCGCGTTTGCGCCGTCGCGGGGCAGGAGCCGATTTGAAGGCATATCACGCAGAATAGTGTCTTGAAAAACATTATGCTCGGTATCCGTAGTCGCAACGGGTGAGTTTTGCGCGGGTGAAGTTCGCGCGCTCGAATTCTCGTGACCTGAACTTGACGAGTCTCGAAACGGTAGCTTAGCTGGACGCCTCGAACAACCTCCTGACTGAAGCGTGATCGACGCTGGAAATTATCCATCTGGAATGGTGGACGGGCGAAGCATGCAAGCCTATGACCGAAGCGCTGTCGCACTCGTCAAGTTGAGGCTTGGCGGCGGGTGTTGTGGGGCATCCGACAAATCTGACGAGGAGATCGAGATCGTCGTGACCAAGAACGTGCCGCCTTATGCAGTTGTTGCCGGTAATCCGGCGCCGATGATCCGGCATATGGGTTCTCTCGATGCCTGAAGCGGCCATGACTTGGGAAGACGCCGTCCGCTGGTGCATGAGCGAGCCTTCGATGAAGGAACTCGCCCGCGCCGCCTATTTCGACGATCCGGTCGTGGCCGCGCAGCGCTATCACGAAAGTGCGGAGTTCAACGCGGTTCGCAGCATGATCCCGCGCAAGGTGGGCCGTGTTCTCGATCTTGGCGCTGGTAACGGCATTCTCTCCTACGCCTTGGCGCGCGAGGGGTGGTCTGTAACCGCTGTCGAGCCTGATCCCAGCGCACTCGTCGGTGCCGCTGCGATCCGGGCGCTTGCCGAAAGCACAGGCACGCACATCGATGTCGTCGAAGCATTCGGTGAGGCGATCCCGTTGTCCGCCGCAGGCTATGATTTGGTCGTCGCACGGCAGGTGCTTCATCATGCCCATGACCTTCCGGCTTTCTGCCGCGAAATGGCGCGTCTCTCTCGCGACGGGGCGACGGTCCTGTCGTTGCGCGACCATGTGGTCTCCGGGCCGCAGCAACTCGAGCCTTTTCTGCGCGCTCACCCGCTTCATCGTCTCTATGGCGGAGAGAACGCCTTTACGCTAGCCGCCTACCGCGCTGCGATCCAGGGGGCCGGGCTGACGATCGATCGCGAATTGATCTCGTTCCAGTCCGTCGTGAATTATGACCCAATGACAGAATCTGAGATTCGCGAGAGGCTCGCCAAAGTCTTTGGTCCGGTTTCCCCGGTTGTTCGCCTGGCTCTTTCTCCCGTGCCCTTCGGAGTTGTCGCCAAGGTCGCCGCATCGGTCGACCGTCGGCCCGGGCGCCTTGTCTCTTTCCTTTGCCACAAGCACGGGAAGGACTGATCTCTTGACACAATCCAAGGAGGCAAAGCCTGTCTGGGTGACTGGAGCCGGCGGTTTCATCGGCCTGCACCTCGCTCGTTTCCTGGCTGAAAAGGGATGCCATGTCATCGGCTTCGGTCGAAAGGAGGCACCCGGATTTGCTTTGGCGACCGGCGGCATCTTTTTTTCCGGTGGAGTAACCATGGAAACAATGGATGCGGCTCTGGCGGCGCATGGCCGCCCGTCAGCCGTGTATCATCTGGCGGGTGGGGCGACGGTCGGCCAGTCAATTGCCGATCCCCTGAAGGATTTTGAACAAAGCGTTGTCTCCGCGGCTCATGTCCTCGATTTCCTGCGTCGCCGTGCACCCGATGCACCTGTCGTTCTTGCATCCTCCGCTGCGGTCTATGGCGGCGGGCATGTCGGTTCGATCAGGGTCGACGCTGCGCTCGATCCCTATTCGCCCTATGGCTATCACAAACGCATGGTTGAGGAGCTTGGCCGGTCATATTGTGCTGCATATGGCCAGCCGATCTCGGTGGCGCGCCTCTTTTCGGTCTATGGTGAAGGGCTGCGCAAGCAACTGCTCTGGGATCTCTGCGGAAGGCTCGCAGCAGGCGAAACTGACATTGTGCTTGGCGGCATGGGTACGGAAATGAGGGATTGGCACCATGTCTCTGACGTCGTGCGGTTGATCCTTCGCATCTTGCCTGCCGGCGAATCGCGCTTCGCCATTTACAATGGCGGTGCGGGCGCTCCTGCGTCCGTCAGAACGATTTCCAGCATGGTTTTGGAGGCCTGGGGAGGTAATCATCGTCTTTCGTTTTCGGGAAAATCCAGGCCAGGCGATCCCGTGAACCTGATCTCTGATCCGTCCGGTCTTCCGGAGGGGCTTCAGTTGCAGGTGCCGCTCAGCAAGGGCATTGCCGGCTATGTCGATTGGTATCGCGCTAACGTTCTCGCCGAGCCGGTCGATCGCTTGCGACGCTCCGCACCTTGATTACCGTCGGCTTCACTCTCATCGGCCGCGGAACCTGGTCCGGTGGCGAGTCTTATCTGCGCAACATGTTGAGCGTCATCGCCTCCGAACTGCGCGGCAAGGTGCAGGCGAAGCTGTTTCTTACACCTGAGCAGCATTCAAGCATTGGCGCGTCCTTCGATCATATGCTGGCGGCACCCGCTGTTGTTGATGACCAGGTCATTGGCGTCGGGCTTGGCAGACGAGGGCTGATCGCACTTGCTGGCGGAAGCGACCGTGCCTTCGCGGATATTGTCGCTGCGCAAGGCATCGATGTTGTTTTTGAAGTCGCCCAGTGGTTTGGCAACCGGTTTCCAGTGCCGGTCGTTTCCTGGATTCCGGATTTTCAACACCGTCGCCTGCCGCACCTCTTTCCGCGTCGCGCCTGGTGGCGCAGGGATCTCGGCTATCGCCTGCAGACGTCCGGGAATCGCACCATAATGCTCTCGAGTGGGGACGCGCTGGCGGACTGCGAAACGTTCTATCCGGCCTCGCGCAACAAGACCGCCGTCGTCCGTTTCGCGATCGATCTCGATCCAGGCGCCATCTTGGCGCGTGCCGATGAGGCGCGTCAGGCGCATGGTCTGCCCGAGCGTTTCTTCTTTCTCCCCAACCAGTTCTGGGTCCACAAGAACCACAGGCTGGTCGTAGAGGCGTTGAGGCATATAGATAAAATAGGAGCGCTGGGCTCCTTGCCGCCGATAATCCTCACGGGGCGCACTTCGGATCCGCGCGACCCGACATTGTTCAAGCGTCTGATGGAGCTTGCGCAAACGCACCGGCTCGGAAGCCATTTCCGGCACCTCGGATTGATTCCCTATGAAGATGTCGTAGCCCTGATCGGCGCCGCGGACTATCTTCTCAACCCTTCCCACTTCGAGGGGTGGTCAACCACGGTCGAGGAGGCGAAATCGCTGGGGACGCCGATGTTGCTATCTGACATTCCGCTGCATCGCGAGCAGGCGCCGGAATCGCTTTTCTTCGCACCCGACAGTGCGGAACCGCTGGCCCAGCATCTCGTTGAAGCCGGGCAGCGCCCACGCTTTGTCCGCGACAGTGTCGCCGTCCTGCAAAGTCGGCAAAAAACGCGACGCCAAGACTACGCGGCGGCGCTCCTAGCTTTGTTTGAAAATGTCAGAGGTGTCACCCAATGACCGAGCGGATCGTCAGTTTTGTCATGAGCGGCGGCGTTGGCTCACGGCTATGGCCGCTGTCGCGCGAGGACAATCCCAAGCAATTCCATGATTTTTCCGGCGATGGCTCGATGCTGGCCAAGACGCTGCGCCGGCTGACGGCGCGGCCGGAAGGCGAAACGCCGGTCTTCCTGATCGCCTCGGAGCGGCACGCCGACCGCGTCCACGCCGATCTCGCCGGCCTCAACCTTTCTGGCGGCGGCCCCTTGTTCGAACCGACCGGTCGCAACACCGCCGCCGCCGTTGCCTTGGCGACCCTGCGCACCTTGTCCGAATATGACGACAGCCTGATCTTGGTGGTGCCGTCCGATCACGAGATCGCGACTGCGCAGCAATTCTGGCAGAGCGTGGAAAACGGTACCGGCGCGGCGGGGGCGGGCCGGCTGGTGGTATTCGGCATCAAGCCTGGCCACCCCGAGACCGGTTACGGCTATATCGAGGTCGCCGGCGAGAAGGATGGCATCTGCGATGTCTCACGTTTCGTCGAGAAACCGGACCTCGCGACCGCGCAGAATTACCTGACGGCGGGTAATTTCTACTGGAACACCGGCATCTTTCTGTTTCGCGCCAGCGCTATGCGCGATGCCTTCATGGCTTTCGAACCCGAGATATGGACGGCCGTCGAAACTGCCTACCAGGCAGCGACCTCGGATCTTTCCGGTCTCTACATGCCTCTGGAGCTCTACGCTGCCATTCCCTCGACCTCGATCGACTATGCGATCATGGAGCGCGCCAGCGACATCGCCATGGTGCCGGCCGGCTTCCGCTGGAACGACCTCGGTTCCTGGCAATCGCTGCTCGACGTCGGTCCCTCCGACAAAGCGGGCAACGTCATCGTCGGCGATGTCGTCGCCATCGACTGCGAGAACTCCTACATCCGCAGCGACAGTCGCTTGCTGTCAGCCATCGGCTTGAAGGACGTTGCCATCGTCTCGACCGCCGATGCCACATTCGTCGCCCCAGTCAGCCGCAGCCAGAACGTCAAGAAGATCGTCGAACAGCTCGAAAAGAGCGGCCGGCTGGAAACCAGGTTCACGCCCGCCGACGACCGCGTGATCGAAAGCGGCGCCTGGCGGCGGCGCGTTCATCACTGGCTGTTTGAAGAGACGGTGCCGCTGTGGTCCACGGTCGGGGTCGATGAGCGTCATGGCGGTTTCCACGAGGCGCTCGGCTTTGACGCCACACCGCTGATGAAGCCCAAGCGCATGCGCACCATGGCCAGGCAGGTCTATGCCTTCGCTGTCGCCAAGGCGCGCGGCTGGGACGGGCCTGCCGACCGGTTGATCAGCCACGGTATTGAATTCATGAACAGGAACGGCCGTACCGACAACGGCGGCTGGGTGCGCACGCTTAACGTCGATGGCACGGTCGCCGACGCCGCCGAGGATGCCTACGATCATTCCTGCGTGCTCCTGGCGCTGGCGCATGCCCATATGGTCGGCAATCCCGATGCACTACGGCTTGGTGAAGAGACGTTTTCGTTCCTCGACGCGCATCTCGAGGATCACCGCATGACCGGTTTTCTCGAAACGTCGAGCGGCGAGGGCGATCGCCGCTCCAACCCACACATGCATCTGCTCGAGGCCTTCCTGGCCTGGCATCAGACGACCGGCGAGCTCGCCTATCTTCGCCGCGCCGCGCGCATCGTCGATCTGTTCCGTAGCCATTTTTTCGATCCGGAAAGCTGGACGCTGGGCGAGTATTTCGACGCCGAGTGGAGGCCGGCGGAGGGCGAGAAGGGTGCGTGGACGGAACCCGGCCACCATTTCGAATGGGCCTCGCTGTTGGTCGACTTCGCAGGGCGCACCGGCCAGAGCGAACTAACCAGCTTTGCCAGAAAGCTCTATGCCTCGGCTATCGCCAACGGCCTCAATCGCGCCACCGGCCTCGCCTATGGCGCCGTCTCGCGGCAAGGCTTGCCGCTCGACCGTGTCTCGCGCAGTTGGCCGCAGGCCGAAGCAATCAAAGCGGCGATTGCGCTGGACGGTTCTGGTGGCCCCGACCTCAAGCCCGAGATCGAAGCGCGTGTCGGTCGCCTGTTCCGTTGGCACATCAATCCGGCGCCGCTCGGCCTGTGGATAGACCGGATCGACGAGCGTGGCCGCTCGCTGGCGACCGATGTGCCGGCAAGCATCTTTTATCATCTGGTCTGTGCGCTGACGCAATATCTGGACAGCACCCCCGGTGAATCTCGGTAGAGCGCCAAGTGTCTTTTGGACGCATAAGAACGCTCTAACATTTGACCCTGCGCGTGGCTCTTTCCGAAAATCGTTTCCGATTTCCGGCGGCGGAACGGTTGACGGAATAGAAAATCTCTTCGATTGAAATGGCCCGATGTTTTTCAAGCCAAACGTAGGGTTTCGAACCAACATCGGGCATCAGCCACTATCAACGGTGCGGTCGTGCGGACGTTTCCGCAAGAGGTGACAGAAACGCGTGCTTGGCCCGCGGCGGGAGTGAGAATTTTTTGTCGTTCAAGAAAATAGGCTTGTTGACACTTGTTGCCTTGGTGTTTGCGATTGGCTTCTTTACCATCATCGTGAAAAAAGGGACGCCTGTTCGTTCGCAATCGCCCAAGGCGCAAGCGGTGCTTGAGCCGTTTGATGGCAAGCTTTCCGTCCAGGCAGTCGATGACCTTCGTGTCGCTGGCCGCAAGATTGTGTTGTGCGGCGTGGCGTTTACCAAGCCACGATCCATGCGTGCCATGGTAACGGAGGCGGTGCGCCGGGACTACCAAGGGCTAGCCCTGACCTGCAAGCCGGTCGGCAAAGGGACGCCTTGCGACGGCAATGTCGCCTCAAAGTTTGGTGATGCTATCGTCGTGCAATGCCTCACGTCCGATGGCACGGATTTGGCCGCGAAACTTGCCGAGACTGGTATTTTGTGCGGACAGCCCGCGCAGTCGGGTTCGACCTACAAAACCTGCTTATCGGGCTCGTAGCTCGAGGGTTCGCCAACTGCCCCCGCGTCCGTCGCCACGACACGCGACCGTCATAAAACGAAAGGGCAAGATGTGCGATAACGCCCGACGTCAAACACAGTCGAACATAATCCATGTACCAAGCATGGCGCGATGGCCGCCATCAAAGGCCAGGAAGTAGATCTGCCTTTCCGATAATTCTAGAGGGGTCCGGCAGTGAAATGGCAGATTAAAAATCTGCCAAGTTGGGTGTGACCAATGAAACACAGCGGAAACAAAAGTCATTTCGCATGTGCGAAACTGGTTGGAATCAAAGCGAAAAGCTGTTACGCGCTTGACCCGTACCATCGGTGATCGAGGCGGGGCTGAGGTGTGGCGGGACAAAAAGGATCGAAACGAATGAACCTTATAGTTAAAAGTGTATTGGCCGGATTTATCGCCTCGATCGGTTTCGGCCCGGTTTCGTCTTTCGCTCAGGATGCGCCGTGCACCTGCACGACAACCTACCAGGGAACAGCGAGTTCGATCGGCTCCATCGGGCGCGCCGATGGTGACGTAATGGTTTCGCAAGCTGCTGGTTATGGTCCTGCCAAGGCGGGAGGTGCTCTGGATTTCGGCAGTCGTGTGGTAGTCGGTGCCAGGGGATCGGCTTCCGTCAATGTCGGTGGCTGCAGCCTGGATGTGCCCGCCAATTCAAGCCTCGACATTTCCCGTGTCGAGAACAATATTTGCCTGAAGGTCGTGGGCTCCGAACAGACGGCTGCCGTTGGTGTGAGCCCTGAACATACGGGCCAGATTGCCCCGGGCGGCGCCCGGTCCAACACCCCGCTCTTTATTTTTGGGGGCATGGCTGGTGCAGCCGGTATCCTTGCTGCAACGCAGGATGATGACGAGGGCGGCGCTGTCAGCCGTTAGGCGCAGTTAAGGCAATACAGCAGGGGCATGTGACTGCCTCTGTTGTATTGCATTCGCCGATCCCCTGTGCGCCTTAGTTCTGGCGCGCCGGCTAGAGCCGGAGATGTTGATGGGATTCATTAACCAGACCGCTCTATGACTTGAGTGGAAGCAGAGTGCGCTTCATCTTGGGTGAGTCGTTTCGGCCAACTGAGCGACGCTGCGGCTGATGGCGCGGTAGCGCTGATCTTAGCTTGCATGGTTGTGGCAACGCTGTCGGCGAGTGGCTTGGACCTGGCATCTACCGTAATGCGTAACCTTGCTAGATGCGTCATTCGCAATCCCGCGGGTGACGCATCCGTTTTTTTGGGGGCGAAGTTGCGTCGGTACACCCGGAAACGCCAATGATCGACCTGCATTCCCATATCCTGCCCGGTCTCGACGACGGCTCGCCTAGTCTTGCCGAATCGCTGGAAATGGCGCGGCTGGCGGTGGCCGACGGAACGACCCATATGGCGTGTACGCCGCATATCGTGCCAGGTATGTACGAAAACGGATCGGCAAATATTGCCCGAGCGGTCCAAGGGCTGGACCAGGCATTACGCCGCGCCGCGATACCGCTTACTCTTTATGTTGGTGCCGACGTTCATGTAGCGCCCGATCTTCCGGAGCAATTGGCGCTCGGCAATGTGCCGACTTTAAACAGGTCTCGCTATTTTCTATTTGAGCCGCCGCACCACGTTTTACCGCCAAGACTGGAAGAACTTGCTCTGCGCCTCATAAACGCCGGGTTCGTTCCGATTCTTACCCATCCGGAGCGGTTAACCTGGATCAAGGCGAATTACGATGTTGTCGAGAGGTTGAACGCAGTCGGCTGCCTTGTTCAGCTTACGGCAGACTCGATTGTTGGTGCTTTTGGACGCACGGCGCTTTACTACTCGGAAAAGCTGATTGACGAAGGTAGGGTAGATATTATCGCATCGGACACCCATGGCGCCACCCGCCGGCCGCCGGGGCTTTCGAAGGCTGTCGCCGTTGTTGCGAAGCGATGTGGGGAAGACGAGGCCTGCAATATGGTGTTGAAACGTCCAGGCGAAATATTGGCGAACCGGCCTCTCGATCCGGTCGGAAAGTCACCCGCGAAAAAGCCTAGCCCTGGCAACGTTGGTCGCTTTGCGGGATTGGGTCGCTTGTTGAAGGGCGGAACCGCATGATGGGCATTTTTCATTTCGCAAAAAGCTATATGGGCACCTTATGTGTCTTGTTCGCTTCAATCACGGTGTCTGCCTGCACGAGTACCTCCTCAACGACACCGTCCTCGCCGGCTTCGGTCGATGCGCTGCAACTGACTTCGGCGTCGGCTCCGCTTTCGGGCGGCGGCGCTCTACGGATTGTAAAGGATCTGCCGGCACCGCAGAACACGCAGGATGGCAGCGAGCAGCCTTTGTCTCCGAACGATGTGCTCGAGGTAAGTGTGTTCCAGGTCGACAATCTGAACAGAACCGTTCAAGTCGACGCCGGCGGGCAGATTTCGCTTCCACTTATCGGAACCGTCACCGCGGCGGGAAAGACCGTGCGTCAACTGGAGCAGGAAATCGAAACGGCTTACGGCGCCAACTATCTGCAGTCGCCCGATGTGTCGGTCTACGTTAAGGAATCGATCGGACAGCGCATTACCGTCGATGGCGAAGTCGTTAGGGCCGGTATCTTTCCGGTGTCGAGCAATTCTTCTCTCATTGATGCGATCGCCCTCGCTGGAGGGTTCAATGCAGTTGGCGATGCGGGAAAGGTCTTTGTCTACCGGAACATCGGCCAAAATACTTTGGTCGCAAATTACAATGTTGAGCAAATTCGTGCCGGCAAAAGCCGCAATCCACGCATCTATGGTGGCGACAAGATTGTCGTCTTCGCCTCGAAATCGAAAATTGCGCTGAACAATCTCAAGGACGCCCTCGGTGTCGCCTCGAGCGCAGCCCGAATTGCGGTGATCCCGTGAATATGACCATGGCCCGTCAGAATTCAGGACATAGACAAACCTAGGATTACTTCGCACCATGCTCGATCGTAACAGACAGCATCAAATTGCAGGCCCAGGACATAGCCAAGCCTTGTCCCCTGACCTGTATTATGACGGTGCGCAAAACTATAGCTCGTACGGTCGCGATTACACGGAGCAGGACGAGGGATTCAATCCGCTCAGACTGCTGTTTTACGTTGTCCAGTATCGGTGGCTGATCGTCATGATGGCAGCAGCCGGGCTGGTTGCCGGCGTCGTCGTCAGCATGATGCAGACGCCAAAATATCAGGCAACAGCGCAATTGGAAGTGTTGGTTCCTTCGGCCAAAGTCTTCCAGGATATTGAGGTGGTTTCTGAAAGCAGTGACCTGCGGGCCTTTCAAACCGCTCGTGAAAAGCTCAAAAGCCGTGCATTGGCGCAACGCGTGGTGTTCCAACTGGGACTCAGCGAAAAGCCGGACTTCCTGTTTCCGACGCCGAGCTTCTCGCTTAGCAATATCCTCTATCGTGCGTTCGGAATTTCCAAATCGCCTTCCATTGAAGAGAAAACCCCCGAGGAACGTGAGAGGATTGCAATCGGTCGCATTCTGAATGACCTCACGGTCAATCTTGTGACCAACACAAGCTTGCTGTCGATTACGTTTGCCGACCAGAGACCGAAATATGCAAGTGATGTAGCCAATCAGGTCGCGCAAAGCTTTATCGACCAACGCGTTGATCAGACCAGCGAGACGTCCGATCTGGCACGGCAGTTCATCCAGGAACAGGTTTTGCAGGTAAAGCAAAAGCTCCAGAAATCCGAAGAGGATCTGGTCGCTTATGCAAAGGATGTAGGCATCACAATAACCGGCGACGACAAATCGCTGATAGGGTCGAACATCGAGGCTCTGAATACCGCGCTGGCGACAGCAATCCAGGAACGTCTCGATGCCGGACGGATGGTGGACCAGATAGACAAAGGTCGCGGGTCGAGCCTCGGCCCAGTCTTGGAAAGCGAAGGTCTGCAGAAGATCACCGACAAATTGGCCGATTTGACCAGCCAGTATCAGCAGAAGTTGGGCATATTGAAACCTGGCTTCCCAGAAATGCAGCAGCTTCAGGCACAGATCAAGGAACTGCAACGGCTTTATAACAATGGCGTTTTGACTATAACTGACTCGCTGCGGCAAAAATACCAGGAGGCTCAGAACAAGGAGGCTGACCTTCGGTCCAAACTCGCCGAGATGGAGAAGCAGCAGGTTATCTTCAACGACAAGAACATCAAATACACGATCCTGAAGCGCGAGGTTGATTCGAACAGGTCGCAATATGATAATCTTATTTCCAAGCTTAATGAGGTCGGTGTCAGCTCTGAACTCAAGACACAAAGTGCGGCGATCGTCGATTTCGCGACTCAGCCTAATAGTCCTTATTCTCCGCGCCTGAGCATCAATCTTGCGATCGCTTTCGCTCTTTTCATGGCTATGAGTGCGTCAATTATTTATATCATCGAGTTGTTGAACAACACCTTTACCAATCCTGAGCAGATCGAAAAAGAACTAGGATTGGCGATGCTCGGCATCTTGCCGCTTGTCGATGATCGAGAACTCATGACCAGCATCGCCGATCAGAAATCAGGACTGTCCGAAGCCTACCGGTCGCTTCGAACGTCGTTGCAGTTCTCCGGCGCCGAAGGTGCGCCGCGATCACTGCTGGTCACGAGTTCGGAACCCTCGGAAGGCAAGTCGACCACGTCGTTCAAGCTGGGGCAGGATTTTGCGGCGCTCGGTGCGCGAGTTCTCATCGTCGACGGAGATCTTCGAAAGCCGAACCTTCATCGGCTGTTTGGTCTCGACAACACGATCGGACTGAGCAATCTGCTGACGAACACCGTCCGCAAGGAGGATCTGGCGAGTATTTTCAGGGCGACGAAATATCCCAACGTAACCGTCCTGACCTCTGGAACGATCCCCCCAAACCCTGCGGACCTGCTTTCTTCGCCGAAGATGGCACTGATTGTTACCAATCTCGGCAAGCGCTTCGATCTTGTCATAATCGACGCCCCGCCGGTTGTAGGCCTTTCAGATGCGCCCATCCTCAGCCGCCTTGCCGAGGGTACATTAATGGTCATCTCTACCAATCAGGTGACACGCAAGTCGGC
Organism: Mesorhizobium sp.; assembly: GCF_004962245.1. Lineage (GTDB taxonomy): Bacteria > Pseudomonadota > Alphaproteobacteria > Rhizobiales > Rhizobiaceae > Mesorhizobium. The sequence continues at coordinate 3,036 of NZ_SUHQ01000050.1, read as the reverse complement.
GAAGACGGCGCTGAAACGCATGCGCGCTGCCGGCGCGAATGTGGTTGGAGCTGCGATGTCGAAGTTTGCGGTGAACAAGTTCGATTACAACTACGCCTACAAATATATGAACTACCAGTATTACGACTACGGCACGAGTACCCCGAAAATTGAGGGCAAAGTCGATGACGGAGCAGACCAGCCGGCCTATGCAAAATCTCAGGCGTTCAGGCGTTTGGTTCGTCGCATCCGTTCTAGCGTTGGCGGCTTCGTCGATCGGGCTAAGTCGGCTTCTTGAAACCGAGACGCCAGCCGTTTCCCTTGCGCTGGATCCGCTGAACGTCAATGCCTTGATAAGCGAAATCACCGACAACCTGAACGATGCAAGCGATACGCCTGATCTCGATGCATTGCTCGCCAAGGCCGAAGGCGCGCTTCGATTTGATGTGGCAGATGCACGGCTCTACAGCCTGATTGGCGAAATCAAATACCGGCAGGGCGTAAAAGACCAAGCCTATGAGTTCTTCGATCGAGCTCGAAAATTATCCAAGACCGAAATCCACGCGCTCCAGAGGTCCATTGGCCACTCGATCGAGAAAGGCGATCTGTCAAAGGCCGTAGGCGAGATCGACATATTGCTACGGCGCTGGCCGGGACAATTTCCAGCTGTCGCCGAGGGGCTGCCGACAATCCTCGCAAGCCCCGAAGGATATCAGGCTGTGCTGGCAGCCATCAAGGCGGAGGCGCCGTGGAGAAGCAGTCTGTTCGTGGCTCTCGGCAAAACTCCCGAGGGGCTTGACTCCGCAAATCGGCTGCTGCTCGATTTAGCTGGATCAATCGCGCCACCAAACTCAAGCGAATTGTCCTATGTGATCCACGGTTATATTCGTCAGAAGGAATATGACCAAGCATATCGGTTGTTTCTTTTCAGCCTGTCTGATGAAGAACGGAAGCTGGGTGGATACATTTTCAATAGTACCTTTGAACCGGTACCCAGCGGCAAGCCTTTCGACTGGCAAATCCGCGATCAGTCGGGACTGGAAGTGACGTTTGCAAAGTCCCAAGATTCGGTCGAAGGTGAAAGTGGGGCGACGGTCCGCTTCTTTAATACGCCTGTCAAGAACGCTGCTCTTCAGCAGTATATTGAACTGCCTCCTGGCTCGTACAGGATTTCTCTGACTGCCTCTGCAAGAAACCTGAGGCTTCCAAAGGAATTGTTCTGGTCGATCAGGTGCATGGGGCCAGCTGGCGAAATAGCGCGGTTCGATATTCCGGAGGGTACATACAATCGTCAGGCCATGAGCCGGGATTTTTCGGTTGGATCGGCCGGGTGCCCGATGCAACTGCTGAGACTGGAGACTGCCGCCATTGCCGAGAGCTGGCGCTTTCGATATGTCGGTACGCTGGTAATGCACAAATTGAGCATCGAGAGACTTTCATCTTGAGCGATCGACCCTCGGAATGGGATAAATATCTCCTTGGATCGGTTCTGTTTCTATCGCTGCTGATCGGCGGAGGGACTGCAAGCGGCCTCTATACGGACACGCTGATTGAGGTCGCGGCAATCATCTCGGCCGCGGCTGTCTTTTCACAGACATCTGGCCAGAGAATCCCTCGGTCTATTCTATGGCTGCTTATCTTCGCTGTGGCATTGGTGATTTTACAAATCGTCCCGCTGCCTGCTGCCATATTCAATGGATTGCGACCAGAGCTGTTGCTCGCAGACCCTTGGCCGGTTGGAGAAACCCGATTTCGTTTCGTCAGTGTCGGAGTTGGACGGACGATCGAATGTCTGTTGTATCTGGTTGGCTCGGCAGCGTTTTTCTTGAGCGTGTTGCGTTTGCGCACCGAGCAGGTCCACGCGCTTTTGCCGTTCTTTTTTATGGGCGTTGTCTGCAATGGCTTGGCGGGAGCGATTCAATATTCGCTCTCTGACGACATCGCCATAGAGGGATTGTTGCCTTTTACGATCAATGCTGGGCTTTTTGCCAACCAGAATCATTTTGCGGCTTTGCTTTTTGTTTCTATTCCCTTCGTCGTTTATTACGGCCTGTTCCGCGGATACCTCTTGTCTGGATCGCTCGGACTAGTCACGCTTTTGCTGCTGCTTTTGGCCGCCGGTTCGCGTGCCGGTGTTCTGATTGGCTTGGCGATCACCGTCCTATCCATCGTCTTTCTTTCAGCGCGTTCCAGGGCGAGTGGATTGAGCATTCTGGCGATTTTCATAGGGCTTTCGGTCTACACGATAGGCGCGTGGACGAAGATCGATGCCGAGGCGGTTGATCCGGATTTCGGGCGAGGAGAATTTGCTCGTACCACTATTGATGGAATCAAAGAAAATTTGGCGACTGGCGTTGGATTTGGGAATTTTCAAAAGGCCTACCAGATATACGAAAAGGAGGAGATGATTTTTGCGCAATACGTCAACCACGCTCACAACGATTATCTTGAATTAGCCTTAGAGGGAGGGGTTATTGCAGTCCTTCTAATGGTGTTTTATTTTCTATTGCTTTTTACGGCACTTGCCAGAGTTCGCCGCGACCCGCTTCAGAAGGCGGCTTTTCTATCGGTGTCTTTTCTTCTCATCCATTCACTTGTCGATTACCCGTTGCGGACCGAAGCGCTTGCAATGACGTTTGCCTACATGAACGCCATTATCTTTCACAAAGGATTTGCAGCCCGTTTGGCCAAGAAGAACGAATTGATCGAGGTCGACCACAACGGTGGCAAGCTGTTTGTTCCCATCGAAATTTCGTCGTAGCAGGCTGGGTACTGCGGCCGACATTAGCAGCATCCTAAAGGCATTCGGGTGGCACTTGAGCTCTTCGGCGCTGATGTTCACCGCCGCTGAAGTGTTCGCGCGACAGTGTTTGCGGTGAGGAGAGCGGCATGAATTTTCTGGTGACCGGAGGGGCCGGCTTCATCGGCTCGGCGGTGTGCCGGCATTTGTGCTGTAACCCGGCCTACCGGGTGACCAATGTCGACAAGCTCACCTATGCCGGGTAACCCTCCGGCAAAGGCCGCGGTGGCTTCGATATTGGACGAAGGCCGTCAGTC
>NZ_SUHQ01000004.1 GCF_004962245.1 Mesorhizobium sp. | reverse complement strand
TGGCGGGCCTCCTCATCATGACGGAGGCCATGGTGGCCGAAATCCCGGGCCCGCCGCCGCCGGAGCTTCCCGGTCACGAGCATCATCATCACGATATGGATTTGGATTTCTGACCGCTTCGCGGTCGTAATCCGGGCTCGCGACCATCGCTATCGAGGTGAGACAAGTCGTCGAGGATCACGGTATCCAAGGTCGGCTCATGGCGCAACCGCGACCGTCGGTGTGGTCACTTGGATGCCGGCTTTCAGGAAGGAGCAAAGCTGATCTCAACGTCCGACATGAGGCGCATTGCTGCCATGGCAACGCAGACAATGAAGGTCTCGCAAGGGTCATGATTGCCGGTTCGGTGGAAGTCTGGTTCCAAGACGGGATATCGACGCTGCAATGACCGTGGAGCATAGATGCTGTCATTTCACGCCAGCTTGATTACCCCCAGGCGCTCAAAATCATCCTATTCGCACGCCGTAACCGCCTTTTGCCGCACGCATGGACCAAGGGCCTTTCCAGCCTTGAAACAGCTGCGCTATGTGTGGCTGCACGCTACCCGACAGGAGCAAGATTAAAGATAGACAACAGGCACAAGATCGCCCTCCCCTGCCCTTGGATCGTGTTCATGCGAGAACAATCAAACTGAGTGCTGCGGGTATAGCGAAGCTCGATTGGCCCACTTCAGAACGAAGTTCGCCATAAGTTGTTGATATTGAAAGATTTTGGTGGGCCCGGAGGGCGTATTCGGAATGTTGATTTCATTGGGTTTTTCGTGGGCCTGAATCAGAAACCTTTCCGTATTGTCTCGTATAATTCCGTCACCGCCCACCACAAGCCGCCGATCAACTTCTCCCCGCGTATGAACGGGTTGACGTTTGCCCGCACAGCTAGGCCTCCGTTCCCATTCGAATGCGATCGGCTAATTGGGGATATCCTCGACTAGGTTTGGCGAGCCCAACAGGCAGAGTCACCTGCGGTTGCAGTAGCCGCATGAGGTTCGAATCCCTCATCGGCGTCAGGGGATGATCCTTCATCGGGCTCTCGGCGAGCGGCTGTTCACCGACGAAGAGATTACCCATGAAGACGGAGTGTCCGTTTTCGGGGAAGGCTGGGCAGCAGATGGTTGGGCTCGTTCCGAGCGCCTTTCATCAGCGCCTCGGCAACCGGGCCGACATTGCCGCGCGGTGTCGAGCCGAACGTCGAGCAATACTTCCAGAAGAACCGCTGAGCGCCGGCCCTGCGAAGCCAATGGAGCGCGGCTAGCGTCTCGCCGACGGCTTCGTGTTAGCGGGCGGGTCCGCCGGCACACCCACGCGCAGCGATACGCGTGCGCCAGAGCGCGCCAGCAGGCCGGCCAGATCCGTACCGCCAGTGAAATCATCTGCTATTGCGCCGAAAAACGTCGTCATGGCCCTTGGTCCGTCTCGCTATTCGTTCTGACTGGTGCAGGGCAGGGTCAGGCTCGCATTATGGGCGTAGACCTTTGCCACTGCAGCGTCGTCCTCCCGTCCCAGCCCCATCCCCGCCGCACAGATGAATTGTTGCAGAGCTGCGGCAGTCAGGGGTGCAGCGAACCTTGACGTCCGCGCGACGTCGAGAACGATACCAAGATCCTTGGGCCAGATGTCGATGGCAGAGCGTGGAGTATAATCGCCAGCAACGACATGCGGCGCCCGGTTTTCCAGCATCCAGCTGGTCCCAGCACAAGCGGGGATCACCTTGAGGAAGGTCCCGGGGTCTATTCCTTGGGTCATCGCGAAGGTGATCGCTTCGGCCATGGCTGCTATATGGATGCCGGCCAGCATCTGGTTGACCGCTTTCATGGCAGATCCTGCGCCGGCGCCGTCTCCGAGTTCGAAAACCGTTTCGGCCATCGCGTCGAGCACGGGTCGCGCCGCTGCGAACGCCTCCGGTCTGCCAGAGGCCATCACGGATAGCTTACCCTCGGCTGCCTTGACCGATCCCCCCGAAATGGGAGCGTCCAGGAAATGCACGCCGCGCGCTGCGCACTGCTCGGCGGTACTGCGCGCATAATCTGGTGCAACCGTCACGCACATGATCACGACTGCTCCTGGGGCGAGCTGAGGAACCAGTCCATGCTCGCCGAACAGCACCGTTTCGGTTTGCGCTGCGTTCAAGACAACGATGACGGCCGCATTCAGCTCAGGCGCGGCGGACATGACGTCCACATCAGACCCGCCTTCGGCACGCAGGCGCTCGACTGCTTCAGGGTTGATGTCGGCCCCATAAACGTTGTGACCCGAACGAAGCAGTGACGTGGCGATCCCGTATCCCATGGAGCCAAGTCCAATTACGCCGATTTTCATAGCCGGTTACTCGCTGTGTTGCCGATTGGTGAAGTGTTGGACCCGCGGATCGCCGCGATGACTGCGTCGGTGACCTCACGGGTCGTGGCCTTTCCCCCAACGTCTGGCATGATCATTCCTGCGGCGCAAACGTCCTCGATGGCTTTCATCAGGCGAGAGGCAGCGTCTATTTCACCGAGATGCTCCAGCATTAGAACTTGCATGTTCGAGAGCAAGTGCGCGGAGGCATACGCTTCGCGTATATTATGTAGGCGAAGGACCCGGCGCTCTAGCGACCGCATGAGAAGTCGAGGGCCTCGCGAGTCAACGCTCGGATGCGCGAAACCCTGGCTCTTCCTGGTTTCGATGATCTCGCCGTCGGGAATTCGTGCGTTAATCATACCTTCCTTCCGCCCCGCCTGGGGGCCGCTTTCACAAGGCTATGCGCCCGCCGTATCAAGATATTGCAGGAAACGTGACGACGAAGCAGGCGCCGCCGCCGGACGGCGATTTATGGTGCACGGTTGCGCCGTGATGCAAGGCGATCTGGCGCACCAGCGACAGGCCGAGGCCCCAGCCGCCGGCCGTCTCGCTGCGGCCCTTTGGTCGGAAGAACGGCTCGAAGACGCGCTCGCCGGTACCTTCCGGCAGGCCCGGTCCGTGATCGCGCACCTTGAGCACCACAGAGCCGCCTTCGGTTCCCACATGCGCGCTGACCGGCGGACTGCCATGTCTCTGCGCGTTCTGCATGAGATTGCGAACCAGCCGCGTGAGCAGTGTCGGGTCGCCCGACACGACGCCGGGTTCGCCTGAGACGTCGACGCCGGAGCGCGCACCTTCCTCGGCAGTGAGCGCCAGCAGATCCACCTGCTCCACCCGTTCCAGCTTCTCGATATGGTCGAGCCGACTGGCAAGCAGGATTTCCTCCACTAACGCATCGAGTTCGGCGAGGTCGCGTACGATCTCGTCGCGCACCGGGCCGCTTTGTCCGTCCGCGTCGAGGTCGATCGCCATGCGCAGCCGCGCAAGCGGCGAGCGCAACTCGTGGCTGGCATTGGCAAGCAGCGAGCGGTGCGCGGCAAGCAGCCGCTCGATCTGCTCGGCGGCGCGGTTGAAGCTCGCCGCCACCGCCGCCACCTCGTCGCTGCCGCGCACGGCGACGCGCGTGTCGAGAGCGCCTGCGCCCCAGCGATCCACGCCCTGGCGCAATGCTTCAAGGCGGCGTGTCAGATGACGCACGACCGGAATGGCGGCAAGCCCTGTCACCGCGGCGATCAGCGCGAGAAAGGCAAGCGGGCTGCGGCCGGCCGGGCCGAACGGCATTCTCAGCCGCGCCGCGATCACCCTTCCGTTCGGCTGCCGACTGATCAGCAGGTGTTGCCCGCCGGGATGCATCCTGCGCCGGGATCCGATCTCTTGCGGGGGGATCGGCCGGCCGGCCGCTGCAAGCAGCCGACCCTGCAGACCGTAGACGGAGATGTCGGCATCGAAGGCCGCCGAAAGCCGCTCGGCCGTCGCCTGCAGCAAGGCGGGGTCGGAGTCCGCCGACAGCATCGCCTCGATGAAAGCGTCGCGCCGACCACTCCAGCCGGCATGTTCGCGTTCCTGGCCCATGTGTACGAAGGTCGCGCTGGCGATCGCTACTACTGCGAGGCTGACGAGCACGGTGAGATAGATCTTGACGAAAAGGCTGCTGCGCATGGCTTATCTGTCACCGTCCTGGAAACGGGCAAAGACATAGCCCGCGCCGCGTACCGTAATGATGCGGCGAGGATGTTTCGGATCTGTCTCGATCGCGGCGCGGATGCGCGAGACATGCACGTCGATCGACCGGTCGAACGCTTCCAGTTCTTCGCCCTTGACCATGTCCATGAGCTGCTCGCGCGACAGCGTGCGCCCGGCATTTTCGGCGAGCGCCACCAGCAGGTCGAACTGGTAGCTGGTCATCGGGCAGTCGCGCCCGTCGACGCGAGCCCAGCGCGACGAAGGGTCGATCTCCAGCCGTCCGAAGCGCAGGATGCGCGGGGAGGCGTTCGCGCCGGCGTTGCGGCGGCGCAGGATTGCCTTCAGCCGCGCCAGCAACTCGCGCGGATTGAACGGCTTCGGCAGATAATCGTCGGCGCCTATTTCCAGCCCAACGATGCGGTCGGTCTCGTCGCCTCGCGCCGTCAGCATCAGAACCGGCACATCGGAGTTCGCGCGGATGCGCTTGAGCGCCTCGAAGCCGTCCATGTCGGGCAGCATGACATCGAGAACCACGGCATCGGGCGACAGCCGCGCGATCTCGGCAATGCCCGCGCCCGCTGTCTCCGCCGCTCGCACACGAAAACCGTTGCCCGTCAGGTATTCTGCGAGCATGGCGGACAGGCGCCTGTCGTCGTCGACGATGAGAACCTGGTCCGCCATGCTCGTTTGTTTGCTCCGATTCGAACCTGTGCCTGTACAGAGCTTACCAGCGGTGCCAGCCGCGATCCTCGAAATGTTCGAGCAACTCCGCCCGCTGCTCGGCCGTCAGCACCTCGGCGGCGTCGAGCAGCGCGGCCGTCAGCTTGCGCGAGGCCTCGTCGACCGCTGCGACGCGCTCGGCGCGCAGCTTCTCCGCCGCCTCGCGGTCGATGGTTGCGGCGCCGAGTAGCCTGGCGACATCGTCTCGTGTGTCGCGAAAGCCGCGCATGATCGGGCGGACATCGTCGTGGAGCTTGTCCATGATCGCCTCCAGCTTGTCTTCCTGCTCGGGTGTTGCGTCGACCTCCTCGAGCATGCGCTCAAAGTGATGCCCGCCGAAACCCGGGCCGAACCCCATGCCGTGGCGGAAATTGGCCTGCATGTGCATGCCGGGTCCGCCGTCGCCCCCGCCCATGCCGAAGCGCTGCATGCGCCCGTAATCCTGGCTGAGCGCGCCGGCGACGCCGACACCGGCAAGCGCCGCGATCGCAATGCCGCCTATGGCGATGCGCTTGCCCCAGCTCTTCTTCTGCGGCGTGCCGGAGACGCTCGCCGGTTCCTGATGGTTCGTTTCCATGTTGCTGGTCCTTTCGCTAATGCGGCATCTCTGCCGCGACTGGGCCAGACTAGGAGCGCAATGTTTCGGTCGTTGCGGGCGAATGTAAAGTTGTGTGAAGCCGGCAAGGCGCTATTGCGGCGGGGAAGCGGGAGTGCTGCGGAAGGTTCTCCACCCTACCTGAAACCCCGCGTCTTCAGGTTGATCTGATCGATGTGGCCGTAAGGGTCATCTTTACGGTTTGCGAACAGGAAAGTTGCGCCATTTCCGGACCTGCGCCAGGTGACTGACAAGGGCGCGTTGCGACGCCATTCCTGACCTTCGGCGCAGTCCGCTAATGCCGCGCTTATGCCGGTTCGACGTCATTCGTTGCCCCGCCCTACCGAACCAGCCAGCCGCCATCGACCGGCACGGTCATGCCGGTTACGTAGTTGGTGCCCGCGGCCGCTAGGAACAACACCGATGTGGCGAGGTCCTCCGGTGTGCCCCAGCGTCCCATCGGGATGCGCGCGGAAATCTGGGTGTTGCGATCGGGGTCAATGCGCAGCGCCTCGGTATTGTCCGTCTCCATATAGCCGGGAGCGATGGCGTTGACCGTGATGCCGTGCGGCGCAAGCTCGTTTGCCATCGCCTTCGTCAGGCCGGCGATACCGTGCTTGGACGCCGTATAGGCCGGGACGCGAATGCCGCCCTGGAAGGACAGCATCGACGCGACGTTGATGATGCGTCCCGTCCGCTTCGTTTCGACCATGTGTCGGGCAACGGCCTGCGACAGGAGGAAGGCCGCCTTCAGATTGACGTCAATGACATCGTCCCAATCCTGCTCGGAATGGTCGAGGAGATCGGCCCGGCGGATGACGCCGGCATTGTTGACAAGGATGTCGATGCCACCCAGCGTCGAGACAATTGAGCTGACGATTCCCTGCGCGTCGAATTTCTGCGAAAGATCGACTTCGAGTCCATGAAAGCGCCGGCCAGCTTAGCGGACAGTGTCGGCTGTCTCCGGCATCGCCGTCGAGCCGAGCGCTGCGATATCCGCGCCCGCGCCGGCAAGTGCCAGCGCCATCCCTCTGCCGAGCCCCGTTCTTGCGCCCGTTACGAGCGCAACCTTACCCGAAAGATCAAAGGGCGTGTTCAAGGCGCAGGCCTTTTTCGTTGAACAGATGGAGGGGAGCCGCCGACAGCGACAGGCGAATATCTGCCCCCGGTGCGAGGTCATGCTGTCCGGGCGCAACCACCAGAATCTTTTGTCCCGCGACGTCGGTGTGGACGATGGTTTCGGAACCGAGCGCTTCAACCAGCTTGATCTTCGCGGAAATGCCCTCAGTGCCTGTCCCGATCGAAACATGCTGGGGACGGACGCCGAGCGTTACGCGGGAACCTGTGGCAACGCTGGCGTCATCAACTGGCAGGTCCAACCGATGGCCGCCCGCGAACGTTGCAACGGCCTTGCCGGACGACGAAGATTCCACCGTGCCTTCGAGGAAGTTCATGTGCGGGGAGCCGATGAAACCGGCCACGAAACGGTTTGTAGGCGAATTGTACAGTTCCATCGGCGTGCCGATCTGCTCGATGCGGCCGGCGCGCAGCACGACGATCCTGTCGGCAAGAGTCATTGCCTCGACCTGGTCGTGCGTCACATAGATCATCGTCGCCGAAAGCCGGGAATGAAGCGCGGCGATCTCGGCGCGGGTCGAGCCGCGCAGTTCAGCGTCGAGGTTGGACAGGGGCTCATCGAGCAGGAAGGCGACTGGACGGCGTACAATCGCCCGGCCGATCGCGACGCGCTGGCGCTGGCCGCCGGAAAGCTGCCCCGGTCGACGGTCGAGATAACGCTCGATCTCCAGCATGCGCGCCGCCTCGCCGATGCGCTCTGTGATCTCCGCCGTCGGCATCTTGGTGTTTTCGAGGCCAAAGGCAAGGTTCTGGCGCACGCTCATATGGGGATAGAGGGCATAGGACTGGAAGACCATGGCAAGCCCCCGATCGGCGGCCGGGACTGAATTGACCACCTTTCCATCGATGGCCAGTTCGCCGCCCGTCGGCTTTTCGAGACCGGCGATTATACGCAAAAGCGTGGACTTACCGCAGCCGGATGGCCCGACGAAGACGACGAACTCGCTGTCGGCAATCTCCAGGTTAATTTCATGGAGCACGTCGATGCTGCCGAAGGATTTCGCGACATTGGTGAGTTTGATGTGACCCATGATGCACCCCTTATTTCAGGCCGGTTCCGGCGATGCCGGTGGTGATGAAGCGCTGCAGGAAGAGAAAGACCAGAACGACGGGGATCATGGTCACGACGGTCATCGCGAGGATGAAATGCCATTGCACGTTCAGTTCGCCGGAATAGATGCTCAAGCCCACCTGCAAAGTATAGAGTTCCTTGCGCGACAGCACGATCAGCGGCCAGAGGAAGTCGTTCCAGCGCCAGACGACGGAGAAGATCGCGAGCACGGCGAGCGCTGGCGCGGTCAACGGCAGGATGATCCGCCAATAGATCTGCCATTCCGACGCCTTGTCCATGCGCGCCGCGTCGATCAGTTCGTCGGGAATGGTCAGCATGTATTGGCGCAGGATGAACACGCCGGTCGGCGTCGCCACTGTCGGCAGGATCACCCCCCAGAGATTGTTAAAGAGGCCGAGCACCGAAACGATCGAATAAAGCGGCACCATGATCACGGACAGCGGCACCATCAGCGTCGCGAGGATCAGCAGCATGGCGAAGGTCCGGCCTCGAAACTCATACTTGCTCAACGCAAACGCGGCCATCGAATTGACGACCAGGGTGATCAGCGTCGCGGTCACCGTCACGAAGACCGAGTTCCAGAGATAGCGCACGAAATCGAAATGTGTGAAGGGCTCGGTGTAGTTCTCGGCCGCAAACGACATCTGGCGGACCGGCGTTCGGTTGGCGATGTTGACCTTGACGATCTCTCCAGGTTTGACGGGGTCGACCATCTGGCTGACGACACCGATGCGCCGCACCTCGGCAAGCGTCGCCTTGCTGCCGTCCTCAAGTGTCACCTCATAGAGATCGAGCGGCTTGTCGTACGCTTCGACGGTCGCCTTCTGGGTGACATAGGGCAAGATTGTCGGGGGGAACTCAGCAAGTGCTGCCGGCGACTTGAACGACGAACCGACCAGCCAGACCGCCGGACCGAACATGATGAACAGGCCGCCGACGAGCCAGACCCAGGTGACGATGTCCGTCCAGTGCCAGCCCTTGCCGCCCTTGCGGCGAAAGAGAAACTCAACAGCCCGGCTCATTTGCGGCTTCCCTTCTTTTCGCTGGGGCGGCTGAGACCAAGCTGCAGCAGCGTCAGAACAACGAGCACCACGCCCATCAGGATCGAGGCAGCGGCGGCAAGTCCGGGATTGCGCAGCTGGGTCGCAAATCCGGTCTCGTAAATATATTGCGTCAGGTAGAGCGTGCTCGTGCCCGGACCGCCGCCCGTGAGCACGTAGACCTCATCGAAGATCTGCACGGCCCGGATCAGGACCAGCACGATCACGACGAGCAGGTTGGGCATCAGCAGTGGCAGGGTGATGCGCAGGAAAACCCGCGACGTCCTTGTGCCGTCCATCTCCGCCGCTTCATAGAGGTCCTTTGGAATGGCCTGCAGGCCGGCGAGAATGATCAGCGTGTAGAAACCCATATGCGCCCAGATCGAGACGCCGACCGTCGCGGCAAAGGACCAGGTGCGATCGTTCAGCCAGACATGGGGCTCGAAGCCGAAGCTGAAGAGCCCAAAGTTCAAGAGGCCCTGCCGTTGCAGGATCCATTTCCAGATGAGACCCACGACCACGGGCGAAAGCAGCACAGGAAAGAAGAAGACCGCGCGCCAGAAGCTGCGCGCCCTGAGGTCACGATTGAGGATGAGCGCCGTGACGAGCGAAAAGCCGATCATCAGGGTGACCTGAAGAACGACGAACCAGCCCGTATTGCCGACCGCCGTCCAGAAGGTGTCCTCAACGCAGCTGTTGGGATCGAGATAGTTCGCGCAGTCGAAGAGCCGGGCGTATTGATCCGTGCCGACAAAGCTGCGGTCCGGCAGAAAAAGCGCTGTGCCGCCCGTCATGGAGTAGGCGAAGTTGATGAAGAATGGCAAAAGCACAAAGATGCCGAATATCAGCATGTTAGGCAGCAGGAAGAACGTCGCCATACCGCCCAGGCCGAAAGTCTTCTGGACCCATCGCAACGGGGCGTCGATGAAGCTCATCGCGAGGCGAACCGGGACCATGGCTAGTTCGCTCAGGCTCAGCCCGGTCCTGCCGGGTACATCTGCCGTCATGATCGCTTTCCTCAATTCGCTGATCGCTGCCGACTTCCCGCGGCTTGCGCCGCGGGGATGCCGTTCAAAGCCGACAGGATCGGCACGTTTTCCCCTTAGCGATTGCTTTCACCGGGTGATCGCGCCGAACGGTTTCGCAGGCTGCGGCAGATGGGAGTTCAGCCCCTCGCTGCCGTCCGCGAACCAATCGTCGAGCCGCGTTAGAGGCCCGAATCCTTGACCTTGGCTGCGATATCCGCATCGATGCGCGTAAAGGCTTCATCGAGCTTCATCTCGCCAGCTGCCGCCTGGCTCACGCGTGTGACGAGTGCGCCGTAGACCGTGTCGGACCAGTGCCAACCGGGCAGTTTTCGCGCGAGGTCGGACAAAGACGTCGTCGATGTCACGAAAACACCGAGCGCTGCCTTGGCCTGTGCGTCATCCGTCTTGAAGTCCAGCCCTTTTTCGACCACGCCCTTGTGAGCCGGCAGGAACAGGGTTCGCTCGGAAAATTCCTTCAAGACCTCTTCGCGCGCGAGATAGTCCATGACCTTCGCAACGTCCGTCGGATTCTTCGTATATTTGATCGCTACGAGGCCGGCGCCGCCGGGCATGCCTGTGCAGGTAGCCGGACCGCATGGGCTGCCAGTCGCGACCCAGTCGAAGTTTGAGCCGATCTTGGTCGAGAAGTTCGGCACCTGCCAAGAACCGGAATAGTAGAATGCGACCTGGCCGTTGATGAAGTCGTCCGCGGCGGCCCGGTAGGTTGAACCGGCCGCGGATACCCAGACGTCCTTGCTCATCGTCCCGTCTTCAACCCAACCGACGAACTTGGATATGAAGGCCTTGGAGCCTTCATCGATTGGCGCCGGCTTTCCGTCGGCACCGATATAGTTGGCGCCATAGGAAATGTTGGGGCCTGACAGTCGATGCCCGGACCGGTCGAGCGCCATCGGGAATGGCACCTGCTGGCTTTCGGCCACCTGCTTTGCGGCCTTCGCCCAGTCATCCCATGTCGCATCCTTCGCGGGGATGGCAACGCCGACCTGGTCGAAGAGCGTCTTGTTGGCGAAGCCGCCGGCAACCGTAATTTGCGTCATGAAGCCCGAAATCTGGTTCGAGCCGTCAGGGCGCATCCAGTCGGCCTGATCGCCGAAGTTCTTGTCCCAATAGGCGCCATCGGCGACCAGCGGCCGGAGATCGAGCCAGTGCTTGCTCAGCGCCTTCAGGTTTGTGACGCGAGCGATATCCGGGCCACCGCCGGCTTCGAGCTGAACCGGTAGCTGTTCGCGCACGACGCTGTAAGACACATTGTCGATGACGACATTGATATCGGGATTTTCCTTCATGAAGCGATCGACGAGGTCCTTGAGGACTTCGCCCTCGACGCCATCGGAATACCACATGATGCGCACTTCCCCGGCGATTGCCGCCGTGGACGTCATAAGCCCAACGGCGAATGCCGCGAGCATTGTTCTGGTCTTGGTCATTGTCTTCCTCCTCTTGTGTACGAGCCTTCTCCCACTCGCGGATAAACGTCGCGCCGGCTTTCTCCCGCCGGCGCTTCGCAGTTAACTGGCGGCCAGCATGGTGACCTCACCGGCAACCGTGAATTCCTTCGGTGAAACGACCCGGCGTTCGGCTTCCGTCGAGCCGTCCTTTCGGAAAATGACCGCGCCATAGTCGGGGTCTTGGATGACCAGCGAGCCGTTGGCGGTCTCCTCGACCTCAAGTGATGCAAATCTGCTCTCCACGTCGTCAAGCCCCGGGGCTTCGCAGACCCGCACGATCCAGCGCGTGCTGCGGCCGTATTGGCGCAGTTCCGCATTGGCGGAAGGGCCGTGCTCTACCAACTGTAAGTCGGCGCTGCCCAACAGTATTACCGCTCCCCCGCTAGAGCACGCCATGGCGAGGCGTCCCCGGATTGTGCTCTCGTCGAATTCGGCGATCGGGAACCAGGCATGAGTGAAATCCGGCTGCTCGTCGAAGGTGGAAAAATCGAGTACGGCCAGCCCCCGGTACTGGTGCGCGCGGGGGAGGGAACCGCAACCACCCCAAAAGGACGGCCGGCCGTACCCGAACTGAATTGTCTCGCCCGGATGATTAATCCAGACCGCGGCCTCCGGCCGCTCACCGAGGCGCAGATGGAGGACCGTTTCCTGATAGCCCCATTCGTTCCAGCGATAATGGGCGGCGGAGCCCATTGCGAAATCGCGGCTCTTGTAGTGATAGAGCGCCGCAAACCTGTTTTCGCCTTGAGCAAACCGCCATTCCTGATGCTCGTCCGCCTGATGGCAGGCGACGGCGACCAGGCTTTCCGGCACGACCAGACCATGGTCGCGCAGGCAGACCGCTAGATGCGGTAGAGCGTGAACGCGACGGCCATACCAACCCACGCCCCAGAGCAGGCGAGCGACACCCGAAAGCTCGAGCGAGCGGCCGGCGCAGAGCGTGTGCTCGTAGGAACGCCCTTGCGCCGCAGTCACCATGCCATGGTGAGCCGAGCGGGCGATCACTTCGCACAGGCGAATGATGCCTTTCCTGGCACGATCAACGATGTCGGCGTCGGGCGACAGGGCGGCGAGCGCGGTCAGGCCCTTGAGGTCGATCGGGAAATAGGGTGCGGAATTGAACTCCGCCATTTCCCATGCCTCGAAATGATCGAGCCATGCCCGAACACGGGCGGCGCCGACGGCGTTCTGCTCGGCGCCGGTGCGTCCGGAACGGGCAAAGGTTTTATCCGGTAGCAGATGTCCGGCCAGATAGGCGGAGGTGTGGAACAGAAGCGCGTGGTTCTCTGAGAAGTACCACTGCACGTCGTTTCCGGGCTCGTCCATCCAGTAGCGGAAACCAAGGATGGCTTTGTCGATGCGGGCTCGCGTCACCTCGCCGATGTCCATGCCCCAGACGGTGCGGGACCAGATCAGCGGGACGAGTGAGAAGTCGGCGCAGTCGTGGCAGTCCTCGATCGACGGCAGGATTTCCTCGATCATGGCATCCGTATCCGCGCCGGAGCGGCCGCTTGCCAGACGCGCGAAGGCACGAACTGTATCGCGCTCGGAAAATTCGGAGACTTCGTCGAGCGCTTCCGTGATCCGGTCGGAGAGCACAGCCGGTGCTGTCCCTTGGCGGCCCGTATGGCAGATCTCGACGCCCAGAGACCGCGAGGCGATGAACCCGCCGACGTTCAGCGTGATCCGGAAATGACGGAAATCGGCCGGTGCGTTCTCTGACGGACCGATGACCAGATGTGTATCGCCCGCCTTGAGAACGAAGTCATAGTCGAAGCGTTCGGTCGACATGAAATCGCCTTCGACGGCGACATTGACGTCGACATCCACCGGGAGTGACCCAGCGAAAAGCAGGTTGATATCCCCGCTGAAATAGGCGGTCTTATCGAAATGGATGCTTTCGAGGGCCGCCTCGATCGCATCTGCGACGCCGCCCTCGATCGGTACCGGCACGGCAACGTTCGCCCGTGGCCCTTCCAGGTAGTCGAGCTGGAAGAAATAGCGCGCATCGCGCTCGGCAAGGTCGTCGAAGAAGATGATGATCTCGTTGATCCCGGCCTTCAGCGGCAGCGCAAACTCCGACTTCGCCTCGAGATTGCGTCCGTAGGGGGCCGTCCAGCCGATTTCGATGCCATTCAACCATAGGACCGCGCCGCCGCAGGTGCCCAGGCGGATCGTCGCGGTTCCGGCGTCTTCCGCGGCAACGAACGTGCGCGCCCAGGTGGCCAATCGTGTCGGGCGGAACCAGAATCCGGAAAGATCGACCCGCGGCGAACCGAAGGGCAGCCACCAGCGGACGGCGTCGAATGAACCACGGACGTCCGGCCGCTTGCCGCGATAGCGCTCGGCAAAGATCGTCCGGCACGGATATTCGTGCGGTATGAAGTTCTTGTGCTTGGTCAGGAAAAAGAAGGGGTCCATCTCTCCCTTCATAGCCGCGTCCGGCACGTCGAAGCGGTCCTCGGCGATAGCTCCGAGCTGCCAGTAGCGAATGGCTGCGCCTGGCGTCAGGTCCTTCTTCATATGCAACTTCATGTTGATCATTTCAGCTCTGCCAGGGCCACCGGGGCCACGTCGTTGTATTGCTGGTTCTCTCCGGTCATGCCCCAGACGAAGGCGTAGGGTCCCGTGCCTGCGCCCATATGGATCGACCAAGCCGGCGAGAGCACGGCGTCTCCGTTGGCGACGACCAGATGGCGCGTTTCCTCCGGCTGGCCCATCAGATGGATCAACCGCTCTTCTGGCGCCATATCGAAGTAGCAATAGGCCTCCATTCGGCGCTCATGCAGATGGGGCGGCATGGTGTTCCACACGCTGCCTTCGGCAAGGTCGGTAATGCCCATCAGCAGCAGGCATGAGGGAGCAACTTCCGGATGGATGTACATGGCGAGCCGGCGCTTGTTCGACCGGCGGCTATCGCCGAGATCAAGTGGCTTCGATTCCGCCCTGGTGATCAGCCGGTGAGGAATGTCGGCGCCGGCCGGCACCGAGTTCATGTAGAACCGGGCAGGAGCGTCGCCCGAGTGGCTCGCCATCGAAATTTCACGAGCGCCACGTCCAACATAGAGAACATCGCGGTTCTGGAGCGTGAAGAGCCGGCCATCAACGGTCACGGTGCCGGTGCCGCCCAGATTGGCAATACCCATTTCGCGCGCCGACAGGAGGTAAGACGTACCGATGTCGGCGCCGGACCCAAAGGTCACGCTTTTGGCGATCGGCATGGCGCCACCGAGAAGCAAACGATCGACATGCGTATAGGTGAAGCTCGCCATATCCGCCGCAAACAGGTCGGTGATCAGGAACGCAGCCCGCAGGCGCTCGGTATCGTAGGCCTTGATGTCCTCGGGCGCCGCCCCGTACAAAATCTTCATCGTCATGCCGCTTGCTCTTCTGCGCCGACATGCTGGAGGGCTTCGGAAAGGCACAGAATTGCCAAGGCCTGCCCATAACCTGTCGGCTGGATTGGAATGTCTCGGTAAAACTGAAGGTCGTGGCCCATGCGGGTGCCGTAGGAAACGTTGAGCACTGTGCCAGCCGCGTCGATGTTGTTCATGACCGCTTGCAGCGCCTTCAACCCTGCGGCACGCCAGGCCGGTGTCCCGAGGCCAAGCCGGTAACCCTTGAGCAGGCCGTAGCCGATGCCGGCGGTCGCAGAGATCTCTTCGTAAGACGAGTCGTCATCGAGCAGCGTTCGCCAGGCGCCGGATGCCACCTGTAGCGGTAGGAGCGCATTGACTTGGGTGGTGAGAACGCCCTGCAGGTAGTCCTTCACCGGCGTCGCTATCTCGGCGAGGTCGAAAAGATCGAGAATGCCGGCCGTGATCCAGGCATTGCCGCGCGCCCAGCGGGCTCTCGCGAAATTGTGCCGGCCATTGAAGGTCCAGCCATGGAACCACAAGCCTGTATGGGTGTCGGAAAGATAACGTGCATGAACAAGGAACTGCCGCGACGCTTCGTCGACCAGTTCCCGCCGGCCGCTCGCCTGACCGTAGGAAGCCAGGAACAAGGCCACCATATAGAGTGTGTCGTCCCACAGTTCGTTGTCGTTGACCTTGTCGGAAACGTGATGCGCGAAACCACCTTCCGGCGTCCGTCCCATTTCGGCGATCACGCGGGTGGCCCAATCGTCCAGCAGCGGCTTCCAGCGCGCATTTCCCGTCTTTGCCCAGAGAACGGAGAGGCCGAGCATCGGAGCTGTCGTGTTGACGTTGAGTTCGGGCAAGCCGGCCTCGAATCTGGCCTCGTACCAGTTTTCTACCAGCTGGCGCAGATCGTCACGTTCGGTGAAAAGCCAGAGCCGAATGAGGCCGTAGAGGCCGACGCCTTGCGGCCATTCCCAGCTGTCGAAGCTGATGTAGTCGCCGGCAGTGCCATCGAGATTCGGCTCATGGAAACGGCCGTCGTGTTTCAGGCCGGTCATGCCGTCGACGAGACGCTTCAAACCATTGCGAATTTCGTGGCCATTCAGGGCCATGGCGCTCCCTCCCAACCGTCCGCTCTTCGGCGGCTTACATGATCAAAATAAATGCACAAAGGTTCTTCTTGCGCAAACTGAAAATTTTTCTCATAATTGCGGCATGAGATGCGAAATGACTGTGAAACCGTTACCGGGCAAGCGCGGCAAGAAGAGCAAGCGGGTTCGTCTGGAGGACATCGCCGAGGCATGCGGGGTTTCGCTCAGCACGGCCTCGCGGGCGCTCGCAGGTGAAAAAGGCGTCCGGCCTGAGGTCCGTCAGCAGGTTCTGGAGGCAGCCAAGCTCGCCAACTATGTGATCCCAACCGCGGTTGCCGGGCAAAAGGTTATTCTCGCCGCATCGAGCGCCGCAATGATTGACTATGTGCGCAACCAGTTCACCTTGTACGTGCTGGAAGGTCTTAAAGAACGTGGCCAGGCGTTGGGGCTGGAAATCGTGACACGACCGATCGCCGACAGGGCGGAGGAGTTGAATATTCTCAAGGAGGCTAGAGAAGACCCTCAGGTCGCCGGTCTCCTCTTCCTGACAATAGATGACGAGGGCATGCTTGCGGCGACACGCGGCTTCGACAAGCCGGTGGTGCTGCTCAATGGCGACGACCCTTTCATGCGGCTATCCAGCGTCACACCCTGCAACCGCTCAAGCGCGCGGCTTGCAGCCGATCATTTGATCGAGCTTGGTCACGAACGCATCCTGTTTTTGATGCGGCCGGGCCGGCGCACCATCGAGCGGCGTTACGAGGGCTGGCAAGACGCCCTGCGGCACCGTGGGCTTCCGGTTGACGCTGGTCTGGTGGTGCCGGTCGAGGACTGGTTGCCCGAGTTGGCGGCGCAAGCCATAGCAACGCGCATCGAGGCACGCGGCCTGGACTTCACTGCCGTCCTTGCCGCTGGCGATAGCCTGGCCGTCGGCGCCATGATGGGCGTTCAGCAACGGGGCTATTCAGTGCCCGGGGACGTCTCGGTAGTGGGAATGGACGACCTGCCGCAGGCGGCGTTCCTAAATCCACCGTTGACGACGATGCATATCCCCATGCGCGAAATCGGCTCGGTAGCACTCGACCTTTTGCGCGATAGCCTGTCTGGTTTGCCGATGCCCCCTCGCCGTGTCGAACTCGCGTGTCATCTCGTTGAGCGCGCCTCCACAGGACCGTGCCGGCCCATTTCCATTGTGTAGACAGGCGCCGGTCACGACCTCCCAATAAAGTCCAAACACCCGGTGCGTCAGTGCGGCATGAATCGACCGAAGTTAATGTCGGGAACTGACCCCGTTCCAGATCTACGTCGTACCTCAATTGTAGGTCCGGATCGGGTCACAACTTCTCGACCGGCGACCGTCGGCGAAGGTCCGAGAAAGATGGAAGACTGTCCTTTGAGTTGAAGCATCGAGAGGCTTAGGGCTCCGCCCTCGGCGCGCTTCGGAGCGCCTTCCGCCCAGCTTCGGTCGCTTCGCTCCCTGCAGCCGGTTCCCCGCGAAGGCGCCCACTCCGCTTACACACCCGCTGCTCGCCGCGAGGCAGGGCTGCAGCGCAGTGCTGCGCCGCACCCCGACCTCAAGACCGGCGTGGATGGGAAGGCTGACCGCCCCGCGGTGGATGGTCGTAGTCGGATGGCTTGCGGTGCTGATCATGGCTCTGGCCACGATAGGGTTCTTCGTGCTCAAGCGCCCAGTTCGCAGCGAAAGTGGTTCGTGAAGCCTATTCCATGAGCTATAATGCAGCGAATTGCTGTTGCGAAGCATTGAGGTACCGGCATGCCGGGGTGGCTCGTATCGATCGTCCCTATGAATGTCTCTTCCGCTGTCGGAGGGACATCGTGAACGTCCTGATCGTCTATGGAACGACCGAAGGGCAGACGCGGAAAATTGCCGCACGGACGGCAACGCATATTCGCGAGCACGGGCACCAAGTCGAGCTGCAAGATAGCGCAGCGCTCGCATCCGATTTGAAGCTCGGACCCTTCGACGCGTTCGTCATTGCCGCGTCGGTCCACCAGGAGCACCACCAGGAAATCGTCACGAACTTCGTGTTTGCCCATCACGAACTGCTGAACACTAAGCCTTCAGCCCTCATATCCGTCAGTCTGTCGGCGGCGCTGGAAGACCAAAAGACGGAAGCGCAAAACTACGTGGATCGCTTCGTCTCCGTGACAGGGTGGCAACCACGCATGACCCTCCTTCTCGGGGGTGCTTTGCGCTTCACCAAGTACGATTACTTCCAGGAGCAGTTCGTCAGATTCGTCGTCATGAAACGCAGCGGCGATCCGAGCCCCGAGCGCGATCACGAATTCACTGACTGGAACGCCCTCGCCGACTTCGCTGATCGATTTCTTGAGACGGCCGGCTAAACAGGAGGTGCCTGAGTCCGGCGCAGCTTACATCGACACCCTTCGCCGTCTTTGCCGGCGTGGCGCATGGAACATGGGGTTTAGCAGCCCCGCGAGCGATCGCGAATCCAGTGGAAGCAAGAAGTCCGCTTCCGCGGCATCGAGATGTACAGAGCGAAGCTCGCTCGTTCACCAGGGGAGTCCCGTGATCGTCAGTGAGATGACCGCCCAAGAATGCAGGATGCACCTGGCCGCGAGCAGGGTCGGGCGCCTCGCTTGCGTAAGAGACGGGATGCCGTACGTCGTGCCAATCAGCTTCGTTTACGAGGACGGCCACATCTACAGCTTCTCCCTGATTGGTCACAAGGTCTGGGCGATGCAGGGACATCCTCAGGTTTGCTTCGAAGTCGACGAGATTCGCAGCCCCCGCAGCTGGTGGAGTGTCATTGCCTTCGGTCGCTACGAAGAACTCTCCGAAGCAGGCCCCCGGCAGAATGAGCGCGACCATGCATGGTCGCTGTTGCAGAAAGCGCGCCCCAACTGGTGGGAACCTGGCAGCGAGACACCTCACTCCGAGGACAATGTGGCCAGTCCGCCTCACCTCTTCTTCCGCATCAACATCGAGAAGATCACTGGCCGTCGTGCCCTCGTCTGACCGGCTCAGTCTAGTTATGATCGCGCAGGCCGAACATCGGCAACACAGCGACCTTCGCCTTCGCGAATTGAATTGGCAAGGTCGCGCCATGAGCCGACCTTGCATAGCATACCGTGATCCTCGACGACTTGTCTCACCTCGATAGTGGACGAGATCATTGTTGGTGGTCGCGAGCCCGGACTACGGCCGCGAAGCGGTCAGAAATCCAAATCCATATGCTCGTGACCGGGAAGCTCCGGCGGTGGCGGGCCCGGGATTTCGGCCACCATGGCCTCCGTCATGATGAGGAGGCCCGCCACCGAGGCCGCGCCCTGGAGCGCCGTTCGCACCACCTTGGCCGGGTCGATGATGCCCTTCGACACCAGATCCCCGTACACGCCCGATTGGGCATCGTAGCCATAGGCGTTGTCGTCGTTTTCGAGGATCCCGGCGATGACGACCGAGCCGTCCAGGCCGGCATTGATCGCGATCTGCCGAGCCGGCCAGGTGATCGCCTTCCTGACGATCGCGATGCCGACCTGCTGGTCCTCGTTGCCGCCCTTGAGCTTCTTGAGCGCCCTGCCGGCGCGCAGCAAGGCGACCCCGCCGCCCGGGAGAATGCCCTCCGCGACCGCGGCTCTTGTCGCGTTCATCGCGTCATCGATGCGATCCTTCTTCTCCCTGACCTCGACTTCGGTGGCACCGCCGACCCGGATCACAGCGACACCGCCGGCGAGCCTCGCCAGCCGTTCCTGGAGCTTCTCGCGGTCGTAATCGGAGGTGGTTTCCGCAAGCTGATCTTGATCTCGGCGATGCGGGCCTCGATGCTTGCCCGCTTGCCGGCGCCGCCGACGATCGTGGTGTTTGCCTTGTCGATCATCACCTTCTTGGTGCGCCCGAGCGTCTCGAGGGAAACATTCTCGAGCTTGAGGCCCAAATCCTCCGAGATCACCGTTCCGCCGGTCATCAGCGCGATATCTGCAGCATCGCCTTGCGGCGGTCTCCGTAGGCCGGCGCCTTCACGGCCGCAACCTTGAGAGCGCCGCGCAATTTGTTGACCACCAGCGCCGCAATCACCTCGCCCTCTACATCCTCCGCGATGATGAGCAGCGGCTGGGCGGCCTGCACCACCTTCTCCAGCAGCGGCAGTATTTCGTTCAGGCTGGACAATTTCTTCTCGCTGATGAGGACATACGCATCCTGCATCTCGACCCGCATCTTTGCGCGATTGGTGATGAAACGGGGCGAGATATAGCCGCGGTCGAACTGCATGCCCTCGACGAATTCGAGTTCAATGCCGAGCGCCACCCCATTAGCGATGGTCGAGTTAGCAAACGAATTCGGTGGCCGCACTGTGTTGACGGTATCCCTCGTCCGACTCGAACCCCCGACGTGCGGTGGCGTGCGCGACAAACCTGAACGGAATCGGCCTTGAATCTACTCATTTCATTTCGCCAATCGAACACCAGGTCCTTCTCCATTACCTGAGATGAAAATGACGCCTGCCTCCTCATAGACTCTTTTGATGGCCTGGATTGTCACCGGCTGCGGTCCACGCGGACCAGTTTCCTCTTGCTCAATTCGGCTTACAGTATTGGGCATCACTTTCGCACGTGCCGCCACCTCGCGAACGCTTAGTTTCAAGAGTGCGCGGGCAGCGCGAGCTTGAGCAGGAATCATCGATAAGCTGTACCTTTTTCAATACACTGTATTGACAAATTACGTCTAGATTTATAAATACATGGTATCGATTAGTGATGCAATTTGCTGCGCCTTTCAATGTGAGAGCGTACACGGTTTGGAGCCACGTCGTGATCGGGACGCCGTCCATTTATCCGATTTTCACGTCTTTGCTGCCCGTTGCCGAATGGGCTGGAGAAACGCATTCCGCATCAAAGAACATTCCCATAGGGAACATGGCTCGGCTCTTCCGAAAACGGACACAGCGGAATGTCTGGTGCCACCGAATACATAAATTCCCTTTCTTTCGAACATCTCTGTCGCAATTCCGGCACGCGAACAACTTCGAGGCAGCGGCCGTGAAGAGTGACGCGCTATCGTATCCGCCACGGGGACTCGCCCGCGTGGAAGCTGCACGTTACGTGGGCATCGGACCGACGCTGTTTGACGAAATGGTTGCCGATCGCCGTATGCCGAAACCGAAGCGTATTAATAGTCGAGCGATTTGGGACCGCGTTGAACTCGATATCGCGTTCTCGGCACTACCGAGCAACGAAGGCGGTCTCGGAGCCTTGTTGGCGGTAAGCCCTAAGGCAAAGTAAAGTGGGCAGCAGCGGGGCTAGACTAGTCATGATTTGAAGGTGCAAAGGCCATGGCAACGCATCCCGACTATCCCGGCGCGTCTTCGCGCATCAAGAACGGCAAGACCATTTGGCGTTTCCGCGCCAACCGCCACGCGCCGCAAATCGCGCTGCTTGGTCAGCCTGGCGACGAAGCGTTTGAGGCGGCATACCGGCGCGCCGTCGAAGGTCAGTCCGCCAAGGCGGAAATCATCAACCTGCCAGGGCGAGCGCTGCCAAAGACATTCGGGCAGGCTGCGCTACGGCTCGAAGCAACTATGGAATGGGCCGACTTCGATCCGGCCACGCAGGACAAAAACAGCCGTTTGATCGAACGTTTTTTGAACACGCCCGTGGACCCTGCGCACGTCCTGACTTGGCGTGACGTGCCGGTGGAATACATGGACGCCGACCGGTTGCGTACGATCATCGAAGGCATTTTCAGGACGAACCGCACAGTCGCGAAACACACGCTGGTCGCCATCAAAAAGCTCTTGTGGGTGGCGATTGAAGTCGAGAAGTGGATCAAGCCGCAGGAAGATCCGTCGCTGTCGATCCGCGTCCTATGCGCTCGGTTTCTGGCTCGGCAACCGACGCGGTGATATCGCAGATCTTGAGTGGGAAGACCTTGTGATCGAGGAGATCGAGCTGTTCGAGGGCTCATTGGTGACCGTCGAGGCCTTCTCCTTCCGCCAAAGGAAGAACCGCAATCGCCACGGCGGGAGAGAGATGTTCATTCCCGTTGTCGACAAACTGGCGGCAGCGCTCACGCCGCTGGATCGCTCGAAGGGCGGCACCGTGCTGAAGAACGCGTATGGCAATCCGTTTTCAGAAAAGAGCCTGACCGGCATGATGCAGCATTGGACCAGGCAGGCAGGCATTTCTGACGGCTATACGCTACATGGGCTGCGCCGCACTTTCGGCACCTATCTCGCCGAATGCAACATCCAAGCGAGAGCCATCATGGAGGCAATGGGACATTCCTCAATGGCGGTGACCGACGAGTACGTGCGCGAGGCCAACAAGAAGCGCATCGCGGTCGACATCGCGCGAGCGATCAACCAGCGCGAAGAAAAGCGCGATCAAATGAAGCAGCGAACTAATTTACGGATCGTCCGGTGACACGGAATCGCAAACTGGAAGAGGAGGCGCATTCGGGCGCCTTTTTTGTCGCCTGCGCGAGCCGTGGGCCCAGCGTGGGCCAACCGTGGGCCTCTGGCTGTTTTTCTAAATAAAATCAATGGTTTTGGTGGGCCCGGAGGATCAACGTTTCCTATAGGAAATCAATACGTTAGCGGATGGTTCGCCAACCCATTTCCCTCGTATTCTCTCGTATGGTCTGGCGAACCTAAGGACCAGGAGGAGGACTAGAATTCCATGCACGCGTTTCTCTTTCATCCCATAAAAGGGTCGATGAACCCGCGTTGACCATAGGGTGCGAGCGCGGCTGGTTTGCGGCCGCAAGCAGACCGGTAGGTTTACGCCACGGATAGTCGGAAGCGAACGTTGAGGCACCCCGCTTGCATCGTCGGTTTCCGGTTCTCCCGTCGCCGCGACCCCTGGAATATCCAGGCCGGATGCGTGCACCCTAGATCTTCAAGTGTTGAAGAACGCGGCCCGCCGTTCCCTCCGCAACGTCGCCCGCATCATCGATGCGGCCGAGCTTAAGGACGGCCCAGCGATCGGCGATACCGAGCGCGAAGGGCAGGTTCTGCTCGACGATCAGGATCGTCGTGCCGCTGTCGCGGCGCTCCTCCTTGAGTGCGGCGGCGATGCGTTCGACGACGGATGGCTGCAGGCCCTCGGAGATCTCGTCGATCAGCAGGAGCTTTGGCCGCAGCATCAGCGCGCGGCCAAGGATGAGCATCTTCTGCTCGCCGCCCGACAGTGTCCCCGCCCGTTGCGACAGGCGCTCCCTGAGGAAGGGAAAATGCGCGTAGACCCGCTCGAGGGCCGGGGTAAAGCCGCGATCCGAGCGCAAGGCGAGACGCAGATTGTCGCGCACGCTGAGATCTTGGAATAGCGCCTGCTCCTGCGGCGCATAGCCGACGCCCGAGGCTATCAGCGAGGCCGGCGAAACGCCCGACATCGAGGCGCCGTCAAGGCGGATGTCACCCGAACGCAGCGCCACGAAACCGAGGATGGTTTTCAGCAGCGTGGTCTTGCCCATGCCGTTCTTGCCCATTAGCGCGAAGATCTGCCCGGGTGCGATGGCCAGCGACAGTGCCTCGATGATGGCAACAGGCCCATAGCCGCTCGACACGTTCGATAGGGACAGTTTCGGCGCGGTGGTGCTGGCCAGTGGCTGTCTGGTCTCAAGCATGCGCGCCTCCCGAATAGATCGTCCTGACCACTTCAGAATTGACGACGTCGCCGACGCTGCCGTCGAGCACAAGCCTGCCCTGGTGGAGAACGACGATCCTGGTCGAGATGTCGCGGACAAAGTCAAGATCGTGCTCGACCAAGATGGCCGCAAAGCCAAGCTCGCCGGTCAGCTTCTGCAGCGTCGCGCCGATGGTGGTGCGCTCGACCTTAGTCAGCCCCGCCGTCGGCTCGTCGAGCAGGATGAGTTTTGGCTCGAGCGCGACGACCATGGCGAGTTCGAGGCTCTGCTTCTGCCCATGCGACAGCAGTGAAACCGGGCGGCCAAGCATCTGGTCGAGGCCGGTGGAGCGCAGGATGTCGGCAGCTGCCTCAGGCAGTCCAAGCGTGAGGGAGCGGTGCAGCAGGCTCGGCGCCTTGCGCGAGGCGCGTGCCATGCGCAGGCAGTCGGCGACGGCAAGGCTGTCGAAGACACTCGCCACCTGGAATTTGCGGCCCACGCCGAGCGCCACGATCTCGTCTGGCGTCATGCCGCGGATGTCCTGGCCGGCAATGCTGACGCTTCCAGTCGTGGCTTCGGTGCCGTCGCTGAGACACCGCATCAGCGTCGTCTTGCCGGCACCATTGGGACCGACGAGGCTGACCAGTTCGCCGGGGCGCACCTCGAGGTCGATGCCTTGCAGTACCTGCAGGCTGCCGAAGGACTTGCCGAGGCCGCTGACGGAAAGCACGCGGTTGCCGCTCTCCGCGCCGTTGCCGGGCGGCTCGGCGGCAAGCGCAGGGCTGCCCGCTTGGCTCACCTGCTCTCGATCGCGGCGTGGCAGGACCATCCTGGCGAGTTGCGCCAGCCCGTTCGGCAACAGGATGATCATGACGACGAACAGCGCGCCGACGACGAGGTTCCACAGGAAGGGCAGGTCTCCGGAAAGCTGGGCGCTGAGATAGTCGATGCCAATCGCGCCCATAACAGGCCCGATGATCGTGCCGCGGCCGCCAAGGGCGGTCCAGATGACGATCTCGGTACCGAAGACGAAGCCGGTATTTTCAGGCGCCACCACGCCCGAGGCGTTGGCGTAGAGGAAGCCGGCAATGCCTGCGACCCCGGCAAGGATCGTTGTCAGGACGATCTTCAGCCGTTGCGGATCGAGGCCGAGATAGGCACAGCGTGCCTCGTTGTCGCGAATGGCGACGAGCAGCTTGCCGGCATCGGAGCGAGTGAAGACCAGGGCGATTGCAGTGGTCAGAATGAGGCAGATGCCGGTCAGCCTGAAATAGCCCGATAGCCCGAGCGGCAGGCCGGAATAGCCGACCAGCCCGCTGCTCGACCCGGTCCACACCCCGCCGGAAAACACCAGCTGCGTCACCACGATCGGCACCACCAGCGAGATCACCGTCGCATAGAGCGGCGTCGAGCCGTGGCCAAAAGACAACCAGCCGACCAGGGCGCCGAGCAGCACCGGCACGATGATGGCCAGCAGAAGAGCCAGCGCGAGGAGGGCAGGCGTGGCGCCGAGATGGCTGAGCACCATGGCGCTGGCATAGGCGCCGGTGCCGAAGAAGGCAGCCTGGCCGAAGGTGAGCACGCCGGTATAGCCCCAGAGGATATCGACGGTCACCGCCAGCATCGCGTAGATCATCGAGCGGGTCAGCACGTTCAGCGTGAAGCGGTCGAACAGCGCTGGCCCGATGAACAGCACGAGCGCCGTCGCAAGGATGAGCGCGGCAAACAGCCAGGCCCTCGGCGGGATGGAACGGCTCTCAGGCACGGGCAAATCCCTTCGGACTGATGCGCAGCACCAGGGCGCACAGGACCGCCACCGTGATGCCGCCGAGAATGGGGCTGACGAAGGTGCTGACCAGAACCTGCGCGCTGCCGAAAACGAGGCAGGCGATGGCCAGGGTCGAGAAGGACGAGCCGGCGACCATGACCAGCATGAACGAGCCGATCAGCCAGGCGACGCCCATGTTCGGGTCGACGCTGGTCAGCGGTGTGAGCAGCACGCCGGCGAGCGCCGCCAGGCCGGTGCCGACCATGAAGGTGGCGAGCCGCACGCGCGCGGTGTCGATGCCGAGCGCCCGCGCCAGCATTTCGTTCATGATCACCGCCTGCGCCGACAGGCCGAGCCGCGTACCTTCGAGCAGGAAGGTGAAGGCGAGCCCGATCACCAGTGCCGCCGCCACGGCGAACAGCCGGTAGAGCGAATAGCTGACGCCGAGGACATCGACCGTGCCCGACAGGAGATTGGGGGTGAACTGCACGTCGCGGCCGAACCACAGCGTGATCAGCTGGCCGATGACGATGCCGAGCCCCCAGGTCGCCAGGATGGCGTCGAGCGGCCGCCGATAGAGCGGCCGCACGATCACCAGCTCGGTGACGCCGCCAAGGATGGCACCGACAGCAAAGGCGATCGGCAGTGCCGCCCACGGGTTCAGCCCGAGGCCAGCGGTGGCGACGGCGCAATAGGCGCCGATGGTGAGCCAGGCGCCATGGGCGAAATTGATGATCTTCAGCACGCCGAAGATCGCCAGCAACCCGCCAGCGACGATGAACAGGATCGCCGCCGTCGTCACCATGTCCAGAAGAAGCGTCATGGCAGGTCCCCGATGATGTGGAACAGGGCGGCGCAGGACTGCCGCCCCGTTGCGATCCAAGGCGCGGTTACAGGTTCGGGCACTGTTCGCCGGGATCGACGCCTTCGAACGTGTCGACCAAGCCGACCGAGCCGTCCGCCTTCACCTGGCCGAGATACATGGTCAGCGGTGCATGATGCTGCTTCTTCATCGAGACCGCGCCGCGTGGGCCGGTGAAGGATACCTCGGCCAGTGCCGCCAGCACAGCGGCGGTGTCGGTCGTCCCGGCTTTCTCCACCGCCGCCTTGTAGAGGTAGATGCCCTCATATTCCGGCACCGACAGGTCGTTGGGGGTGCGCAGCTCGGCGCCGAATTTCTTCTCGATGGCGGCGAGGAAGGCGTTGTTGGCGTCGCTGGCGATGCCGGTGACATAGGACGCGGAAATGAATATCCCGGCAGCATCCGCGCCCATGCTCTTGGCGGTTCCCTCGTCGACGGCGAGGTTGCCATAGGGGATTGTGACGCCGGCGCCGCGCAGCTGCTTGGTCAGGGTCACGTTCGGCGCGCCGCCGGCCGTCGAGGTGATCACCGCATCGGCGCCGGAGCTCTTCAGGTTGGAGATGATCGCCGTCCAGTCGCTGCCTTCCATCGGCAGGTACTCCTCGCCGACGACGCTGGCGCCCGACTTCTCGATATAGGCCTTGGCGAATTCGAGCATGCCGCGGCCAAAGGCGTAGTCGGAGCCGATCAGGAAGAATTTCTTGGCGCCTTGCGTCTTGATGAAATTGTCGACGATCGGCGGCACCTGCTGCTCCGGCACCCAGGCGTTGACGAACAGGTTGGCGTTGCAGGATTTGCCCTCGTAGAACGAGGTGTAGATGTAGGGGATGTCGCCCTTGGTGATGATCGGCAGGCCGGCATTGCGGGCAGCACTGGTCTCCATGGTGATGACGGCGTTGACCTCCTTCTGGAAGACCAGCGAATCGAAGGCCTTCTGCGCGCCTGCGGCACCCGAGGCATCATCGGCGATTTCCAGCTCGAGCTGGCGTCCAAGCACGCCGCCGGCGGCATTGATTTCGGCGACCGCCAGTTCCGCCGATTGCACCACCGAAGGCGCGACGACGCTGTTGGCACCCGACAGTCCGACCGGGACACCGATCTTGATCGGACCGTCCGCGGCGAAGGCGGCGCTGGTCAGGGCGGCGCTGGCGAATGCAAGGATCAGTGCTTTGTTCTTCATGGTATTCCCCTTTCTCTGGTTGATCGTACCGGGTAGTGCCGGCTTCTTCTTGGTTATCCGTAGACGTCTGCGCGGCGGTCGCCGATGGCGTCGTTGCGCTCGCTCAGCGCCCGCGCCTTGGCGACTTCGCCGAGGTTGATCGTGGCGATGAGGATTTCCTCGTCGGCTTCGCTGGCCGGCCCGGCGATCGGCCAGCCGGTCGGGCCGACGATCAGGCTGCGGCCGACAAAGGGCTGGCCGCGCTCGGTGCCGACGCGATCGGCGCAGGCGATGTAGAGGCCGTTGCTGTGCGCCGCCGCCTTGTGCAGGATGTTGGCCATCGGCTCGAGGTGGTCGCCCTGGCCGGGCATCGGCACCCAGTTGGTCGGCACGCAGATCAGCTCCGCGCCTTTCAGCGCCAACTGCCGGTAGGTCTCAGGGAACCAGCCGTCATAGCAGATCGCCACGCCGATCCTGCCGACCGCAGTCTCGAACACCGGCAGGCCGAGATTGCCCGGTTCGAAATAAAGCTTCTCGCGGTTCCACAGATGCAGCTTGCGGTAGGTGCCGATGGGACCGGCCGGCCCGCACAGCATGGCGGCGTTGAAGAACCGGTCGCCGTCGCGCTCGGCAAGGCCGCTGACGATGTGGAGATTGAGCTCGTTCGCCAGCGAGCACAGCAGCGTAGCGCTGCGACCATTGGGAATGGGCGCGGCGAGCGCGGCAAGCTCTTCCCGACTGTCGAAGACATAGCCGGTGTCGGCGAGTTCCGGCAGCACCACGATCGCCGCACCGAGGCCCGCGGCCTGGCGTGTCAGCCGCTCCATCGCCTCCAGATTATCGTCCAGCCGGCCGATCGCCGGCTGGAACTGGATACAGGCCAGACGCAAGTCCGCCGTCGCTTTCGCATGTGTCGTCAAAGCCTTTCTCCAAACGCAAAAAACCCCTGGCGCGGATGTCATCCGCGAGCCAAGGGCTACATAGCCATCGATGTGAAACGGCATTCCTGCCGATGAGCAAACCTGCTCGTGCTTTAAGAAGTTGCACGACTGGAAGATCGCGTCAAGGGCCAAAAATGATGGCCGCGAGCGAGATCGATTTCTTCTGCTTATTGAAATAAAATCAGCATGTTATGGAGAATTGTTACAGCTACCGTCAAGCTGCCGTGCTCACGTTCGCCCGTCGGGCGTCAGCCTATTTCTGGCCGCCTTGCGAAGAAATCCCGAAGCCGAAAGTGCGCATCGCTTCCTGCGCGGCGAGGATACCATCGGCCACCGAAACCAGCGCGACGCGCTTGGATGTCGCCTGGTCGCGGATAAGCTTGTAGGCGGTCTCCTCGTCGACGCCGTTCATTTCGACCAGCACCTTGACCGCCTTCTCGATCGTCCGGCGGCCTTTGAGCGTATCCTCCAGCTTGCGCACCTTGTTCGCCAGCCGCCCTTCATAGCCATAGCGGTAGCGGGCCAGCGCGAACTGCGTCAGCACGCCCAGCTGCCTGAGCGGCTTGGTGATGACGCCATGGGCGTTGAGGTCGATGATCGCCTTGATCGAGGTCGGGCTTTCATAGGTGACGATGGCGACCACAGCGGCATTGGCGCCTTCGATCAGCGACACCATCGCATCGGTCGGCGCTTCGCCGACCTGCACGAAGACCGTGTCGATGTCGCCGGGGATGGTAGCGGGCGGCGGCCACGCCGCGCGCACCTCGCAGCCCAGGCGTCGCAAGTGGTCGACAAGGGCTGCGCCATCCTCATCCTTCGGGTGGACGACAAGGATCTTCGCCTGCCGCAGGTCGTTGAGAATGCGTTTGAGCGTCGCGGTCATTTACAGCCACGGCTCTTCGAAATGGGTGGAGGCGAGGTAGGGGTCTGGCCGGATCGGCGCCTGCGATTGCCAGGCGATGTCGAACTGGCCGGTGGCGTTGGCGATGCCGATGCGCGGCGTCGACCAGACGTGGCGGTTCTCCTGGTCGAACATAATGCGTCCCTCCGGCGACGCATAGTCGACCTCCAGCGCGGCCTGTCCTAGACGGTACGTGTCGAGGGTTCCGGCCTTCTCCAGTGCGCGGGCGAACAGGTGCACCTGGGTATAGGCCGTCTGCGACCACATGGTCGCTGTCGTGCGGTCGCCGAAACGGCGGGCGAGCTCGCCGACGAAGCGCTGGTTCTCGCCGCTGTCGACGCTCGCCAGATAGGGTGCGGCCAGCACATGGCCGGTGCAGTGCTCGGCGCCGATCACCCGGATCTCGCCCTCGGCCAGAGTCAGGCTGGCGATCGGCCGTTTTGCCCGGTCGATGCCGGCCTCGGCATAGAGCCTGTAGAGGATCTGCGCGCTGCGCCCGATCACCGTCGAGAACACCGCGTCCGGCGCGGCCTTTTCGATGTCGGCCATCAGCCGCCGGATCCGGCGCTCGTCAGCGTCGAGCGGCACATACTGCTCCTCGATGATCGTGCCGCCCTTGCATTCGAGGAGGTCGCGCATCACCCGGTTGGATTCATGCGGGTAGATGTAGTCGGACCCGGCCATGAACACGCGCGGCCCGTAACGCTGCAGGATGAAGTCGGCGAGCGCAAACGTGTTCTGGTTGAGCGTGGCGCCGGTGTAGAGCACGTTCTCCGAATATTCGAAGCCCTCATAGATCGACGGATACCAGAGCAGGCCGTTGTAGCGCTCGACGATCGGCAGCACCGCCTTGCGGCTGCCCGACATCGAGCATCCGAAGATGACGTTGACGTCGTCTTCGGTCAGAAGCTTGCGGGCCAGCGAACGGAACGCCTCGGGATCGCTGCCCGGATCGTAGGCGATCGGCTCGATCTGCCGCTCCAGCACGCCGCCGGCGGCATTGATCTCCTCGATGGCAAGAGCCGTCCCATAGAAATGCTCGCTCTCGGTGACCGAGGTGATGCCGCTGCGCGAAAAAAGGATGCCGACGCGCCAAGTCCCGGCTGTTCCTGTCACGGCAATCCTCCCTGCGCTTTTCCGCAAGGCCTATTGCACATGAGGCGTGATGGCAATCGTCATTAGATTGCTGCTGTGGTTGCGTACAGATGACGTACCGCTTGGCTAGGAGGCGATTCAAATCGCAGCGCGCCTCTCTTTTGGCTAAACGTCAAGAATGCCCCAAGCAGCCGACATTGCGGCGGCCACTCTGCACGACCGAAGTTGGCGCAAAGATGCAATCCGTAGAAGATGAATGCGATCGGCGAGTGGCCGGACCAGCTCCTTGAATCGACTTCGGCGAACCGCTTCGTAACCTATTGGCGGATAACGATTATTTTAGTCACTGAGGGACGTCGTCTTTTCAACAAAAACAAGCAGTTAGCGGGTGGTTAGCCAACCCGTATCCTTCGTATGTTCTCGTATTCGGTGGCGAACCCAGTAAAGAGGACTCCAGTTGAGGCTCTGCTCGTCAATCATCGAAGCAACGACGCAGAGGCGTAGGAAAGTATGTTGGTGGCAGAGAGGCGCAACCACCGATGCCGACTTTCGCTGATGGTGGCCATCTGAATGGAAAAATCGCCTCGAAGCAAAACAGCACGATAATCCTGGTCCACAATGAGCCCGCTCGATACCCGACAGGCAACTCTGATCATGCTGGAGCACCCGCCCCTTTTGAATCGCCTGCTGACCCAGCGATTTGAGAAACCATTCCGGCTTGTGCGGCATCATCCCGCCCATGGTAAGTTGCTCTACCGCACTTCGTTCCTCGCTTACCAACGCTCCCGGAGACGAAAGGGCGAAAGCAGCGATCAAGAAATCGAGACCTTCTCACTCAGAAAGTCCAGAAGCGCGCATACACGCACGGGGAGATGTCCACCTTCACCTAGGTAAACGGCGTGGATCTCTTCGAGATCTCCAGCGTTAATTTCCTCGAGGACTGGCACCAGCCGGCCAGCCTCAATATCCTTCTTCACTTGAAAGCGAGCCAGTCGGGCGAGGCCTAGGCCACTTATGACGAGTTCCCGCAGGGATTCCCCGTCGCCAATACGAGCATTTCCAACCAGCGGAACGCACATTTGCTCGGTGCCTTTCATGAGAGGCCACCCCTCGATCGGCCGAATATGGGCAAGGCCGAGGCGATTGTGACGTTCCAGATCTTCGGGCGTTTTCGGCGTGCCGAAGCTTTCAAGATATGAAGGAGAACCAACGATAATCATGCCAGTCTCACCAAGCTTGCGAGCAACAGTGTGAGAGTTTCTCATCGGACCGCTTGTCACGATCACGTCTGTTCGTTCTTCCCGAATGTCGCCAATAGCGTCGACGAGATAAATGTCGAGCGTGACCTTCGGATTCCGGGAAAGGAATTCGGAAACGAGCGGCAGAAGAATATGCGTTCCTATTGGTCTGGTGGCGCTAACACACAAGCGGCCCGACGGTGCTTCGCTGGCCGTAGCGCAGCTTTCGGCCTCGTCGATATCGGACAAGATCCCGACACAGCGTTCGTAAAAAATGCGCCCTTCAGGCGTAAGATGGAGCGTTCGGGTGGAGCGATTGAGTAGCCGAGCGCCTATACGTGCTTCCAGCCGCGAGATCAATTTACTGACACCCGAGGGAGTCACTCGGTGGGCACGCGCGGCTGGCGAGAGGCCTCCCAGGTCAACGACGCTTACAAAGACTTCCATTTCGCCCGATCGGTTGACCTCCGGTCTTGGCATCCTACATCTCCTCTAGAGGCCGAGGCCGCCGATGCAGACATATTTGGTGTCGAGATAGTCCTCGATGCCCTGATGTCCGCCTTCCTTGCCGAGGCCAGACTCCTTGACGCCGCCGAACGGCGCTTCAGGCGTGGTGATGAGACCTTCATTGACGCCGACCATGCCGTATTTCAGCCCTTCCATGACCCGGAAGGCGCGGCCGAGGTCGCCGGTGTAGAAATAGCAGGCAAGGCCGAATTCAGTGTCGTTGGCCAGGGAGATGGCCTCATCCTCGGTTTCGAACTTGAATACCGGCGCGACCGGACCAAAAATCTCTTCCTTCATGAAGCGCATCTTCGGCGTCGCGTTGGCGATCACCGTCGGCTGGAAGAACGAGCAGCCAAGTGCGTGGCGCTTGCCGCCGGCGACAACCTTGCCGCCCTTCGAGGTTGCATCGGCGATCAGTTCCTCGACCTTCTCGACCGCCTTCTCGTCGATCAGCGGCCCCTGTTGCACGCCCTCTTCCAGGCCGGAACCGACCTTCAGACTGTCACTGGCGGCGGCGAGCTTTTCGACGAACTTGTCATAGACGCCGGCCTGAACCAGGAAGCGGTTGGTGCAGACGCAGGTCTGGCCCGAATTGCGGTATTTGGCAGTGATCGCGCCGGCAACGGCGCGCTCGAGATCGGAGTCGTCGAAAACGATGAACGGTGCATTGCCGCCGAGTTCCATCGACACCTTCTTGACGGTGACGGACGACTTCTGAATGAGCAGCTTGCCGACCTCGGTCGATCCGGTGAAGGTGATCTTCGACACCAGCGGATTGGCGCAGATCTCGTCGCCGATTTCGCCGGCGGCACCAGTCAGGATGTTGATGACGCCCTTGGGGAAGCCAACTTCCTCGGCCAGCGCGCCCCAGGCAAGGCCGGAGTAAGGCGTCTGTGTCGCCGGCTTGACGACCGCGGTGCAGCCTGCGGCCAGCGCCGGGCCGAGTTTGCGGGCAAGCATCGAGGACGGAAAGTTCCACGGCGTGATGGCGGCGATGACGCCGACCGGCTCCTTGGTCACCAGGATGCGGCGGTCGGCCCACGGTGACGGCACGACGTCGCCATAGGTGCGGCGGCCTTCTTCGGCGAACCACAGGATGTAGGACGCGGCCGAGCCGATCTCGCCCTTCGATTCAAACAGCGACTTGCCCTGCTCGATGGTGAGCAGTTCGGCCAGCACGTCCTGATTGTCCATCATCGCATCGTGCAGCTTGCGCAGGAGCTTCGAGCGTTCGAGCGCAGTGGTCTTGCGCCATGTCTTGAAGGCTTCGGCGGCGGCCTCGATGGCGCGGCGGGTCTCGGCCTTGCCCGACTTCGGCACGGTGCCGATCTTGAGGCCGGTGGCCGGGTTGTTGACGTCGACCGTCTGGCCGCTGTCGGCCTGCGCCCATTCGCCGTTGATGAGATTGGCCTGCCGCATGAAATGGGACCTGCTCCTGGAAGTCATTTCCAAATCCGCTGGTTTCGCGACGGACCCAATTCCATACGCAGGAGACCTTGGCACTGAGGTTGAACGCATGGTCGTTGATCACTGGTTGCCGAACAGCACGTCGAGCGTCATCGCATCTGCAATGGCCTTGGTGCCGCCGGCACCGGCATGCAGATGATCGCCGGAATCGTATTCAGCTTTCATATGCAGGGGATTTGCAGGATCCCGGATGATCGCATCGAGATCAACGACGGCATCGAATTCGCCGCTGGTGCGGATCCATGCATTGACCTTCTGCCGAAGCTCGTCGCGCTGTCGGTTGTAGTACCCCTCGAGCGGGCTGCCTGCGAGTGCGTTCTCGAACGGTGTCAGTGTGCCGACGACGATCCGGACATTTCGCGTGTGGGCCTGGGCGATCAGCTGTCGAAATCCGGTGACAATGTCGTCAAGGGTTGGAAATGGATCCCTCGGTGCGAAGCTTTGTCCAGGCCAGGCGATATCGTTGATACCGATCAACACCACGACCGTCTTGACATTGGGCTGGCTGAGAACATCGCGGCCGAAACGGGCAAGCGCGTTCTCGCCCATCCGACTCTGCAGCAGGCGGGCGCCAGAAATACCTGCGTTCAGCACCGCGACGTTGTCGCCGGCAAGCCGTTCGGCCAGAAAGTCAGGCCACCTGACATTCTGGTTGAGACCCGAAGCGGCGCCATCGGTGATTGAATCGCCGAGGGCGACCACCGTCCTCGCGCCCTGCGGCGCCTCCACCAGAACGTCAGTGAGAAAGATGCGTGTCGTAATCTCGCTTGGGCCGTCGATCGCCGCAGCCGACACCTGGTTTCCGGCGCCGATATAGCCGGTCTGCTCCGCATCCCAATGAAATGTCGACAACGGCGTCGGGCTGGCCACAAACAGCGAGACGGATACGTCGCCGCGCGCCGGAACGTCGAGGTCGATCGGATCGCTTATCATCGGCGCGCCAGGCGGAACAATCGCCGTTTGCGATCCACTGAAGGTCAATACGCGATCACTGCCGTCGAGAATGGTTGAGCCACCACCTGCCAGCGCAATATGCACGGCGTTGATGACCAGCGGTTCCGTGCCGTACTCGTTCGAGATGACGACACGCAGCCGATTACCGCCGAGGCTCAGACGTACGACCTGGCGCACCGTCTGGTTCCACAGGTTGAACGGCAGCATCGTCGGCAGAGGAAAATCACCATCCCAGACTGGCTGAGGGCTGGCGGCCCAGCTGCCGATCCAGGTCATGCTATCGGCGGCACGCGACGGTGAGGCAAGGGCGACGCCAGCCGTCACGATTGTCGTCAGCGTCACGCCTATCCTGGCGCCACGGTAGATACATTCGCACATATGGCCGATCCGTTTCACGTATGTCCTCCCAGAGGTTCAACTCGTTGCTGCGCCAGTCCCTGCTCAAGCGAGCAAACCTGCCGCGATTTCTTCGATACCGGCGCTGTCCAGCTTGTAATGCGCATAGAGATGGGTCGGCGGCGCGATCAGGCTGTATTCGTCGTGGATGCCGTGGCGGCGCAGCTTCACCGGAAGCCCTTCCCCGGCGATCACCTCGGCAACGGCGCCGCCGAGACCACCCAGAACATTGTGCTCTTCCACTGTGAGCACCATCCTGGCGTTCGTGGCCGCCTCGAGAATGGCCTCGCTGTCGATCGGCTTGACCGTCGCCATATCAAGCAGGCCGACGCTGTGACCTTTGGCGTTCAGGGCTTTGGCCGCCTGAAGCGCCGGATGCACCGTCGAGCCGCATGCGATGATGACTAGGTCCTTGCCATCGAGATGCTTGATTGCCTTGCCGAAGACGAAAGGTTTGCCAGCCTCGTAGACCACCGGGTCGCGCCCGCGCTGGGTGCGGATATAGATCGGCTCTGCATAGTTGGCTGATGCTGCGATCACCGAGGCAAGCTGGGCGCCATCGGCGGGAGCCACCACGGTCAGACCGGCTATCGAGCGGGCGATGGCGAGGTCTTCGGTGGCGTGATGCGAGGTGCCGTAGAAGCCGAGCGAGATGCCTGCATGATGACCGATCAACCGGACCGGCAGAGCGGAGTAGGCAACGTCCATGCGAATCTGTTCGCAGCACAAAAGCGCCAGGAAGGAAGCGAATGTCGCGACATAGGGCTTGAGCCCTACCGCGGCCATGCCGGCCGCTGCCGACACCATGTTCTGCTCGGAAATACCAAACTGGACGAAGCGCTCCGGGCATCCCCGCGCGAATTTCGCCAGACCGTTCGAATATTGCAGATCGGCGGTTCCGGCGACCACCGGCTCGCCACTCCGGACCAGCTCGAGCAGCGCGTCGGATAACGCGTCGAGGCCCGGCGTCTGGGCATTCAGCTGGCGATACTGCCAAGACTTTTCGGATAGCGGCCGGTTCATCCCCTTATCTCCATTGCCTTGATCTCGGCGATCGCCCTTTCGGCGTCGACCGGATCGAGATAGCCGAGATGCCAGCCCGGTTCGGTCTCCATGTAGGAGACGCCCTTGCCCTTCACCGTCTCGGCCACGACCATGACCGGGCGGTCGCGCGCCGTGTCGGCCTTGAGTGAGCGCAGCAGCGTCGTCACCGCACCAACGTCATGGCCGTCGACGACGTGGGTTTCCCAGCCGAAGCTCCGCCATTTGTCGACGATCGGCTCGACGGTGATGATGTCGTCGACGGCGCCGTCGAGCTGGTAGCCATTACGGTCGATGATTCCTATCAGACGGTTCAGCCTGTTGTGGGCGCCGAACAGGGCCGCCTCCCAGACCTGGCCTTCCTGCAGCTCGCCGTCGCCGATCATCACGAAAGTATGGAAGTCCTTGCCGAGAATGCGGCCGGCCAGCGCCATGCCGCAGCCGGCCGACAGCGCATGGCCGATGGAACCGGAACTGAAATCAATGCCGGGCACCTTGCGCATGTCGGGATGGTCGCCGAGCGGATTGCCGAGGCGCGTGTAGCCATCGAGGATTTCCGTCGGAAAGAAGCCAAGATCGGCAAGGATCGGGAAGAGCCCAACCGCCGCGTGGCCCTTGCCCATCATGAAACGATCGCGCTCGGCCCAGTTCGGCTCACCGGGCTTCAGGCGCATGACGCCATAGTAGAGCGAGGCGAACAGCTCGGCGGCCGAAAAGGCCGAGGTATAGTGGCCGACCTTGGCGATCTCGATCAGCCGGATCGCCTCCAGACGGGAGAACAGTGCTTTCTCCTTCAGCATGGCCAGTTCCACCTCGTTCGGTGCGAATTCAGCGCGACCGGCGGGCGGCGAACTGTTCGGTGTCCTGTTCTTCTGCTTTCCCAGCACGCTTTTTGTCCTCCACGCGAACGCCGATCTCACCTTCGGCTTTGTGTCGTTTTCTAACCGTCCAGCGGTCATTTCGTTGGCAATTCATTCTGAAAACTGACTGCGGAAATGCTGAAAAATCCGAGTCCGATTGGCGTGCTAAAGACGAGCATCAGGCGATCCGTTTGCCGCTGCAATTTGCTGTGGCGGCACGATCGGCCATGCAAAGCGGAGGAAATCATGAAGGACGGAATGTTTGTCTTCGACGCAGCGGTCCATTGCCAGGACTTCACCGACAGGCAGATCAAGCCCGGCAGCGACGGGCGCCGCGTGCGCGTGCTGCGCGAACAGTTGAAGGGCTTCATCGACCTCACCGCGCGACGCGGCCCGGAGGCCAATCCCGGCTTCTCGTCACCACCGGACCTCGACTGGGCGAACGCCGCCCTCTTCGAGAAGAGCGACACCGATCTCGCCATGGCGTGTTCGGTGCCGCTCTTCGCCCATTGGAAGGCCGGCCTCGGTCCCGTCGAACTGAGCTACGAACTGGCCAAATCCAACCCGTCCCGCATCCTTCTTACGGGCGGCGTCGACCCCGCTTACCAGGGGCTGGACTACGCACTTGCCGAGATGGAACGCCAGGTGAAGGAATGGGGTGCCGTCAGCATGAAATTCTATCAGTACCAGATGCGTGGCTGTCAGTGGCGCGCCGACGATCGCGACGTTGCCTATCCGCTATGGGAGAAGGCCATCGAGCTCGGCATCAAGATGGTTCAGTTCCACAAGGGCTTTCCGCTCGAGCTCGGACCGGTCGAAGCCTTTATGCCGAACGACATCCAGTATGCGGCGGCCGATTTTCCGGAACTCAATTTCGGCATCCACCACCTGGGCGATCCCTATGTTGCCGAAACCATCTCGATCGCCAGCCGGTTCGAAAACGTCTATCTGATCCTGCCGTTGTGGTTCAATCAGTACTTCCTGCAGCCGCACAAAATGCTGCACAGGCTCGGCGAGGCGCTGCTTTTCGTCGGCAGCGACCGCATTTGTTACGGTTCGGAGGCGTTCATCTGGCCCCACATCCAGCCCTACATCGATGCCTGGGCGACGATGGAGATGCCGGACGAACTGCAGGACAAATACGGCTATCCACAGCTTACCAGGGAGATCAAGGAAAAGGTCTTCGGGATCAACTTCGCCAATGGCCTCGGCATTGATCTCAACCGCAAACGGGCCGAGCTGGGGCTCGCTGCATGACCGCCGGTGGCCCGCAGATCAACGCGGACGGACTCGAACGGGCGCTCGCCGGCATCCGCCCGCTGGTACTCGGCCATGGCGGCAACATCGAAATCGTCGATATCGAGAATGGCGTCGTCACCGTCGAGCTGACCGGTGCCTGCGAGGCATGCCCCAACATCGCCATGACCTATGCAGGGCCGATCCGCACCTTCCTGTTGGAGGTCCCTGGCGTCAGGGAAGTGAAGTGCCGGCGGATGCATGCATCGAAGCGGACCCTCGACCGCATCGCCCACATGCTGGGCGCCCGCCCCTTCGAGTAACGACGGCATCGGCCGAGGCGGCGGCCCGATTCAGGCCCGACAAGATCACCATCTCGCCTGTTCGCAAGGAAAAGCGGCGCTGTCGACCAGCGCCGCCTCAAGCAGATCCGCAGCCGCGTCACGGAATGACGCGTTCGCGCCGCAAGCGATCGAAGACGTCGATGAACGATCGGTCGGTGTCCTGATAGTCGAGGAAGCCGAAACGGCGGCTCTTCTCCATGCTGTTGACACATTCCATAGGCCGGCCGAGGTCGAGGTCGGTGTGCCACGGAGAGGCCAGCATGCCAAGCCTGTTCGGCTGCAGACCGTGTTGGGCGACCAGCCCATCCCAAGCCGGGCCCGAGTCCTTCATCTGGTCCTCAAGCTTGACCTGCCTGTCGGGGTAAGGCGCGGCCTCGATGCCGAAATAGTCGGCGATGACGTTCCACAGCCGGCTCCACCGGAAGACGTCGCCATTGGCGGCGTTGTAGGCTTCATTGCCGGCATTCGGTTCGGTAGAGGCCCAGACGATCTGCCGGGCCAACAGACGCGCGTCGGTGATGTCATTCAACCCCTGATAGGCCGCGGGATGGCCGGGAAAGAAGAACGGCTGTCCGGTTGCCTTGCAGATCGACGCATGCGTCGCCAGCGTGGCGCCGATATTCATCAGGTTGCCGACGGCATAGCCGATAATCGTATGCGAGCGATGCACGCTCCAGCCGAAGCCGCGTTCCGCCGCCGCCCCCATGACGATGTCCTCCAGCGCATAGTAGAAGTTCTTGTGCGGCAGGCGCGGCTGCTCTTCGCGGAACGGCGTCACGGGCGTGCTCTTGGCATAGTGTTCGAACGGGCCGAGATAGTGCTTGGTGCCGGTCACCACCGCGACATGTTCGACGCAGCTCTTGCCCTTGAAGGCATCCAGCACATTGCCGAGCATGGCGCCATTCAGCCGGATGTTCTCGTCTTCGTCGGCGCCCCGGGTCCAGGTGCAGTAGAAGATATGGGTCGGCTGGAGATGCGCCAGGCTCTGGACCGTCTTCTCGCGATCGAGGACGTCGAGGGCGATCGTGTTCACGTAACTCGCACCGAGCGGCCGCCGCCGGGAGATCCCACTGATCTCCCAGCCACCTTGCTCGGCAAGATACTCGGCGACATTCAATCCGACGATGCCGGTAACACCGACGACTAAGGCGCGCTTTTTATACATTGGGATCTCCCTGATGCTGTCGTCCACCCGGCGCGATGCGGCCCATGGCGATCGATGAAATGTTAGGCTTGAGTGTCGAGGAGCGGCAGCCGGCTGCGTTTCCAAACAGCTGTGCCCCCGTGTCAATGCGGATGATGTCGGCGGCCGATCATCGCGGCAGATCGGGCGCGTGCTTTCCCGGCGCTCAGAGGATCGAGTGGACAGCGCCGCCGTCGGCGCGCTGCATGGTCCCATTCATCGCCCAGTTGGCTGCCATCTGCACGACTGCCCGTCCGTGCATTTCTGGATCGATCAGCTTCTGGATGAGCGATCCGGGCTGGTCGTCCTTGAAAAATCCTCGCAGTACCTCGTCGAACGAGATCCCCCGATCGGCGGCTATTCCCTGGAAGTAGTCCTTGACCGAATCCGTCGCCGTCGGTCCCGGCATGTAGGCGTTTACGCGGACGCGGGTGCCCCGCGTCATCTCGGCAAGCGCCCGCGACAGGCCGAGCTGCGCGGTCTTGGTCAGGGAATAATGGACCATGAACGGGATTGAACGCACTGCCGCTTCGCTCGAGATGAAGACGATGCTGCCGTCATTGTTGTCGAGCATCTCCTTCAGGACCGGCCGGGTGATGCGGATGCCGGTCATGACGTTGAACTCGAAGTATTCGTGCCAGCGCTCGTCAGAGATGGTGAAGAAATCCTCGACGTCGAAGCGACCGATATTGTTGACGAGGAACGCGATCGGACCGGACTGGCGTGCAAAGGCATAGAGCTTGGCCGCACCCTCCGCCGTCGTGAGATCGGCGACGACGCCGCGGCAGTTGGGTCCGATCTGGGTGACGGCCGCCTCCAGCTTCGCCGCATCACGGCCGTTGATGACGACGGTCACCCCTTCATTGTGGAACGACTGGGCGATCGCCAGTCCGATGCCGGAACTGCCGCCGGTCACGATTGCCACTTTTCCAGCTATACCGAGATCCATGACCTTGGCCTCCATCCTGTTGATTGAAGAAAATTGACTGCGGCAAACGTCCGCCCGGTCGCTCGTGCCGAACGCAGCTGACTGCACGCACTCTGCCCGCCGCCTTGTTGCCCGTCTTTGCCCATGGGAAAAACAGCCAAGGGCGAAAGACCTATTTCGGCATTTCCGAAAGATGCCACCGCCGTACGGCGGATGCTGGGGTGGGGCGACCTAGACATAGGCCGCCAACTCGCCACTCAGCCGCTTGAAATATCGAACCGCGAAATCGATGAACAGGCGGATGCGCCGCGGCATCATCGTGCGGTGGTCGGTCAGCAGGTGAAAGCCGAAGGGGCTGCGTGTGTAATCGTCGAGCACGCTCAGCAGCCGTCCGCTCTTCAGATCACCGGCAACATCCCACAGCGATTTGCGCACCAGGCCAACGCCTTCCATCGCCATCTGCCGAAGGGCGAAGCCATCACTCGACATCCGGTCGCCCTGGATGCGGATGGTCATTGTCTCGCCATCCTTGATAAATTCCCACTCATCCATGATGCGATCCGACCTGAGCAGCGCCAGGCAGTTGTACTGCGCAAGATCATGAGGCGTGGCCGGCATGCCATGCCGCTCGGCATAAGCGGGCGCGCAGCAGATCAGCCGCCGGTTGGGTCCGAGCCGTCTGGTGGTCAGCGCGCTGTCGGGCAGGTTGCCGTAGCGGATCGCCACGTCGCAGCCGGTCTCGACGATGTCCAGGACGTTGTCGGTGAGGAACATGCGCATCTGGATTTCGGGATTTTCTGCGAGAAACTCATCCACCATTCCCGCTACATGCTGCCGGCCCAGATCGCTCGGA
The DNA here is from genome assembly GCF_004962245.1 of Mesorhizobium sp. GTDB lineage: Bacteria > Pseudomonadota > Alphaproteobacteria > Rhizobiales > Rhizobiaceae > Mesorhizobium. The sequence goes on along the minus strand of NZ_SUHQ01000004.1, from coordinate 261,281 downwards.
CATGTCAGCGTGATAGAGCCGCGCAGATCGCTGCCGCCGCTGCGCAGCGTCGCCTCTAGCGTATCGAATTCCTCGATCACACGGTCTGAATTCTCGAACAGGAGCCGCCCTTCCGGAGTCAGGTTCATGGAACGGGTCGACCGTTTCAGCAGGGAGACACCATAGTGGGCTTCCAACGCCTTCAAGCGCCCACTCATGGCAGCAGGTGACAGACCGAGATGGTTGCCGGCAGAAGTGAGACTGCCGGCGCGTACCACCGTGCGAAACAGATGGAGATCCTGAATTCTGTCCATGCCACCCTCCTCCAGCTATCTTCCGGTTCGCACCGGCTTGATCATTCAGTAGCGGAAGAGAGTGTTTTTCAGAATTTGCGAAAAACAGATTTCAGCTGTGAACCAATTTCACAATTGCTCGCAGATTCCTTATGATCAGGCGCGTAGTGGCGGCCTTGTGTCGCCAGGACCAGCGCGGGAGGAGGATCACGTGATCAATCGCGGCGCCGAAATGGAAGTGTTCGTCCGGGTTGTCGAGATGGGCAGTTTCTCGGCTGCGGCGCGCGCGCTGCACATCACACCCTCGGCGGTCAGCAAGCTGGTTACCAGAATCGAGGAGCGGCTCGGCGTTCCTCTGGTCATCCGGTCGACGCGCAATCTTCAGCTCACACCGGAGGGCGAGATGCTGTTCGACCGGGCTCAGCGCATCGTCAGCGAGATCGAGCAGACCGAGCGCGCCGTCGCATCGGGGTCCAATGAACCCCGTGGGCCACTGCGCGTGAACGCCAACATTCCATTCGCGACGCACTACCTGATCCCGATTATTCCCGAATTCCTGGCGCAAAATCCCGGCATTACGCTCGATCTCACCCTTTCCGATTTTCCGGTCGACCTGATCTACGAACGCGCCGACGTCGCCATCCGGACCGGCCTCCTGCATGACTCGTCGCTCAAGGCCCGCAAGCTGCTGGAAAGCGATCGACACGTCATCGGGTCGCCGACCTACTTCGCAAAGTACGGAATCCCGTCGCATCCGCAGGAACTGGCATCGCACAACTGTCTGAACTTCAACATCCGCCGCAACCTCGATACCTGGCCGTTCCAGGACAGACAAAATGCTGCCGCAGCCCTGCTCAGCTTGCCGGTCAGTGGGAACATGCGAACCGACAATGGCGAGACCATGCGCCAGCTGGCGCTGGCCGGACTCGGCATTGCAAGGCTGTCGTCATTCCATGTCGGAAAGGATATCGACGAGGGTCGGCTGGTCACCGTTCTTGAGGACTTCAACCCCGGCGACCTCGAACCCATCCACGCGATCTTCGTCGACCACGAGCATCTGTCCAACCGCATCCGCGTCTTTGTGAACTTCCTGGCAGAGCGCATTCCACGCCGCATAACAACCGGTCAGCCGTCGTAACGGCTCGTGAGCTATTCGGACAGCGCAGGCCAGGTGACCCGGCCTGGCCGCACCCGAACATGATCGGGCACCGGCAGCGGCGGATTGGCGCTCTCCATGAATTCGACCGTCGTGAACACCAGCGCGGCATCCCCGGTGTTTTTCAGGTCGTGCACTGCAAACTGCCCGGGTCCGAAGCGAAAATGCTTGGTATCGCCCGGACGGTAGATCGTCTCGACAACCCGGCCGTCGTGGAAGGATGAAAGAGAGCTGCCGGCCGTGGACGTCGTCCAGAAATAGTCGAGCACATGCCGATGGAAGCCCAGCCGTTCGCCGGGCTTCAGGCGGATCATCCAGACGCGAACCCGTGTGGTCTCCGATACCAGCGACTGGCCGACGCAGCCATTGAGCTGATTGACGGCGAACTCCTGCTTGAGCGCATCGCTCCATTTGGCCGGCGGCTGCAAATGCCGCTGTGCGTCACTTCGTTGCATACCGACCGATCCTGTCTGCCTGAATGATTTAGTTGGCCGGCGCTGCCCGGCTGTAGAGCCCGACCATGAGAATGATGACGACGCCGTAGCAGATCTGCTTCGCAGCTTCGGGCGCCTGCATGATCGACAGCATCGACGAGATCAGGGTGATCAGCAGGACGCCAGCGACGGTTCCCGAGTAGGATCCCCGGCCACCGAACAGGCTGCTGCCGCCGAGAACCACCGCGGCGATGCCGGGCAGCAGATAGGGATCGCCCATGCGCTGATAGGATTGGCCGGCATAGCCGGTGAGGAGCATCCCGGCGATGGCGCTGCACAGGCCCGCAACGACGAAGGCGAAGACTATGACCTTGCGCGTATCGATCCCGGACAGATAGGCGGCCGGTTCGTGGGTGCCGACCGCGTAGATGTAGCGGCCCGTCCTGCTGCGTCGAAGCAGGAACACGATTGCCGCCGAGACCGCAAACCAGACGAGGACGGCGCAGGGTATCCCGAACAGTTGGCCGGCTCCCAATGCCGACATGACCGGGGAAGGCTGGCTGCGCAGTGCGTAGAAGCCACTGTAGAACACGCAGACCCCCAGGATGATGTTGTTGGTGACCAGCGTCCAGATCATCGACGGGATGCGCAGATAGGCGACGCCCAGCCCGTTGATCAGTCCGATCAGCAGCCCGGCGCCGAGGCCGGCAACCAGGCCTCGCTCGCTGACGAGAGCTTCCGGGCTGGTGCCGACCAGCGCGGTAGCCAAGGTGGCAGATGCGGTAATTGTCCACGGCACCGACAGGTCAATGTGACCAAGCAGGATCACCATCATCGCACCAGCTGCGACAATGCCGAGAAACGCCCCGTTTTGCAGCTGTTGCATAAGGTACATCGGCGACAGGAACTGGTGATAGTAGGCACCGCCCACGGCCAGCAGCAGCAGCATCGCCACGGCGATCGCTTTGGTCGGACCGTCGAAGGAAGTGACGAACGACACGGCTCTCATTGAAACACCTCCAGCCGATTGTTGATACGCAGCAGCCTGGTAGCGCCGAATGCCACGGCGACCAGCAGCACCGTGCCTTCGAAGAGGGGTTGTGCCAGCGGCGGCAGGCCGGTGAAGAAAATCAGGCTGCCGATAGTGCGCAGGATCAGCGCGCCGGCGATCGAGCCCAGTACGCTGCCGGCACCACCGGTCAGCGCGGTACCGCCAATCACGACCGCGGCGATCGAATTGAGTGTGTAGGGTAGCCCGATCGATGGGTCGCCGCTTAGTGTCTGAAAGCCGATGAAGAGGCCGCTGAATGAGGCGAAGATGCCGCCAAGCGTGTAGGCGGCGATCTTGGCCCGATCGACCTTGAGACCGGACATATAGGCGGCCTGTTCCGACGAGCCGACCGCGACGATCGATCGGCCAAGGCTGGCCTTCGACACCGGCAGCCAGAACAGGCAGACGAGGACGAGCAGCACAACGATTGAGCTGGGCAGGATACCGGCAAGGTCGCCAGTCGTCAGTTCGCTGAGTGTCTCGTCTATCGACCCACCCGGGATCGGCCTGATGATCAGGGCAAAGCCTGAATAGATGGCCCCTGTCGCCAGGGTCGCGATGATCGGCTGTATCTTGCCGACGACGACGACGATGCCGTTGATCGCACCGCACACGGCGCCGGCCAGGACCACGATGGCGATGCCAAAAGCAAGCTCCAGCGGCCCGCCATTGACCAGATGCGAGGCCAGACAATTGGTCAGCGCCATGATCGGACCGATCGACAGGTCCACGCCGCGCGACATCACGACGATGGTCTGGCCGACAGCCAGGAAGGCGAGCGCCGTACCCTGGTTCGCCCATGCCGAAAGGACGCCAATGCTGGCACCCCTCGGATGGATGTGCAGGAAATAGACGAGCAACCCGCCCAGCACCAGCCAGGCGAGCAGCGCTCGGTTGTTGCGGCGCAAATGAATGTCGAGGAAAGCTGTCATGCCAGGCCCTCCGCCAGTGCTGCAGTCGGCGCGGCGGTTTCCCGTCCGGAGTTGTCATGGGACAGGTTCAGCGCGCTCGACAGGATGTTGTGCTCGTTCAGTGACGGACCGCTCAGCGTCGAGGCGACGCGGCCGTCGTACATGATGAGGGCCCGGTCACACAGACCGATCAGCTCGTCATAGTCGGTTGAGTGGAACAGGATTGCGAGGCCGTCGCCAGCGAGCCGGCGCAACAGCCGATAGATTTCCTGCTTGGTGCCGACATCGATGCCGCGGGTCGGGTCCATCAGCAGCAGCAGCTTAGGGTCCGTCGCCAGCCATTTGGCGAGCACCACCTTCTGCTGGTTGCCGCCGGACAGGGTGCCGACCGCGACATCGGCGTTGTCGGTCTTGATCTTGAGCAGATCGATCATGCGGCCGACCAGCGCTTTTTCGCCTGGACGGTCGACGACGGCGTAGCGGCTCAGGCGGTCGAGCATCGAGACGGTGAGGTTGTCGCGAACTGAAAGACTGAGGAAGAGCCCTTGCGTCTTCCTGTCCTCGGGGATCAGCGCGATCCGCATGTCCGAACCCTTACCCCCTTTCGGGCCGCGATGGACGGCCGGACGGCCGTTGATCCGCACGGTGCCGGTGGTACCGCGCAGCACGCCGGCGATGGCCAGCAGCACCTCCTGCTGGCCCTGCCCGTCGAGGCCGCCAAGCCCGACGATTTCGCCCGGCCGCAGTGACAGGCTGACGCCTTTGAGCTGGTCGCCCCAGCGCAGGTCGTGGATGTCGAGGTAAGGCGGCGCCACCGGCACCTCGGCTGGTTTGTCAGGATAGACCTGCGAGATTGGCTTGCCGATCATCAACTGGACGATCTCGTCATGCGTCTTGGCGCCGCTGGCAAAGGTCGAGACGTGCTCGCCGTTGCGGAAGACCGAACAGGTGTCGGCCAGCGCCTCGATTTCATGCATGCGGTGGGAGATGAACAGGATGCAGGCGCCGTCGTCGCGCATGCGGCGCAAAAGGTCCATTACTGGCCCGACATCCGACGCGGTCAGCGCGGAGGTGGCTTCGTCGAGAATGAGGACGTCTGGCTTTTGGACGATCGCCTTGGCGATTTCGACGATCTGCCGTTTCGACAAGGGCAGGTCAGCGCAGCGGCTGCGCGTATCGATGCCCTCCCCGCAGCCCATCTGTTTCAGTACCCGGGCGGCAAGACGATCCTGCGCCTTGCGGTCGATCAATCCGAACGCCGTCTTCGGCGGTTGGGTAAGGCAGATATTCTCGGCGACGCTCAGATCCGGGATTATGGAAAGCTCCTGGAAGATGCACACGATGCCCTTGGCCGCGGCATCGGCGGGATTCGCGAATGTCACGTTATCGCCCTGCAGGCGAATGGCTCCGGAATCCGGCTGGGTGACACCGGCAAGGACTTTCATTAGCGTGCTCTTGCCAGCGCCATTCTCGCCAAGGATGGCGTGAATGGATCCTCGTCTGGCTTCAAAGCAGACACTTTTCAGCGCATTGACGCCGCCGTATGTCTTGGTAACGTCCGTCAACGCCAAGAAGGAACTACCTTCGGTCATCTTCCCTCCTCCCATCGATCGCGGTTGGCCGAGAGCTTATCGGATCTGCTCTCGGCCGACGTGCAGGAGCGTCCGTTCGGACGCTTTGCTGGGGCGACTAGTTGTTGTCGGCGGACTGGGCGTTCAATTGCGCCGGCGTGAACACCATGTCGGAGCCGCAGACCGCATAGCCGGTCACCGTTTCCAACGTGTCGGGCTCGTCGGGGAAGTAGTTGACATTGGGTTTCATGTCCTTGGTTTCGACATAGGGCGTCGGAACGTTGACCAGGGCCGGAAACTCTTCGCCCTGCATCAAGGCAATGGCAGCGCGAACGGCGACGGGACCCTGGCCGGGCGACGTTGAAACGGAAATGCCAGGGATGTCGTTCATCGCCAGCGCCTTGACGAAGCCGTTTTCGGCGTCGCCGCCGACTGGCACCGGCGGATGGCCAGTCGCCTTCATCGCGTTGGTCACGCCGCGGCAGCCATGCTGGCAAATGATGGCGTCAAAGAAACCGTGAACCGCAATGGCGTCGGCGGTCACTTTCTGGACAGTCCCCGTATCCCAATTGCCGACGACTTCGACGACTTTGATGTCCGGATATTTCGCGAGGACTTTCTGCACGCCCAAATGTCGATCACGATCCGTGGAATTGCCCTGAATGCCGCGGATCTCCAGAATCTTGCCCTTCGGTTCCTTCATCTGGTTGACGACGGACTGGGCCTTGATTGCGCCTTCGAACTCGATCCATTCCGGCGTTATGCGCAGCACGCTCGGGTTGTCGACGGGATTGTCGAACGAAACCAGGACGGTTCCCGCCTGTTTGGCCCGTTTTATGACGGCGTCGAAGGCGGTCGGGTTGACAGCAATGAAAGCAATGGCGTCGTAGCCGGCCTGAATGAAGTTGTCGATCGCGGCAATCTGCGCAGCCACGTCAGATCCGGTGCTGACAACCTTGAGTTCGGTGATGTTCTTGGCGTTTTCCGGAGCAGCCGCCCAGACTTTGACGCTCTTGATCATCTGCTCGCGCCAGGGGATGCCCGTATGGCCATTGACCAGCGCGACACGGTATGGTCCTTCTTTCTTGGCGTATTTGATCGTGCCGGTGTTGCCGAGGCCGGGCTTGTAGCATGCCGGCATGAAGGTGCCGGCCTGTGCCGTCTGGACCAGCAAAGCGCTCGCGACGGCGAGTGCGCTGACGGCATGGGTTAGTGTTCTCAATCGTGACAGATATGATTTCAATGGTTCCTCCCGTTGTGGCGATGCCGACGACCTCTCCCAGTCGTTTCCGGCGCGGTGAGGGTCGTGCCCTTGGCATCCTTCGACGCCTCTCTTTCGCCATGCCAATCTTCTTGCTGGGACGAACGATGCACTAGCCGCACGCACAGAACACGACTTGTGAACGAAATTCGCAGATGGACATGGTCAACGCACTGCCAAAGCGAGGCATGCGAGCAATCTTGAATGCCTTCGGCATGGGGGTGGCTCACGCGGTGCTAGGTGTCGTCGGCCAGACCAGGTCGAATCTCGGGCCACCAGATTTTTCACTCTCAAGGAGCGAGACTCGGGCTGCGAAACCGACAGGTCATCACGAGCGGGGAAGTTGCCGGAGAAATCGCCCTCAGGAAGGATCTGGTGAAACCCAGCCCTCGTTCGTCGGCGTGCGCGAACGGATTGGGAGGGCTCGCGTCTTCCGGCGCCACACTTGAATCAGTTGTTGAGCATGGCCTGAATCGCATTCTCAGCATCCAAGTCCAACTATATGATTGGATTCGGCAATTACTGTTCCGACAGCCACAACGCCGGACTTCAATGGTTTGACCATCTCAGACCTTCGCCTCGATGCCTCTTTGTAATCTGAAAGTTGCCGGAGCGTGGTTCCTACAGAAGCGTCCGACCACCATTCACTGCGAACTTCTGGCCAGTGATAAAACTCGCTTTCGGCGATGCCAGAAAGGCGACCATGTTGGCTATGTCCTCGGGAGTGCCAAAATGGCCAAGGGGCGTGCGGTCGAGATACCAGTTGCGACTGACCTGTGGCACGTCGGCATGGCGTTCCACCGGGATCCAGCCCGGCGCGACGAGGTTCACCGTAATTCCATCCGGGGCGAGCTCTTTGGCCCAGGAGCGCGTCATTGAAAGCATTGCTCCCTTTGCCGATGCATAGTTGCCGAAATTCGGGTTACCAAGCTCGGCAATCTCCGAGCCGATGTTGACCACCCTGCCGGACTTGCGGGCGCGCCAGTCCGGCAGCACAAGTTGGAGCAGTTCAAGCGGCGCCTTGACGAAGAACTCGAGCTGGTCGAGATACGTCCGCCATGACTGCTCCATCAGCGGCATTTCCGGCTGCGGTCCCGTTGCATTGTTCACGATGAGATCGACCGGTCCGAGTGCGTCGCGTATCTGATCCAGGCCGACACGCAGCTGGTCTCTGTCAACGACACTGAAGCGTGCTGCAAATGCCTTGCCCCCACCCGACTCGATCGAGCGTACGACCTGTGAGGCGCTTTTTTCGTCGCTGGCATAGTTGACTGCCACTGCCCAGCCATCTGCCGCCATGCAGCGGGCCATGACGGCACCCAGTCCACGCGATGCGCCGGTTATCAAAGCTACGTTCATGATCTGGGTTCCATCAAAGAAGTTTCAGTGCCTTGGCGGGTGGAAATGTCGAATGCAGATCGGAGAGAGCGAGCCCCCTCCTGCAGAAAGGTCTGGTCGCTCGACAGCAGGAAGAGGCTGGACCCCAGTGACAGCCAGCCAGGAAGTTCAGAAAGATCCGAGACGAACATGCCAGTGCGCATTCCGGCTTCGGCAACCTTCCGGCAGATTTCATCGACGGCTTCCAACACCTGCGGATCTTTGGGCGAAGCAGCTCCCATCGAAATGGTGAGATCAACCCGGCCGATGAACAGACAGTCCAGGCGTTCGATGCGGATGATGTCAGACAGGTTGTCGAGAGCTTCCCGGTCCTCGATCTGGGCGACTATCACCGTGTCCTCTGTGGAGCGCTCCCGGTGTTCAGCCATCGGTTTGCGTGTGTAGCCTGCCGCACGCGTTGAACCAGCGTAGCCGCGCCCGCCAGGACCGAACAAGGCGCTGCGGACCAGCCGGTCGGCCTCTTCGCCGCTGCGGATGTGGGGCGCGACCACCCCGACGGCACCCAGATCGAGGCAGTTCAGCAGGCTGTCGGCCGATGCCGTGCCAGGACGGACAAGAACTGGCATACCGAGAGCACGGGCAGCGAAGATCGACCCGTCCAGGTCGCCACGATCGAAAGGTGCGTGCTCGGCATCGAGACACAGGACATCCAGCGTCGAGCTCGAAAGGACTTCAACCACAGTGCGGCTGGGCGTCTTGATCCACGTACCGATGAGCGGCGCGCCAGAACGCAGTCGCGAGCGAAACGAAGGGGCCTGATGTGCGCTCATTGGCTCCCCCGGAGGGAGTCACGGTTGACGACCGTGTCGGGCATTCGTCCTGCAAGCACCTCAAGAACGGACTGTGTTGCCGACCCAGTCATGCGCGCTATGGATTCATGGCTGATGCCACCCATATGCGCTGCACAGACCAGATTGGGGACGTCACGAAGGGTATCGGCGCCGGGTGGCTCCGTTTCGAAAACGTCGAGACACGCGCCGCCCAGCCTTCCCTCCCGCAGAGCCTCGAAAAGCGCCTTTTGATCGACTACGGGGCCGCGGGATGTATTCACCAGAATGGCCGTGGGCTTCATCCGGGCAATTGCGCTGGCATCGATGAGGTGATTGGTCTCCGCGATGAGGGGAACATGGAGGCTGACGATATCTGAACGGCTCAGAAGTTCTTCGAAACTGGCAACCTTTTCGGCGCCGGCAAGCGCGTCGACCTGGGCATCGAAAAAGCAGACTGTGACCCCAAAACCGGCAAGTCTGCGCGCCACTGCGCGCCCGATGGTGCCGGCGCCAACAAGTCCAACGGTTTTGCCCGGCAGTTCGCCGGGCGTCAGTGGGCCTACGCGCTCCCAGCGGCCGGCTTTGACCGAGTTGTCCTGCTGGGGAATCTTGCGAACGGCCGAAAGGATGAGCGCCAGCGTGTGGTCTGCCACGGTCTCGGCGTTCATGCCCGGGGTGATTGAAATTGCAATTCCCAGTTCATCAGCCATGGCGCGATCGACCGAATCGAACCCGACGCCGACCCGGGCAATTATCCGCAAATCCGGAAGCGCGCGAAGGACCTCGGCCGTGAATGGATCCGTGCTGACGATCGCAGCGGCACAACCTGCCGCCAGATGCGTCAATTCGTCCGGCGTCCGAACGCCAAGCTTCGGCGCGAGGACCAGTTCATGGCCGGCATCCAGGAGGCGTCTGCCTGTGGTCGCGCCGGCGCGATCGAAGCCCGGCCAGCTGATGAAGATACGCATCAGACTATCCCTTCACTCGACCACGCTTCGGTAGGAGATGTTGACGCGCTGACCGAGGCTGGCGGCCCTGATCGCTGCATCGATGATTTCGGAGCAGTAGTAGCCATCGCGGAACGTTGCTCCGATCGGAGCGACCTCGTGCAACCCGGCAATCGCACCCAGAATGTGAACGGCCTCGTGGCTGAATGTGTCTACCCAACCAAGCGGATGGCCTGGCGGAAACCAGTTTGACTGGTAGGGATCAGCGCTTCGCATGACCGGAATTGTCCGGAAGGCCTTGTCGGCCCCAGCAACACGCAGCTCATTGAGACGCTGCATTGAAAACGCTATCGACCCTTTTGAGCCGTCGACTTCGATCCTGCTTGTAACCAGATGACCGCCAGCGACCCGTGACGCCTCGACGACGCCGAGCGCGCCGTTGTCATAGTCGAACAATGCTGCAAACTGATCGTCCGTCTCGATCCGGGCGCCATCGCTTGCAGCGCCGACCTTTATTCGCGTCACGGCCTGCACGGTCGTTGGGTCAGCATCCATCAGGAAGCGTGAGAGATCAATATGATGCGCTCCGAGATCGCCGAGCGCTCCCGCACCTGCGGCCTGCCTGTCATCGCGCCAGCTTTTCTGGCGTTTTTCGTCGAGAGACGAGGAGACGAGAAACTGCGACCGGTAATGAAGGATTTCGCCGATCTCGCCGGTCTGGATAATCTCACGTGCGAGCTGCAGCGCCGGAAAAAAGCGATAGTTGTAAGCACACATATGCTTGACGCCTGACTTGTGAGCTGCATCCCACATCGCAAAGGCGTCATCTGCAGTTGGGCCAAGCGGCTTCTCGCAAAACACGTGCTTGCCGGCTCGAGCTGCGGCGATTGTCGGCTCGACATGCAGCGCATTTGGACCTGAATTGTCGAACAGCTGGATCCTGTCGTCGGCCACGATATCGCGCCAGTCCGTGACGCCCTGTTCCCATCCAAGCCGACTTCTGGCTGCTTCGAGTTTTTGCGCATCGCGCCCGTAGAGCGACACCAGCCTTGGGCGAGGCACGGCCTCCGGAGCAATGAGAGGCACATCGCGGTAGCCAAGCGTATGTGACTTGCCCATGAAGGCGTAGCCGATCATGCCAATGCCAATTTCGTTCGATCCGGCCATTCCGAGTTCCTGTTTCTGCACTTCGTCCGCTGCCAACCGATCCTGTCGAGCGTGTGATCTTAAAATATGAATAGCTATGCAAAGTCAAGTCAGAACCTGAAATGCATGCAGGAATTGCCACTATCGGGGTGCCGGCTGCGATGATCACGAGGCCACGTCGGACAGAAACGAGTGAACCTGCGGAAATTGGCAGATGTCCGGGCTAGCGTGCGGTTGATTCTCGCTCGCAAAGCGTTCCGGGAACGAGGCGCAATTTGCCGCCGCCGGCAGTGCCCTCCTGCCAGCGCTGCTTGAGCGCGGCGATGGCTGCGTCAACCATTTCCGCTCCATTCTGGCGGATTGTGGTCAATGAATAGGACGGCCAGCTCGAAAACGTCGCATCGTCAAAGCCGGCAATCATGACGTCTTCGGGAATGCGCAGGCCGTACTCGACGCGGGCGCATTCCATTGCCCCAATGGCAGTCAGATCGTTTGCGCAGAACACCGCGTCCGGCGGGCTCTCGCCCGCAAACAGGGTACGGGCGGCTTCATAGCCGCCCTCGTAGTGAAAATTGCCCTTTACGATCTCGACATCCTCGACACCCAGCTCTTTCAGGCGCCCGACAAATCCCTGCTCGCGATCGGTATTGGCCAGTGTTTCGTTGCCGGCGATGTAGGCGAATCGCGTTCCGCCCTTCTGGAACAGGAGATTTGCAATCAGCCTGCCGCCCTCGACATTGTCGCAGCAGACGGCAGATACCCACTTGTTCTGTTGCCGTCCATTGAGCAGGACGATGGGAATACGCATCTGGGCGCACTCGTCGGCAGCGTCTTTGGACATGATGGATAGCGCCGAGATGATACCGTCAACGCGATAGCGCATGATCAGGGGAATGGCTGCGTCGAAGTACTCGTTATGATCGACGAAGAACACCAGCACCTGATAGCCCTGCGCCTGAAACTGGCGGGTGAACTGCTCGAAGATGTTAGCATAGTAGGGATTGTACATTCCGCCAATGACGATGGCGATCAGCTGCGAGCGATGCGTCACAAGGATGCGAGGAAGGATGCTTGGCTGGTAGCCAAGCTCACGCGCTGCCGCGATCACTTTCTCGCGCGTCTTCTTGCTGACGCTGGCCCCTGGGGTAAAGGCACGCGATACCGCCGACTGCGACACTCCGGCCAGACGTGCCACGTCGATCGAAGACGGCTGCAGCCTGCCGCGGCCATCCGGACCGGCTGCCGCATCTAGCAACGTCGGCTGCTTGCTGCCGTTTTCATCATCCTGCCGCACACCAGACTCCGCCTCTGAATTGCAATGCACTAGGAGGCAGGTTAGCGACAATGTGCGCCATCGACAATGTCATGTTCGCAGTTGCGGAAAGAGCATGGGGGCTGGCCGCCGATCGAGCCGATGGCAGATCTGACCTTCATCGTGCGCTCTCGACCACCCGCTCCACCAGGTCGAAGGCTCTGAGGCCGTCCCCGAGGCTGCACACGGGCTCGCCGCCGCATCGCAGAATATCCGCGAGATGGTCAACCTCGGCCTGATAGGCATCGCGATAGCGCTCCTGGAAGCCTGTATCGCGACGGTCCAGCAATGTGCCGTCAGCCGAATCCTGGCGGACGCAGCTGACCCTGGGATCATCACAGACGAGACGGCCGGCGGCCCCGAAGACCTCAAGCCGCTGTTCGAAACCATGCACGGCCCGGCGGGTCGCCGAGATATGACCTACCGGACCATCATCCCATTCCAGCTGCAGCGATGCGGTGTCATGGTCGCCGATCCCGGCGAGGCCGGCATCGACGTTCCTGTCCAGGCGGGCGTGAACGCGGTCAGGCTGGCGTCCTACCAGCCAGAGGAGTTCGTCAAGGTCATGGACCACCATATCAGCGACGATTCCGCCCTGATGCGCCGTGACGGTTCGATCCGGCAGGGAAATATCGCGGCTTAGCTGGAGGATATGTTCGATCTTACCTATGCCGCCGGCCGCGATCCGGTTCCGGACCTCACGCCGCATGGGATCGAAGCGCCTGTGAAATCCCAGTATGACTGGCAGGCCGGATCTGCCCACGAGGTCAATTGCCGCCTCGATGGAGCGGCGATCACGGGCGACGGGCTTTTCACAGAGCGCCGGCAGACCGAGATCGACGGCCATCGCCAGATAACTGACATGGGTGTCTGTCGGTGAGGCGATGACGATAGCGTCGGGCACTACTGCCCCTGCGGCCTCGCCCAGCGTGGGAAAGCAGGGCAGGCCCCAGTCTGACGGCAGACTGCCCGGTGCAAGGGCATCGACGAAGCCAGCGAGCTCCAGCCACGGACTGCGGTGAACGGAGCGGGCGTGCACGGCAGCTATTCTTCCGGTTCCCACAATGACGATCCGGTACTTGCGCATGGGTCAACTTTTCGATTGATTTTCAAGTGGCAGGCATGTAGCACAAGGACAAGTGAATAGCTATGCATTTGTGGTTTCCCCGGCATGCGGCCTAAACGCCTGAAGTTCTACGCGATCACGCACGACATCCTCGGCGACGTGTTCTGGGACGTCTTCCGCAGGGGGCTCATGGACGCTGCGGAGCGCTACGACGTCGATGTCGAGCACCTGAGACCGGGCAAATTCTCGCCCGAGATCCAGGCAGGCCTTATCGAGGGAGCCATGCATGCGCAGCCGGATGGCATCATCTCCACAATCCCGCGCGTGGAGGCGGTCGACGCGCCACTTCGTGCCGTCATCCAGCGGGGCATACCGGTCATAGCAATCAACGCCAGGGACCCTCGGCCGCAAGGCGAACGCATTCCTTATCTGTTTTACATTGGCGGCGATGATACCAATGCGGGCCGTCTGGCCGGCAACTACCTGATCGGAAAACTCTCTCCGAAAAGCGGCATGTGCGTTGATCACTACCTGTATGACCACATCTGCCATTCCGATCGCTATCAGGGTTTCGAACAGGCCTTCGAGGCACAGGGCCTGAGGTCAGACCGGCTGCGCGTGCCTGGCGGTGATGCGGAAGCCTGTGCGCGGGCTGTCGCGGAATACCTGACCGAAAATGCCGGCGTGGACGCTGTGCTCACACTTGGTCCTCCAGGAGCACAGGCGGTCATTGACGCCCGCAAACTGGTCCCCCACGAACGTCAGTGGGCCCACATGACGTTCGATGTTGCCCAGCCGCAGATCGATGGCATCCGGTCTGGCGACATTGTCGCCACGATCGACAGCCAGCAATATCTGCAGGGTTATCTGTCGGTGCAGCAGATGTGGCTGCATGTGGCGCAGGGCTTCACGATGGCTGACGACATCTACACCGGCCCGGCCATCGTCGACGCTGCCAATGTTGATGCTGCGGAAGACGGCGTAAGGCGGGGTATCCGCTGACCCCGGCTTCCGCAGATTCGTCGCATCGGAAATTGGCGGCGGATGTCCGATCCCCTCCGACCGCTCCGGTCAGATCCGGCTAACCGGCTCCCGCAGACCGGTTGCACCCGGCCTGAAGATGAACAGGTTGCCGGCCTCGGTCTGGGCTCGTCGCTGTTCATCGTCGAGCAGCCGCTTGGCTGTTGTCACCGCGAGGTAATCGAGATCGGGCCCGCAGAACGCGCAGGATGTTACCTGCATGGCTGGCAGGAGCAGCTCGTCTGCAAGCCGCCCCTGCCCCCGGTAGACGGCGATCCGCCCGCCGCCGAACTTGGCGTTCCAGATGTTGCCCTCTCTGTCGGCGACCGCGCCGTCCGGTATCGATGCCAGTGCGGTGTCGTCAGCAAACACCTGGCGCCCGGCAAATTCTCCGCTGTGCGGATCGAGATGGTAGCACCAGATCAGCTTCATATGGCTGTCGGCAAAAATGACCTCGTCACCAGGAAGGAAGACCAGGGCGTTGGGAACGTGAATTCCAGACAGCATCCGGCTGATCTGGCCGGCGGGGGAGACCCGGTAGAGGCTGCCTTCGGGCCGACGGCCTAGGGTCGACATCGACCCGATCCAGAAATTGCCGGCAGGGTCCGCCTTGCCTTCGTTCAGCCGGTTTGTCGGCATGCCCACTTCAGGGTGCAGAAAATATTGGTACTGCCCGGTGGCAGGACTGAAGCGGAAAAGGCCGGTCTGCGCCGCGACCAGGATTTCATCAGCGCCGAGCAGCGCCAGGCCGCCGCCCAGCGCCGGCAGCGGCCAGGTGCGCATCGCGCGAGACAGCCAGTCAAGCTCGAAAAGCGTGCAGCGTATGATGTCTACCCAGTAGAGACGGTTCCGGCGGTGGTCCCACAAAGGGCACTCGCCAAGCTCCATCTGTACCGGCAGCACTTCGATCAGCTGGGACATCGGTACCTTCGCGTCAGGCCAGCGTCTTCTGCTTGGCGCGACCCGTCTCGTAGCGCCTGCGCGCCTCACGGACCCGTTCCAGGCCGGAAACTTCAGCGACGCCGACCTCCCACCACAGGCCGGCTCCGATCGAACCGCCCCGTTTCTCGGCCTTCACCACGATCACGGCGGGACCTTCGACTGTCCTTGCCTGCGCGAGCGCTTCGGCAAGGCCGTCTGGATCGGAAGCGGAAAACACCGCGCAACCCATCGATCGCGCGTTTGCCGCGTAGTCGACATCGAGATAGTCGCCGTCGGGCTGGCGCCCCTCTGCCGACCGGCGGCGGAATTCATTTCCGAAGTTGTCTGCGCCGGTGCTGGCCTGCTGAAGCGCCCTGATGCACTGGAATCCCCAGTTCTCGATGACCACTGTGACCAGGCGAGCGCCCTCCTGGACAGCTGTCACCAGTTCGGTCGGCCCCATGAGATAGGTGCCGTCTCCGATGACAACGAACACGGTGCCCTCGTTTTCCCGTGCGATTGCAACACCCAGCCCGGCCGGTATCTCGTGACCCATGCACGAAAAGCCGAATTCGATGAAGCATTCGCTGCCGGCCGAGTTATCCCAGGCCTTCATGATCTCGCCTGGTGGCGTGCCGGCGGCGGCAATCACCACATCACCCTTCACGGCCGCCTGGTTGACCATGGCGATGATCGTTCCCTGCTTGAGAGGCGCTCCCTGCTCGTGCGAGATGGATGCACGATAGTCTTCCAGCCAGGTATCGACTGCGCCACGAACCTCGTTTCGGAAGCTGTGGGTGGTTGCACAGCCCCTGCCCGCCAGCGCCTCGCCAAGCGCTGCAAGGGCGAGTTTGGCATCAGCGACAATGGGCTCTGCACCGAGCTTGTAGGCATCCTGTGCGTTGACGTTGATCGAGAGGTAGCGGGTTTCGCTGTTGAAATGCGACCGGGATGCCGTGGTAAAATCCGTGAGGCGCGTGCCTATTGCAATCACCAGATCGGCCTTTTCACCAACCCGCGCGGCCGCCCCCGTTCCCGTCGTGCCGCCGCCTCCCAGAAGCAGAGATGCGCCCTGCGAAACGCCCTTGCCGGCGAAGGTTTCCATGACAGGGATGCCGAAGCGGTTGCAGAAAGCCACAAGCTCGGCTTCGGCCGCGGCATACCGGACTCCCCCGCCGGCAATGATCAGAGGCCGGTTGGAGTGCGCGATCAGATCCGCGGCACGAGCAATCTCGTCTGCATTCGGACTTGCCCGGCGAATACGCCATACGCGCCTGTCGAAGAAACCTGCCGGACAGGAAAACGCCTCGCCCTGGACATCCTGCGGAAGTGAAATGGTGACGGCGCCCGTATTTGCCGGGTCGACGAGGATGCGCATGGCTTCCGGCAACGCTGTCAGCAGCTGTTCAGGGCGCGAAATCCGGTCGAAGAACCGGGACAGCGGCCTGAATGCATCGTTGACCGACAGATCAGCTTCAAGCGGATGTTCGAGAAGCTGAAGGACCGTCCCGGGCCTGCGGTGCGCGAAGATGTCAGAAGGCAGCAGGAGCACCGGAATCCGGTTGATCGTGGCCGTCGCCGCCCCTGTGAGCATGTTGGTCGAGCCTGGACCGATCGAGGCGGAGCATGCAAGCGTGGCGCGCCTGTTTTTTGCCTTGGCATAGCCCATGGCGGCGTGAACCATCGATTGCTCGTTCTTCGCCTGGTAGAAGGGCAGATCGTCGCCATACTCCTCAAGCGCCTCACCCATGCCGGCGACGTTGCCATGTCCGAAGATCCCAAACATGCCGCCAATCAGGCGTTCCTGCAGTCCGTCATAGTCTGAATATTGCGACTTGAGGAAACGGACGACCGCCTGCGCAGCGGTGAGTGAGACTGTCTGAGCCATTTTTCTGCGTTCCTGAATATTGACTAGCTATGCATTTTGGGTTCTGAGTGAGGCTGTGCTGTCGTTCCGGGGAGCCAGATGATCGCTTCTAAGGCAAAAAACGGCGCAAGAGAAGATGAAAATTGAAATGCTATGCAAAGAGGCTCCATGAAGCGCTTCGACGGCAAGGTCGTGATGGTTACCGGCGCATCGACGGGCATCGGGCTGGAGACCATACGCAGGATCCAGCGTGAGGGCGGCCAGGTGGCCGCCGCGCACAGGCGTGACCCGTCATCGGTAGATGTGGACGGCGCTTATTCGGTCTACCTCGACGTCACATCATGCGATGCGTGGGAACAGGCCGTCCACACGGTAGTCGAGCGGTTCGGCCATCTGGACGTTCTGGTGAACAACGCAGGGGCACGCGCAAGCGGAGGCGTCGAGGAGACGAGTCTCGAACTGTGGCATGAGATGATCGACACCAATCTGACGAGCGTTTTCCTTGGTTGCCGCGCAGCGGTCCCCCGGTTGAGAGCCGCAGGAGGCGGCGCCATCGTCAATGTCGGTTCGATCACCGGCATCCGCGGCACCGAGAACATGATCGCCTACAGCGCATCGAAGAGCGGGATAACCACACTGACGGCGTCGCTTGCACTTGACCTTGCACGCGACAGGATCCGGGTGAACGCGGTCTGTCCGGCGGCCATCGGCACGCGCATGGTGACATCCTGGCTGGGAGCGGCGCAGGATCCAGATGCGGCCACCCAGGCAGTTGTGTCGAAACATCCTATCGGCCGGGTTGGCAGGCCCGAGGAAGTGGCCTCGGTTGTCGCTTTCCTCGCAAGCGACGACGCTAGCTACATGACCGGCCTCGCCATCCCCGTCGACGGCGGGCGTTCCATCCGATGAACCTCAGAGCAGCTCCAGGAGACCAAACGTGAAAAGCTTGAAATTCGGTATTGTAGGATCCGGCTATATGGCCAAGACCCACAGCCTGGCACTGCGGAACATCGAAGGCTTCCTCTGGCCGAACATGCCGCGGATCGAGATGGTTCGCCTGGCCGACATCGATGCACGTCTTGCGGAGGAGAGTGCACGCCGGTGGGGATGGGCAGAAGCAACGACAGACTGGAAGCAGATTACCCGCGCCGACGACATAGACGTGGTGGTCATCATTACGCCCAATGACAGCCATGAGGAGATCGCCAGCGACGCCTTCGCCAACGGAAAACATGTTTTCTGCGAAAAGCCACTGGCCAGCTCGGCTGCCTCTGCAAAACGGATGGCAGAGGCTGCCAGTCGGTCTGGCAAGGTCAACATGGTGAATTTCGTCTACCGCTGCTGGCCGGCGGTGCAATTTGCCAGGAAGCTGGTGGAGAGCGGCGAGCTCGGTGAACTGCGTCACTTCGAAGGCCACTTCTTCCAGGACTATGCCAACGCCCCGGAGCTGCCCTACGCCTGGCGGTTCGACAGCGCCCGGGCCGGCGCCGGCGCTGGAGGCGATCTCGGATCCCACATTTCCGATATTGCCGTGGCGCTGGTCGGTCCCATTGCCCGCGTTGCGGCATCCTCGCGAACGTATTTTCCGCTGCGGGCTGAAGGAGCGGCCATGCGGAATGTCACTGTCGACGACATGATGACCACACTGGTGGAATTCAGGTCGGGGGCAACGGGGTCGATTCATTCATGCTGGGCCGCAACCGGGCACAAGAGCGACCTCGCCTTCACGCTGATCGGCTCCAAGGGGGCGCTGTCGTTCAGTTGGGAGCGCAACAATGAAATCCATCTATACACCGAGGCCGAGCAAAAGGATCGAAGCGGCTTCCGTCGTATCATGATCGGCGGCATCCATCCCGAAGCGGAGCCATTCTGGTATGCGCAAGGGCAAGGTCTCGGCTATGGCGAAGCATTCGTGATCACGGCCCGACGTCTTATTGAGGCAATCCAGAAGAATGACACTTCAGCGTCGCCGAGTTTTGCCGAAGCGGCTCATATCAACGCGGTCATAGAAGCAACCGTGAAAGCCGCTGCAACGCGGCAGTGGCAGGAGGTGGAGGGTTGATAGCCCTCGCCTCTTCTGGATGGTTCGGCGCGGCGCTTTCCAGGCAAAGTCGTGGGGTTCAGGAGAGCTTAATCGCAAGGCCCGACCTCATGGACTCTTCAGCTGCCTCGGCAATCTCGAGCGCTCTCAGACCGTCTGCGGCACCAGGAGACATGGCGCCTCCTTCCTCCAGGCGGTTCACGAAATAGTCGAGCTCTCGCCGATAGGCGTCTGCGTAGCGTTCAAGAAAGAAGGGCTGCGGCTTGTCGGATGATCCGCCGTCGGCGTTCCAGGCAGTGGCCGGGGTAGACAAAAGATTGCCGAGCTGGAGCATACCACCCGCTCCATGAATCTCCGCGCGCTGATCATAGCCATAGGCAGATCGCCAGGAATTGTTGATCGAAACGAGCGTCCCCGAAGGCACCGTCAGCGTAACCATGACGGTGTCGACATGTCCGGCCGCGGCGATCCGCGGGTCCGTGCGCGCCGCACCGACGGCATAGACACTATCCGGTTCTTCGCCGGTCAGCCATCGCGCCATGTCAATGTCATGAATGGTGGTTTCGCGAAGGATGCCGCCTGAAGCCACGATGTAGTCGATCGGCGGCGGACCGGGATCGCGGCTGGTGAGCAGCACCAGGTCCGGGGCTCCTGCCTTGCCCTCGCGCAGTCGCGAGGCCAGCGACACGAAGCCCGGGTCGAAGCGTCGGTTGAACGCCAGCAGGAACGGTGTGCCCGCCGCCTCGACCGCGGCAACAAGCGAACGAACGGTGTCGAGATCACGCGCCAGTGGCTTCTCGCAGAAGACGGCCTTGCCGCGAGCCAACGCCTGGTCAATCAATTCGGGGTGCGTAGAGGCGACGCTGGCAATGACGATAGCGTCGACGGCAGGATCGTCGAACACGTCGGTTGCCGAGCGCACGCGCGACTGAAATGTTTCCGCGAGGGCGCGGGCACCTTCGATATTCGGATCAACGATTGCGGCGAGCACCGCACGAGGATGGGTGGCAATGTTGGCGGCGTGAATCGAGCCCATCCGTCCGGCGCCGAAAAGTGCCAGTTGCAGCCGCTTACGTCCTGGCATGTGTTCCCCTTCTTTCCGACGCTTTACTTGATGATGCCAATCTTCTCGCGATCGATCGTTATGGCGACTGCAATGACTATGACCACGCCGAAAACGATGTTCTGGTAGGCGGGATTGAGCCCGACGATGACAGTGCCGATGCGCACCAGTCCGGCGATGAGTCCACCAACCAGGGCGCAGGCAATACCCCCTATGCCTCCCGAAATGGCAGTGCCACCAACCACCACACCGACGATCGCCGGAAGGAGGTAGTTGTTCGCCATTGCAGGCGAGCTGTATCCGGTCTGCCCGAGCAGGAGCAGGCCGGCGACAGATGCACAGATCGCTGAAATAGCGAAGGCCAGCACCTTCACGCGCAGGGTTTTGACGCCCGACAGGAGGGCCGCCCGTTCTGAAGCGCCGACTGCAAAGATCTCGCGGCCAAGACGGGTAAACCGGAACAGCGCGCCGAGGATGGCGGCCGAGATGAGAACTACAATCACTCCGTTCGGCAATCCGGCCGTGCGGCTGCCGAAGAAGGAGATGATGGCTGATGGTTGCGACAATGGGGCAGCGGTAGCGTTTGAGATGAAGTGGGTGATCCCGTAGAGCATCCCCAGCGATCCGAAGCTTACGACAAATGACGGAATCTGGGCCCGGTGATGAACATAACCCTGTAGGGCACCAACGAGGCCGGCAAGCCCGAGCACCGCGACAAAAGCGAATTCCCCCAGGGTCGGATTGAGCATGACGAAGGCGACCGCCGCAAACGAAGCCATGGTCGCGACAGACAGGTCGATACCGCCGAGCAGGATGACGACAGCACTGCCCATGACCAGCATGAGCAGCGGCGCGGCGTCTGTTGTCAGTCCGGCAAGTGCCCGCAGCGACAGGAGTTTGGGCTGGACCCACGCGATGGTCGAGAACAGTCCGGCAAGCGCGATCACCGGAACAGCGATTGACCTGAGCCGACGGGCAATTTCAATTCGCCTGATGGATGCGTTCTGTTCGCCAACCTGGCCAGCGCGAATTTCTGGGCTATCTCCACTCATACCATCGCCTCGACAATTTGTTCGGGCCTTGGCTTGTGCAGGCAAAGGTCTTCAAATCTGGCCGACACTTCGCCATCACGCATGACGATCACGGTGTCCGCCATACCCAGCGTCTCCTCGAGAGTTTCCGAGACGAAGACAATCGCCAGCCCCTGGCGGGCGAGTTCCCTCATGACGCCGAAGAGATCGGCCTTGGCGCCAGGATCAAGGCCACGCGTCGGGTGATCGAGGATGAGCACCTGGAGACGATCCGACATCAGCCATTTGGCCAGAGAAACCTTCTGCTGGTTGCCCCCGCTCAACCGCTCGACATATTCGACGGGTGAAGGCGTCTTGACCTTGAGCCTGTTCATCCAGGAAAGCGCTTGCGCCGTTTCCTTTTTCCGGTTGATCAGGCCAATGCGTCCCATCTGCGGGCCGAAGGTGAGAACGATGTTTTCGAGGACGGTGCGTCCGACTATGACACCCTCAAGTTTCCGCTCGGCAGGGACATACCCGATCCCGGCGCGTATCGCTGCATCGGGCATTGCCGATAAACCCAGTTCGTGGCCGGCGACCTTGACGCTGCCAACCACACCGTCCTCGGCGCCGAAGATGGCACGACAGAAGGTTTCGGCACCCGAGCCTGCCACACCGGTGACGGCCACGATCTCGCCTGACCTGACCGAGAGAGATACGTCGCGAAACCTGCCCGGCGCGGTGAGACCGCCGACCACCAGCCGCGGCTCGAACGCCTCGACCGGCTCGCGACCGCTCTCCTGATAATAGTCGTCGGAGCGTCGGGAGCCGACCATCAGATGGTAGAGCTCCTCGTGGCTCGTGGTGTCCTGCGTTCTTTCCGCGACATTCTCGCCATTGACCATGACGTGAACGCGGTCGGAGATTTCCAGGACCTCTTCCATCCGGTGAGATACAAAAACGACCGATGCGCGCGCTCGCAGTCGCCTGATCTGGCGAAACAGATCTTCGACCTCAGATGGGCTGAGCAGCGACGTTGGTTCGTCAAACAGGATGACAAGCGGCTGATCTATCAGTTCCTCGATTGCAAGCACCTTGGCGAACTCGACCATCTGCCGGTCCGGAAAGCTCAGCGCGTCGACCTTGATGTCGGGAGGGATATCGCACTCAAGCTTTGCGAGCTGTCGGGCAGCTTCCCGATTGAGACCTCTCCAGTTGTAGATACCGAAGCGACGGTGCGGCGACGGCTTGTCGAAAAAGATATTCTCGGCAACCGTGAGATTGGGGATTAGCGACTGCTCCTGATGGACCAGCCCGATGCCCATGCTCGCCGCAGCCAGCGGCGACCGGACGATGGTATCAACGCCACGCAGGCGGATCTTCCCGGTGGTCGGCTGCTCCATGCCTGAAAGGATTTTCAGAAGCGTCGACTTGCCGGAACCATTCTGGCCAATGAGGCCAAGAACCTCGTTCTGGCGCAACTCTACGCTCACATCGTGCAAGGCACGCACGCCCGGATAGGTCTTGCCAATGTTTGTTGCAGCGAGAACCGGGGTCATTTCACGATCCTCAGCCGCCCACGAAGGCTCCAGTTGCCAATGACCAGGGCTGCGATGATGGTGAGGCCCTCGGCCACATGGCGCAGGTAGGGGTCGACTCCAAGCTGGATCATGCCGTTGCGCAGAAGCTCGAGAATGAACACCCCGATGATGGAATGGAGCACGCCGCCCGTGCCGCCACTGAGAAGCGTTCCGCCAATGACGGCGGCACTGACTGCCGGGAACAGGAAGCCCTCCCCGGCTGCGGGATTGCCGACGGCGAGCTGCGCAGAGATCATGACGCCGCCAACGCCGGACATGAGCCCCATAAGCACGAAAGCCAGGATCTTGTGAAAGCGGACATGCTGTCCTGACTGCCTCGTGGCCTTTTCGTCGCGGCCGATGGCGTAGGACATTCGCCCGAACTGGGTATAGGTCTGGAGAAACCAGCCAAATACTGCAACCGCGAGCGCCAGAAAAACCAGGGCGGAAACGCCAAGGCTCTTGTCCAGTGCCAGACGCGTCAGCCGTTCATCAAGAATTTGTGGCTGCCTACCCGGAAAGAGCAATGTGGCGATACCCAGTCCGACAAACCAGGTTGCGAGTGTGACGATCAGGGACGGTAGCCGCAGAAATGTGTAGACGAGACCATTGACCAGGCCAAACGCTGAGCCAAGACAGGCGCCCGCCAGAATGGCCCACCAGCCCAGATCGAAACCTGTCACAGAGTTGGCGATGAGCAGCGAGACCAGCATGCTCGATGCTGCCATCACGCCTTCGATCGACAGGTCGATGGAACCCTGGATCAGGATGAAGGAGAGGCCCACGACGAGGACAACCGGGATCGCGCTCGATTCAAGAACGACCTTCAGGTTGCTGGCTGACAGAAACTGCGCGCTTGCCAGCGAGAAGACCAGAACGAGAACTGCAAGCGTGGCAACCGGGCCGAGTTCCTTGAGCGGAAATCGAAGCCTCGATGCGACCTTTGGCTGGCCCGCTAGCCTCCCCGCACCTTTGTACGGGGAGGCTTCGATGCCCGCGTTTTGCGTGAGTGTCATGACCGACCAGTTCCAGCTTACTTGTTGGCACCGGCGGGGATCTGACCGACCGAGGCCGCCCAGAAATTGGCCTTCACCTTGTCGTAGCTATAGTCGGCTGCAACGTGCTTGCCGTTGAGGATCGCCTCGACATTGTCTTTGTTGACCAGGGTCTGGGACAGGTAGAAATCGCGTTGCTCTTCTTTCAGTTTGGCAAGGTCGATGTCGCCGGTGATCACGCCAACGGCCAGTGCTGTGGCCGTTGCGCCCTGGACATAGCCATCTATGTACATCGTCGAGAGCATGTCACCCGACTTGATAAGCTGCATGACATCGCTTGAACCGTCGGAACCCGTGACGAGAACCTTGCCGGCAAGGCCCTGTTCCCGTAGCGCCGCTACTGCGCCGAGAGCCATGCCGTCATTGGCAGAGAAGATACCCTTGAGGTCGCTGCCGTATTTGGTAAGCCAGGCTCGCGTGATGCTTTGGCCCTGGGTCTGATCCCAGTTTCCGACCTGGACATCGACGAGTTTCAGCCCCGGGCATTCGGCAACCGCCTTTTCGAGCCCGGCGAGCCTCTGCTTGGCCGGCGGATTGTCCGGTATGCCCTGAAGGGCAGCGATGTTGCCCCTCCCGTTGAGCGCCTTGCACAGTTCCATGCCGTTCCGATAGCCGGAATCGACGCCGTCGAACGAGATGTTGGCGACCCAGGCGTCCGGCGCCGTATCCCACGGATGAATCTCGTCGGGGCGATTCCAGAGATTGACGATCTTGGCGCCGGCGTCTCGCGCCCGCTCCACAATCGCTTTGGTGAAGGCGTTGGACGCGGGGTCGACGGCGATCGCGCACCCCTCGCAGCCGGTCGCGAACACGGCCCCGAACTGCTCCAGCAGTTTCTGCCCGTTGAAGTCGCTGACGATAACATTGACGTCCTTGCCCTTCGATCCGGCGACAGCCTTTGCCCCCTCGATAAATGCTGCCCAGTACTCGCTGGACGCGCTCCCGACGCCGACATAGACGTTCCCAAGGTCTCCGGCGAACGAGGCAGATCCCGACAGCGACAGTACGCCTAAGCCGAGTGCAAGCTTTCTCATCAGATTCTTTAGCATGGCTTCCTCCCTGGTCATGAAAACCACCCGCCACGGACGGGCTGCCATCACCAAACGCCAATTTGCATAGCAATGCAACAAGAATCTTGCATTGCTATGCTGAGCAGCCGCAATTTTCCTCCCAACGCATTGTAAAAAAACGATATATCGCCGCAGATCTTCCCTGATGGACCCAATCGCTGAATTTCTGTCGGCTCTTGGGTGCGCCTTTTCGGAATAAAGTACCCGATTGCGCTCCTGCATGGCCGAACGCATAGAGCCAATCGCCAGCGCTCTGGCCTGATGCCTTAATCACCGGGCAGAGACGCGGGCCGCCAAGCGTCAACCAGCTTCAATACAAATAATTGTTTTCATTGCACTTATTCGTCTCAGCGATGCCCACCAGATAATGTATCAGAACTCGCTTGGGAGCGAGCGCATCCAAGGAACTCCGTCGGCAAGCGAAGAGAACGGATTGCATTGCTATGCAAAATGTGATTTATGCGGGGGATCGCTCGTCCGCGATCGGGGCGACGCAGGATGCATAGCCAAAGGATATCCAGATGCTCGTCAAACTTGCCAATGCGCCCGTGTCCTGGGGGGTCGACTACGCCGATGATCCCAAAAACCCGGCATGGCCGCGTGTGATGGATGAGATCGGCGCGGCCGGTTACGGTTACACCGAACTCGGTCCCTACGGCTACTATCCGACGGATCCTGCGGTTCTGCGGCCCGAGTTTGATCGCCGCGGCCTTACGGTGATGGCCGGATTCGTGTTTCAGGATCTGCATAGCCCGGAGAAGGCTGAAACAGTGCTCGACGTTGCAGAGCGCACGGTGCGGCTGCTTGCGGCGGCCGGCGGAAAGTACCTTGTCACTATCGACCACATTTCGCCGGAAAGGATGAATACGGCCGGGCGACGTGACCTCGCTCAGCCAATCGGTGCGCAGCGCCTCGACCATCTTGTCGGGCTGATCGATAGCATCGCCGACCTCGCGCTCGCACACGGGGTCATGCCTGTCATCCACCAGCATGCTGGCTGCTACATCGAATTCGAGGACGAAATCGAGATCGTCCTGGACCGGCTGGACCCGAGCCGGGTCGGTATCTGCATTGATACCGGCCACATGGCATATGCGGGCATCGATCCTGTCGCCTTCTACCGCCGGCATGCGCATCGCGTACGCTACTTCCACTTCAAGGATATCGATCCGGTTGTCCACAAACGCGTACTTGCAGATCAGATTCCGTTTCTCACCGCTATCGAGCAGAAGATTTTCTGCCCGCTGGGCAAGGGCGTTGTCGACTGGGCCGGACTGGCAACCGCATTGCGGGAAACCGGTTATGACGGGGCCGCGACAGTGGAACAGGACATTGATCCGACCATTTCGCTCAATCCCGCGGACGATGCGCGGGCCAGTCTCGCCTATCTCCGCTCCGTCGGCTTCTGAAACGAGGTGCTGCAATGATCCGTGTCCTGAAGGAAGGCCGTTCATCGGTTCAGAAAGTCAATGACCATGCCTCTGTCAAAGCGGCGGTAGAATCCGTACTGGCGGCCGTCGAGCAACGCGGCGACGAAGCAGTGCGCCACTATTCAGAAACGTTCGACAAATGGGCACCCGAGAGTTTCCGCCTGTCACAGGCTGAGATCGACGGATGCATCGCCGCCGTGGCACCCCGCGACCTCGATGACATCCGCTTCGCACAAGCACAGATCCGGCGCTTCGCGCAGATCCAGAAAGATGCGCTTCGTGACGTCGAGGTCGAGACCCTTCCTGGTGTAGTGCTGGGACACAAGAACATTCCGATGAGTTCGGTCGGCTGCTATGTGCCCGGCGGCAAGTACCCGCTGGTGGCCTCTGCGCATATGAGTGTCATCACAGCGAAGGTCGCGGGCGTGAAGCGCGTCGTGGCCATGACCCCGCCCTTCCATGGCAAACCCGCTCCTGCGGTGATCGCCGCAATGGCCCTTGCCGGCGCCGACGAAATCTACGTGATCGGTGGCATTCAGGCGATCGGCGCGATGGCGATCGGCACGGACACGATTGATCCGGTCGACTTCCTGGTCGGGCCGGGCAATGCGTATGTGGCCGAAGCAAAGCGCCAACTGTTCGGACGCGTCGGCATCGATTTGCTCGCCGGGCCGACAGAGACATTGGTTATTGCCGATGAGACGGTTGATGCGGAGCTCTGTGCCACGGACCTTCTTGGTCAGGCCGAGCACGGCCCTAATTCGCCGGCGATCCTGCTCACCAGTTCCGAACGTCTGGCTCGAGACACTGTCACCGAGGTCGAGCGGCTCCTCGAAATCCTCCCAACCGCGACGATCGCCCGCCAGGCCTGGGCCGACTACGGTCAGGTCATCGTCTGCGACAACGAGGAGGAGATGGTGGCGGAAGCCGACCGGATTGCGTCCGAACACGTCCAGGTCATGACCCGCGATCCCGAGTACTTCCTCGCCAACATGACGAACTATGGCGCCCTCTTCCTGGGACCGCGAACCAATGTTGCCTACGGCGACAAGGTCATCGGCACCAACCACACTTTGCCGACGCTCGGCAATGCCCGGTTCACCGGCGGTTTATGGGTCGGCAAATTCATGAAGACATGCACCTACCAGCGCGTCCTGACCGATGAAGCCTCGGCCATGATCGGCGAATACTGCTCGCGACTATGCGTGCTCGAGGGTTTCTTCGGCCATGCCGAGCAGGCCAACATCCGCGTGCGGCGTTACGGCGGCAGAAACGTGCCTTACGCGCAAGCCGCCGAATGATGGTTGACGCCGCGCCCATACGCTTGCCGGCAACACCGTCATTCCGTCTTGACGGACGGCGGGCGCTGGTGACTGGCGCCGGGCGGGGAATTGGGGCGGCACTGGCTTCTGCTCTCGCGGAGGCAGGTTCCGACGTTATTCTTGCCGCCCGCACCACCACGGAGGTGGAGACCGTTGCGACCGCTATCAGGGCTCGCGGCGGCCGGGCCTCCCCACTGACCCTTGACGTGACCGACGTCGCCGGGGTGTGCAAAATCCTGGCGGCCCAGCCCGCCTTCCACATTCTTGTCAGCAATGCCGGCACCAACCGGCCCAAACCGATCGCTGAGGTGACGGAGGACGACTACCACGCGGTACTCGATCTCAATCTGAAGGCCTCGTTCTTCGTCTCCCAGGCTATTGCGAAGCGCATGGCCGAGGACGCGATCCGGGGATCAATCATTTTCATGTCTTCGCAGATGGGCCATGTCGGCGCGGCAAACCGGACACTCTATTGCGCCTCAAAACATGCAGTCGAGGGTCTGACGAAGGCGATGGCAGTGGAACTCGGCCCGATGGGCATCCGCGTCAACACGATCGCGCCCACGTTTGTCGAGACGCCAATGACGCAACCATTTCTGAAGGATCCGGTCTTTGCGCAATCCGTCCTCGCGAAGATCAGACTTGGCCGGCTGGGGCGTGTGGAGGATCTGATGGGCGCGGCAGTTTATCTGGCCTCCGATGCCTCGGCACTGGTCACAGGAACCTCACTGGTTGTCGACGGCGGATGGACCGCGGAGTGAGCGGACGCAATCTCGCCGCTCCAGAATGAAAGAGAGCAGCAGCATGGAAATTCTTGACTACATCGAGGCCTATTGGCCACGGATTGTCCGTAACGTGTCCGTTGACGAAGGCACGCTGATCGGGCTCCCCCGACCTTACATGGCGCCGGCCGAGGACCCGATTTTTCAGGAGATGTTTTACTGGGACAGCTATTTCACGGCCGTTGGTTTGAGCGGCACGCCTCGCGAGCAGCTTGTCGTCGACATGGCCGAGAATATGGTCGCAATGCTGCGTCGCTTTGGCATGATCCCCAATGCAAGCCGACTGTATTTCCTTTCACGCAGCCAGCCGCCACTTTCGACTGCCATGTTTCGCCTTGCCTTCGAAACGAAGGAGGCTCGTGGCGATGCTGATGCCTGCGCTTTCCTTGCTGAAGCCATGAACGTCTCGGGGATCGCTAAGAAGGATCGGCGCGCGCCGAAACCCAAACGCGCGATTTCTTCGGCAGGGGCAACGCCCCTCCTCGGCGTTCGGAGCGGCTCCCGTTCTCTAGGGATGACGCGCAAACCACAGCTTGGCGAACCTATTGGCGAACTGGTCAATAAACCATTGATAAATAACGATAATGGTGGGCCCGGAGGATGTTTGGGAAACAAGCAAAATCAAACAGTTAGGGATCGGTGGGACCACGCGGCATTAAAATCTGTTCCAATGTTTTTCGATGTTTCTGTCCCACCTACGGCGCTACCTAGCCAATGATCGCATGAACTACGCGAGGACGTTTTCGTCGGATACCAACAGTCCATCCCTGTCGGCGTAGGCGAATGCGCCAGGCCGGAACTCCACACCTCCGAAATGGACGACCGTACCCGCTTTCCCGGCGCCATCCTTGGACGACTTCTTGGGCGAGACGCCGAGGCAGAACACAGCGACGTCCATGTTGTCGATTTCCGTGCTGTCGCGCACCGAGCCGTTGATCACGATCCCCGCCCAGCCATTGTCCCGCAGGATCATGGCGATCTGATCGCCGAGCAGGGCGCAACGGGTCGAGCCGCCGCCGTCGACGACCATTACTCTCCCTTCGCCCGGCTTCTGAAGCTCAGCCTTCAGCAGGGCATTGTCTTCGAAGCACCTCACTGTCGCGATCGGCCCGTGGAACGACCTCCGCCGCCCCAGCTTTGTGAACGGCAACTCGCAGAAGCGGACAGCTTCCCCATGCGCGTCAACAAGATCGGCTGTCTTCAAGGCCATGCTCTCCTGTTTCAATAGCCGCCGAAGACGGCTTTCAACTCGTCTACCTGCTCGGCGGTCAGCATGCGCGTGGGCGCGCCGCGCAGGAGAACCAGCAGCTTCGCGGTTTCCTCCAGTTCCTCTGCAGCATAAACGGCGGATGCGATGTCCCTTCCCGTCACCACCGGACCGTGATTGGCGAGCAGTACGGCCGCGTATTTCCCGCTCAGCTCGCGGATCATGTCGCCGGCCCGCTCGTCGCCGGGACGCACATAAGGCACCAACCTGACCGCCCCGACCCGCATGACGACATAGGGCGTGAGCGACGGAGTACAGTCTTCCGGATCGATGTCTGCCAGACACGACAGCGCGGTTGCAAATGTAGAATGCAGGTGAACGACCGCGCCGGTCCCAAGCTTCGTCTCGTAAAAGGCGCGGTGGAGGAAAACCTCCTTCGAAGGCTTGTCGCCAGACACGTGCCGCCAATCGCGGTCGAGCTTGGAAATGCTCCCGGGGTCGAGAAAGCCAAGACACGAGTTGGTCGGCGTCATCAGGAAGCCGTCCTCGACGGCGGCGCTTATGTTGCCGGCCGACCCGACGGAGAATCCGCGGTCATAGAGAGACTTCGACAGCCGCGCAATGTCGTCGCGAACACGTGCTTCGTCACTCATCGCCCCGCCAGCCTTTCGAGCGCCTTGTCGAAAAAATCGCGCGAGCCAAAGTTCCCCGATTTCAGGGCCAGCGCGATCGGACCTTTGCCTTCCGCGACGAGAACCGGCACGCCGGGATCGATTTCTGCACCTATGGCCAACGCGCCGAGATCGAGCGCCGAGACAACCGCTCCGGATGTTTCACCCCCGGCAACGACAAGCCTCCGAACTCCGCCGGAAACTAGTTTGCGTGCCGTGTCGGCGAAAAGCGCATCGAGCGTCTGGGCAACATGCTCGCGTCCGTGGATGCCCTGCAGCCGCGCTACCTCGTCAGGCGAGGCGGATGAATAGATCAGCGGCGCCTTGCCTTCATTGCCACGCACAAAGGACACGAGGTCTTCGGCCGTCGTCTCGCCGCGCATGACGGCATCAACATCTATCGCAAGTGTCGGATGCCGTTCCCTGTGATGGTCCACCTGGCCACGGGTCGCGCCAGAGCAACTGCCAGCAAGAATTGCCTCGGGGCCATCCACAGAGACTTGTATTGCGGACGTACCCGCGACCTTGCCAGCGTCGATGAAGTTGCCGGGAAGTCCCAGAGCGATTCCTGAACCGCCGGTGACAAGCTTTACCCCGGCGCAGGCGCGACCGATCGCCACGAGATCGTCGTCGGTGACCGCATCGACGATGACAAGGCGCTTGCCCGTCGCCGCAGCCTGCTTCAGAGCGTGTTCGGTAGGGCCCGGTCCGTCCCGAACCGTCTCCCAGGCGACGAAACCCACGGGCTCCTTGGCCTGGCGACGAAGCCACCGGCGGATATCGGGATCGGTCATCGGATTAAGCGGGTGATTCTCCAGGCCGGACTCGTTCAGCAGCCGATCGTGAACAAAGAGGTGACCGTGATAGACCGTGCGTCCCGCGGCTGGGAAAGCCGGGCAGACGACGACACCACGCACGCCGAGATGCACGGCCAGTGCTTCCGCAACCGGCCCGATATTGCCTTCCGCCGTCGAGTCAAAGGTCGAGCAATATTTGAAGACGATCTGCTCGCAGCCCTGACCGAGCAACCAGCGAAGTGCGGCCAACGATTGATCGATTGCGTCGGTCGCAGGAATCGACCGGCTCTTCAGGGCGACAACGCCAGCCTCGATACCAGCCGGCGCGTCGGCTGCGGGAACGCCAAGGAACTGTGCCGTCCTCAGGCCCCCCTGCGTGGGCAAGCCCTTGGCCAATGTGTTGGCGATGTCGCTGGCACCCGTAAAATCGTCCGCAATGACTCCGACCAGCATCGCTACCTTCTCGATTCCTGTTCAAAGGCGGTTCAGAAGCCGTAGAGCTTTGTCGGGTTTTCGACGAAGACCTTTCGGATTGTGGGTTCGTCGCCCGCCCAAGCAGCAGCCAGATCCATAAGTTGTGCGTCGTCCGGCTTTCCGTGCTTTCCCGGGGACGGGTGCGGCCAGTCCGAGCCCCAGATCAACTGATCCGGCGCGGCCAACAGATCCGCCTTGGCAACCGCGCCGACATCCGCATATGGCGGACCGTCGAGCGTATCCTGATAAAGACTCGAGATTTTCGCATAGGCCTTGCCAGTGGCGAGTAGATCACGGACGACTTTGAATGCGGGATGATCGAGCGCGTCGGGCTGCGGTATGCGTCCCAGATGATCGAACACGACAATCACAGGCAGGCTGCCGAGAAGATCCGCGTTCTTGGCTATGTCATCGCCCTTCATATGTACCTGTATATGCCAGCCGAGATCGGCCACGCGCTTCGATAGAGGCGCGATCATGTCGACGCTGGTGGCGCCCGCCCTGCCAAGATTAAAGCGGATACCCCTCACGCCGAGGCCATCGAGCCGCTTGAGCTCCGCATCGGTGACAGACGTATCGACGACTGCGACGCCGCGCGCGCTGCCGCCAAGCTCTGCCAGAGCTTCGAGCAGGCAGGAATTGTCAGTGCCGTAGGTCGACGGCTGAACAATCACACTGCGTTCGAAGCCGAGGCGCTCCCGCAGACGCTTGTAATCCGCAAGGCTGGCATCCGGCGGAACGAGGCTAGCGTTGGGTGCCGCCGGGAACTTGCTGTTATAGATGTGAAAATGACAGTCGCAGGTGTGCTCGGGAGCCCGGAACTTCGGTTTTTCAGTGCCGGCAGAGAAGGGAACCTCGTCGTCCGCCTTTGTTTTACCCACGCCAAGCATCGCTGAAGCCGCAAATCCGGCTACTGAAGCGGCAAGCTGGCGACGTGTCATGGCATGAGGCTTCATGAAGACTTCCTCTCTGTTGGGAGTTTCATCGAATGCGGTCATTCGCTCCGAACAGTCCGCGCAGCTTGGCTACTGCCGCTTCCGGACTAGTCCTGACAGGAATGTTGGTCACGGCCTCGACCGCTTCCCGCGCGCGGGCCATAGAGAAGTGAGCCAGGGTGATAGCGTCAAAATCATTCAGCTTCTCGGCTTCTGCCGCGATGAGCCGGTTGTGGGTCTCGACGTCACCAGCGCGTACGGCCTCGATAGCGCCGGGCACAAAGAAGCTGGTGATCGTGGCGGCCGGGTCAAGGCGCTCGGCTTCCTCGCGAAACTCGTGTTCCATCCCCTCCCTCGACGGCGGGAATGTGTAAAGCATCGCCGTCCGGCCGCCGGTACGAATAGCCGCCTCGAACATCGCCTCGTTTGGCTTCAGGACTGGAACATCAAGCTGCGCGGCGGCTTGTTCGATGGCGTGTCCAAACGCCGAGCAAGTGAACAGTACGGCGTCGCTCCCGATCGATCTGGCATATCTGGCCAAGGCCACGATGCGCCCGACCATCTCGTCGGTCAGCTTCTCCGCCTTCGCCCGGTCCAGCGAGAGGCTGTCTTCCAGGATGTTGACCCTTTCGGCATCCGGCCATGTGGCGTCGAATGCCGCACGGATCGGTTCCATCGAGATAGGCGTGGCGTGAATCAGTGCTATTCGAGGTGTCGCTGGCATTGTCCGAGTCCGATGAAGCGATCGATGGCCTCCCGGGAGGAGAGCAGCCTTCGATGTGGAGGTTACGTTCGGGGCGCCGCAGCGAAAACCCAGACACTCTCCGGAGGAATGCGCGCCCAGACGTTGCCTGATGGCATCTGGCGGGCACCGTGGGCTTTCGCGACGAAATCGCCGCGACGCAATCGGTATTCCCACTTGTCGCCGAGATAGATGCTGTCATCGAGATGCATCTCGATGCCGTCAGTTGCTGGGCTGTCGCTCACGCTGATCTGCTCGACACGGATGACCGCGCGGGCGTCGTCGGCGTCTCCAAGCCCACCGGTCTCCCGCACCATGCCGTTGAGTGACCAGCCGTCGCCTCCGATCACGGCCGATTGGCCAGACCGCTTCTGGATCTTGCCTTTCACGATGTTGTTGGCGCCGAGGAAATCGGCGGAATAGAAGCTGTTCGGATTGGAATAGATGTCCTGCGGCGTGCCCTGCTGCACGATGCGGCCGTCCTGCAGAAGCAGTATGTTGTCCGCCGCCGCCAAGGCCTCGCTCTGGTCATGGGTGACCAGAATCGCGCATATCTCGAGGTCGAGGATCAGCTTGCGGATCCAGTAGCGCGCTTCTTCCCGGAGCTTGGCGTCCAGGTTGGAAAGAGGCTCGTCGAGCAGAAGAACTCGAGGCTCGTAGACGAGCGCCCGGCAGATCGCGACGCGCTGCTGCTGTCCGCCGGAGAGCTGCGAAGGAAATCGCTCGGCGAGATGGCCAAGGCCCAGACGGTCGAGGATAGCCTGGACGCGCGACGCGATCTCTACCTGCGGCACGCCGCGCAGCTTGAGCCCGTAGCCGACATTGTCGCGGACATTGCGATGAGGCCAGAGTGCATAGGACTGGAACACAAGGCCGATATTGCGCTGCTCTGGCGGGAGCCCGATCTTACGTTCGCCGTCGAGCACGGTCTTGTCGCCGATGACAATCCGCCCGACCTCCGGCTGTTCCAGCCCGGCGACGCAGCGAAGCAGCGTCGTCTTGCCGCTACCGGATGCGCCTAGCAAGGCGACGATCGAGCCGCGCTCGGCCGTGAAGGAGGCTCCCTTGAGTATCTGCAGTCCGCCCAGCCACTTCTGGACGTTGTTGACGATAAGCTCAGTCATGGATGCGTGCTCCCAGTCGAAGGGCGAGCGCAAGGCCTGCACCTGTGAGGATGATGCTGATCAGGGCGAGTGCCGCGATGGTGTTCATCGCGCCGGTTGTGAGCAGTGAAACCATAAGCGAGCCGATGACTTCCGTGCCCGCGCCCATCAAATAGACGCCGGTCGCATACTCGCGCAGGAAGATGATCATAATGAGCGCCCACGCTCCGGCGAGGCCCGGCCGCACGATCGGGATGACCACGTCCCACCAAGTGCGGCCGATCGTTGCGCCTGTCGTCCTGGCTGATTCCTCCAGTTCCGGAGAGACCTGAATCAGGGTGCCCTGAAGCAGTCGCAGACCGTAGGAGAGCCCGACGACGACATAGGCCACGAACAGGCTGACGAGGGTCGGACGCAGCGGCGTGAGGAACGGCACAAACAGAAAGACCCAGAAGAACGCCAGTCCGACGACAAGCCCGGGAAGGGCACGCGGCAGCAGGACGATGTAGTCCAGCACGGTGTTGGAGAAGCCACGATTGCGGTGGCCCGCCAGTCCAATCACCAGATAGATGACGACTGCGATTGCACCGCCCACGACCGAAAGAATGACCGTATTGATCATGCCGCGGACAAGGCTGGGGACTTCCAGCATGCGGTCAAAGTTCGAGAAGGTGAAGCGCTCCAGGAGGTTCACGCCCTCGCCCCAGGCATCGACGAATGCCCGAACGGTGATGCCGCCGATCGGCAGAACGACAGAGACAAAGAGCCACAGCCCGATAACTGAGAGCGCAATGACTTGGCCGCTGGCGCCGAGCTTCAGGCTGGAAACTCGCGAGCCCTTACCGCCCAGCGCTGCGTAGCGGCGTGCATTCCTGAGCAGGCGGCGCTGCATCCAGACCAGCGGCAAGGTGATGAGCACCAGCACCATCGCCACGACGGCCATTAATTGATAGGTCGGCGTACCGAAGAGCGTAGTGAGCTTGTAGATGTATGTCGTCAGCACCATGATTCCGTTGGGATCACCGAGTACCAGCGGTATGCCGAAAGTCTCGAAACCGAGTAGGATGTTGAGCGAGGCCGCGAAAACCAGCGAGGGCAACACCATCGGAAGTGTGACATCGAGCGATACACGCCAGACACTTGCTCCCGCAGTGCGCGCCGCCTCCTCCAGGTCGGATGGCAGGTTTCTCATGGCCGACGACACGTAGAGATAGACGTGCGGCACGTGGCTGAGACCGGCTATCACGATCATGCCCGCCAGGCTGTAGATGTTCCACGGAACGAAGCCGATGAGGTCACGGACCGCGAGCGACATAAAGCCGGTGGGGCCCACGGAGACCGTGTAGCCGAAAGCAAGAACGATCGACGAGATGAACATCGGCACCAGCACCAGCACCTCAAGCAGGCGCTTGAAACGGATGTCGGTGCGCGTGATCAGGAAGGAAAGCAGGCCACCGAGCGGCACTGCAACCGCGACCATCCCGAATGCGAACAGCGTCGTCGTGCCGAGCGCTTTATAGAAAGTGGGGTCGTTGATGACGTAGCGATAGGCGTCGAGGCTGAGTTCAGCGCGGGGGCTGAAGAACGGCGCGCTGAGGAAGCTCTGGTAGACGATCAACCCAACCGGAGCCAGCACCATGATGGTTAGGATGCCGATGGCGATGCGCCGGAAAAGCTGGGCGTCACCTGCGGGCCGCGCCGTGTGCGACGGAACATATCTTTGCAGCACGGCTGCATCTGCGCTCATCGCAGCGCTATTGGGACTGGTCGCCATCATAGTCCTCCCGGAAAATAAGAGGGCCGCGACGCGGAGCGCCGCGGCCCCATGCAGTCGATCAGCCAGCGATCGCAGCCTTCCAGTCGTTGAAGAACTGGACCCGCTTGGCGGGATCCATGTATTCAAGCAGGCCCTCATCGACAGCGATCGGCTTCAACCCACCGCCGACCTTTTCATTGAGGGTCTTGATGTTAAGCCCGCTGGTTACGTCCTCGCGGACCGAGGGCAGACCTCCTGATGCCAGAGCCTCCTGCCCTTCCTTGGACAGAGTGAAGTCGACGAACAGCTTCGCGGCGTTCGGATGAGGCGCGCCCTTGCTAATCAGAGCGAGACGGGAAAACGCCGGGGTGTAGTCAGTGCCGAAAGTCACGCCGAGGTTTGGGGTCTCCTTGACCCAGTCCAGGGCGTAGGAGCCGATGATGTTGATGGCCAACACATTCTCGCCGGAGACAACGGTCTCCTTCATCGATCCGGAACTCGAATAGGTCTTCACACCGTCGGCGCCGAGCGCCTTCGCGAGGTCCCAGAAGTCGGTCGTCTGGCGTGCATCGTTGGTGTGATGCAGGAAGCCGGTGCCGCTCTTCTCGGGGTCGAAGGTGGCTACCTTCCCCTTCAATTCGGCCTGGTTGTCCTTGAGGAACTTGATCAGGTCGGCACGCGTCTTCGGGATGCGGTCTTCTT
Organism: Mesorhizobium sp.; assembly: GCF_004962245.1. Taxonomy (GTDB): domain Bacteria; phylum Pseudomonadota; class Alphaproteobacteria; order Rhizobiales; family Rhizobiaceae; genus Mesorhizobium. The sequence goes on along the minus strand of NZ_SUHQ01000004.1, from coordinate 224,438 downwards.
CGAGCGCGCCGGTGTTGTAGATCATGCCGATCGGCTCGATCGTGGTCGCATAAAGCGTATCCTGGTAATTCGCCCACGATGGAATACTGCCGGCTTCGGCGCTCTTGTAGGGCTCGGCATAGCCGTCCTTCACCAAGGTCATTTGAAGGTCCATCGCGGAACTCCAGACGACGTCCGCGGTGACTTGGCTGGCAGCCGCTTCCGAGATCACCTGATTGTAGGCGCCATTCGTGCCGACGTCATTGTAGGCGACCTTGATGCCGTACTTGGCGGTGAAGGCATCGATCAGGGCCTGTGACTGCTCGGCGTCGGTCGACGTATAGATCGTGACAGTGCCTTCCTTCTTGGCGGCATCGATCAGGGCTGCATCCTGCGCATAGGTCGGCGACATTGCCAGCACGGCGCAAACGAGCGCCGAACAGCCCAAAAGTCCTCTGACAGGGGTATGCTTCATTTCAGTTCTCCCTTGGTTGCGCCCGTTCATTGCTCCTCCGGGCGTGACGTCTGGCGACGTCACAGACGCCAGACGATTGCACTTCATTTTGGTTTTATCAATCTCAAAATGCAAATACGCGACGATCTATGCGCGCGCTGCCGCCCGAACAGGTTCAGCCCTGATCGCTTGCGCCACGGCATGACCGAACGTGTCCGTGTTGGCCTGGCCGCCGAGGTCGCGCGTCCGGGTCGCCGGATTGGCCAGCACTTCGTCAACTGCTCGCTCGATCTCCGCGCCTGCCGCCTTGAAGGTTGCGAGACCGCGCCTCTCCCCGAGCCAAGAAAGCATCATCGCCGCCGAAAGGATGAGTGAGGTCGGGTTAGCGATGTTCTGGTTCTGGATGTCCGGCGCCGAGCCATGCTGGGCCTGGGCGCAGACGAGGCCCGTCTCGGCATTCGCGTTGATTGATCCGGCGAGCCCGAGGCTGCCCGAAAGCTCGCTTGCGAGATCCGAAAGGATGTCCGCATAGAAGTTGGTGGTGACGATCACGTCGAAGCGCGACGGATCGCGCACGAGATGCGCCGCCATGGCATCGATGATGAAATCATTGAGCCTTACCTCGGGAAATTCGGCCGCCACCTTGCGGACCTGCGTGAGGAATAGGCCGTCGGTGAGAATGAAGTTGTTCGCCTTGTGCACGGCCGTGACGCGCTTGCCGCGCTTCATCGCCAACTCGAAAGCCGCGCGCGCGATCCGCTCGCAGGCGTGGGCCGTGATCTTGCGCATGGAAAGAGCAACGTCCGGCGTCGGCATGAATTCGCCACTGCCGGCGAACATATTGCGGTCGGGATAAAACCCCTCCGTCGCTTCGCGCATGATGACGATGTCCATCTTCTTTGCAGTGCTGTCGAGGAATGGCCGCACGCGCGCTGGGCGGACGTTCGCATAAAGATCAAGTTTGACCCGGAAGCCTGCGGAGACATTCACGCCGCCCTTGTCTCGAGCCGGATAGTCCATATGAGACTGCGGCCCAAGGATGATGCCGTCGTAGGTGCGCGCGCGCTCGATTGTCTCTTCGCGCAAGGTAGTTCCGTATTTCTCCAGGCTGGTGAAGCCCGTGTCCTCGTAGTCGTACTGCAGCCCGAGATCGAACACCTTGTTGGCAACTTCGACCACCTCCATCGTTGCGGCGGTGATCTCGGGGCCGATGCCGTCGCACGGCGTGACCATGATCTTCATCGAACGTCTCCCTAAGGCGCGGCGGGACCGACCGCCAAATGCTCTTGTGGCGACGTATTGGCTTTTTACAGAGGAAAATGCAATCGAAAAATTAGGTGACCCCGACTTTTTCGTGCGCATGCTGCGACCAGGACCAGGCGATGGGCGACTTGCGCGCCAGCGCTCCGGAGAGGTGCTTGCGCATGGCGTAGGACGCTTCGAGGATTTCGCTGCGATCGAGCAGATCGACGATGGCGAGGTGCTCCTCGCACTGGGTGAACAGACGGCTGCGATCGATGCGGGAACGGTATTCGAGCAGCCGGCGCATCTGATTGACGCGCACCAGAGACAGGTGGAAGAAAGGATTGTTCGACATTTTCATCAGCTCCTCATGGAAGAGAGAGCCGTTATGGAGCAAGCGTTCGGCAGGAAGCCGGACGATATCAGTCTCCAGCATCCGCTCCTGTATCCGCCGCTGCTCCTGCAAGATCTTTCGGTCGAGCTTGAAGCTCGGCTCCAGCATGGCGGCCGGCTCGATCAGCATCCGGAACCGGTATATCTGTTCGAACGCCTCAGGCGTTTTTGCAACTGGCAGGAAACGCCAGCCATAGCCCTGCTTGCGCTCCGCCCAGCCCTCGCGCACCGCCCGCATGAGCATGTCGCTCAGTTGCGCCTTGGTGACTTTATAGCGATCCCGCAGCATGCCTTCGGTGACCTCGGCCGGAATGCGGTCCATAAGCCAATCTTCGGCAAGGCGCTGATAATCGTTCTCCACCTCGAACGGTCTCGCCTCATCGCCGATCGGCTCAACGACTTTGGACTCCGGAACGTCCTTGACGAAGAAGCCCCGATTCTCCTTCTGCTCAAGCAGCCCCTGCTCAGCCAGAATTTGCATGGCCTCGCGCACTGGCGAGCGCGAGACACCGAACTTGTCGGCGAGATGCTGTGTGCGCAGGTGATCGCCGGCGGACAGGTCGCCAGTGGTTACTAGGAGCGAGATCTGACTGGCGATGTTCCGTGCCAGGGCGCTTGCAGGCATAGGAGCTCCAGGTTCTGTTTGCCGCCGATTTACACTCAGGCGATTACAGCGATTGCGCCAGTTTGCACGAGCTCCAGTCAAAAAGCCAATCTATTGTCGGGTAACCACGATGAAGAGACGTGGAAAGGGCAGCAACGTCGTTCGGTCTTCCAGAACCGTGTAGTGGCGCGCGAGCGTCTCTCGATAAGCATCAAGGTAAGCGTCCTTCTCGGACGTATTAAGACGCGAGAGGTATGGACGCAGGCCCGTGCTGCTGAACCATTCGATGATGCCGTCCAGTCCTTTCAGAGGATGGTGATAGATCGTGCGCCATACTTCCACCCGCCGGCACAGGGCCGAAGCATGTCGAAGTAACTCAGAGGACTCTCGATCGACGTTCGTTCGGCATCCGCTTCTGCCAGCCGGTCAGCCCACCGCGGATCACGTGCGACCTCGCGCATGCCACGATGGGTGGGCTCGTCCAGGTTGTCAGGCATCTGGACCGCCAGAGTTCCGCCGCTTTTCAATAGGTTGACGAGCCTCGGCAGCAGTGTTGCGTGCTCCGGAAGCCATTGCAGCACGGCGTTCGCAAAAATCACGTCCTGCGGATGGTGGGGCGCCAGTCCGCAATTCCTTCCACTGCGAACTCGACAGTCGGCAGGCGGGCGCGCGCAGCTTCTATCATCGGTAGCGGGCCAGCAGCAGCTCAGTCGAGTTGCCTGGTCCACAGCCGATGTCGGTGACGAGCTCCGCGTCGCCATTGCGTACTGCGGCAAGAAGGTCGATTGCAGGGCGAGTCCTATGATCACCGAATTGCAGGTATTTCGCGGGGGACCAGTCGCTGCTCATGAATGCCTCGCTTGACATCAACGTCATTTTGGATTTTTAAGCGATAAAATCCAATACGACAAGTGAGAGCTGGCAATGGTCACAATGCAGGTTGAAAGCCGAGGCCGGCATCTGACTGCCATTGATATGCGCAAAGCGCTCGGTTCCGCATTCGACCGGCTGCCCTTCGTTCTACGGATTCTGCTCGAGAACAACCTCAGACACCAGACCAACGACTCCGAGCGGCTGCTGCAGATCTTTCGCCAGTGGCTTCAGGGCGGACGAAGCCAGGCGGAGATTCCGTTCCGTCCCGGTCGGCTGCTGATGCACGATACCACTTGCGTACCCGCTCTGGTCGACATTGCGGCGATGCGCGACGCAATCGCTGAGGCAGGCGGCGATCCCACCCTCCTTTCCCCGAAAATTCCGGTTGATGTGTCGGTCGATCACAGCATCGGCGTGGATCGCTTCGGTGTCGTCGATGCGCTCCGATTCAACCTGGCAAAGGAACTGGAGCGTAATGCCGAACGCTACCGACTGATGAAATGGGCGACCACAGCCCTTCCCGGCCTCACGGTTCATCCGCCCGGCACCGGCATCATGCACACAATCAACCTCGAGCAATTGGCCACCGTCATCGCGACCGAGCGGGGCAACGGCGTCGAGTGGGCCGTGCCTGACACGCTCATCGGGACAGATAGCCACACGCCGATGATCAACGGCATCGGCGTACTGGCCTGGGGCGTCGGCGGACTGGAGGCCGAGAGCGTCATGTTCGGGATGCCCGTCATGCTGAACATGCCCGAGGTCGTCGGTGTGCGCCTCCTTGGGCGACTGCAGCGCGGCGCGCTCTCGACCGACCTCGCTCTCGCCGTGACCGAGCAACTGCGGTCCTTTGGCGTCTCCGGGAAATTTGTGGAGTTCTTCGGTCCAGGCGTGTCGACGCTTTCGGCAGGCGACCGAGCCGTAGTGGCGAATATGGCCCCTGAGTATGGGGCCACCACCGGCTTCTTCCCGGTCGATGTGAATACCGTTGCCTATCTTCGCGCGACGGGAAGAAGCGATGAAGTCGCGGCTCGCGTCGAGCATGTCGCGAAGGCACAGGGCCTTTGGTTCGACCCCGATGCGAGTCCTCGATACACCGACGAGATCACGATCGATCTAGGCGAGCTTCGCCCCAGCTTGGCTGGACCACGCCGGCCACAGGATCGTATCCGACCGGGAGACGTGCAGGTTGCCCTCGAACGTTGCATCGGAAAGCAATTGGATCGACGGGCTGGATTCGGCTCGATCCCCGATGGCGCTGTCGCGATCGCCGCAATAACGAGTTGCACCAACACTTCGGATCCGGCTCTGCTCATTGCAGCCGGGTTGCTGGCGCGCAAGGCTCGCCAGCTTGGATTGAAACCGCCGCATTGGATTAAGACGTCGCTTGCTCCAGGCTCGCCGACGGCAGTTCGCTACCTGCAACGATCAGGTCTGCTTGCGGATCTTGAGGCCGTCGGCTTCAGTATTGTCGGCTTTGGCTGCACGACCTGCATCGGCAATTCGGGTCCGCTCCCGATGGAAATGCAAGACGCGATCGACGGTGGGGTCACGGCCGTTGCGGTCTTGTCCGGAAACCGCAACTTTCCTGGGAGGGTGCATCCGTCGCTGCAAAATGGGTTCCTGGCTTCGCCGCCGATGACCGTCGCATTCGCTCTGGCGGGGGACGTCTTGCGCGACATCACGGCTGACCCCATCGGAACAGACGCCGATGGCAACGAAATCTATCTCGTGGACCTTTGGCCAGAGCAAGCCGACGTCGAGAGGTATATGGCAGCGAACGTTACCGGCCCAGACTATCCCGAAGCGTTCCGCAAGGCGGCTGAGAACCCGGACTGGCAGTCGTTGGAATATCCGCAAGGCGCGCGCTTTCCCTGGTCGGATACATCGACCTACATTCGGCGGCCGCCGTTCGCGGCTGCGGCACAGCCAAGCCGACTTGGAAAATATACTGCTGCGCCGCTGCTTGTCCTTGGCAACGACATCACGACAGATCATATCTCGCCGGCCGGGCAGATATCGGCGACAAGCTACGCCGGCCGGCATCTGGTCGAGCGAGGCGAAAGTCCATCCAGCCTGAATGTGTTCGCCGCCAGGCGGGGAAATTGGGAAGTGATGGTCCGTGGCCTCTTCGACAACAGAGCTGCGGCAAACCTGCTGCTGCCTGACGGCGATCCAGGCCACACGATGCACGGGCCGAGCGGCGATATCGGCCCGCTGTGGGAGATTGCCGAGCGCTATCGAGCGGAGGGAACCAACACCGTCATCATCGCAGGGGAGCGATACGGCGCCGGCTCCTCGCGAGACTGGGCCGCGAAGGGAGTCGCAATGCTTGGAGTCCGCGCTGTGATCGCCAAGAGCTTCGAGCGTATCCACCGATCCAATTTGATCGGCATGGGCATTCTTCCCATCAACGTTTCGGCGGCTGACGCCCAGTCGCTCCTAGGACTAAGGGCAAACGATCACATCATTATCGACGCCGAGATTGTCACACCACGCTGCACAGTCGAGATAGAGGTTCGTCGATCAAAGGGTGGGCCTGCGCGGTTGGAGGGCACGGCAGCCGTCGAGACCGATCTGGAGGCCGATACGCTGACCGCGGGCGGAATGATTCCGTTCATTCTGTCGAGAGTATGATCTCTGCAAACAGGAGACGACAGGCAACGACAGCCACTGAATGAGGACCGCGGTGTGTGGATGGTCACGACGATCCTCGATCGCCGCAGGCCTTTGCAGCACGGTAGTAGGTCCGTTCACGCGCAGCAGCGAAGAAAGTACCGCAAGCCTTCGGAGTGTGGGGAAAAGCGGTAGCGCTCCAGCGATTCGAACCCCCCGACAATACGATATCGCATCAGGGGCGGCCGACAATGTCGCAAGAGCAGATCGGGAGGCTTTGCGCCGGTTGTCAACGGAGGTTGGCCTATGACGACGGCCCACAGCTTCAGAGAAGGCACGATTGTTCGCAAATCCGCCTGCCGCTTTCGGCAAGCCCGAACGCGATAGCGCAGGAGAGCGCCGGCTTCGCTGGGACTTGGCCAGCCGGGTGCTAATGTACATCGGCGCCATAGTCGCTCGGACCGATCGCCAGTAGGTTTGTCGGCTGGCGCGCCCCTCGAGCTGGGCGTCGAAACCGCGTTCGTATCGACGGCAAGTCGTCTTGCTCCCTGGTCCTCGTCGGGCGCACGCTCGATGTCCCTTAAGGGTCAAGCTCCGGCAACCACACCAGCATACATGTAACCGCAGCATCTCGATCGGCGCTCCAAACCATCCCATTCGCACGCCGTTGCCGCCTTTTGCCGCACGCATCGACGTAAGGTCTTTCCATCCTCGAAGGAGCGGCGTTATGTGGGCCGTACGAAACCACGAACAGGAGTAAGAAGAGAATAGACGAGCCCCCTGCCCGAGCGTGGCGTTGCGCTAGGGCAATCAAACTGAGTGCTCGCAGCTAGCGAAGCTCGATTGGCCCACTTCAGAGCGAAATTGGCCATAAGTATTTGATATTAAAAGATTTTGGTGGGCCCGGAGGATGTATCAAAATCGTTGAATTTACTGAGTTTTTCGTGGGCCAAAATAAGAAATCTTCCCGTATCCTCCCGTATACTCCCGTGACGCAACGTTCAGAGCCATGCTCCAGAATGACCGCATTTGGAGCCGGGAGCGGAATGTCAGCATTGATTTTGTATGCTGCAAAAGCAGATGGGAGGCAGTCAGCCGTCAGGCTACTCCACCCACCAGGTGGGTTTCGGAGGGAACCCTCCCTCACTGACCTCCAACTCATTGCAAATTTCCCGAGCATCGCCGCCTTTGATACGAGAAAGTCCGGCGGAAATGCAGTCGCTCGGTAACTCGGAAGTTAGTTAAGCATCCCTCAAGGCGAGTGTTGGCCAATGGAACATGTAACAGAAGCGGTTGCAGTGACACACCTGTGACAGGAATGCGTTCGTTTCTTGCACAGGCTACAGCTAGACGCGGGTTGCGCTCCGTCAAGATTCATTTCAGGTTGCAAACTTGGCTTTGTAGGTCGGGAGGTTATCGAATGGGAAGTACGAGATCTAGCAATTTCACGGATTATTCCGGTACGCGCAGCAACGACGGGGCCGGTGGGACCAGCGGCATCGATCGCTGCCGGCAGGCATTCTCGTGCTCTCTGGAAGAGATCGAGCTGTGCGATTACTTCGTAACGCACTCCACCGTGCCTCCCGTTGGCACTGAGCTAGTCATCCTACACCAGAAACGCCTGTTCGCGGCAACTGCGCAGGGCGTGAAGGTCGGAGCGCTTCCTACCAGCTTCAACTACCTGGCAGCTTGCATGAAGGACGGCATAGCCTATGTCGGCGTCATGACGGCTTCGGGAATGTTGCCAGTACCCACGGCATCGGCAGACTTCACGGCGCGGTGAGGATCCGGCATGGCTCCCCTATTGCTCGTCGGCGAAATCATTGTCGACTTTACGACGGCGCGCCCCGGCGTCGAATGCAAGTTGCGACTGGGTGGTATCGTTCACGCAGCCCGCGGATTATGGGCGAGCGGCATTGATTACGCCGTAGCGGCGGTTTGCCCGCGTTATGTTGTCGATCAGGCAAAGCGGTATCTCAGCGCCCACGGTTGCCTGGAATTTGTCTGGCTAGGTGAAGTCACGGGGTCTCCTGGCGTCATGGTGATCGGAGACCCGACCGAGGTGGCTGACCAAGGATACGAGGACCTGCTGCGCGGCGAAAAAGCAGTCACGATCCTCGACGTCGGAAATTCACTCGCAGCGTATCATGAGGTCCTGATTTTCCCGGGCAGCTTCGATCTCGCGCAGGTTCGGAGCGCCTTTTCCGATGACGCGCGTTTCAGTTTCGATATCGCCTACGACACGGCGGATCCTTCTGTGCTGAAGGTCTTCTCTGGTAATGTAAAGGGTATCGCGATTTCCACGTCGTCTCAGCTTTTCATGCGCGTCGGATCGGAGACCGTTGACGCGATGCTACCCTTGATAGAGGATCTGGGTGCCGAAGTTTTTCTTCTTAAAGAAAACAGGGGGGGAAGTCGCCTCTTCAACCTGTCAAAAGGATCGGTCGATGCGATACCCGCTCAACTATCCGTCACTGTCAATTCCGTGGGGGTCGGCGACGTCTACACCGCCGTGATGGTCGGTCTTTCAAGGGCCGGATGGGGAGATGCGGCATGGCGCGGAGCGAGTGCGGCGACCGCCTATTCGCAAACCACCTACCCCGACGATTTCAGGCGGGATGTCGAACGATCACTCAAGCTTTCGGTAGATGAGCTGCGCAACCTTGGTGGCACTATCTTGCCGTGGCATGCAAGGCCGCTTTTTCCCATTTATCTGGCGGCCCCGGATTTTTCGTACACCGACAAACCAGAAGTCGATCGAGCCGTAGACGCCCTCAAATACCATAACTTCAACGTCCGGCGGCCAATTGAGGAGAACGGGGAGCTTCCGCTCGGTAGTCCGGATGCCGTATTAAGACAGACGTTCGCCAAGGATCTGGGGATTCTTGGGGAATGCGAGGTCGTTTTCGCCGTTCCCCTGGATCGCGATCCGGGAACCTTGGTCGAGATGGGCTTCGCCATGGCGCGCCAACAGCCGGTCATCACGTTCGATCCCCGTCGAGAGAACAACAACACGATGGTCGCGGGCGGAAGCGCCCGCTATTCTGATAACCTGGATCAATGCTTGAACGGCATCTTCGACGCCGTTTCGAAACTCTGGATGGCGAAGTCGTGAAAAGCGCGGTTTTGTTGGCCTCGGGGGGCCTTGACTCCACCACCGTCGCTTATCGGCTCGCCGCAGATGGCGTGGATGTGTTTCCCTTTTTCTTAGACTATGGCCAGCACTGCGTCGAGATGGAGTGGGATCGGGTAAACGAGGTCCTGCCCCGCGGCATGCGACGTCCCGAGCGTTGCGATATCTCCGACATCTTCAACGGATCGTCGTCGAGACTCATTAAGGAAGCAGACCTTTGGGAGGACAACGTCGCTGATAACGAGTTGTACGTCCCATATCGGACGATGCTGTTCTTCGCGGCCGCGGCGGCTCGCGCGCAGACCCTGGGAATCGTCGATGTCTATACAGGTTTCATCAACAGCAACCACGCGAAGGAAATCGACTGCACCGCAGAGTTCATGAACGGTATCGATGGCTTGATCGACAACATAGGTTCCGTCCGGTTCACCTCCCCGTTCCGCTTCTCGTCAAAAACGGATGTCGTCCAGGAAGCCCTGAGTCGCGGTGTTCCGATCGGCCGAACGTTCTCTTGCCAGGTCGCAAGCAATTTCCCGTGCGGTGCCTGCCCGAATTGCGTCGAACGCCTTTATGCGCTACAGGACGCCGCCCTCGTAACGCCCCAAGGCAAGGTCGGTTGAAATGCAGTCTTCGCCGATACAGATGCTGGTCGCTGCTCGTCGTGTGGCGGATTATGCCCTCGAGATGGGAGCCGATATCAGGCGGGAGACCGTCCGCGCCTCTTACGATCACATGGGCGCGATCGTCGCGGACTGCGTCCTGCAGGCGGGCCTGAATTACAGGTCCGTCGTCCTTCCGCGGGTCTCGACCATTCTCGAGCGCTTTCCCGATCTTGACCGCACTTCGGAGCTGGTAGGACTCGTCGCACGCGGAGAAACCTCGCGCTTCCTCAACTGGCACCATCCCGAAAAAGTAGGCCGCTTCGAGGCGCTTGTCGGTTTCCTGAGCGAGCATTCTGTTGAGAGCGCAGCTATTTTAAGCAATCGCTTGCAGGATGCCTCCTTCGTCTTGACCTTGCGGGAAGTCAGAGGAGTCGGCCCAAAAACGGTGGATTACATGCAATGCCTGGTCGGCATCGACTCGATCGCGGTCGACCGACATGTACGGACCTTTGCCAAACGCGTCGGCGTCGTCGAGGAGGACTACGATTTCCTTAGATCGGTCTTCTGCTACGCCGCTGATCTGCTGTCCGTCTCCCGCCGGGAATTCGACGCGTGGGTATGGAGACGGGAGGCATCTGTATCGAACCCCCAGCTAGTGTTTGCCTTCTGACTGGAAATCCTTGAAGCATTAGCGCGCCTCATCGCCATGCCGATGTTCCGTCAGATACGGCGGTAGAGGAGCGAGCGCCGCTCCTCCTCGATTGCGCAGCTCATTCGACTAGATCGGCTTAAAGATGCTTTCCGCTGCATCGGACCGAAGCCGTGCCCAGAATTCCACAGCATACCTGTCCGTCATCCCGGCGACGAAGTCGCATATGTGGCGGGCTTTCAATGCCTTGTCTTTATCGGCATCCTGAACCTGCTTGCGCACGTCGTCCGGCATGAGCAGATGCCCGTTCTCCTTCTCAAGCGCGTCGAAAATATCTTCCACCAACTGAGTGCCGCGGTATTCGCCGAGCTTGACCCGGTTCGAGTAGATCGTCGACAGATACGTGTACTGCTTGAGGATTTCGACTTTGATGCGCGTACTCTTGACCAGCTTCACCGTCGAAAGCGCCGGAAACTCTTCGTTGATCGTTAGCTCCACGTCGTTGATGAATTCGTGGACCAGTTCCGACGAAAGCTTCATTCTCTTCCCGGCGTCCATGTTCAGATCACGGGAAGCCCTTATCGCATTGATGAAGTTAGCGATATCAGCCTGCTGCCGTTCATCCTCAACATCCGACGTCTTAGTTTCGCCTATCGCGAAGATGTCACTGAAGATGGCCACGAACGTCGCCTGGACCTGCTGCATAGATATGTTCTCGCCGATCTCGTCCTTCAGCTCTTTGGTCACGTCCTTGGCGACCCTCCCGAGCAATTCGTCATCAGTCCCCAAGATCGACGCCGGTGTCAGGAAACCCGCTTTGAGGCTGTCTTCCAGATCATAAACGGAGTAGGCGATGTCGTCCGCGATATCCATGATCGCGCATTCGACAGTCTTGAAATTCGTGTTAGCCGGAACCTGCGTTCCACCTAGGACCTTCTGTTTAATGTCCGCGACGATCTTTGCCTCGGACGCATAATACCCCTTTTTCGGCTTGGTAGCCTCGGGGCGTTCTGTCTCTATCTCGACGTCGTATTTCAAGACGGCAGCCAGTGTACGAAAACACAGGTTCATGCCGGCACGCACGTCGCCATCTACAGGCTTTTCGTACTTCGCCTTCTTCTCAAGGCGGCTCAAGATGCGTAGCGTCTGGGCGTTCCCCTCGAACCCGCCATACATCCTCATCTTCCCATCGAGCGCTCGCTCGCCGTTGTGGCCGAAAGGAGGGTGTCCGATGTCGTGAACAAGACCGGCCGCCGCGCACAGCCTGCTGTCGATCTTCCGATCACCTAGAGCTTCGTCGTATAGATGATTCAGGCGGTCCGCGATACCTTCCGCAATTTGCGAGACTTCGAGCGAGTGCGTCAGCCGGTTTCGGAAGAAGTCGGACTCGTGTCCGGGAAAGACCTGCGTCTTCCCTTGCAGCCGTCTGAAGCTGGCACTGTGGATAATCCTGCCGAAATCCCTGACGAAGGGTGGTCTCCAGGGGTCCGAGTCCCCGGCCTCGCCATTCTGGCGCTGCCGGTCCTCATCGCTGTACATCTTCACGCGCACTATCGGCGCACCTGGGCCTGCGCGCGCACCAACTCCTGTGCAGCCTTCTTCGCTTCCACCTCGCGCTTGAGCTGCAGCCCGAGCCGTACGGCTTCACGAACACTCTCCTGCTTAGCTTCTGCAGCCTTTCGGGCTTCGATTACTGCCGTGTATGCCATATTCTTCCTCCTGTGAGCGCTGCGAACGAAGTATAACGAACATGCGCCTTATTGGTTTAAATCCAGTTCTCGAATACCCGTCTTCAGAAAGACTACCGGGCGCCAACGCGCGCCGGAACCCGTGCTTTCCGCAAAACATCCGCCAGGTGACTGGTCAGGCCGATTCTACGGTCGAGGGTAATGCCCGTGTCTGGCTTCAGGCTGGAGGAGAGCGACCGAAGTGCCTCCAATCCTTGAGAGACGTCGAAGTCCACCCACTCGCCGGCATCGCCGGGCACGATGACGTCACCGTCCGATACGCTGGCTCCGCTATGCAACTGGACGATCCAAAGCTCCGCCCCGTCGAAGACCCATTCGAATCTTGTCGCGCCAAGAGCACCGACTAGCCTGGCATGGACGTCACGTACCCGTGCAAGAACGCCATCGGGAACCGGTTCGGGATCTGCCAGTCCGACCATGAAGCGGTCTCCAGTTCCTTTGATCCCCTCGACCACGAGAACACCAGTCGATGTCTCGATCGCCGCACCTGACCACTGCGCCGCGACGCCCTTCTGCGAAAGCACCGAAGAGATGGCGGTGCCGTCAGGATCCTCAGCTTGGAGCAAGGCGAACGGATCTTGCCATCCTCGTGCGGTGGTGAACTTGCCGGGCACCTGCTCCCGTGGGCTAGTTCGTATCCATACCTCTTCAAGACCCGTAGCCCGGCCAAACGAAAAGGGTGCGACCCGCCGGCCTATGACCGTGGTTCTCGGAACGGGAAACCCGCTTATATCCGCGATCAAAAGCCCATAAGCCTTGTCGCCGATCATGCGGCTGAAATCGTTGGGCCACTCGGCTTTGACCAACCCGGTGGGGAAGAAATCCTCGGAATGTTCCCAGAAGATCACGTTGGCCTTCTTCCACCCCCGAGGTCTGGGATGCAGACTGAATTCAAGGCGTCCGTTTCGGCCGTCGGCGAAATCGACATCCACTCCGTAGACTGTCTTGAAGAGCTGGACAGCCCTGTCCGTGGGAAGGCGCGCGAACCCGGGATTTTCTACTCCGCGAGGCGTCATGTCGGGGCGGAACTCGACTACATCGCCCATCACGACGCCCGAGATACCGCCGTCCGAAACATCGATCGTCTCGTTGACAATCGTGAAGGCCCCCTCGTCGGCCATGCGCTCGACCGCGGTGACCGCAGCAGCGGCAGTGTCCACGCCGTAGATAAACTCGCGGCTTTGGGATTGCTGAGCACTAAAGCTGCGAACGTTTACCGTGCCTTCGGAACTGCGCTCGAAAAGAGCCTGTATGGCATCGGCGACGGATTCGAACTGATGGTTTGCCTCGAAACCGGCGATGCGGCAGAACTGCTGCGCGGGTCCGCCGACTGCCGGCGCGAAGCTTACGAACTGCGCGACGTTGAACGTTTCCGCTAGCCGGTCCAATGTTTCATCTTTTCTGAAGACCGCTACGTCAGCTTGATCAGGCTTGTTATGCGAACCGCCCAACGTCACTTTCCTTTGAATCCACAACGCCTCAACACGCCGTGCGTGCCTGTCGTGTGTATCCTATCCGCAAGTTTCGCAATGGCCAAATGACGTTGGCTCGCGCCTCCGTAATCTCCCCAACTTTGAAAGTCGGGTCCAACTCGTGCCGATGGGCAGCAAATGGGATCGACCGCTCAAGCCGCGCGATAGCAAAACCAGAAAGCTACTCTTTTTCACTGCCATCGGTTGGAACAAATAGAGAACAGAGGGCCTCGTGTCAAGCTGTCATGCGCCAAGCCAAAGCCCATAGAGCTTATTCAAAATTGCGCGCCTCGCTTAGAAGCAAGCTCGAGATCGCTTATTTATGGACGTTGCCTACGCGATCTGGCCGGCACATCTGGCCGGTTGTGTTCGAAAATTTGCGATTGCTGAATGTCCATTATGAGGGCGCAAAGCAGTCATACGCTGAGGGGTGCCGTCGTCGAGCAGAGCACGTTTGGCTTTGCATGCATGTGACCGCCGGCTGCTTCTTAAAGACTCGCGAAAATCAGAGATTGCCGTCGAAGCGCGTGTCAGATGCATAATGGAATGGTCTTAATTCAACGCGTTGTCTGCCATTTCCCGGTAGGGCGATATCGGCCGCAGGTATGAAACAACAAGGCGTCATGCCGCCTTGACAGGCCGCTCCGCTCGGTAAGACCCCTCGTCACGTCTTGAGCTTATGAACGGGTCTGCGACAGGCCGCTCAGTAAGATCGCCCTAGGGATTTCTGGCACGGCACTAGCCGCTATCTGCAACCAATTTCAGGTTCCTTACCCCGGTTCAGGGTACGTGACCCGCGCAAGTTCGCGCCGACGAGGAAAAAAAGCGACAGGAGGAGTGGGGAGCTATGAACGGCAGGAGGATACCCGAAAGACAGCTCAGGCTCTTCCCGACAGCCGGGAGCAGCTTGAGGAAATCATCGAGAGGTGGGGAAAGTTACGACGGTAGAGCGCTTTTTCACGGATGTGGAAGAGCGCCTAAAGTGCACGACCGGGGAGCGTCGGCAGCGCCTGGAGGAGCGTCTGACGCTCGCCTGCCGCGCCGTGTCCATGGCCGAGGCCGCGGGTGCCGCGGCGGGATTGAGCGCACCTGATGAGCTTGGCGGCGACAAACACCGACTACCAGCCCACACGCTCCTAGTGGGTTTGTGCCCGAACAACTTCCTCGGGAAGCCCATTCTGAGCGCTGGCGCGGTGATGCGGCGATAGCCATAGGTGGGTGCTCGTCGACCAAAGGGCGAATGAGCGGCAGCAGCGCTGCATGACAAACGACAAGCGAGATACGCTTCCAGCCCGAATACCTCCTCGCCCAAGCAGTTCGCAAATCTCGCTGCCTGATCAGCACTCCGCCAATCCGCGTGCAGGCGTTGCAACAGATTCTTCAAAGAAATTCATAGGATCTTAGCATCGCCAAGCCGCGGGAAATGGTACGCAAACATAGTTGGTCCGACCTGTCGCATCTGCTGAGAACGCTGCGCCGGCCTCACCCTAGTTCAACGCGCAGTCACGCAAGCCGGCGGCTATCTGGTCACCGTGCGGCGAAGGGGCAGATCACAATGGGCACGAACAATCCTCCGCTTTCCCCCGAGGACGTCGAACGCTTCGGGCCTGATCCCCTTACCAGCTTCCGCACCAACCTGGCGTCGGTTGAAGAGCGCATCACGCTTGCTTGCGCACGGGCCGGGCGCGACCGAGCCTCCGTGCGGTTGCTGCCGATCACCAAGACGGTGCCGGCCCAAATCCTGCGATATGCCTTCGACGTCGGCGTCAGCACCTTCGGCGAGAACAAGATCCAGGATGCAATGTCAAAGTGCGAGGCGCTTCACGATCTCGCCATCGACTGGAGCATCGTCGGACATCTGCAGACCAACAAAGCCAAATATCTGACCCGCTTCGCGCGTGAGTTTCATGCGCTCGACAGCCTGCAGCTCGCCGACCTTCTTAACACGCGACTGGAGCGCGAAGATCGCTTCCTCGACGTCTACGTGCAGGTCAACACGTCTGGCGAGGACAGCAAGTTCGGCCTACATCCGAACGCACTGCTGCCCTTCTTGGAGACCCTCGATCTGCTTCCCCGTCTCCGGCCATGCGGGTTGATGACGCTTGCGCTGTTTTCCTCCGACGTGGCCAAGGTGCGGGCTTGCTTCATTCTACTGCGCCGGCTGCGGGACAAAGCCGTGAAGCACAATGCCGCGCTGACCGGGCTCTCCATGGGCATGACCGGAGACTTCGAGGCAGCCATCGAGGAAGGCGCCACTGTCGTGCGCGTCGGTCAGGCCATCTTCGGCAAGCGGCCGACGCCTGACGGCCACTACTGGCCGGGTTTCGCCCCCACTGACCGAGGAATTGAACCATGATTTTTCGCGAACGGCCTGTCTGCTTTTCCGATCACCCCCGCCGATCGTTCCGGCCGGGTCGAGATATAGGCGTTAGGAAACTGGTCAGCCGTTGATCGCGGCTGAGGTCGCTTCCATCGGCCTGCCGCAACGCAAGCGGCCTTTCTGGGCGTAGGCGCAAGCTTATGGCCAATTGGGCGGATTTCGACATCGCCGCCGCGCACTATTCCCATGGCTACGACCTGCTTTGCATTGAGGATCAGGGCAAGCTGGTCGCGAATTCCATCTTCGGGGCACAGCACGCCGCCGATGTCAGGGCGTGTTCGCCGTCCGCACAATCACCGTGATGGATGTCGCCGCGCTCTGCTGGAAACGATTCTGGTTTCCGCTCTGGAGGTGGCGAACGCCATGACGGTCCTGGTGAGCAAGTCCCTCGGATATTTCAGGTGAACCTAGCCCAGTTCTACGAGCGCGTGATCCAGCCCGCAATGGATGGCGTGGTGCTCCATCCCGTCCTCGAACAGGCGAGACAGTATGAGATGAGCAATGGCGGCCCGATCATCGGGAGGTCACGCGCCGCGACATCGCCGAGACGATCAGGTTCATTCCGCAAGCCGAGAATCCGAGCGATGAGGACCTGGATTCCGGGACTACATGAATCCACCCGACGCCATGCAAAGGGTTGACCGTGAGCGAAGACGACCGGTCCAAACAGCCCAAGACGCAGAAGGCCTTCGAGACACAGTCGCGAAGTCGGTGTGCTCGTGAGCAAGACCTAGGCTTGCCGACCATCGCAAAGCTCGCCGGTTGGTCGAAGGAGACGATGTGCTCGTAGTTGAGAGCTATATTCAGATTGGAGCAGATGCGCGATCGTTGGCCCTAAGGAGCCCTTCGGTATGCAAATGGTCAAACGGCAGAAGCAAACTCAAAGCGAAAGCTGCCAGGACATAGAGGCCGCGCCAGCGGATCGCCCCCTTCCGGTTCTACCGCACATTGAGGTGCGACACGTCGTGCGAACTGTTCGCCGATCGCAATTGCGAGAAATCGTCCCGCTATCGGACACGACCATTTATGAAATGGAACAACGAGGCGAGTTTCCCCGACGGTTCCATCTGGCCCCCCGCTGCGTCGTTTGGGACCTGGGAGAAGTCGAAGCGTGGATTCAGGAACGGCGGAACGCGTCCTCTGCTGGTTCAATCGAACTGGCCCCGGGACCAGACGTGCGGTCACGAAAGACCAGACCCGTCAAATCGGATCGAGGATGACGGCTGCCCCGAAAATCGGCTGCAGTGTTGGTGCGTGTTTGTTGCCGGCCGCCCACGCTTCAATCATGTCGGCCCATTCCTGCAGCATGTGGCGCCGCTGCGGTTCGTATTCAGCCTTGTTATAGACGCCGCGGGAGGAGCGACTGTCTTCGTGGGCAAGGCATTTTTCGATCCAGTCGCGATTGAATCCGATCTCGTTTAGCAGGGTGGAGCCGGTCCGCCGTAGATCGTGCACCGTAAAGGGAGCAAGAGGCAGATCCTGTTTTTTTGCGCGGTCTACAATCGCCATGGTAATCCGATTGAAAGTCGCGCGCGACAGGGGTTCGTCGGCGTCGTAGCGAGATGGAAGCACGTATCGAGAGTTAGCAGCGCAGGTCTTGAGCGCAATCATGATGTCGAGGGACTGGCGGGAGAGGTAGACGTTATGTGGCTTCTTTCGCTTCATTCGCTCTTTGGGAATACTCCATACCGCGTTCTCGAAGTCAACCTCATCCCACGTCGCGTCCAGAAGCTCACTTTTCCGAACCATCGTGAGCAGGATCATCTTTAGGCCCAGCCGAATGGTTGGCAAAGTCGGCACATTTTCCAACTCTTTGAGCATGATTCGAATTTCTACGGGTGACAACGCCCGGTCTTTCGCCTCGAAGGTGGCTATCGACGCCGGGCCTACCTCGTCCGCCGGATTGGCGATCTTCTCGCCGTGCAGAATGGCATAACCATAGACCTGCTTAATGATATCCCGGACATGAATGGCCGTTGCTGGTGCGCCCCGGTCCCTGACCTTTGCACAGAGCGCCCGCAAATCGTCCGATGTTATTTCTGTGAGGAGCCTTTTATCCCAAACCGGCAAGATGTCTCGATCGAAGACGGCTTTGCGCATCGAGCGCGTGCTGTCCGCCATCTTCGCCTCTTTAAACCATCTTCTGCCGGCATCGCCGAACGTGCCAGTCTCAGACAGGCGGCGCTTTTCACGCTGCTTTTCCTGGGCTGGTGATTTTCCGGCCGCCACCATTTTTCGTGCGGCAAGACAGCGGTCACGCGCCTCTGCTAGCGAGATGCCTCCCTCACCATAGCGGCCCAGCGTCACTGTCTCTCGCCGACCATTCACTCGGTAGTCGTATCGGAACGATATCTGCCCTGTGGGAGCCACGGTCGCGTACATACCGTCACGATCAGTGACTTTGTAAATTTTGTCTTTTGATTTGAGCTTTTTAAGCGCGATGTCTGTGAGCATAGGAGGAGACGGATGGGCGCATCTAGGATCGTGAAATGCCTCATTTTACCGTCATTCGTTTTACCGTCAAGGCTCTGGGAGAGCCCATTGGATCCAATGCCTTACCTCGAAAGATGCCAACAGGCTTGAGTCCGGCGCAGTGACGGCATCAGTCTGCAGCGAAGATGACGCGAGAAGGAATGCCGTCAGATCTACCGCCAAATGATTCCGCTTAGGGGCGATAGTCAGCGATAGACGTAGAATGAAAGCACATGAAATTCAGACGCTTAATGAAGCTTCCTCGATAGTCGCCGAATGCTAGCGAACGACCGACCTTTATTCCCACTCGATTGTGCCTGGCGGCTTGCTCGTCACGTCGTAGACGACGCGGTTGATGCCGCGTACCTCGTTGATGATGCGGGTGGCGGCGGCGCCCAGGAATGCCATGTCGTAGTGGTAGAAATCCGCCGTCATGCCGTCGACCGAGGTGACGGCGCGCAGCGCGCAGACGAATTCATAGGTGCGGCCATCACCCATCACGCCGACGGTCTGCACCGGCAGCAGCACGGCGAACGCCTGCCAGATGGCGTCGTAGAGGCCGGCCTTGCGGATCTCGTCGAGATAGATGGCGTCGGCTTCGCGCAGGATCTCCAGCTTTTCGCGGGTGATGCCGCCCGGGCAGCGGATGGCGAGACCGGGACCGGGAAACGGATGCCGGCCGATAAAGCTGTCGGGCAGGCCGAGTTCCTTGCCAAGCGCCCTCACCTCGTCCTTGAACAGTTCGCGCAGCGGCTCGACCAGCTGCATGTTCATGCGCTCGGGCAGGCCGCCGACATTGTGGTGTGACTTGATGGTCACCGACGGGCCGCCGGTGAAGGAGACGCTTTCGATGACATCGGGATAGAGCGTGCCCTGCGCCAGGAAATCGGCGCCGCCGAGCTTCTTGGCCTCTTCCTCGAACACCTCGATGAACAGCCGGCCGATGGTCTTGCGCTTCTTTTCCGGGTCCGACTCGCCTTCCAGCGCACCAATAAAACGGTCCGAAGCGTCGACCAGGATGAGCGGCAGATTGTAGTGCTGGCGGAACATCGCCACCACGCCTGATGCCTCGTCCTTGCGCATCAGCCCGTGGTCGACAAGGATGCAGGTGAGCTGCTCGCCGACCGCCTCGTGGATCAGCAGCGCCGCGACCGAGGAATCGACGCCGCCCGATAGCGCGCAGATGACCTTGCCCTTGCCGACTTGGCTGCGGATCGTCTCGACCGCGTGCTCGCGGTAGGCGCGCATGGTCCAGTCGCCTTCGATGCCGGCGATGTTGTGGACGAAGTTTCGAAGCAGCCGGGCGCCGTCCGGCGTGTGCACCACTTCGGGGTGGAACATGATGCCGTACATCTTGCGCTCGACGCTGCCGAAGATGGCGAAGGGCGAGCCTTCCGATTTGCCGAACACCTCGAATCCCTTCGGCAAGGAGATGACCCGGTCGCCGTGGCTCATCCATACCTGGTGTCGCTGGCCGGGCGCCCACAGGCCCTCGAACAGCGGGCTGTCCTTCTCGATCTCGACGAAGGCGCGGCCGAATTCGCGATGATCGGAGCTTTCGGCGACGCCGCCCATCTGCACGCACATGGCCATCTGGCCGTAGCAGATGCCGAGCACCGGCACGCCGGCGTCGAAGACGATCTGCGGCGCGCGCGGGCTACCGATGTCGCCGGTCGAGGCCGGGCCGCCGGACAGGATCACCGCCTTGGGATTGATGCGCTTGAACGCCGCTTCGGCCGACTGGAACGGCACGATCTCGGAAAACACGCCGGCCTCGCGGATGCGCCTGGCGATGAGCTGCGTGAACTGGCTGCCGAAATCGACAATCAGGACGGTGTCGGGATGATTGGCTATCTTCATGGCGAGCGTTTAGAGAAAGAAATGAGTCGGCGCAATGGGTTGCGAGGCGTCTCTCAATGCGATTCCGCGTCTTCATGCGATGATCCGAATTCCAGCGCGCCGGACCCGATAGCCTGTTCCAGCCGCATGACCGCGTCCGCCAGCTTCTCGTCGATGACATGGAGATACTCCTTCCAGTCGCCGACATGCCTGAGATCGGCAGCCCCGTCGGAAATGCCGCGCAGGCCGACGAGCGGCACGCCGAACAATTGGCAGGCGCGCAGGCAGGCGAAGGTCTCCATGTCGACCATGTCCTCAGCAATCGCATCGTAGGCGCTGCCGGAAATGATCGCCGCGCCGGTCGACAGCGTCGCCTCTCTTATATCAGGAATCCTGAACGGCAGCGGCACCGTCACCGGCAGGTCGAGAAACGGCGTCGCGCCCTTCTCGAACCCCAGTGGCGAGGCGTCGATGTCGCGGTAGGCGACCGAAACGGCCTGGTAGATTTCGGTCTGTTCCAGTGTCCGGCTGCCCGCAGAGCCGAGCGACACGACGAGATCCGGCAGCGCCTTTTCAGACTTCAGCAACGACAGTTCCGCGCCCAGCCTGACACCTGCCTCGACCGGCCCCACCCCTGTCATGACAGGTGTGAAAAGCCGCTGCAGATGCGGACCGTATTCGGCCTGCGCGGCCATGACGAAGAGGAGATCCCTGCCTGCGACACGGACGAGATTGCGCATCGGATCAGCCTTGAATGCCGTCGCGGCCGACCACGGTCATCATCGTTCCGGTCATGGTGGCGATCAGCTTGGCTTCGCCATCGGCGGCGAAGGCGTAGGCCTGGCCGTCGGCGACGATGATGGTGCGGCCGGGCTTCGTCACCGAGCCGCGGAACAGGAAGCGTTCGCCTCTGCCCGGCGCCAGCAGATTGACCTTGAATTCGATGGTCAGCACACTGGAGCTCTCCGGCATCAGTGAGAACGCCGCATAGCCGCAGGCCGAGTCCAGCGCCGTCGAGATGACGCCGGCATGGAGGAAGCCATGCTGCTGGGTAAGCGCCGCCGAATAGGGCATTTCGATCTCGATGATGCCGGGCGTCACCAGCGTCAGTTCGGCGCCGATGGTCGCCATGGCGTTCTGGCGCGCGAAGGACGTCCTGACGCGATCCTCATAGTCGGGGGCGGGTACGATCTTTGCTGCCATGGCTTGTCACGCTCCTGTCAGAAAAGCTTATCGCAGAGGCATGAGCGGCAGGCAATCGCTATTGCTGCACTGCAGCAGTCAAGTCCACCGGCATGGCTCAGCCGCCCTTGCGCAGCGCACAGACGTAAAACCCATCGGTACCGCTCAGCGCCGGCGACAGCGAAATGCCGCCTGCGGCGCCGATACGCGCGGCCGCTTCATGGCCCGGAAAGCGGCTGTCCCAGAGCTGGCGGTGATCAACCGGGACAAAGCCGCTGTTACGATCCAGGAAGGCCGCGACCTGCTCGCCATTCTCCTCGTCGAACACCGAGCAGGTGATGTAGACCAGCAGCCCGCCCGGTTTGACGAAGGCTTTGGCTGCATCGAGGATCGCCGATTGCTCACCCTTGCGTGCATCGAGCTGCTTCTGCGTCAGCCGCCATTTGGCGTCGGGCCGGCGCCGCCAGGTGCCGCTGCCGGTGCAGGGCGCATCGACCACGACGACATCCATGTGGCCCGAGAGCGGCTCGAGTTCCACCGACTTGGTGACGATTTGCACGTTGCGGTTTTCCGAACGGCGGATGCGGTCGAAGATCGGCGCCAACCGCGCCTTTTCGGCATCATGGGCAAAGACCTGGCCGCGATTGTCCATCGCCGCCGACAGCGCCAGCGTCTTGCCGCCGGCGCCGGCGCAAAAGTCGAGGACCTGCATCCCGGCCTCCGCGCCAGCCAGCGTGGCGGCGATCTGCGAACCTTCGTCCTGGACCTCGAACCAGCCTTTCTGGAAGGCCGGTTCCGCCTGCACGTTCGGATGCCTGCTGTCGCCCACGATCGGCGGGATGCGGATGCCGTGCGGCGCGATCGGCGCGGCCCTGGCGCCGGTCTCGGCCAATTCGGCGAGCACCTTGCCGCGATCGGCTCGCAGCGTGTTGACCCTGAGGTCCAGCGGCGGGCGGGTCGCCAGCGCCGCGCCTTCGTCGACCCAGCTGGCGCCGAAGGCCTGCTTGAAAAGCGGCTCGCACCAATCCGGAATATCGGCCCGCACCGCCGGCGGCGCATCGGCAAGCCTGCCATCGGCGAGCGCCTTCAACTCGCCGGCGTTGAGCAGCGGCGGCGCGAACTTGTCGCCATCGAGCGCTTCGTTCAGCGACTGCGTCGTCTGGTCCCATTCGAGCAGCAGCGCGCCGAAAGCGATGGCGCGCGGCGTGTCTTCACCCAGCAAGAACCCGGCCGAGCGCTTCCGGCGCAGCGCGTCGTAGACGATGTTGCCGATCGCCGCGCGGTCGCCGCCGCCGGCAAAGCGATGCGACAGGCCCCAGTCCTTCAGCGCATCGGCCACCGGCCGGTGCCGCCGGCCGATATCCTCCAGCACTTCGATGGCCGCCGCCAGCCGTCCGCCCAGTCTCATTCTTGTCTTCCATTACTCAGCAAATTAATTCCGGCCCTGCTCTTAGAGCCCGTTTGGAAATTCTACTCTGGCGGCCATCTGATGGCGTTTTCTACGCTTCCGGTGCTCACGGACCCAAATGTCCGCTGCGCTCTGGTTCTCGAAACCACCACCATATGGCTCGCCAGAGCGAATTTCGAAACAGTCTCTTAGAGCCTTTCATGCCGTGATTGAAACAGTTCTGTTTGCCCGAGGGCGAAACGAACCATACGGAGGGTGGCGAGTGCCCATTGATGCATCGCGAGCCGCGCCGACCATGTGGGCGTCGGCCTGCGGAAAACAAAACAATTCGATCAATACATGATAAGTCTCTAATGCGCAAAACTGGTGCGCACAAGCATGCCACCTGGAGCAACACTCTGCTTTCCAAGTTTTTCGGTTGCGAATACTCTCCCCGCTGTGATTCGCGTCGCAGAAAAGGCGGAGCCGCGGGTCGATACGAGGAGAGGGCAATGAAGACTTATCTGGCGGAAGTTCTTGGCACATTTCTACTGGTGTTCATCGGTACGGCTTCGGTGGTGACGGGCGGCTTCGGCGGCGCGCTGCCGCTGGGCCAGGAAGGCATCGGCCTTGCATTCGGCATCGGCCTGATTGCGGCGGCCTATGCGATCGGCCCGATCTCGGGCGCGCATCTCAACCCGGCGGTGACGCTCGGCGTGTTCCTCGCCGGCCGGATGCAGGCCAAGGACGTCGTCCCCTATTGGATCGCGCAGATCATCGGCGCCATCATCGCGTCGCTGGCGCTGTGGATCATCGTCTCCGGACAGGTCGGCGGACACACCGGCGGTTTCGGCGCCAATGGCTGGGATGCGACGAAATGGGGCGCCAGCTCAGCGTTCCTGTGGGAGCTGATCGGAACCTTCACCTTCGTGACGGTGATCCTCGGCGTCACCAGCGGCAGCCACGCGACGGCCTTTGCCGGCCTCGTCATCGGCCTGACCCTGGCGGGGCTGCACTTCGCCATCATCCCGGTGACCGGCACATCGCTCAATCCAGCCCGCTCGATCGGCCCGGCGCTGTTTTCGGGCAGTGCCGCGATCGGCCAGCTCTGGCTGTTCATCGTCGCACCGCTGATCGGCGGCGCGATCGCCGGCGTGGTCGCCAAGACACGCATCTTCGAGAAAGACTGAGAGGCTTTGGCCTGACGAAAAGGCGCGGGGCGGACCCCGCGCCTTTTTATTTGGAGAGAACCTTTCCTGGCTCAGGCCCTTCCTGGATCAGGCGAGTTCGAAGCGATCGGCGTTCATCACCTTGTTCCACGCCGCCACGAAATCGCCGGCAAATTTCTCCTTCGCATCCGCGGTCGCATAGACTTCCGCGAGAGCGCGCAGCTGGGAGTGCGAACCGAAGATGAGGTCGGCGCGGGTGCCGGTCCACTTGAGTTCGCCTGTCGCCCGGTCGCGTCCCTCGAACACCTCCTTGGCGTCCGACGTCGCCTTCCACACCGTGCCCATGTCGAGCAGGTTGACGAAGAAGTCGTTCGTCAGCGTTTCAGGTTGCTTGGTGAAGACGCCGTGCCTGGACTGCCCGGCATTTGCGCCGAGAACGCGCAGGCCGCCAACGAGGACCGTCATTTCGGGTGCCGTCAGCGTCAGCAATTGCGCCCGATCCACCAGCGCCTCCTCGGGGGACAGACGCTGCCTGCCGCTGAGATAGTTGCGGAAACCGTCGGCTGCCGGTTCGAGCGGGGCAAACGACTCGACGTCGGTCTGCTCCTGCGACGCGTCCATGCGCCCCGGCGTGAACGGAACCTTCACGTCGTTGCCGGCGCCCTTCGCGGCCTTCTCGATCGCGGCGGCGCCGCCGAGTACGATCAGGTCGGCAAGCGAGACTTTCTTGTCGCCGGACTGCGCAGCGTTGAACTCCTTGCGGATCGCTTCGAGCGTCTCCAGAACCGTCGACAGCTGGGCCGGCTGGTTGACGTCCCAGTCCTTCTGCGGCGCGAGGCGAATGCGCGCGCCGTTGGCGCCACCGCGCTTATCGGAGCCACGGAAGGTCGAGGCTGACGCCCAGGCCGTCGAGACCAGCTGCGGCACCGAAAGGCCGGAGGCGAGGATCTTGGCCTTCAGGGCGGCCACGTCCAGCTCGTCGATCAGCACATGGTCGACTGCCGGGATCGGATCCTGCCACGGCAGCTCCTCCTTGGGGACGAGCGGGCCGAGATAGCGCACGATCGGGCCCATGTCGCGGTGGGTCAGCTTGTACCACGCGCGGGCGAAGGCATCGGCGAACTCGTCCGGATTCTCATGGAAGCGCCGCGAGATCATTTCGTAGGCAGGATCGAACCGCAGGGAAAGGTCGGTGGTCAGCATGGATGGCGCGTGGCGCTTGGCCGGGTCGTGCGCATCCGGCACCGTGCGCGCGCCGGCGCCGCCCTTCGGCGTCCACTGGTGCGCGCCGGCCGGGCTCTTGGTCAGTTCCCATTCGTAGCCGAACAGATTGTCGAAGAAGTTGTTGCTCCATTTCGTCGGCGTCGTGGTCCAGGTCACTTCCAGGCCGCTGCCGATCGCGTCACCGCCTTTGCCGGTGCCGAATGCGCTCACCCAGCCGAGGCCCTGCTCCTCGAGGCCGGCGGCTTCCGGCTCCGGGCCCACCAGCGCCGCATCGCCGGCGCCGTGGGTCTTGCCGAAGGTGTGGCCGCCGGCGATGAGCGCGACGGTCTCCTCGTCGTTCATGGCCATGCGCGCGAAGGTCTCACGGATGTCGCGCGCTGCGGCGAGCGGATCCGGGTTGCCGTTCGGCCCTTCCGGATTGACGTAGATCAGGCCCATCTGCACGGCGGCGAGCGGGTTCTGAAGATCGCGGTCGCCGCTGTAGCGCTCGTCGGCCAGCCACTTGCCTTCAGGACCCCAGTAGATGTCCTGTTCGGGCTCCCAGACGTCGGCGCGCCCGCCGGCAAAACCGAACGTCTTGAAGCCCATCGATTCCAGCGCGACGTTGCCGGTGAGGATCATCAGGTCGGCCCAGGAGATCTTGCGGCCGTATTTCTGCTTGATCGGCCACAGCAGCCGGCGAGCCTTGTCGAGGTTGACGTTGTCCGGCCAGCTGTTGAGCGGCGCGAAGCGCTGCTGGCCAGCTCCGGCGCCGCCGCGGCCGTCGCCGATGCGGTATGTGCCGGCGCTGTGCCAGGCCATGCGGATGAACAGCGGCCCATAGTGGCCAAAATCGGCCGGCCACCACTCCTGCGAGTCCGTCATCAGGGCATGCAGGTCCTTGATCACGGCGTTCAGGTCGAGGCTTTTGAATTCCTTGGCGTAGTCGAACGCCTCGCCCATCGGATCGGACAGGGCAGACTGCTGGTGGAGTATCTGGACGTTCAACTGGTTCGGCCACCAGTCGCGGTTGGCCCTGGCAATGGTCGTGTGCACGACCGGGCATTTGCCCGCGCTGCTGTCATCGGTCTTTGCGTCCATCGTTCTCTCCAATTTGCCGAGTTTTTTGATTTGCCGAGTTTTCCGGGCGGACCTTGAGCCGCGCCACTCTGGAATGGTTCCAGACTAGGCCGCATTGCCGATAAAGACAAATTGCCTTTCCTGTTTGTTCTGATAGTTTTTCCTTATGATAGGTCTAACCGTCCGGCAGATGCAGTATTTCGAGGCGTTGGCGCAGACGCTGCATTTCGGCCGCGCCGCGAAGCTGGCCGGCGTCAGCCAGCCGGCGCTGTCCTCGCAGATCGCAGAGATGGAGTTGCGGCTCAACTGCCGGCTGTTCGAGCGCGGCGGCAAATCGGTGCGGATGACCGACGAGGCGCTGGCCATGCTGCCGCGCATCGAACGCATTCTTGCCGACATCCGCGAGATCGAGACCACGGCGCGGCGTGGCCGCCCGGCGATGGAGGGACGCTTCCGGCTCGGCATCATCCCGACGGTGGCGCCCTATCTCCTGCCGCATGTGCTGCCGGAGCTGAGACGGCATTTCCCGGCCTTGCAGCTCGAACTGCGCGAAGCGGTGACCGCGTCGCTGGTCGAGGACACCACCACAGGACGGCTCGACGCCTTCATCGCGGCGCTTCCCCTAGACCAGCCCGGCCTGATCACCGAAGAGCTCTTCTGCGACCGCTTCTTCCTTGCCGTGCCGACCGGCGATCCCGCCTTCGCCTCGCCGCCGGTTCCGCCGGAAAGCCCGGCGCTGGAAAGGCTGATGCTGCTGGAGGAAGGCCATTGCCTGCGCGAACAGGCGCTTGCCGTCTGCGGCAGCGTGCGGCCGGTGGCAATGGCAAGCTACGGCGCGACCAGCCTGACGACGCTGCTGCAGATGGTGGCGCACGGGCTCGGCGTCACGCTCATCCCGGAAATGGCGGCAGGACCGGCCAGCACCATTCCCGACCTGAAGATCGTGCCGTTCCAGGAGCCAATGCCGCAACGCACGATCTGCCTCGCCTGGCGGCGCAACAAGGTTCGCCATGACGAATGCGTCGAACTGGCGAAGATCATTCGCGGGCTGGATGCGGCTGTGCTGGCGGCGTGAGGGGATGACACGTTTTCCAACGGAAAGTCTGCTGTTGACCCCGAAGCTGCCTTCCATCAATGCGGATTTTTTCAGAATCTCCTGTCCGGGTTGGCCGAGGCCTCAGACAGGATTTGAAGTGTCGCGGCCAGACGGGCGCCATTCAGACATTCCGGTACCATCATTGTTCACGGGGCCTGGTATCCTACAGCGTCTGCGAACTCTGCCACAGCCAGATTGCGAGCGAGCCTGAACGCCCGCGGACCTGTGCTTCCACAGGTCCTCTTAGAGCACCAGATTTGAACAACTCGCAGTCGCGGCCGGCGACTTGCAGCATTTTGTCGCTCACCGCGACTTCGGCATTTTGGTCGGCCGCTATCTCCATCAAGCGACTGGCGACGTTAACCGTATCACCCGTAGTTGCGATGTGCTGACGGCCTTTGCCACCGAGTCTCGACGCAACGATTGTTCCGTAATGCGCTCCGATCTTGAAGCCGAGCCTAGATGCAGTTGATGCGGGCAACGAGACGAGCCAGTTGTTGGTACGGCTGGAGAGCGCCGCGCAGCAGCGGGCAGCATTGAAGGCATCATCTGTCGCTGCTTCCGGTAGACCGAACAGGATCATGGCTCCGTCACCCATGAAATTCGTGACAACGCCACCGCAGCTTGTCACCTCCTCGTCCACCAACGCATGGAACGTGTTCAAAAGTTCGCGTGTGGCGTTCGGCCCCAATGTTTCGCTCAGTCCGGTGAAACCGGACAGGTCAATGAATATGATGGCGGCGTCCCTCCGGACAGGTTCCAGGAGAAAGTCGCCATGCTTCGCGAGCCACTCCGCAAAGCCCGGGGCCTGAACTCGTTGAAGCAATTCGCTCTGCGTGGCGAAATACTGGGCCTGGTTCCTGCCCAACCAAAGCTGCGCGGCCCCGAACAAAATAGCTGGCGGAACGGCGGCGGCCATCGGCAACGCCGCGCTCAGCCAGATATGGTGTGAGAATGCGGTCATGTTGACCACGAACCAGATCACAACCACGCCGACGATCGCTGCAAGGCCGATGGCGTTGCGACGCCATGCCAACAGCCCCACCAGAACCACTGGCAGCACCACTGCAAAGCCGGCATCTGCAAGGCGAACGTACTGATCTCGCACTATGCCGTCGCCGGTCATCAGATGGGCAATGGCCGTCGACATGACCTCGACGCCTGGGAGCACGGGATCAAACGGTGTCGGGAAAACATCGCCGGCGCCGGTTGCAGTTGCTCCGATCACAACAATTCGATCCCGAATAATGCCGCCATCGACTTGGCCCCCCAGCACCGTCGTGGCGCTGATCGTGCGGATCGTGCCGCGGGGGCCATAGAATGTCAGAGGGAGTATGTGACCAATGTCCGTCCGAATCCGCTGTCCGCCCAGAGATAGATAGTCGGGCGCAATTCCCGGATCCTCTCCCACCGCCATGGCGGCAACGCGCAGGGAGAAAGACGCTTCCGTCCGATCTCCGGCCCGAAACAGCAACGGGACGAACCGAGGCGTTCCCGTCCAGTCGGTAACCACGTTCACGACGCCGACAGCGGCGATATCCGAGAACGCTGTCAGGGGCCACAGAAACCGCTTGGCATTCGGCACTCGGGTGAGAGGGCCATCGCCCTCGGTTGCAATCGATTGTTTACCTCCCGAGTAGACCGCTGCAGCAGCGATTACGCTTGAAGTTCCACGCAGCGAACGCGCGAGCGCCTCATCATCACCTTTTTTCCCAGGATCGACCAGCAGCAGGTCGACCGCAATGGCTTTCGGTCCAAAGCGAGCTATCGTATCGACAATCCGGGCAAGCGTGGCGCGGCTGAGGGGATAGCGGCCCTCGTTTCGGACCGCTTCGTCGTCTATTGCGACAATGGTGATCAGCTCCGGCGGCTTTGCCGTTCCCCGAACAAGCGTTCGAAGATCCGTCATCGTTGCTTCGACGCGATCGAGGGACCACATGTTGCCGCGCCAGTGCGCAAAGCCAAGGCCGGCCCCCCAAAGACCCGCCAGAACGAGCGCGATCAGCGTCTGAAGCGCTCGCCCGCTCATTTAGCTTACTGACCGAAACGGGCCATCAAAGCCGAAACACGTGCGGCGGGCCAGCGCTTGACCGTCAGTGTGCCTGTTCCGGCTTCCACATCGACGCCTTCGCCCGGCCCGAGGACTACGCCAGCATTGGACGCCGGCCTTTGCACGGCGACGCGACCTTTGACGACGAAAACAGACGTCTTGCCTCGGGCAACGTCGACTGCCCATTTTGTACCTCGCACCGCGGCGATCGCCTGCGGGGTGACGACAGCGAAGCCACCCCGGACCCTGCCGGCTGGAGCATCGAGCAACAGCGCCTTGCGCCGTAATCTGACCGCATCGGCACTACCATTTCGATCACGGTCCACCAGTGCAAAACGAGCGCCATCTTCCGCAATGATGGTAAGGCCTTCCCGGCATCTCAGAATTTGTCGGGACGTACCTGCTACCAGTTCGAACGTACAGCCGGCGTTATTCGACTGCGCTGAAGCGGTATCCACCCAGAAGACACAGGCAAGCATGCATGCCACCAGGCTCCGGAGATATCGGCCACTTGCGCTCATGAACGTCTCCTTGCTTTTGCGAAAATCTGCGGCAAGAAAATCTTTGCATTGTCTTCTGCGGTCAGCTTGGCAGTATACTCATGTGTACGAACCGGCACTTGCAGCCGCGTTGCCCTAAGGTAGCACGGTGCCGACCTGCAATCTTAACACGATAGCTTGCTCCAACACCAAATAAGGCGACATCAAGCCGTTTGAAGCGGCCGCGATGCGAATGTCGCGAACGTCACGCGGCGACGCTGCCGTTCGGCTCATCTGCCAGAACGAGCAGGTCGCGCCAGAAGCGGACGGCGATCGCACCTCTGCTGAGCGACCGGTTTTTGGGCGCAAAGCAGACGCCCGCTCCCTCAAGCCGTCCTCGCCGTCACCAGCCCCAGTTCCTCGACCAATCGTATGCGCATCAAGAACTTCTGCGGCTTGCCGGTATCGGCAACTCGGTGCGGAAGCGGATGGCTGCCCGTTCGAGAACCCGATCGATAACGTAACCGGTCTTGTCCCTGCGTCTGATTGCCTGCCTCAAAATTTCACGGTATAAATATTAAAAAAAAATAGGTAAAAAATACTACAATATGGACCAATCCAGTCAAGAATGTTGTTCTTTCGGTGCTAAAGCTTACGTTACATATGAAAAGCGCTAAAATCAAAAGTACAGTGTCAGCCACAGGGAGTCCCAGGGTCAACCCCCTTCCCGTCAGCAGGCTGGCGGCGGCGACTGCCGGTATTGTCAAACCAATTGTAGCGCAGGCCGAACCCATCGCGACATTCAAACCGCGCTGCAACTCATTGTTGAGTGCCGCACGAACCGCCGAAACGGCCTCCGGCATCAAAACCAGCCCCGCGATCAATGCCCCCACAATGGCGTCAGCCTGGACCACTTGGTAAGTAACGAGCGCATCTTCAACGCTTGCAGCGACTTGCTCGGCGAGCATGACAATTCCGACCAGCCCAATTAGCAGGAGCAGCGCGCTGGCAGAGACGCTTTCGTGAGGGGCAGTTCGAATCGAAACGCCGTGTGCTTGTCCTTCGATGAAATCGTCCCGGTGCCGGACCGTCTGCGCGAACAGAAAACCCGAATAAAGCAGCACTGAAAGTACGCTCACAAAACCAAGTTGAGCCGCTGAAAAAGTGCCAGGATCCGTAGCTCGTGTGTAGGTCGGCAGAATAAGCGTCATGACGGTCAGTGCGACCAGGACCGCCAGATAGGCGCTGGTGCCTTGTCGAACGATTGCCTGCTTGCGATGACGCCAGCCGCCAAGCGTGAGACATGTGCCGACAACGCCGGTAGATGTAATCATCACCGTCGAGAAGACGGACTCACGGGCAAGCGTAGGGTTGTTCTCTCCATGCAGCATCATGGAAACGATGATCGACACTTCGATAGCCGTCACGGCAATAGTCAGCACCAACGTGCCATACGGTTCCCCCACACGCCGGGCCACCGCTTCGGCGTGCTCGAGCACTACGAAAATGGTGGTGAACATGATAGCGCTCGAAAGCGCTCCGACAACGATCTTGATGTTCAGCGAACCTTCGTCCATCGACAGCCCGCTGGCTCTGACTGCAACAGCCACCGCCAGGGCGGCCAAGGGCATCGCATAAGAAACCGCCGATCGTCCGAAACCACTCATTCAAGCCCTATGCATCTCTGCGAACCTTGCGGAAAACCTGTCTGAAGCACCTTGAGCGGCGTCACGTTTGAACGAATACACGCGACGCGCTTTAAGTCTTGTTTTTGCGCATGTCGTTGTCCCAAAACCGCTGCGCACCCCCGGTTCAAGCCCGAGGGCGTGCTTTTGGGGAACCTGCATTAGCCGATATCATTGCTTATCCGGCAGTGGCCGGGTTCGACTCCTCACGAACAACCGCGGCTCCAGGAGATGCCGCAGGATCGCGACAGCGCAACGACAAAATCGAAGAGCGCCCGCTCCCTCAAGCCGTCTTCTGCGTCACCAGCCCCAACTCCTCGACCATCGCCTCGCGCATCAAGAATTTCTGCGGCTTGCCGGTCACCGTCATCGGCAATTCGGTGCGGAAGCGGATGTGGCGCGGGATCTTGTAGTGGGCGATCTGGCCGGCGCAGAAGGCCTTGATCTCCTGCTCGGTGGCGATCTGGCCGGGCTTCAGCACGATCCAGGCGCAAAGCTCCTCGCCGTATTTCGGATCGGGAATGCCGAACACCTGCACCTCCTTGACCTTGGGGTGGCGGTAGAGGAACTCCTCGACCTCGCGCGGATAGACGTTTTCGCCGCCGCGGATGACCATGTCCTTGACCCGGCCGACAATGTTGCAATAGCCCTCGGCGTCGATGGTGGCGAGGTCGCCGGTGTGCATCCAGCCGCCGCTGTCGATCGCCTCCCGGGTCTTTTCCTCGTCGTTCCAATAGCCCTTCATCACGGAGTAGCCGCGCGTGCAGAGCTCGCCCGGGGCGCCGACCGCAACGGTGGCGCCCTCGGCATCGATGGCCTTGACCTCGACATGGGGATGGACGCGCCCGACGGTCGAGACGCGCTTTTCCAGCGGGTCGTCGACGCTGCTCTGGAACGACACCGGGCTGGTCTCGGTCATGCCGTAGGCGATGGTCACCTCTGCCATGTGCATCAGCGACACCACCTTCTTCATCACCTCGATCGGGCACGGCGAGCCGGCCATGATGCCGGTGCGCAGGCTGGAGAGATCGAAGGACTGGAAATCGGGATGGTCGAGCAGGGCGACGAACATGGTCGGCACGCCGTAGAGGCCGGTGCAACGCTCGCCCGCCACCGCTTTCAGCGTGGCGCCGGCATCGAAGCCCTCGCCCGGGAAAACCATGGTCGCGCCCTTGGTGACGCAGCCGATCGTGCCCATCGACATGCCGAAGCAGTGATAGAGCGGCACCGGGATGCACAGCCGGTCGTCGACGGTGAGCCTGATCGCCGAGGTGACGAAATTGCCGTTGTTGACGATGTTGTTGTGGGTCAGCGTCGCGCCCTTGGGCGCGCCTGTCGTGCCTGAGGTGAACTGGATGTTGATGGCGTCGTCCGGTTTCAGCCCCTCGGAGATCCGGTCGAGGCTGTCATGCTCGTCGCGGCCGGCCATCGCCAGCACGTCGGCGAAATTGAACATGCCCGGCGAATTCTCCTCGCCCATGCGGATGACGATCTTCAGCGCCGGCAGCTTTTTCGCCTCGAGCTTGCCCGGTGTCGCCGTCGCGATCTCCGGCGCCAGCGTTTCGATCATGCCGAGATAGTCGGAGGTCTTGAACCTGGCGGCCGTCACCAGCGCCTTACAGCCGACCTTGTTCAGCGCATAGTCCAGCTCGGTCAGCCGGTAGGCCGGGTTGATGTTGACCAGGATCAGGCCGATGCGCGCGGTGGCGAACTGCGTCACCAGCCATTCCCAGCGGTTGGGCGACCAGATACCGACGCGGTCGCCCTTTTCCAGGCCGAGCGCCAGGAAACCGGCGGCCAGCGCGTCGACGGTGTCGTACAGCTCGCTCCAGGTGAAGCGCTTGTCCTGCTCGACGAAGACGGCGGCATCGAGCGTGCCGTATTTGCTGACCGTATCGGAAAGCAGCGCCGGGATCGTCTCATGCAGCAGCGGCACGGTGCGCTCGCCCGACACATGCGCTTTGCCGTCGACCGGCGCGACGAACGTGCCGTCCTTGCGCGGACCGCGCAGGTTGGTGGCGTTCTTCAACTCGTCGAGATTGATCGGCATCACCGTCTCCTCCGCAGACAAACCTGAGTCTATCAGCCTGCCCGGGCGGTGGAAATCCCGCCGATGGTAGGGACAGGCTTCGAAGCCGCGCCGCCAACCTCGATTTCGGCCCTGTGCGGGTGGCACCGAAACAAAAAACCCGCCTCGGCGGGCGGGTCGTCGGCGCAAATCAGCACCGTACTGGAATTACTAACATAACTGCCGGCACAAAGCAAGAACAAACCTGCCATGCCTCAGGGCAAATGGCTTCAGGTCGGCGCTACTCCTTTGTCCGCCTGCTTCATTCCAGCTTGGGTTCCTCGCCCCACGAAGTGGGGAGAGGTGGCTCGGCGAAGCCGAGACGGAGAGGGGAAACCGCGCCCTACGAAAGCCCCCTCTCCGGCCGCTTCGCGGCCACCTCTCCCCCGCTTCGCGGGGGGCGAGGAACCCAAGCTGGAGGAGAGCTACCTCTCCACGGATGCCATCTTCGCCGCGATGTCGCGCAGCAAAGCCTCGTCGGCCTTGCTGCGCGTCTTCCTCGATGCGACGAGGCAGGCTTGCGAGCGCAGGATGATGCCGTCGGCCAAAACCTTCAGATGGTTGGCGCGCAGCGTCGAGCCTGACGTGGTGATGTCGACGATGACGTCGGCCAGTCCCGCCGCCGGCGCGCCCTCTGTAGCGCCCAGGCTTTCGACGATGCGATAGACCTGGATGCCGTGCTTTTGCGAAAAGAACTGCTGGGTCAGCCGCCAGTATTTGGTGGCGATCCTGAGCCGCCTGCCATGGCGCTGGCGGAAATCGGCGGCGACGTCGTCGAGATCGGCCATCGTATCGACATCGAGCCAGATGTCGGGCACCGCCACCACGACATCGGCATTGCCGAAACCGAGGCGGGCGACGATTTCCGCGCGCGCTTCCCAGTCGGCGAGGCTTTCGCGCAGCAGGTCCTCGCCGGTGATGCCGAGATCGACCGAACCCTGGCCGATCTCGCCTGCGATCTCGGACGCCGACAGGAACGCCACCTCGACGCTTTCCACGCCTTCGATGCGGGCGCGGTATTTGCGCTCGTCGCCGGGCAGGCTGACGGCAAGCCCGGCGCTCGCCAGCACCTGCAGCGCCTGCTCCTTGAGCCGGCCTTTCGACGGGATCGCCAGCGTGATCATCGCGCCTTCTCCCGGAGGGCTTCGATGCGGTCGAGCCAGACGGAAAAGCCGACGCCGGGGATCGGTGTTTTCGCGCCGAGCAGCGTCAGCAGCCGGTCATAGCGGCCGCCGCCGGCCAGCGGCCGGTCGCTGTCTTGCGCAGCGATTTCGAAGACCAGGCCGGTGTAGTAATCGAGCGGACGGCCGAAGGCGGCGTCATAGCGGATTTTTTCGACCGGCAGGCCATGCGCTTCAATCGCCTTGGCGCGCGCCGAAAAATTGTCCAGCGCCGCGCCCAGCGAAAGGCCGGCGTCGGCCGCGAAAATTTCAAGTGCCTGTGCCGCGCCGTCGAGCGGCACGTCGATGGCCAGAAAACTCTTCAGCGCCGAAAACGCCTCGTTCGAGAGCCGCACGCTGCGCAGTTCGGCCTTCTCGATCAGCCGCCGCGCGATGTCGGACGGCGAGCGCCCGGCCGACGCCGACAGGCCCGCCTGCTCCATGCCGCCGGCGATGTGGGTTGAAAGCCCTTCCAGGTCGCCGTCGAGGACGAGGGCAGCGACCGGGCCGGCGAGTTGGCCGTTGCGCGGCGGGTTGGCGAGGTCGGCAAGGGCCGCCTCCAGCATCGCCGCCGAGCCGAAGGCGCGGGCCAGTCGCATGCGCCAGCCGCGCGGCAGGCCGAGGGCTGCCAGCACCGCCTCGAATATGGTCTGGTCGCCGAGCGTGACGGTCAAAGCCTGGCCCGGCAGCACCAGCGAAAGCAGCGCATGCGCATCGGCCAGCGAACGGGCATCGGCCTGCGGCGTGTCGCCGTCGCCGAGATCCTCGATTCCGGCCTGGAAGAACTCGTTGCCGCCCTCGCGGCGCTGGCGAAACACCTCGCCGAGATAAGAATAGCGGCGCGGCGTGCCGGCCTGGCTGGCAATGTGGTCGAGGCAGACCGGAATGGTGAATTCCGGCCGCAGGCACAGTGTCTGGCCCGTCTCGCTTTCAGTGAGGAAAATACGCCGGCGCAGATCCTCGCCCGCCATATCGAGGAATGGATCGGCCGGCTGCAGCACGGCAACCTCGACCGCATGCGTGCCACGCGCGGCGAAGAGCGTCGCAATGTCCGATGCGATGGCAGGGTAGCGGGAGGTCATTGATCGGTTGGGCGCGAGGCACCCCCCTCTGACCTGCCGGCCATCTCCCCCGCAAGGAGGGAGATTGGCTTGCATTGCCGCTTTCGCAAATCGCCAGCGTCGCAAGGCAAGCGCCGTCGCAGACACTGCCGATCTCCCCCCTTGCGGGGGAGATGGCCGGCAGGCCAGAGGGGGGTGTTCACGCGCCACCCTTCGTACGGTCAGCAGCCTGCGCCGCCAGTATATTCTTCACCTCGGCGACCAACTCGCTTTCCGCCACCGTCACCTGCGCCGGCCGCGCCGCGCGCCATTCGGCGTTATCGGTAATCTCCGCCGACATCTTCGCGCCTTCGATCAGATCCTTGATCTGCACCTCGCCCTTGGCGCGCTCGTCGCCGCCCTGGATGATGGCGACCGGGCTGCCGCGGCGGTCGGCATATTTGAGCTGCGCCTTCATGCCGGCGCCGCCGAGATACATTTCGGAGCGGATGCCAGCGGCGCGCAGCTCGGCCACCATCTTCTGGTAGCGGCCGAGGCTTTCCGTGTCCTTGTCCATGGTGAGCACGACGACCGGCGCGATGACGTCAGACGTGTCGAGCTTGCCGAGGTTCTTCAGCGCGGTCATCAGCCTGGAGACGCCGATGGAAAAGCCGGTCGCCGGCACCGGCTCGCCACGGAAGCGCGAGACGAGCCCGTCATAGCGCCCGCCACCGCCGACCGAGCCGAAGCGCACGATTTTTCCCTCTTCGTTGGGGATTTCCGCCAGCAGTTCGGCTTCGTAGACCGGGCCGGTGTAATATTCGAGGCCGCGGACGACGGAACGATCCATAGCAATACGATCTTCGCCGTATCCCGCTGCCCTGACCAAGGCTTCAATCGTCGTAAGCTCGGTGACGCCTTCTTGGAAGACTGCGTTTGCAGCTACGCCGGAATCCCGTTGAGGCTGATCATCCCGACCAGGCTTCGCTGTCGCGAACAGAACTGCCTCGGCCTGCACATCATTCAGGCCAGCGCCCTTGGCGAAGTCTCCCTCACCCTCCCTGCCGCCATCCCAGCGCCCCGGTCCAAGCAAAAGTCTTACGCCTTCCGGCCCAAGCTTATCCAGCTTGTCGATTGCCCTCAGCACAGTCAGCCGGCGCCCGGCATTCTCGTCGCCGCCAAGCCCGATCGCCTCCAGCACGCCGTCCAGCACTTTCCGATTGTTGACGCGGATGACGTAATCGCCGCGCTTGATGCCGAGCGCCTCCATCACGTCGGCCATCATCATCGCCATCTCGGCATCCGCCGCGACGCCCGGCGTGCCGACCGTGTCGGCGTCGAACTGCATGAACTGGCGGAAGCGGCCGGGGCCGGGCTTTTCGTTGCGGAACACCCAGCCGGAGCGGTAGCTGCGATAGGGTTTCGGCAGGCGCTCATAGTTCTCGGCGACGAAGCGCGCCATCGGCGCCGTCAAATCGTAGCGCAGCGACAGCCACTGGTCGTCGTCGTCCTGGAAGGAGAACACGCCCTCGTTCGGCCGGTCCTGGTCGGGCAGGAACTTGCCCAGCGCATCGGTGTATTCGATCAGCGGCTGGTCGACCGGCTCGAAGCCGTAAAGCTCGTAGACCGCGCGGATCGTCGCCATCATCTTCTCGACGGCGCGGATGTCGTCGGCGCCGCGGTCGACAAACCCGCGCGGCAGCCGCGCTTTCATCTTTTCCGATTTGTCGGCCATGGGATGGGTACTTTTTGCTAAGTAATCGGTGACTTATTTCGAGTGGGCGTGTCCTAACCGAACCTGTCCGGACCGGCAAGGGTTTGCACCTTTCCTGAAACAAACCACGTGATAAACGAAACAATTCCGCCATAAGCGCGGCATTGTGCCGACACAATCGCAGCCGATAAAGCGCGCCGAAACAAGGGGTTCGGGCCATGACCACGGCACGGAAATTCGACAGTATCGACAGCGGCGCCCGCGAGCTGCCAAGGCTGCGGCCGGCCGATGGCCATGCACCGAGACCGGCAGGCCAGACAGCGGGACCATTCGACATCGCCGCGGACGAGCGTCCAGGACCGACCATGCGCGATGCGCTAATGACCAGCCTGCTGGTGATCTATCCGGCTTTTGCCACGTTGGCGGCCCTCGTCGCCGGGCTTTTCCTGGCCGGCGCCGGCGGCGCCTGAGCTACTTCGGCCGCTTGAACGCCTTGCGCTCCGCCTCGACCTGTTCGCGGCAGACGCAGCCCTCGAGGTGGTCGTTGACCAGCCCCATGGCCTGCATGAAGGCGTAGACGGTGGTCGGGCCGACAAAGCTCCAGCCGCGCTTTTTCAGCTCCTTCGAAATGCGAACCGAGACCGCCGTGGTCGGATTGGCGCGAAGATGGGCGAGATCGACGATTTCGGGGCGTTCGTCGGGGCCGGGTTCGAATTTCCAGAACCAGGCCGCCAGCGAGCCGGCCTCGTCGGCCAGTTCGCGCGCCCGTTTTGCGTTGCTGATGGTCGAGACGATCTTGCCGCGGTGGCGGATGATGCCGGCATTGCCGAGCAGGCGCTCGACATCGTCGTCGGTGAAGGCGGCGATCCTGTCGACATCGAAGCCGGCGAAGGCCTCGCGGAAATTCTCGCGCTTGCGCAATATGGTCAGCCAGGACAGGCCCGACTGAAAGCCCTCGAGGCAGATCTTTTCGAACAGCCTGCGATCGTCGGTGACCGGTCGGCCCCATTCGTGATCGTGGTAATGCAGGTAGTCGGGCAGGTTGCCGTGCCAGAAGCAGCGCGCGATACCATCGGGGCCGGCGAGCAGGCCTGTTTTTTCATCCATGGCGAAATTCCATTCGTTAAGGCGCTTTTTGCACCGCTTTACTCCGGCTTTACCAGATTCCTGAACCGGCCGGTAACCACACCAAGAGGTTTACTGACAAAGGAGCATTTTACGCATTCCGATTCACGTTTCGGTTGCTGCTCCGCACCAATGTCCTGGAAACCGGGGACGCTTTTCGCCCCCGCATGTTCGACGATCAGGGTGCGTTCCGATGAAGAGATTTTTGTTCCCGATGCTCGGCGCCGCAGCCGTACTTGCCGCTGCCGCTACATCCTCCAGCGCCAATGACCGTTACGCCGACAGGCCGCCGGTGGTGGTGAGCCCCGACCTTTCGGCGCCCTGGGTGCTGCAGCTTGGCCACGCCCCGGGCATCGTCCGGCAGAACCGGCAAGAGATGCAAAAGCCGCAGCGCCGTTATCAGCGGCAGGCACAACCGACTGAGCTGCATACGGCCGCGATGCAGGCGCCGTCCAAGAAGCGCATGGTCGCGCGCCCACAGATCGACCCGATCTACCTGCCGCAGGAAGTCGCCTATGACGGCCCGCACAAGCCGGGCACGATCGTCATCGATACGAGAGAGAATTTTCTTTATCTGGTCGAGAAGAACGGCAAGGCGCGGCGCTATGGCGTCGGCACCGGCAAGCCGGGCTTCGAATGGGCCGGAAAGCACAAGATCACGCAGAAGAAGGTCTGGCCCGAATGGCGGCCGCCGGCGGAGATGATCACGCGCGAAGCCGCCAAGGGCCGCTACCTGCCGACCTATGTCGCCGGCGGCGCCGAGAACCCGCTCGGCGCGCGCGCGCTTTATCTCGGCTCGACGCTCTACCGCATCCACGGCACCAACCAGCCCTGGACGATCGGCGGCGCCGTGTCGTCGGGCTGCATCCGCATGCGCAACGAGGACGTCGTCGACCTCTATGAGCGTGTCAGTGTCGGTACGACGGTCGTGGTGATATGATCGTGGCTGCGAATCACATGGTCCAGAAAGCGGATCGTTTTTGAGACCGGTCGAAGGTTAACGGGGGACGGGCCGTGTGGGGATGCGGCCAGTCGCGAAAGGGCAGCGCAATAAACCGCGCTGCCCTTTTCGTTTACAAAGCCCGGTAAGGTCAGGCTTGGCCGGTACGTCGCGCGCGAGGCATAGCGGTTCGCTTTCGTGCTGCCATTTTCCAAAGAGTTTTGCTATGTCGGCTGCAACGCTTCCAGACAGAAGGTTCATCCATGTCCCTGTCCGACGATAGCCGCTATCTCAGGGGCGGCCCGGTCGCCCAACGCATCATCGCCGCCGTCCGCGAGGATGCAGCGATCGCCAACGCCGAAGGTTTTCCACCCAAACTGGTGTCGATCACCGTCGGCGACACAGCTGCGGTCGATGTCTATGTGCGCAACCAGCGCGCCAAGGCGGACCTGGCCGGCATCGGGTTCGAGGAAAGGCGGTTTGGCGCCGACATCACCGCCGGCGAACTCGAAGCGGCGATCCATGGCCTGAACGCCGACCCGCGCGTCACCGGCATCATCATCCAGCGGCCGGTTCCTGTGCACATCCCGATCAGGACGCTGCAGGCGGCGGTGCATCCGCTGAAGGACGTCGAGGGCATGCACCCGGCCTCGATCGGCAACATCGTCTACAACCAGCTCGACCTTGCCCCCTGTACGGCGGCCGCCTCGGTCGAACTGCTGAAGGAAACCGGTCTCGATCTCAAGGGGCTCGAGGTCGTGGTCGTCGGCCATTCCGAGATCGTCGGCAAACCGATCGCCTTCCTGCTGATGAGCGAGGGCGCGACGGTGACGGTCTGCCATCACATGACGCGTTCGGTGGCGGCGCACGCGCGCCGCGCCGACGCGCTGTTCGTCGCCGTCGGCAAGCCGCGGCTGATCAAGGCCGACATGGTCAAGCCGGGTGCGGCCGTCATCGACATCGGCATCAACTCGGAAATCGGCCCTAACGGGGAAAGCCGCATCGTCGGCGACGTCGATACCGAGAGCGTCAAGCATGTCGCGTCCTGGATCACGCCGGTGCCGGGCGGTGTCGGTCCCATTACCGTGGCGATCCTGCTGCGCAACACGATGGTAGCGCTCAGCCGCCAGCGCGCGCTCTACCAGGCGACCTACGGCGTGGTGGACAAGCTCGCGGCGGAATAGGACGGCAGCGCTTCGGGAGCGTCAGTGGATCACTCCGCCGCCACGACCGTCCTGTCTTCCCGGACGCCCTGCGGCCGCGGTCCGCCATAAGCCCAGTCGAGCAGTTTTACCGTGTGCACCACCGGCATCTTCGCGGCGGAAGCGATCTGCGTGATGCAGCCGATATTGCCGGTGGCGACGATTTCCGCCCCCGTCGCCTCGATGTTTCTGACCTTGCGATCACGCAGCTGGGCCGAAATCCCGGATTGCAGGATGTTGTAGGTGCCGGCCGAGCCGCAGCACAGATGCCCCTCGCGCGGCTCGCGCACGACGAAGCCGGCCTTGGCGAGAAGCTCCTTGGGCTGGCGGGTGATCTTCTGGCCGTGCTGCATCGAGCAGGCGGAGTGATAGGCGACAATGGTGCCTGGCGTGCGCACCGGCTCGGGCAGGTCGAGGCTTGCCAGATATTCCGTGACGTCCTTGGCCAGCGCCGAGACACGCGCCGCCTTTTCGGCATAGGCCGGATCGAGACGCAGCATGAAGCCGTAATCCTTGATGGTGGTGCCGCAGCCGGACGCGGTGATGACGATGGCATCCAGCCCGCCCTGGTCGATGGCGCGCATCCAGGCGTCGACATTGCGCCTCGCCGAGGCAAGGGCGGCGTCTTCCCTGCCCATGTGATGCACCAGCGCGCCGCAGCAGCCCTCGCCCTCAGGCACCACGACCTCGACGCCCAGCCGCGTCAGCAACGCGATCGTCGTGTCGTTGATGCTGGGATCGAGCACCGATTGCGCGCAGCCGGTGAGGATGGCGACGCGGCCGATTTTTCTCGCGCCCTGCCCGGCATGGATGCCGGGTGAAGCCATCGGCGAGGCCGCGGGAATCGATGCCGGAGCGAGCTTGAGCATCGCGCCCAGCGGCTTCAGCGCCGGGACCTTTTCGAACAGTCCGGCGAATGGCCGGCCGAGCTTCGCCAGTTTGAGCGCGGCGCGGAAGCGCGCGGGATAGGGCAGCACGAAGGCCAGCATGGCGCGGGTCAGCCGATCGGGCAGCGGGCGCTTGTAGGTCTCCTCGATGTGGGCGCGCGCATGGTCGACCAGATGCATGTAGTTGACGCCCGACGGGCAGGTGGTCATGCAGGCGAGGCAGGACAGGCAGCGGTCGATATGGGTGACGATCTCCTTGTCGGCGGGGCGGCCGTTCTCCAGCATGTCCTTGATCAGGTAGATCCGCCCCCGCGGCGAATCCAGCTCGTTGCCTAATGTCACATAGGTCGGGCAGGTGGCCGTGCAGAAGCCGCAATGCACGCATTTGCGCAGGATCTTTTCCGATTCCGCGACATGTGGATCGGCAAGCTGGGCAAGCGAAAAATTGGTCTGCACGCAAAGAATCCTAAAGTCCGAGGAACCAGCTTTCCGGGTCTTTGACCGGCTCGCCGCGCTGCAGCGCCTGCAGGCCGAGAATGCAGCGGGCGATGAACCAGACGGCGACGGCGAACATCAGCACGACGCCTATCGCCACCATCATCAGCACAACCGAGATCAGCGCATAAAGCAGGCCGATCCAGAAAGTACGGATCAGGAATGTGTAGTGGCTCTCGACAAAGCCACCTGATTTGCCGCGGTTGATATAGGCCAGAACGATGCCGACAATAGCGGTGACGCCGATGACGAGGCTGGCGAGATAAAGGATGTAGATGACCAGTGCGTTGGTCGGACCTGGCTCCAGCCAGCGGTCGGTCTGGCGCGGTGCGGGTTTGCCGGAATCGGTCGGGCCTGGATTGATGTCGCTCATGACGCTGCTCCCTCGGTTGCCGTGCCAAGAGTAGCAGAGCCTGCAGCCGGCGTCATACGGCCGGGATTGAGGATGTTCTTCGGGTCGAATTCGGCTTTGAGCCTTGCCGACAAGGCTGCCAGTTGCGGCGCCTGCGGCTCGAACACCGGCACGGCGGCGCGATGCGAAGGGGCCGCCCGCACCAGCGTCGCATGGCCGCCGCCATACTGTCGCACCAGTCCGCGCAGAAGATCGGCTTCGGGATCGCCATGCTCCATGCGCAGCCAGATCAATCCGCCCTGCCAGTCATAGAAGGCATCGACGGCCGCCTGCATGCGCAGCGCCAGCAGCATCTGGTGGCCTTGCGACGGCGCCATCGACACGCGCCACACAGGCTTTTCCAGGCCGTCGGCAAACGGCGTGCAATCTCTGATATCGCGCCAGACGGAAAGCGAGGCCTCGCCCGAAATCTCCTCGAGCGGGCCGGCATTTGCGAGCAGGGCCTTCAGCGCGGCGATGCGGTAGGTGACCGACGGCCCGAACCCCTCGACGCGCAGCAGCGTCGCCGCGGCGCTGCCGAGACTGCCGCCGGCGACCCGTGCGGCAATGCGTTCGGGAAGGTGGGCAGCGCTCGACACCTCGGCACTGGAGCCGAGCGCCAGCGCCATGGCGGCGGCGGCGCGATCGTCAAGCAGGCCGCGCACAGCGAGCGTGACTTCGGTCTCGGCTGATGGCAGCACCTTGAAGGTGACATCGGTGAGGACGGCGAGCGTACCCCAGCTGTTGGCCATGAGCTTCGACAGGTCGTAGCCGGTGACGTTCTTGACCACGCGGCCGCCGGACTTGAAGGCCTCGCCGCGACCCGAAACGGCCGATATGCCAAGGATATGATCGCGCGCCGCACCCGCTTTCAGCCGACGCGGGCCGCAAAGGTTCGCGGCGAGCACGCCGCCGATCGTACCTTTTCCCGGTTCACCGCCGAGCAGCGGACCATAATCCAGCGGCTCGAAGGCCAGCTGCTGGCCGTTTTCGGCAAGGAGGCTTTCGATCTCGGCGAGCGGCGTGCCGGCTTTCGCCGACAGCACCAGTTCGGCCGGCTCGTAGAGCGTGACGCCGGTGAGTTTCGACAGGTCGAGCGTGTGTTCGCTCTGCTGCGGACGGCCGATGCCGCGCTTGGAGCCATGACCAAGGATTTCGAGCGGCGAGTCCTCCGCCGCGGCCCAGGCGACGGTCGAGAGGACTTCGGCTGCGGTGGAGGGGGTGAAGGTGGTCATGGCCGCAGAACCTGGGTTCCTCGCCCCCACAAAGTGGGGGAGAGGTGGTTTGCGAAGCAAA
This sequence comes from Mesorhizobium sp., assembly GCF_004962245.1. Taxonomy (GTDB): domain Bacteria; phylum Pseudomonadota; class Alphaproteobacteria; order Rhizobiales; family Rhizobiaceae; genus Mesorhizobium. The sequence goes on along the minus strand of NZ_SUHQ01000004.1, from coordinate 180,333 downwards.
CCGGAGAGGGGGCGATCATAGAGCGCCACCTCCAATCTTCTTGGCCGCAAGAACGAACCTCAGGTCCGAGGCAATCACGTCTTCGGCCAGTCGCCCTTCCAGCGCCGCAAGAATAGTCTCGCAAACGCTCGTCCGGCCCTTGAGTACGTCGACGTTCCAGAACCGCACGACCGAGAATCCTTCGCCACGCATGAATTCATCGCGTCGCCTGTCGTAGGAACTTTCGGCATGCTGACTTCCGTCCAGCTCGACGACCAGTTTTTCGCTTCGGCAGGCGAAGTCCGCGAAATATGGCCCGATCGGCATCTGACGCACGAATTTGTATCCGCCAAGCTTCTTGGCTTTCAGTTCGTTCCACAGGGTTGCTTCCGCCGGATTGTCGCCATGGCGAAGCGCGCGGGCACGCGCGATCCTTTCAGGTGAGCGTCGGCTTGGCACGTCGGCCGCAGGCCCCCTCTCCGTCTCGGGCTTCGCCCGAGCCACCTCTCCCCCGCTTTGCGGGGGCGAGGAACCGCCATTCTGAGACGTTGCCATCAAAACCTCGGAATATCCGGAAACGCCAACTGCCCCCGATGCACATGCATTCGCCCCAGTTCGGCGCATCGCCTCAACTGCGGAAACACCTTACCCGGATTGAGCAGATGATTGGGGTCGAAAGCGCATTTGACCCGCATCTGCTGGTCGAGATCGATCTGGTTGAACATTTCCGGCATCAGGTCGCGCTTTTCCACGCCCACCCCGTGCTCGCCGGTCAGCACGCCGCCGACCTTGACGCAGAGCCGCAGGATGTCGGCGCCGAAACTTTCCGCCTTGTCGAGTTCGCCGGGCACGTTGGCGTCATAGAGGATGAGCGGATGCAGATTGCCATCGCCGGCGTGGAAGACATTGGCGACGCCGAGCCCGTATTTTTCGGACAGTTCGCGCATGCCGTGCAGCACGCGCGGCAGTTCCTTGCGCGGGATGGTGCCGTCCATGCAGTAGTAGTCGGGCGAGATGCGGCCGACCGCCGGGAAGGCAGCCTTGCGGCCGGCCCAGAAGCTCAGCCGTTCCTGCTCCGACTGCGAAATGCGGCAGGTGGTCGAGCCGTTCCTGTAGGCGATGGCCTCGACAAGGCCGATCAGGTGATCGACCTCCACCCCCGGCCCGTCGAGCTCGACGATCAGCAGCGCCTCGACATCCAGGGGATAACCGGCATGGACGAAATCCTCGGCGGCGTGGATCGCCGGGCGGTCCATCATCTCCATGCCGCCGGGGATGATTCCGGCGCCGATGATGTCGGCCACGCATTGGCCGCCCTGCTCGCTGGTCGGGAAACCGATCAGAAGCGCACGCGCCGTCTCCGGCTTCTTCAGGATGCGCACGGTGACCTCGGTGACGACGCCGAGAAGCCCTTCGGAGCCGGTCATGACGCCGAGCAGGTCGTAGCCCTCGGCGTCGAGATGGCCGCCGCCAAGCCGCACCACCTCGCCATTCATCAGCACCATTTCAATGCCGAGCACATTGTTGGCGGTGAGGCCGTATTTCAGGCAGTGCACGCCGCCGGAATTCTCCGCGACATTGCCGCCGATCGAGCAGGCGATCTGGGAGGATGGATCGGGGGCGTAATAAAAGCCCTCCTGCTCGACGGCGGTGGTGATGCCGAGGTTGGTGACGCCCGGCTGGGCGACGACGGTGCGGTTGGGAAAATCGATCTCGAGGATGCGGTTGAAGCGGCTCATGACCAGCAGCACTGCGTCTTCGAGCGGCAGCGCGCCGCCGGACAGCGAGGTGCCGGAGCCGCGCGGCACAACGCGGATGCTGCGGTCGTTGCAATATTTCAGCACGCGGGAAACCTGCGCCACCGTTTCGGGCAGCACCACGACAAGCGGCAATTGCCGATAGGCGGTAAGGCCATCGCTCTCGAAGGCGCGCATTGAATTAGCGGCGTCGACGACGCCCTCGCCCGGCACGATGATGCGCATATCGGCGACGATCTCGTCGCGCCGGCGCATCGTGGCATCGTCTGGCTTCGGCATCAGCAGGCCGGACATCGACAGCCTCCTTCGATCGACTGGTAAAAATCTTTTACCAGCGACTCGTGCCTGTTGCAAATCCTGCTTTGACCGAACTCGAGGGCCGATGCCGGGCAGCCTTCCGCAGCGGCAATCTGCCGCTAACGGCCAGCGGTCACAGACTGTCTTTAAACGTTCCCGAGCGAGGTTCTACTCACCCGCCGGCTTGGCGGGCTCGGAGTGCATCCGGCGCACACGGCGCACGCCCCACCAGACGAGCAGGATAGCCAGCGGCACCGAGGCGGCGGTGACGACCTCCGGCGCAAAGGCATGGCCGAAGATCGAAGCGCCCTTGGCGACGTAGCCGATGAGGCCGACGACGTAGTAGGAGACGGCGGCGACAGAGAGACCCTCCACCGTCTGCTGCAGCCGCAATTGCAGGCGGGCGCGGTTGTTCATCGACGCCAGCAGATCGCGGTTCTGCTTCTCGACCTCGACATCGACCCAGGTGCGCAGCAGCGTGGTGGCGCGGGTGAGCTTCGTCGACAGATTGGCCTGACGCTCCTCGACCGAACGGCAGGTGCGCATGGCGGGAGCAACGCGGCGCTGCAGGAAACCGCCCCAGGTGTCGTAACCGGGCACCGCCTCTTCCTCGAGCGCCTCCAGTCGTTCGCGGACGATGCCGTCATAGGCTCGGCTGGCGCCGAAGCGGTAGAGGCTGGAGGCGGCATCGGCCTCCAGCTCTGCGGCAAGCTCGGTCAGGTCGGCAAGCAGCGTCTGGCTGTCGCGGGTTTCGGCGACTTTCATTTCCAGCGTGGCCTGCGCCAGCCGGTCCTCGATGCGGCGCGTGCGCGCGGACAGCGTCAGCGCCAGCGGCAGGCCAAGCATGGCCAGCGTGCGGTAGGTTTCGATGTCGATCAGCCGTTGCGCCAACGCGCCGGTGCGTGCCGGCGTCAGGCCGCGGTCGAGCACCAGCATGCGGGTCATGCCGTCGCCGTCCTGGCGGAAATCGGTGACGATGGCGGCGTTGCCGCGCTCGACAAGCGAATAGCAAAGGCTGGTCGGGTCGAAGCCGGCGATCAGCTTTTCGCTCGCCTGCGTCCACTTCCTGATTTCGAGCCTGATGCCGGAAATCACCGTTCCAGGCGGGGAGAACCCGTGGCCGAACGGCGAATCTTCCTGGGCCCTGCCGTTTTCTGCGAGCGGCCCTTCCCACAGATAGGTCGAGAATTCCGTGTGCCGCTCCCAGCGCAAAGAGCCCTTGCCCCACTTCATCGCGTGGTGGCGGGCATGAGGGTCGGGCGCGGCGATGCCAAGGCGCCGTGACAATTCGGAAAGCACGGCCTGGTCGACGCCGGATCCAGCTTCGGTCATGAAGGAAAGCTGCACCAGCACACGCGGCTTCTCGACCAGCGGATGCGGACGGGCATGAACCTCGCCGAGCGCGCCAGGCCGTCCCTCATGCGCCGGAAAGCCCATGACGCTGCCCTTGACGCGAGGCTTGAATTCGAGATTGGACGGGTCGTCTGGCACGGCTGGTCCCCTGGGCTTCGCTGAAACCCTTGGTGCAATCGCGTCCCTCTAGAGCCAATTGCCGGGGGACGCAAACAACAAGTTAGCCGAGAGCGATATGCCGCCGCGGCGTCGAAACCGACCGGACTGGGCAAATTGGATAAATAATTTGACCAGTTGGCGCCGCTGGCTTTATCCTGCGCGACACCGGTTCAATCCCAGGCGCCCCGTTGAGCGACATTTTCTCCAGGATCGAGCATTCCCGCACCGCCGACGAGGTGGTGCAGCAGATCGAGAACCTGATCCTCGAAGGCGTTCTCCGCACTGGCGACAGGCTGCCGGGCGAGCGCGAGCTGGCGCGCCGGTTCGAGGTGTCGCGGCCGATCCTGCGCGACGCACTGAAGACGCTGGAGGGGCGCGGGCTTTTGACGACGCGGCCCGGCGGCGGCACCCATGTCGCCGACGTCATCGGCCAATTGTTCACCAAGCCGGTGACGGACCTGGTCTCCATGCACCGCAAGGCGGCAACCGACTATCTGGAGTACCGTCGCGAGATCGAGGCGGTGGCGGCCGAATATGCGGCGCGGCGCGCCACATCGGACGATCTGGCGCTGCTCGACCGCATCATGGCGCGCATGGACGAGGCGCACCGGACCGGCAACTTCGACGACGAGGCGGAAATCGACGTCGAGTTCCATCACGCGATCTGCGAATGCGCGCACAACATCATTCTCCTGCACACGTTGCGTTCGTGCTACCGGCTGCTGTCGGAGGGCGTGTTCCAGAACCGGCTCTTGGTGTTCAACGTGCCGGGCGCGCGCGAGGCGCTGCTGTCGCAGCACCGGGCGATCTATGCGGCGATCAAGGCCGGCGATCCGGCGGCCGCACGGCAGACGGCGATGGACCACATCACCCATGTCGAACGCGCCATGGTCGAGGCCGAGCGCAGCGGCGACTGGCAGCGCGTGTCGCGGCTGAGGCTCATGCAGCGCTCCGAAGCCGGCGACAGCGAGGCGGCAAGGAAACGCTCGTGAGCGCCGGCTAAGAAAAACCAGCAACGACGACTTAGAACCAGCGGGAAGCCCATGAGCATGATCCTCACCATCGCCGACCTCAAGGACCTGGCGCGCCGCCGCGTGCCGAAGATGTTCTTCGACTATGCCGATTCAGGTGGATGGACCGAAAGCACCTACCGGGCCAACGAGGAGGATTTCCAGAAGATCAAGTTCCGCCAGCGCGTGCTGGTCGACATGAGCAACCGCTCGCTGGAATCGACCATGATCGGCGAAAAGGTGGCGATGCCGGTGGCGCTTGCGCCGACCGGCATGACGGGCATGCAGCATGCCGACGGCGAGATGCTGGCGGCGCAGGCGGCGGAGGAATTCGGCGTGCCGTTCACGCTGTCGACGATGAGCATCTGCTCGATCGAGGACGTCGCATCCGTGACCAAGAAGCCATTCTGGTTCCAGCTCTATGTGCTGCGCGACAAGGATTTCGTCCTCGATCTCATCGACAGGGCGAAGGCGGCGAAATGCTCGGCGTTGGTGCTGACGCTCGACCTGCAGATCCTGGGCCAGCGCCACAAGGATATCCGCAATGGGCTTTCGGCGCCGCCGCGCTTCACGCCGAAACACATCTGGCAGATGGCGACCAGGCCGGGCTGGTGCATTGGCATGGCAGGCACCAAGCGCCGGACCTTCCGCAACATCGTCGGCCACGCCAAGGGCGTCGGCGACCTCAGTTCGCTGTCGTCGTGGACGACGGAGCAATTCGATCCGCATCTGTCGTGGAAGGATGTTGCCTGGATCAAGGAACGCTGGGGCGGCAAGCTGATCCTGAAGGGCATCCTCGACAAGGAGGACGCGCTGATGGCGGCCAAGACCGGCGCCGACGCGATCATCGTCTCCAATCATGGCGGACGCCAGCTCGACGGTGCGTCGTCGTCGATCGCAGTGCTCGAAGAGATCGCCGACGCGGTCGGCGATACGATCGAGGTCCATATGGATGGCGGCATCCGCTCGGGCCAGGACGTGCTGAAGGCGCTGTGCCTCGGCGCCAAGGGCACCTATATCGGCCGGCCTTTCCTTTACGGCCTGGGCGCACTCGGCAAGGACGGGGTCACAAAAGCCTTGGAAATCATCCGCAAGGAGATGGACATAACGCTGGCGCTGTGCGGAAAGCGTCTGGTGACCGACATGGGCAAGGATCAGCTTCGGCGCTAGACTCCCGTGACGGCCCGATCACGGAGACAGCAGGAGCATTGGCGGAACAGGGCATTCATTTTCTCGACGCGCACGGACCAGACGGCATGCGTCTCTACGCGATCGGCGACGTGCACGGCCGGCTCGATCTGCTGGTCGCCATGCACCGCCGGATTGTGGCCGAGATCCGTCAGGCGCGGCCGGCCGACTGGCGTGTCATTCATCTCGGCGACTATGTCGACCGCGGCCCGGACTCCAAGAGCGTCGTCGATTTCCTGATCGAAATTCGAAAACGCGACCCGCGCTACCTGATGCTCGCCGGCAATCACGACATCGGCTTCCTCGACTTTCTCGATGCTCCCGATCCGGATGGACTTTTCATACGCTATGGCGGCATCCAGACCGCGCAATCCTATGGCGTGGTGATCAATGAAGGCGGCAACGCATGGTTTGGCAGGTCCGAGGCCGCACTGCGGCAGAGCCACGCGGCGCTGGTCGAGGCCGTGCCGAAAAGCCATGTCGACTTCCTGCGGTCGCTGCCGTTTTCACTGACGTTCGGGGACTTCTTCTTCTGTCATGCCGGCATCCGGCCCGGCATTGCGCTGGACAAGCAGAGCATCCAGGACCTGATCTGGATCCGCGACGTCTTCCACAACCATCCAGGCCTCCATCCGAAGATCGTGGTGCATGGCCATACGCCGGTGCCGGAGGCGGAGGTGATGGTCAACCGCGTCAATATCGACACGCTCGCCTGGCAATCGGGAAATCTCACCGCGCTCGTCGTGGACGGCGCGGACAAGCGTATCCTGGCGGTGTCAGGTGAGAAGGCTTAAAGCGCGTCGCGCTTCAAGTGGACGAATGCATTAGCGAAGCGCGGCGGTGACGCCGTAGCCGTCGACGGCGTTGTGGTTGTTGGCTGCGTCGCCGGCATAAGTGCCGAGGCCGAACAACGCGATGGCCGACAACATGGCAAAGGACAGAAGCGCTGCTTTCACGGACGTCATCTCTTGTTGGGCTTTCTGCATCTGTGCACGAGGCGGGTTACCAATGGGTTGAAACGGAAATGCGTTCGACGATTTCGCGCTTCTAGGCATGTTCTGTATCGGAGGTGTGTCGCGCGAGTGACACAAAGGGTTCATCGCGTTGCACGGCAGATGCAGAGCGCGTGCCTTCTAGGGCGGCGGGCGGCCACAAGCCAAGGACGAAACAAGCTGTCCACAGCGGATTTTTGCCGGCGTGCCAAATATGCAACGTCGGCACTGACAAGCCGTCAGATCGTCGCCACCCAGGCGCGGGCGATGGCCAGGCCGGCGGCATCGGCATCCGGTCCGTTGCGGGCCATTTCGTCGTCGAGCCGGTCGCTCCAGTCCGGATGCCGCTCGGCTATGAGCGGAGCGAAGGTCCGGCTCCAGTCGCGGACCATCGGCCGGTCCGCCTCGAAATGGAACTGAAAGCCATAGACGGCGCGGCCGATGCGAAACGCCTGATTCTCGGCGACAGCGTTGCCGGCGAGCCGCACGGCATCTTCAGGCAAGACAAAAGTGTCGTCGTGCCATTCGAAAATGGGGAAATTCTCGGGCAGCGCCGCGAGCACCGGATCGGTTTTCGCCGCTGGAGTGAGCGAAACCTCATGCCAGCCGAATTCAGAGGCGCCGCCGATCCGGTTCTCGCCGCCGAAGGCGCGCGCGACCAGTTGGCTGCCAAGGCAGATACCGAGCACGGCGCGATCCTTGTCCGCGAAATCGCGCGTCAGGTCGAGCAGTCCAGGAAAATACGGGCAGATCTCGTCGTCCAACGCGTTCTGAGCGCCGCCGAGCACGACCATGGCGTCGTGCGCATCGCCATCCTGCGGCAACGTCTCGCCACGATAGGGTCGGCGCAGGTCGATATCGGCGCCCGCCTCGACAAGTGCTGCGCCGATCTGGCCAAGGCCCTCACTGTCAAAATTCTGGACCACCAGCACCCGCATGGAAAAACCTGCTGACATGAAAATGATGCGACGAGCGATATCATGCCGTCATCATTCCAGCCAAGATGCGTATTCGGGGAGAAAGCTATGCCACTGCAGAACCGGGTCGACCCGTTCGGCGTGATCCACGCCGTGCCCGAACGCGGCCTGTTCATGGGCAATCGCGGCATCATCCATGATCCAGAAACGAAGACGCTGCTGAAAAAGCGCTGGGCGCTGCATGCCTGGATCATCTGCGTCTGCGCGTTCCGCGCCGTACGGCGCGAGCCGATGGGCCGCAACAGACAAAGCGACGACCAATTGGGTGGAAAAGCCGGCTGGACCGAATTGTTTTTCCTGGACGAGGTGACAGCGCTCTCGGCCGGGCATCGGCCCTGCTTCTTCTGCCGGCGCGAGCGGGCTGATGATTTCGTCCAGCGCTTCGGCGCGGCCTTCGGCATTGCCGAGCCGCGCGCGCCGCAGGTCGACAAGCGACTGCACAAGGAGCGGCTGGCGGCAGGTGGGCGGGCACCGGTGGTATCCGTGGAAGACCTTGCCGGGCTGCCGGACGGCGCCATGGTCGCGGACGGCGGCCACGCCTACGCGATGCGAGGCGGCAAGGCACTGCGCTGGTCGTTCGCGGGCTATGGCGACCCGGCAGGGTTCGGCGGCTCTGCCGACCGTCCGCTTCGCCTGCTCACGCCGACAACCACCGTTTCCGTGCTGAGGCAGGGCTACGAGCCGGTGTGGCATCCTTCCGCCGAGGCTTGACGCCGGAAGCCGGCTCGCCCATTCCTCGGCGATGCGCGCCAATTACAAGATGCAGCGGCTGTTCGTGCCGGACGACCTCGGACCGGATATCGAGTTCGAGGCGAGCCCGCAGCAGGGCCACTATCTCTTGCATGTGCTGCGGCTCGGGGAAGGCGCCGAAATCCTGGTGTTCAACGGCCGCGACGGCGAGTGGTCGGCGGCAATCGCCGCGAAATCGAAAAAGGCGGTGCGCCTGAAGGTGCTGACCCTGCAGCGGCCGCAGCCGCCGCTGCCCGATCTCGTCTACTGCTTTGCGCCGCTGAAGCAGGGCCGGCTCGATTATCTGGTGCAGAAGGCGGTCGAGATGGGCGCCGGCGTCCTGCAGCCGGTCGTCACCCAGCACACGCAAGTGGCAAAGCCGGGCATCGAACGCCTGCGCGCCAACGTCGTCGAGGCTGCCGAGCAATGCGGCATCCTGGCGGTGCCGGACGTGCGCGAAGCGGAAAAGTTCGAACGCCTGCTGACGGGCTGGGACAAGGAGCGGCGGTTGATCTTCTGCGACGAGGATGCCTCCACCAACAATCCCCTGCCCGCGCTGCAAGCGGTGCGGGAGAAGAAGTTCGGGCTGCTGGTCGGGCCTGAAGGCGGGTTTTCCGACGAGGAACGAAGGATGCTGAGGGCGCTGCCTTTCGTCACGGCCATTCCGCTCGGTCCGCGCATCCTGCGCGCCGACACGGCGGCGGTGGCGGCGCTGGCGGTGATACAGGCGACAATCGGGGATTGGTGATCAATTCCAGTTACCCGTGGCTCAGGATTTTTCGCTTGATCGTCTACTGACATTTCGTCCATCTAGCGCCGGCGGTCGTCCGACCGCCTGCAGCGCCGCGCGTCCTTTCGGACACGCATAGGACGTTGTAGCACGTTGGGCTGGCGCATGATCCCGAGGAAAATCGATGTCGATTTTCGGGTCCTGCGCCGAAAGGGCTTTTCATGGCGCGCGACACAACCGATTTCCGGCCCATCGAAGGCGTCGACGAGCTTGTCGAGCATCTGGCCGAAGGCAACAAGCCACGCGACAAATGGCGCATCGGCACCGAACACGAGAAGTTCCCGTTCTATGTCGACGGCAATGCGCCGGTGCCCTATGGCGGCGAGCGCGGCATCCGCGCCCTTCTCGAAGGCATGCAGGAAAAACTCGGCTGGGATCCGATCATGGATGCCGGCCGCATCATCGGCCTGGTCGAGCCGACCGGCCAGGGCGCGATCTCGCTGGAGCCCGGCGGCCAGTTCGAACTGTCCGGCGCGCCGCTGGAGACGATCCACCAGACCTGCCGCGAAGGCAATGCGCATCTGGCGCAGGTGCGCGAGATTGCCGAGCCGATGGGCATCCGTTTCCTCGGCCTCGGCGGCAGCCCGAAATGGTCGCTGGCCGAGACGCCGAAAATGCCCAAATCGCGCTACGAGATCATGACGCGCTACATGCCCAAGGTCGGCACCAAGGGCCTCGACATGATGTATCGCACCTGCACCATCCAGGTGAATCTCGACTTCGAGAGCGAGGCCGACATGCGCCGCAAGATGCAGGTGTCGCTGAAGCTGCAGCCGCTGTCGACGGCGCTGTTTGCCAACTCGCCTTTCACCGAGAGCCGGCCCAACGGATTGCAGAGCTGGCGCGGCGACATCTGGCGCGACACCGACAACCAGCGCTCGGGCCTGCTCGAATTCTGCTTCTCACCCGATTTCGGCTTCGCCGACTATGTCGAATGGGCGCTCGACGTGCCGATGTACTTCGTCATCCGCGACGGCCACTATCATGACATGACGCATCTCACCTTCCGCCAGTTCATGGCGGGTGCGGCCCGCAACGAGGTACCCGACGGGCTGCCGACGATGGGCGACTGGGCAAACCATCTGTCGACGCTGTTCCCCGACGTGCGATTGAAGCGTTTCCTTGAAATGCGCGGCGCCGATGGCGGGCCGTGGCGGCGTATCTGCGCGTTGCCGGCCTTCTGGGTCGGGCTGCTCTACGACGCGGCAGCGCTTGACGCAGCCGAGGCACTGACCTCGAGCTGGACCTATGAGGAGGTGCTGGCGATGCGCAACGCCGTGCCGCAACAAGGCATTTCGGCGCCGTTCCGCAACACGACGCTGCGCGAGATCGCCCGCGAGGCGCTCGTCATCTCGCGCATGGGGCTGAAGAACCGCGGCCGCAAAAACCGCGACGGCTACGACGAAACCTCGTTCCTCAACACGCTTGACGAAGTCGTGGCGCGCGGCACCACCAGCGCCGAGGAGATGCTCTCCGCCTATCACACGCGCTGGGGCGGCTCGATCGAGCCGGTGTTCATGGAATATGCGTATTAACCGTTCGCTATCCGCTTGACCGAGCGCTCGGGAAAAGTCGCTTCAATCAGTGATGGAAACGAATTAGGCTCTCTCTCCACGAGGATTTTCCCGAGGAGAAAACCAATGCCTTCCTTGTTCGACATTCTGGCGCAGGCCCAGAACGGCAACGGCATGCAGGCTCTGGCCCAACAGTTCGGGCTTTCGCAGCAACAGACGCAATCGGCGATCGAGGCTCTGCTGCCGGCCTTTTCACAGGGGCTGAAGCGCAACACGTCCGACCCCTACGGGCTCGGCTCCTTCATGACGGCAATGGCCAGCGGCCAGCACGCCAAATATTTCGAGGACGCAAGCCGGGCCTTCTCGCCGCAGGGCGTCGATGAAGGCAACGGCATTCTGGGGCATCTGTTCGGCTCGAAGGACCTATCACGTGCCGTTGCCAGCCAGGCCGCGCAGGCGAGCGGCGTCAGCCAGCAGATCTTGCAGCAGATGCTGCCGGCCGTGGCTTCGATGATGATGGGCGGACTGTTCAAGCAGACCACAAATCAGATGCAGGCGGCCGGCGGATTCGGCGGCGGCAATCCGCTCGGCGAGATCATCGAGCAGATGATGCGGCAGGCCGGTGGAGGCGCGCCCGCGCCACAGCAGCGGCAGGCGCCACAGCCCGCGGGCCCGATGGACAATCCGCTTGGCAAAGTGTTGCAGGACATGTTCGGCGGCGGCGCGCAGCAGCCGCAAAGCCAGCCGCAGCAGGCGCCCGATCCCTATGGCGACAATCCGCTCGGCAAGGTGCTGCAGGATATGTTCGGCGGCGGCGCGCAGCAGCCGCAGGGCCGACCGCAGCAAACTCAACCGCAAGAGACGCAGAGCCCCTATGGCGACAATCCCCTCGGCAGGATCTTCGAGGAGATGCTGCGCCAAGGGGGCGGCGGCAGCGTGCCTAGCGGGCAGCCGGCGCCGCAGCAACCTCAGGCGCCCCAGCAGCGCCAGGCGCCACAGCCGCAGGCCAATCCGAGCGGCAGGCCAAGGAATCCGTTCGACGATTTGTTCGGCAAGATGTTCGAGGCGGGCGCGCAGCAGCGCGACGAGTACCAGAAGGGCGTGGAATCGATCTTCGACCAGTTCAAGCGAGGAATGGACCGGCGGTAGGGCTTGTCGCTGACCACGCGGCGTCGTCATCAACTCTGAGGAAAAAATGCCCGATCCTTGGGAGGACCGGGCAGTGCGCAGGCGGGCCGGGGGGAACCGGCAGGGAGTGGGAGCCTGCAATAAATCTTGGTCGCGTCGAGCCTCAAAAAGGTTCACTGCGACCGGACGCAACCACGCGCTCAGGTCACCTTGCGGGCAAGATCCTCGATCGTCTCGGCGCGATCGGTTGCGATGGCGCGAAGCCTCGCGGTTGGATCGCGGCCAAACGGCACGTCGATGGCGACGTGGAGATCGGCGCGCGTCAAGCCGATGTCGGCAAGTTCGGCATCCGACATATCGCCCAGGCGATAGAAGGCGCGGCGGTTTTTCCAGGCGCGGTAGACGTTGGAGATGGTGTTGACCACACGCGTCGCAACGGCCGGACGCGACGTGATGCGCGGGGTCTCGGTGGCGAAATCGAACGTAGCCATATCAGTCTCCTTCATTCCTGCGGACGAAGAGGGGCGATCGGCGCTGGCAACAGCGGCCGTTCCGGTCCCGATTCATTCAAAAGATGCACGTCGTTGTTCCAAAACCGGTGACCACTTTGGGCGACATGCATTGCCTTCATGTGGACAGTGGTGAATTTGCCATCGCTCGATTGATTAATCCAACGAATGTTTCTAATCTTTAGCATCAACACCAGTGATGGATTGAACCGATGAAAGCGCCACTCGATCTTGATCAGCTGCAGACCTTCGTTTCGATTGTCGACACCGGCAGCTTTACCCGCGCGGCAGAAGAGGTGCATCGGACCCAGTCGGCGGTGTCCATGCAGATGCGCCGGCTGGAGGAACGGATCGGCAAGCCGCTGTTCGAAAAGGACGGGCGCACCAACAAGCTGACCGAGGATGGCGACAGGCTGCTCTCCTACGCAAGACGGCTGCTGTTTCTCAATCGGGAAACGCTGGCCGCCTTTGACGACCGGCGGCTCGAAGGCACGATCCGCATCGGCACGCCGGACGACTATGCCGATCGCTTCCTGCCCGAGATCATGGCCCGCTTCGCCCGTTCCAATCCACGCGTCGAGCTGACCGTCATCTGCGAGCCGACGCCGGGGCTGGTCGAGCATATCAAGCGCGGCAATCTCGATCTGGCGCTGGTGACGCACAATGACGCGCACGGCCAGTCGGAAGTGGTGCGGCGCGAACCGCTGCTGTGGGTCACTTCGGCCAACCACGCGACCCATGAGCAGGACACATTGCCGATGGCTTTCGGCCGGCCGAACTGCATCTGGCGGCGGGCCGCCGTCGACGTTCTCGACCGGCAGAACCGCGACTACCGCATCCTGTTCACCAGCTTCTCGGCAACTGTCATCACCGCCGCGGTGCTTTCCGGCCTGGCGATCTCGGTGCTGCCGGAATGCGCGCTGCGGCCCGGCATGCGGGTTCTGGGCGACGCCGACGGGTTCGGCGCCCTGCCCGATTGCCGCATCGGCATCATGCGCGGCCAGACGTCGCGGCCGGAGATCGTCGACGCGCTGGCCCGTCACATTTCGGAAAGCCTCGACAACATTTCCGTGCCGCTCGGCGATGAGACGGGAACCTTCGATTTCGCCGCGCTCGCTTTTTCGAAGATGAAGCGAACCAAGCCGAACCAGATCCTGCCGGGCTGGTGAAGACCCAGCAATTTGGGCCGGCACCGAGCACCGACGCCTTGACGCGGGCGCACAACCGCCCCCCAATCGACCCATGAGCGATACTGCATCCGAATCACGCACCAATGCCGCCGAATACACGGTGAGCGAGATTTCCGGCGCGCTGAAGCGCACCGTCGAGGATGCTTTCGGCAATGTGCGGGTGCGCGGCGAGATTTCCGGTTACCGCGGGCCGCATTCGTCGGGCCATGCCTATTTCTGCCTGAAGGACGACCGCGCGCGGCTCGACGCCGTGGTGTGGAAGGGCACGATGGGCCGGCTGAAATTCCGTCCCGAAGAGGGCATGGAGGTGATCGCCACCGGCAGGCTCACAACGTATCCCGGAAAGTCCAACTACCAGATCGTCATCGACAATCTGGAGCCGGCCGGCGCCGGGGCGCTGATGGCGCTGCTGGAAGAGCGCAAGCGCCGATTGCAGGCCGAAGGCCTGTTCGATGCCCGCCGCAAGCGCCTGCTGCCGTTCATGCCGCGCGTCATCGGCGTCGTCACCTCGCCGACAGGCTCCGTCATTCGCGACATCATCCACCGGATCAAGGACCGGTTCCCGCTGCATGTGCTTGTGTGGCCGGTGCGGGTACAGGGCGAGACGGCAGGCGCGGAAGTGACCGCCGCCGTCAACGGCTTCAACGCGCTGCCATGGGATGGCGCTATCCCGCACCCCGACCTGTTGATCGTGGCGCGCGGCGGCGGCAGCCTCGAGGACCTTTGGGGGTTCAACGACGAGGCGCTGGCCCGCGCCGTCGCCGCCTCGCGCATTCCGGTGATCTCCGCCGTCGGTCATGAAACGGACTGGACGCTGATCGACCTGGCAGCGGATGTGCGGGCGCCGACACCGACGGGCGCCGCCGAGATCGCGGTGCCAGTCAAAGCGGATCTCGAAGCGACACTTGCCGGTCTTGGCGCGCGGCTGAAGGCGGCTGCTTCGCGCAATTTCGAACGCAAGCGGCAGGCTGTGCGTGCGGCCGCCCGGGCGCTGCCCTCGCCCGACCAGTTGCTGGCGCTGCCGCGCCGTCGCTTCGACGAGGCGACGAGCCGGCTTGGCCGGGCACTGTCCGTCAGCATCGACCGCAAGTGGGCGCGGCTTGCGGCGCAGCGGCTGACGCCGGCCACTCTGTCGCGACGCATGAACGAGGCCCGCACACTGGCAGGCCGCGATCTCGCCCGCGCGCAAGCGGCGTTCTTCGCCATCGTGCGCGAGCGGCGGACGCGGTTCTCGCGCACCGCGGCTCGGCTGTCGCCCGCGCCGATCGCAAGGCGGCAGAAATTGCAGGCGGATGCCTTGGCGGCTTTGTCACGGCGACAGGACCGGGTGATTTCCGTACGGCTCGAACGCTTGCGCGGGAAACTGACCCAGGCCGACCGGCTGCTGGCGACGCTGTCGCACAAGGCGGTGCTGGCGCGGGGCTTCGCCTTGGTCAAAGACGCCGACGGGGCGGTGATCAAGCAGGCGGCGGACGTGGTGTCGGGGATGGCACTTTCGCTGGAGTTCGCCGACGGAACCGCCGATGCGGTTGCGACCAGCGGTGCCGCACGGCCGAAAACAATTGCAAAGCCGGCCGCCAAGAACAAGGAGCCTGGCAACCAAGGCTCCTTGTTCTGAGCGCCCATGCGCATGACTTCTGAATGCCCATGACTTCTGGATGGCAATGACTTCTGGATGGCAATGATCGGCAATCCACATCATCAGACGACGCCTTCCGGCAGGCCGCGCGCGAGAGCCTTCGGCATAGGTTTTGACGGCACGCCCGGACCGTTCAACGCCATCACCGACGTGCCTGGCGTTGCGGTCGGTTATTCGACACTGATTTCGGGCGATGGTCCGCTGGCGGTCGGCAAGGGACCGGTACGCACCGGCGTGACCGCGATCCTGCCCAGACCGCGCGCCAATCTGGCCACGCCGGTTTTTGCCGGCTTCTTCAGCCAGAACGGCAACGGCGAATTGACCGGCTCGCACATCATCGAGGAAACCGGTGCCTTCAATTTTCCGATTACCATCACCAACACGCATTCCTGCGGTGTTTCACGCGATGGAACGCTGCGCTGGATGCAGCGCGTGCTGCCGGCCGCGCTCGACAGCGCCTGGGGCCTGCCGGTGGCGGCGGAAACCTATGACGGTTTCCTGAACGACATCAACGGCCACCATCTCAGGTTCGAGCATGTTGCCGCGGCACTCGACGGCGCGACCAGCGGATCGATCGAGGAAGGCAGCGTCGGCGGCGGCACCGGCATGATCGCCTTCGGTTTCAAGGCAGGCTCCGGCACGGCATCGCGCATCGTCGAATGGCAAGGCAAGCCCTACACGGTCGGCGCGTTCGTGCAGGCGAATTTCGGCAATCGAAGCAATCTTACCCTTCGCGGCTTGCGCGCCTGGCCCGATCTCGTGGAACCGGCGGTCCGCGAGTGCACGCCGCGCGCCGAAAAAGGCTCGATCATCGGCGTCGTCGCCACCAATGCGCCCTTCCTGCCGCACCAGATGAAGCGGCTGGCCCGCCGGGTGCCGCTCGGCGTCGCGATGACCGGCGGTTTCGGCTATCATAGCTCGGGCGATATTTTTCTGGCCTTTTCGACCGCCAATTCCGAGGCGGCACTGGCTCTGTCAGGCCGCATCGCCAGCGCCGATTTTATTCCGGATACCGACATCGATCCGTTCTTCGACGCCGTGATCGAGAGCGTGGAGGAAGCGATCCTCAATGCGCTGGTCGCCAATGACGACATGACCGGGCGCGACGGCAATTTCGTGCCGGCGCTGCCGAAGGCGTGGCTCGAAGATAAAATTGGGGCGAGTCAGCGGAAGTAGGACTGCGTGGCACGACACACGCGCCGCATAGGTCCTGGAAATTGTCGAGGCTGGAAACAGCTGCCTTCCCGGCCGTTTGGCCCGGTCCGGCATATTATTCGGCAGGCTTGCCCGAATTCTTCTCTTCCTCGTCGGCTTCGGCAGCCTCTTCCAGCTTCGACGCGATAAGCTCCTGAATGTCGCCGACCTCTTCCTGGATGTCCTCCAGCGGTATGCCGGCCTCGGCCGCCTTGGCGGCGCATTCCTTGGCGAGGGTCTCGGCCTGCTCCTCGATCCTGTCCGACGAGGACTGGCAATGGACCTTTTCGCCGATCCACTCCTGCAAGAACTCGATCGCGTGTTCACTCATACTGCTGTTCCCTGGCGGCTGCGCCGGTTGGTAATCATAAACATCAGCATCCCCGAAAAGATGCATGCTCCCATTCCAACCGAGTCGTCGTCACCCGGCAAGCCGATCTTGTCCAAGCTCCACAGAGCTGAAGGAAATCGAAGGTTCAAGGAGCATGTTCTAGTCTTGAGGAGATTCTAGTTCTCGAGGGGACCGCTACCGTTGGCTGGGATCGCTTGCGACCCTGAGATACTGTTTCTATTTGCTTTTTCCCGGCCTCAAGGCCGATTTGCATCACAATAGGTGTCACAATACGTGACGCATCCACGGCACTCCCACCGGCACAAATCGAGGTGAGCCGTCGAAGCCGCCGCTATATAGGGATATCCTCATGCAATGTCGACCCTGCTCGCCATCCTGCTTCTTTCCGTCGCGCTAAGAGTCTGGATGGCACACTATCGCCGTCGACGGGCGAGCATATTCCACAGCGCAGCAGCATAGGTAGGAATTATACGCCTCCAGCGGGCAGGTTCCTTGCCGGCGCGGAACGTCGTCTTGGTAAGGCGAGATGTCGAATGCGCCCTTCTTGGGAGCTATTTCTGCCAACGCTCACGCGCATCGGCGGACACACCGCCGGCCTCATTTGGTCAAATCGCCCCACTTGAGGCACGAGGAATGCAACATTTTGTCTAAATTTATCAAGATAATTCAAACCAGAACCTAAAGTCCTGTGGGTATAACGCACTCCAGAACAATAACATTGGAGGGCTACCACATGACGTTTTCTGCTGCGCATCGGAACCGTTTTAGAAGAGTGGCGATTGCCGCGATCGGGCTTGCTGTTTCCGTGGTTCTCGGCGCAAACGTGCAAGCAGGTGAAATGCGTAAGCCGAAGGAAGAGACACGGTCCGTCTACCTTGTCAAATATCGGGTTAACAACGATGTTCGCTACAACAAAAAACCCGTCGGCAAGGTCGTTAAAATATCGGCGTCCCGATACTTGAACAGCAACCCCTATGTCTGCACTCCGAGCGGCTTTGGTCAGAAAGCGCGTTGCTACACACGAGGGTTCTCGAATCAGCCAGGCGTTTGATATTGGACCCGGTTTTGACAGAAGCCGCCGCGCCTGAAGGCCGCGGCGGCTCCGTTTGCGCGGTTATCGAGAATTCGCCTTAAGACGCGAAACTTCTTTGCTTACCCGATCACCTTTGACCAGTTTGCGCGCTTCATCGTCCCGACGAGCGGGATTGTGACGAAAGACATACCATTTCCCACCGATGGAAGGCTTCTGATAAACGACGCCGTCTTTTTCACGGTGCAGGAAACATGTGATTGCACCGCTTCTTTCCAGACTCCCTTTCGCTGCTTTGCTGGTCCAGAGAGCGCGCATGCAGAGCCTGCCCCTATTGGTCGCATACCAGTTTCCCTCCGCATAGGACGAGGCTGCCCGTTTGCGCGACCAAGCGGCGAACGGCTTCCGATTTGCAGAGAACAGCCCGCGAGCAGTTGTCTCCGCAGAATAGAACCCACCGCCGTTTTGCCATTTCCAGGTGCGGCCGGCATAGAGCTTTTCAATCGCTGAGGCCTTCATCGGCGTCGCGGCAGCGGCGCGTTTTGCTATAGCGTCGCCCGCCGGTTGTTTGGGAGCGGCGTAGGCATTGCCTGCAAGCAAGAACACAAACAGCGCCGCACTTGAGATAATCGAACGGATCGAAAACATTTTACTTCCTGTCCAACAAGGCAATTCCAGTAAGACTGCGTAAGAGTCCTGCGTTGGAACCGCATATAAACAAAGGGATGGAGCGGTTCGGCAATATGGTGAAAAGCCGAACCACTCTGTCGAACGACCTGGATCAGTCCA
Source organism: Mesorhizobium sp. (assembly GCF_004962245.1). Taxonomy (GTDB): domain Bacteria; phylum Pseudomonadota; class Alphaproteobacteria; order Rhizobiales; family Rhizobiaceae; genus Mesorhizobium. Next base: position 161,757 of record NZ_SUHQ01000004.1, on the reverse strand, counting down.
GCGGATGGTTGGCCACGCGCCAATCAGGCCGGCCGACCTTTCTCGGCCATGGATAGACTTCAAGATCGTTGAAGTAGACAACGGCTGTCATGTCCGGGAACTCGGCATGCGGCTTGTTTGCTTCCGCGGCCCAGTCACGAACATATTCGTCGTTACCTTCGTAGCCAAGCTCCGCAATGGCGATTGGTTTGCCGAAGCCCGTCACACGGTCATAACCCGGCTTTGTGCGCTCCACAAAAGTCGTATCACGACCGACCTCCAGCTTGTCATAGGGCTGATAGCCAAAGACGGACAGACCGATAATGTCGACATACTTGTCGCCAGGATAGAAGGCTTCCAGTCCTTCTTCTCCTTTCGGTGACCACATGTATTGGGCCGACGGAAGATGCTTGCGACATATGTCGATGACATGCCTGTAGGCGTTCACATAACCTTCAGCATTCCAGAAAGCCCAAGTGAATTGCCCGTCATTATCTTCCATTTCCTGCGCCCAGCGGATAGTGACGGGGCTTTTCAGCTGCGCCGCCGCAGAGCAGACCGCTGACATATTGGCATCGTAGCGCCCGCTCAAAACCCCGGCGAGCAAATCCTCAGGACCTACACGCCAGTCCCGCGCCCAGGACCACGGCTCGACCGTGATCAACAGGGAACGTCCACGCTCACGCGCATAGGCATCTGCGGCGCTGAGCGTTGCCAGATCCACATCTTCCCAGGGAAGAAAAAGGTGTTCGATTTTTGAGTTAGAATCGTTGGTATAATCCGCGTGCGGATCGTAGGCGCCGGGGGTTACGGAGTCAGCCGTGATGATGGGACGCTTGTCCCGAAACTGATTGCGGCTGTCGACACTCGCTCCCGACACGCCGCTGGCTGCATAGACACCACCGGAAATGCATGCGCCGCAAAGCAAGGCTGCTGATAGTTTAAAGAGACTTTTCAAGACCCCCTCCTTTTTTACTGTTCAGATTGCTGTGCCGCACCAAGCGCGGCTTTGATGGCATCGAGTTGACGGGAAACCAGATCGGTGGACACTAGCTTGCTGGCCTCGTCGTCTTGGTGGACCTCGGCGTTACGGAACGCATACCACTCACCAGCGGGCTCGCGCTTCTGATAGATCGTTCCATTATCGATGCGATGCGAAAAGCAGGTCTTAGCGGGAAATACACCCTGTTCGGAATGCCATGTCGCGTTGAGACACATCCAACCTGTCTCGGTGATGATCCAGCGGCCTTCCGCCCAGGATTTGCCCGTCTCACCGTCGATCCATGCCGAAAATTGCCGGCCCGCGCCCACCATTCGTCCGGCTCCGCTGTCCCACTGCCAGCTTTTGTCTCTATAGAGATCGTAGATTTCGCCTGCTGTCATGCGACGTGCCCCTTCCGGCAGAACGGAAACCTGTGAGGAAGAGGCAAAGGCCGGTGCAGCAATGCAGGACACTGCCCAAGCGACTGCTGTCAGCATCCGGAAACCTGACAGCAATAGAGCCCTTTCAGATTTAGAAAGTGCCACCGGAACCTCCTGCCATCTCGAGATGAGCGGCGCCCGCCGTTTGTCCTCGATGGGCGTGTCCGGTCGCATGAGGCAGCGCGGCCGGGGTATTGTCATGCTGGGTCGTAGCTGAGCGACCGATGGCCGAAACACGGAAGCCAATCTTTTCCGCAACGCCTGGTTCAAAGGCATTCCTGAGATCGATCAAGACCGCCTGGCGCATGATCTTCTTCAGGCGCACGAGATCGAGCTTTCGAATGCTGTCCCATTCCGTGATGACGACCACAGCTTCGGCGTTGCACGCGCATGCATAGGGATCGTCAAAAAATTCGACTTCGGACAGGAGGTGACCCGCATTCTCCATGCCCACGGGATCATGGGCACGGATCTTGGCGCCGAAACGCTGCAAGGTTTCGATAAGCGGAACAGAGGGCGCATCGCGCATATCGTCCGTATCGGGTTTGAAGGTGAGCCCCAGAACCGCGATCGTCCGCCCTTCGACGTCGCCGCCCAGAGCGTCCATCACCTTCAAAGCCATGCGGCGCTTGCGTGCTTCATTGGCGGTTACTGTTTCCTCAACGATCCGAACCGCTACGCCATAATCCTGCGCTGTACGCAGAAGAGCCATCGTGTCCTTCGGGAAACAAGAGCCTCCGTAGCCCGGGCCGGCATTGAGGAAGCTTGTGCCGATGCGCTTGTCGAGACCCATGCCCAGCGCGAGTTCTCCGACATTGCTGCCGACTTGCTCGCAAAGATCGGCCAATTCATTGATGAATGTAATCTTGGTCGCCAGGAATGCATTGGCAGCATATTTGATCAGTTCGGAAGTGCGACGCTGGGTGACGACGATCGGCGTCTTTTGTGCTTCGAGAGGTGCACCATAGAGTTCCATGAGAACGTTGCGTGCCCGCTCATCCTCAACACCGATCACGACACGATCGGGTTCCAAAAAATCCCGGATGGCGACGCCTTCGCGCAGGAATTCCGGATTGGACGCAACAGAGAAAGTTCCGGCCGTACGTACAGATCCGATGATCTTCTGAACAACATCGCCGGTGCCCACCGGAACGGTGGACTTCACCACCACCACGGCGCCGTCGTCGATCAGCGGCGCAAGTTCACGCGCGGCCATATAAACAAACGACAGATCGGCATCCCCATGACCGGCTCGCGGTGGCGTCCCAACCGCGATGAAAACGACCGATGCCCCCTTTACCGCTTCAGCCAGATTGCACGTGAAGCTCAAACGGCCTGCCGCCGAATTGCGTTCCACCAGTCCATCCAGACCGGGCTCGTAAATCGGTACGATGCCGCGTTCGAGGCCATCTATTTTCTGATCGTTCTTGTCCACACATGCAACTTCGTGGCCCCAGGCCGCGAAGCATGTGCCGCTGACCAATCCGACATAGCCTGTTCCAATGATTGCGATCTTCATGTGCTGATTGCCTTTATTATTGGTCTGGATTGCTGGGAGCGTTGGTGCGCCAACGTGGATTGAAGATGGTTTTGTGAACAGCGCGACCACCAACGCCTGCGCCGGCAATTGAGAAGCTGTCGTCGAACAGGGAAAAGCTTTTGGTTCCCCAGGCGAGCGCCTCGATGCCGTCGCGTCCACGCTCGACCGTGGCGAAGCTGGTAACCATCAAAAGGGCCATGAAACCGCTTGCCAACGCGGGGTGATAAGCGCGGCTTTTCATCCGTACGTCATTCTCCCGGCCATGCTGCAGCAAGATCATGAATATCAGCAGCAAGTAAAAGCATGCATTGATGATGGCGAAGACGAAGAAGCCGCGCGTTTGATACGCATCCTGCACGAACACGACCGGCAGAATGGAGATCACGACCACGAAGGCATACGGCGCCAGCACGCGAAACGGTAGCGGATCGACTTCAGAAGTGCCTTTTGGCGTGACGCGAAAATCAACGAAGGATCCGGTCATCCAGTCACGGAACGCGGCAAAGGTCCCAGCCAGAACCCACGGCCAGCGCGCCAGCAGAAACAGCATCGCTTCCCAACTGAAAATCTTGCCGTCGATAGGCCGAAATGTGCGACTCGACCGCCACCAGAATGCCAAAAGCAGGATCATAAGCGACTGCGGCACGAAATGGAGCAGAAACTCTGGATAAGTGACGTTGATGAAATTATCGCCTTGGATCAGTACAATAACGGGCAACAGGAATGTCATGGCAAGAAAAAAGGCATAAAGCGGATACCAGAACTGCGAAAACAGAAATTGAACCTTCAAACGCAGCGGCAAGTTTCCGATAAGTTTTGGTGAATATTGCAGCAGGATCGTCACCAGGCTCCGCGACCACTGGAACTCCTGCGTGACGAGATCGGCAAACGTCCGTGGACCGTCGCCATGGGCGATGGCATCAAGCGCATGGGCCCCTCGCCAACCATGGGCATTCATGAAGAGCGTTGTGGAATGATCCTCGGCGAGTTCTGGCCCCAGCCCACCGATTTCCTTCAGTGCCGCTGTGCGCACTGCATAGTGCGAACCGATGCATACGGGCGCGAAGCCATTATTGTATCCGGCTTGCAGTGACCCATGCATGCTCGCTTCGATGTAGAGGCGGCCACGCGCGGACCAGCTTTCATGTGCATTGCGGTCGCAAATGCTAGGCGCGGAAACATATCCGATTGTCGGATCGGCAAAAGGCCGCAACATGTTATATAGGTAGTCCGGTTCGGGAACATGATCGGCATCGAGCTGCGACACAAAATCATATCGGTCGTAGCCATAATGATCGTAGAAGAAGGCAAGGTTGCCTTCCTTGCACCGCGTGCGGCGAGGCCAGGACTGGCGATGGTAGTCGGCGCGACTTTTGCGGGTGGAAACGAATACGCCCTGTTCGCGGCACCATGCGAGCGTTGCGGGCGATGGATCCTCATCAGCCAGCCACGTGTCGTGAGGCACGTTCTGGGCTAACATGGCCTGCAAGGTTTCGGCCACCACCTCAAAAGGCTCTGAGGGAGCCTTGGTGACCACCATGGCCACGCGACTTCCTGAGGGAATACGCAGCGGTCCATGCGGCCGGCGTGCATTGAAGAAAATGGTGATGAAGTAGCCTGGCAAAAGCGTTATCCACGCCAGAAGCGCCGTCACCAGAATTGAGCCGACCAAGTTGATGTGGGTGGCTCCGAAAACCCACCATTGCCAGAAGAATGCGACGGCCATCGCCCACAAAACCGCACCCATAATGTACTCGATGCGCTTTCGGCCGATGAAGACCGGCACCATCAAGGGTTCTTCCCTGTCAACGGACAGCGCGATGCGCGACGTTCTCATGAGCGCACCTCGAGCCCGAAGAAGGGAGCCGCCGTGCGAATTATCGTATCGAGATCGGAATAGAGCGCCTGAAAGCCAAGTTTTTCGGCAGCGAGTGCCGGATCGGCATAAAGCACCGGAGGATCGCCCGCACGACGGGCGCGCATCTCGACCGGCACGTTACGACCTGTCAGCTGGCTGATCGCTTCGAGAATTTCCTTAATGGATGTACCACGCCCACTGCCAAGATTGACGGCCAGATTGCCACCGCAGTTGATCAGATGTTCGAGCGCCAGCACATGCGCGCGCGCCAGATCCGCGACATGAATATAGTCGCGAATGCAGGTGCCGTCGGGCGTATCGTAATCATGGCCATAGACTTCGAGAAAATCGATCCTGCCTGCAGCGGCCATCATGGCTCGCGGAATGAGATGCGTTTCTGGATCGTGCATCTCGCCGATTTCCCCGTCGATATCCGCGCCGGACGCATTGAAATAACGCAGCGCCACATAGCGCAGCCCATAGGCAGCCGAATAATCGGCAAGCATCTGCTCCGCGATGAGCTTCGTGCGCCCATAAGGATTGATCGGGCGCTGGCTCTCGCCCTCGCGGATCGGCAAGCGATCCGGAATGCCATAGGTAGCGCAGCTCGACGAGAAGATGACATTGCGCGTTCCGCTTCCCTGGCAGGCGTCCAGCAGCGATTGGGTCCCGCTGACGTTGTTCTGATAATATTTTGCCGGTTTCTCCACGGATTCGCCGACATAGGCCGCTGCAGCAAAATGGATCACCCCGATAGGGCGATACTCCTCCATGACTTGGGTCAACCGTTCCGAGTCAAGGATGTTGCCTTCAACGAAGGCGCCCCATCGGACGGCTGACCGATGACCCGTGGATAGATTGTCGTAGACAATCGGATCATAACCCTGCCTGGCCAAAAGCTTGGCTGTATGGCTGCCGATAAAGCCGGCGCCGCCAACGACAAGTACGTTCTTGCCGGACATCAGGCGGCCTCCGCCAGCTTTCCGGAGGGCTTCCTCAACTGCCGTTCGAAATAAGCGATCGTCGACTTCAGCCCATCGGCCAACGCCACGGTCGGCTCCCATCCAAGTTCTCTCTGGGCCACTGTGATGTCGGGCCGACGCTGGCGCGGATCGTCCACGGGCAACGGGTGATAGACGACTTTGGAACTCGAGCCGGTCATTCCCACGATCTGCTCGGCCAACTCACCGACCGTAAATTCGCCGGGATTGCCGATGTTGACAGGCGTGTGGATCGCCTGAGGGCTGTACATGAGCCGGTAGAAGCCTTCGATCAGATCGTCCACGTAACAGAAGGAACGGGTCTGCGACCCGTCGCCGTAAACGGTGATGTCCTCGCCCTTGAGCGCCTGCACGATGAAGTTGGAAACGACCCGGCCGTCGTCCGGGCGCATACGCGGACCATAGGTGTTGAAGATGCGCACGATACGGATGTCGACGCCGTATTGCTGATGAAAATCGTAGAACAGAGTCTCGGCAGAGCGCTTTCCTTCATCATAACAAGAGCGCGGACCGAAGGAATTGACATTGCCCCAATAGCTTTCGGGCTGCGGATGCACATGGGGATCGCCGTAGACTTCCGAGGTAGAAGCCTGGAAAATCCGCGCCTGGTAACGTGCTGCCAGTTCCAGAAGATTGAGCGACCCGATCACGTTCGTCTTCATCGTATGAACCGGATCGGCCTGATAGTGCGGCGGTGAAGCCGGGCAGGCGAGATTGTAGATCTCGTTGACCGGCAGATCGAGCCGTTCCACGATATCGTGGCGCACAAAGCTGAACGTGTCGTAGCTCAGGAGGTGGCGCAAATTCTCTAGCCGCCCCGTAGAAAAATTGTCTACGCAGATAACAGAATGGCCGTCATGCAAAAGACGTTCGCACAGATGTGATCCGAGAAAGCCGGCCCCGCCTGCGACAAGTACCCTCCGTTGCGAGGAAATATCAGATTGCAACTTTGCAGACTGAAATACGATACTCACGGGAGCCCTCATTCATAAAAACCATCAGTGCCAAAAGGAAGACATGTAGGTGTCTAAAATGCACTGAGACTTCAGGTTTTCTTCCTGTAGTGAATCTGATGATTTCTAATACCTCCGCGGTTCCTACGTTGCGATATCAGGGAATCCGGAAACTTTTCAAAGCGTCCATTTTTGCAGCTGACCCGCCGCAGACATTGTTTTTTGATGGAGACGGTGGGCTTCAAGCGATTCGATTGACTGTGCCGAGATCGATGCCGCCAAAAGGCCTTTATCTCGAAGCGAGCCAAGAAACCCATTCATGGCCGGTTCAGGATCGAGCCGCTAAGGCCTACGCTTTGTTGACTTGGTGCGATAAAATTAACTAATACACAAACAGCGATCCTTAAATATATCTGGTGATTTTTATTGTAATTTAACAATACACGTTGGACTGCAGGTGACGATTTGCACGATACAGCTGGATTTTCTGACGATCTACGTCGTTATATTAATTAAACTCCATGGCTTTCTGCGTAATATTGGCTGCAGTTGCCGCGACCCATCGTGATTTCGTGCCCTTCCCGGATTTGGCTCACCTCAATATTTCTGGCCTGTATCGGAGGGATCGTTCTTTCCATTCAGGGTAATGAAGGTGCTTTCTGGCCTGCAGTCATCGGCAACACCATCATTATCTATTCCTTTTGCCTGACCTGAATCGGCGCGCGCTATTTCTACGGCAACGAAGGAGGTTGGAGAGCGGCGCTTATCATTTCCATAGTAAGCTTTGCCTTCATGTCGTTTTTCCATGCAGCTGGCAGGGTCGGAATGTCGTCTATGCGGTCGGTCAGTCCCTCCCCATGGCGGCGACGGTGGCGCATCTCCTGAAGCAGCGCCGCATTGGGTTTGGCGGCCAGATTGCTGTTGCCGTTATACTGCTCGGCATTGGAGGTCATGCCATTGAGGCGGTTTTGAATTTTGCCGCATGGGTAGGCAAATACGATCAGCAACTTTATTTCACCATCGAAAGCTATGCACTGGTCTGCGTGATCTACAGCGGTGTCGCCTGGCATTTCGGATTCATTGTGATGGCGCTCAACCGCCTCCATAGTGAGATGGTGAAAGTCGCTGAGACCGACGAATTAACCAATTTGCCAAACCGCAGGTATTTCATGGGTCGTCTGACGCAGGCTGAGCATAAATTTTCCAAAGATGGGACGCCCTATTCGGTGATGATGATTGATATCGATCGCTTCAAACAGTGGAATGACGAATATGGCCATGCGGTCGGTGATGAGGCGCTTATCCATTATGCAAAAGTAGCATCCGGAGTTGTGCACGGCAGCGATGTTCTGGCTCGCACGGGCGGTGACGAATTTTCCCTGCTAATGCCGGGAACGGAAGAAGCAGAAGCTACGGAAGTCGCGCACGGACTCGTCCCGCTGATCCGTCGTTCGTCATTCAAATGCGACGGCCAATTCCTCAGTATGTCGGTCAGCAGTGGCATTGCCGCACGTGATGCAAGCGACGTCAGGGCAGATATCGATGTTCTGGCTCACGCCGACGTGGCACTCTACAAGGTCAAGCAGGCGGGGAGAGACGGCTATGCGACGCTGACTACGACCGTTGTGGGACGCGACGTTGCGGCCTTCCGGGTCGTGGCTGGAGGCAGTGATGTCGGATAAGACGGTCCCACCTAACGACACGGAGTCGACATCTGTCGAACGTCGCCGCTGGCCGCGCATGTCGCAGGATCCACTCGGTGAGGATGAGGTGGAGAAGGCCGTCCTGACGTCGTTGCGCTTTGAGACGGAAATCCTTCCACCAATCCAGCAGTTTGCTGCGTGGCGGGAGCATATGGCAGTATTGATGGATACGCGTCTGCCGGACAATGTTGATCCCGAGGATGGATTTGTCGTTCAGCAGGCGGTGTGGAATCTGGGCGGTATGCTTTTGTTGCAACAAACCGTTCCGGCTTTCAGTTACGAACGCTCGCCAGACGCGGTGCGGTTCAGTCCAATTGACCATTGGCAGATCACCGTTCTCCGTGCCGGTCGCACCTGGACCGGAGTTGACGGACGTGTCGCGCAAAATGAACCGGGCATGATTGAAATCCGCTCGCTCGGCCATCCGTTTAGCGGGCGGGCGCTGGCAACGAAGTCAATCAGCCTGATCGTTCCCGTCGATCTGTTTGCCGATGGTGGCAGCTTGCCGGCGGCGAGCAACAACGTCGTTTTGGGTGGACACCGGGCCAAACTGCTGATCGATCTTATGTCAAGCGTTGAAGCCAATCTCGATCGCTTCACGCAAGACGACCTTCCGAGAATCAAGGATCGTTTGCGGAAAATGGTATTCGACGCGGTTACACCTTTGGTGGATCGTGATGACGGCAACGATCAGATTTCACAAATCGGATTGATGACGCGGGCGAGGCGCTTCATTTCGAGCAATCTTGCCTCGCCCGACCTGACACCGGATGCTCTCGCCCGGGAACTGGCGACCTCGAGGACACGGCTCTATGAGCTTTTCGAAACGTCCGGCGGCGTTGCGAATTACATTCGCCGACGACGTCTATCCGCAGCTCATGCAATGTTAGCGGATCCTTCCGACACCCGAAAGGTCGCCGAAGTTGGTCTAGCAATCGGCTTTGATTCAGCGGCGAATTTCAGTCGAGCTTTCACGCAGCAGTTCGGGTATAGCCCGAGCAACATACGCAAGCAGTCGTCCGAAGACGACATGCACCTGGATAGGCAAACAGGTAATAAGCCAAAGGTCACATTCGAAAGCCTGCTGCAAACGCTCGGTCTCTTTTGAGGATGTCGAGCCCATCAAAAAACAAGAGCGCGTTTTCGATCATCGCCTTGAGGTGCTTCTTTCGCAGTATACACGAAAATGGGAACTCTTTTTACCCACTGCAACGAAGTAGACAGTGCGAATGTGGGGAAAGGCGGTAGCGCGCTCCGCTACCAACCCCCCGACGGGCAGAGAGCTTCCCATTTCCAGGTCGCAGCCGCAGATTACAGCCCAAGCCGAACGCAGGCCTTCACTCCACTAGGAAAGTCCCCTACGCATAGGACATGCTAGGTTCATGGCGTCCAGCGGCTCGGCGACGAGGATGTCTGCGAGGGGCCGATAGACGAACACTGGTGCCTCTTCGCGCTTGATAGCGCGCTGGAAGCGAATACGCGCAGCGTCTGGGTTTTCGCCCAACATAAGAGAAGACATGGAGCGTTGTCGGCAGCTTCGTGGAGATCGCGCGACGTACGCGCCTTCAACTGGTCAGTCGTGTCCAAAGCACGGCGTACGAATGCACCGCGGCCATCGAGATCTCTTAGCTCCTTTGGGACTCGTCGGTAGTAGTGAAAGCGATCGCCCCTCCGCTGCAGAAAGCGATCCGGATCATTCTCTTCGCGTCGCCTTCCCCGTGCCTTTAAGATACCGTTGTGCATCACAATAGGTATCACAAACAAAAGGCCAAAATGGCGCAAGCGCCAAGTCGACCAGCGCGCAATTTTACAGGAAAAATAATGACTTGGAGAGGTAGCCGATGGTACCGTTGGCTGGGATCGAACCAGCGACCTCCGGATCCACAATCCGGCGCTCTAACCATCTGAGCTACAACGGCACGTTTGCCTGAGCGGGACCGAGATGGAATTCTCTGGGACCCGCTCTGTCGTTCGGCGATGCGTCCATACGGGCTATCGGAGTTTAATTCAAGGCTTTTGGCAATGCAAAGATAGCCCCGGCGACGGCGTCACCTTTCGCCGCGCAAAGAAAAAGGCCGGCGGGAGGAGGTGCCGGCCTTTTCCTGTTACGAGCCAGCGGGAGGAGGTGCTGGCTGGTCACCCCGGAGAGCAGAGGGAGGAGGTTCCACCCGCCGGGTATTCACTTTGACCACTATATCTCACATAATCTTATTCGAAGAAATGCGACCTTTTGTTGCATCTTCGAAATATGCGCAAATATTAGGCGGCTTTAATTTCCTTCATCGCCTTCTCGAAGGCGGTCTTGATCGGCTTGGAAACGTCCTCGGCCGCCTTGGAGGCGACGGTCTGGAAATCCTTTGCCTGCTCGACGGTCATCTCGACGCGCTTGCGCAGGAATGCGGTCTGCAACTCGACGGCCTCCGACAGCGACTTGGCGCCGATCAGGGCTTCGAGATGCGAAAAACCGGCTTCGGTGTTGGCGCGCAGGGCAGCGATGGTCTTGAGCGAGAGGTCGTTGGAAGCGGTCTTGACGGTCTCGAAGGTCGACTCCAGTGCCTTCTGGGTCTCCTCGGCACCGGTCTTCAGCTTGGCGTAGGCTTCTTTCGACTGCTCGACGCCCTTTTCGGCGAAAGCGCGGATCTGGTCGGTGGCCTTGGAAGCATCGAAGCTCGGGAATTCAACGTTTTCGATCGTCTCGGCGGTCTTGGTCCTGGACATTTTCCATCCTTTGCAGTGGCAGCGGCTTTGACGGAAAGCCGTCTCGTTCATGTATGATGGCAATATAAAGGCAAACTTTGTGCATTGCAATATCTTTGTTGCAGCGCACCATGAATTCTTTCCCAGCGTTAACCACGAGCCCAGAGATTCCTGCTGATGCACGCTATGGCTTGTGGACCTTCGTTCCGTCGGCTTTTATTAACAAAGTGTTAACTGCAAACTGCCGGCTTCGTGCCAAGAGGGTTCGCCAAGCGCATGCCGTCCGAAAACTACTCTTTCCTCGACGTCGCCGTGCTCGACGAGGTCCGCCAGCGCTTTGCCGCCGGCGACGCGATCGCCCTTCTGTCGGCAGACCTCGAACAGGTGATCTGGGCCAACGGCCCAGGGGCGGCGGTGTTCGGCTACCCTGACATCGAGGCCATCATAGGCGCTTCGACAGGATTGCCGCTGATCGCCAGGCGCCAGATCATGGCGACGAGCGGTTTTCCACAGATCGGCCGCGACCGCGCCATCACGGTCCGGCTGGCGACCGGCCTGACCAGCCGCGCGGTTGGCTTTCTGGCCAGCGCGGTGACGATGCCGGACGGCGAAAACGCAATCATGCTGACGGTGCCGGCGGCGCAGACCGGCTCGCGCAGCGCTGCCGAGATCGCCACTCGGGCCATCAGCGGCTTTACAGAAGACAGTCACTTCATCGCCTTCGTTGACGCCAAGGGCAACATCGAGGCCGCGTCGGATGGCTTTTCGGCGCTCGGCATCCTGCCCAAGACGCTGGCGGCGCTTGTGGCCGATGTGGCGGGCGAGAGCGACCGTATCGTCAAGCGCCTCGTTCCAGGCGGCACCACTTCCTATCCGGCCGGTCTCGCCCGGCTGACGGATGAACGGCACCTGCTGGTGGTGATCGACGAGGACCAGCTTGACGCCGAAGCCTCTGCTGGCGAGCGCGGTGCGGAGACGGAAACCGGTACCGATACGGCAGCGGCGGATGCCGCAGTCCAGCCCGAAGCAGTTCAGGACAACGCGCCGCCAACGACAGTCACGGAAATCGCCCCGGCGGCCGTCGAAGAGATCCCGGCATCGGCGGAGCATGACATTTCCGATGCGGCCGAGGAGAGCCCCGACGCGGCCAGCGGACCGCCCGCGCAGCATGACCATTGGTATTTCAGCCCCGACGAGAATGAGGCGCAGGTGCCGGGCCGGCCGTACGCGTCCAGGCAGGCCGAGGCGCCGGCCGTGTCGGATGCCTCGGCGGGAAATACCGTACAAGATGATGCCGCCGGGGCCGCCTCTCCGGCCGAACGCCCCATCCCGGCGATCGACCGAGCGGCTCCCCCCCTGCGTTTCGTCTGGCGCACCGACGCCGAGGGCAGGTTCAGCGCCCTGTCGCCGGAATTCGCGGAGATCGTCGGCAAGCCTGCCGCCGATGTGATCGGCAGGCGCTTCAGGGACGTCGCGGCCACGTTCGGCCTCGACGCGTCCGGTGAGATCGCCGGCCTGCTCGACCGGCGCGACACCTGGTCCGGCCGCTCCGTGCTGTGGCCGGTGGCCGGCACCGATTTCAAGATACCCGTCGATCTGGCGGCGCTGCCCGTCTACGGCCGCAGCCGCGCCTTCGAAGGTTTCCGCGGCTTCGGCGTTGCCCGCATCGGTGATGCGGTGGCCGATCCGGAAGCGATCGGGATGGCGCTTGTCCCCAATGGCGCTGGCCCCGCAGCCATCGAGCCGGAGGTCACGGAGACTGCGCCCGAAGCGCCTGAGGAAACCGACGATCCGTTCAAGGGCGAGGTGCCGGCGCTGACCATCGTGCCGAAGCCGGAACGGCGTTTTGCCGACAAGGTTATCCGGCTGGCGGAGCACAGGCAGCCGGCCAACGACAAGGGGCTGTCGACGCTGGAACGCAGCGCATTCCGTGAGATCGGCGAGCGGCTCAAGAGGGACAGCACAACCCCGGCCGAAAAGCCCGATGTCGAAAAGCCTGGTGCCGAAAAACCGGTAGAATCGACTGCCGCGGAACCGCCCGAAAGCGATGCCGAAGACGAGAAGGATGTCGAAAGGCTCGACGGCGAGCAGCCGGAATCAACGGTGCCCGGCATCTCAGGCTCGCTGCTCGACTACGCCGACCGGGACGATGCCGCCGACACCGGCGACGGTGCGCCGGGTTCCGAGCTGGACGAGGCGACGCAGGAAATCGCTGAACCCACCGACACGGACAGCCGATCGCCCGCCATCGAAGACGACGACAGCATGACGGCCGCCGATTTCCGCGACGCGGAAGACAGCGAGGACTGGGCGCGGTCCGATGACGTCGGCGTTGCCGGTGATGTGGAGCCGGCGACCGTCGAGCGGCCGCGCCTGCAGGTGCCGCCACTCAAGCTCGAAGGGTTCGTGCCATCGGCTTTTTCGGCCGGAGACGACAACAAGGTTCCGGATATCTCTATCCTCGGCAAGCTGCCGGTGCCCCTTCTCATCCATTCCGGTGACGAACTCCACTATGCGAATGAGGAATTCCTCAGCCTGACCGGCTATGACACGCTCGACGATCTGGAGGACGCCGGTGGCCTCGGCGCGCTGTTTGCCGACCCTTACGACGACAGCGCCTCCGACGGAACCGATCGCGCGCTGCGGTTGAAGACGCATGACGGTCAGGAGTTCCCGATCGAGGCCATTCTGCGCTCGGTTCCATGGCGTGGCGGCAAGGCGCTTATGCTGGTCGTGCGCCGCTCCGGCGACGACGACGCACCAATTCCCCACGGCGCCTCCGACGACCAGACGCAGCCGGACATTGCCGAGCTCAAGGCACGCATCGGCGAGATGCGCACCATCATCGACACCGCGACCGACGGCGTCGTGCTAATCGGCCGTGACGGAACGATCCGCTCGATCAGCCGCCCGGCAGAAGCGCTGTTCGGTTTCGACAGTGACGAGGTGACCGGCAAACCCTTCGTCTCGCTGTTTGCGATCGAAAGCCAGCGCGCAGCGCGCGACTATCTCGACGGGCTGTCCGAGCCCGGCGTGGCGAGCGTTCTGAACGACGGCCGCGAGGTGATCGGACGCGAGGCGCAGGGGCGCTTCATTCCGCTGTTCATGACCATCGGCAGCCTGCCCAACGACAGCGGGTTCTGCGCGGTGGTGCGCGACATCACCCAGTGGAAGCGGGCTGAAGAGGATCTGACCCAGGCGCGCGCGGTGGCCGAGCGCGCGTCGTCGCAGAAGACCGATTTCCTCGCCCGCATCAGCCACGAGATCCGCACGCCGCTCAACGCCATCATCGGGTTTTCAGAGCTGATGGTCGACGAGAAATTCGGGCCGGTCGCCAATGATCGCTACCGTGACTATCTGCGCGACATCAACCGGTCGGGCAACCATGTACTCGACCTGGTCAACGACCTGCTCGACATTTCGAAGATCGAGGCCGGCCAGCAGGAGATGGCCTATGAGGCGGTGTCGCTCAACGACACGCTGGCCGAGACGGTGGCGATGATGCAGCCGCAGGCCAATCGCGAACGTGTCATCATCCGCTCCAGCTTCGCCTCACGGCTGCCCGAAGTGGTGGCCGATCTGCGTAGCGTGCGCCAGATCGCGCTGAACATCCTGTCGAATGCCATCCGCTACACCCAGGCTGGCGGCCAGGTGATCGTATCGACAGCCAACGAGATCTCCGGCGACGTCGTGATGCGCGTGCGCGACACCGGCATCGGCATGAGCCAGTCCGAGATCGAACAGGCGCTCAAGCCGTTCAAGCAGATCAACGCGCTGAAGCGCGGGCGTGGCGACGGCACCGGCCTCGGGCTGCCGCTGACCAAGGCCATGGTCGAGGCGAACCGCGCCCGGTTCACCATCAACTCGACGCCCGGCGAGGGCACTCTGGTCGAAGTCGCCTTTCCATCGACCCGCGTGCTCGCTGAATAAAGAAAAGGCGTCCAACCGGACGCCTTGAATGATAGGATTGCTGTCACAACGGGGGCTTGAGCGAATTCAGATCCTCTGGGGATTTCGAGGAACGGGATTTCTCCCTCAAGTTACGCACGACTATCGACGTCGGCCCTTAACAAAACCTTACCAGAGCCGCGAATAATTTACCAATGTGTACCACTCATGAAATCTAGGTAAATTCGAGCGACATATTTCGTTAACCATGTCGGCTGCCATTTGAGCGCGTGACGGATCGCAGTCTTGGAGATTAGCTCGGCGAAGCGCTCGACGCCGGGCGCTCGTAATGCTGGCGACCTGCGGCCAGGCTTTACGGCTAGAGGGACGGCAAACGCCACGCCGCCGCAGAAGCAGCAATCAGCATGAGCAACGCTGCAATGATCGCGGATGCCGCAAAACCGAACGTGGAATAAAGCGGCCCGAAGGCTGTGGTGCCGACAAAGACCGCGAGATAGGTCACCGCGCTGTTCAAACCCATGATCGTGCCGCGCCGCGATGGATCGAGCGCCGAGAGACGCATCACCAGGACGTTCAGTCCGAAATGATTGGCAAGGCCCCAGACGGCCACCATCGCGATGGTCAGATGGAAATTGCTGCTTGCCGCGGCAAGCGCGACATAGACGATCGCGACGAGGAGATAAGCGAACGGCATGACGCGCCGCGCGCCAAGGCGATCGATCACGCCGTCAAGAAGGGCCGCCATGCCGAAGCCTGCGCCATAGGCGAGCGCGGCCAGCCCGTTGGCACTGACCGGCTGTCCCAAGCCATTGTGAAGATGATCGCCAAGATAGCCGTAGACGCCGTAGAAGGCGGTCATGAAGGCGCCGCAGGCGACCAGAAGCGGCACGATGCCGGGAACGGCCAAGGCGCCGAGCGGCGTCGGCGCCGGGCCGCCTTTTCTGGCATCGCTCAGCGACGTCAGCGTGAGACTGGTCAACGCCAGCGCCGCAAGGACCGCGACCGCCGCGAAAACGGCGCGCCAATGCACCAGATCGGCAAGGACGGCCGATAATGAGACGCCGGCCACCATGCTGAGCGTCCACCCGGTCAGCACCACGCCGATGGTCCCGCTTTCACGACCAGGCGGCGCGATCGCAGCGGAGCTGGCGTAGATTGCCGGCATGGCGACACCGGCGGCAATGCCGGCGAGAAGCTGGGCCGCAACCAGCGCCGCAACCGTCGGCGCGGCGGCGCTGGCGAGAAGCGCCATCGCCAGCAGCAGCAATGCCCCTTGCAGCATGCGGCGGGCGCCAGGCCGATCGATATAGCGCGCCAGGAATAAGGCGCTTGCCGATGTGCCGAGACCGAACGCGGCGGACGCAATCATGACGACCGGCACGCTTGTCGCAAACGACGCGGCCACTGCCGGTGCTATCGGACCGAGAACCAGCGAGTTCGAGCCGATCACGGCGATGCATCCGGTCAGGAGATAGGCGAGCGCCGGGATAGGCGGCCTGGGCGTCGCCGCCAATGTTGCGGCTTGATCACTGTTCGACATATAGCCATAATGACCGTATTAAATTCTGCATCAATCAGGAATTTTGATATGGATGAAGAAACAGATGGCATTCCGCAGAATAGGCCTGCTGCCCGCGATATCGACGCAACCGACCGAAAAATATTAGGCGTTCTGGTCGACGACGCCACGGTCAGCTACGCCGAGCTCGGTGATCGCGTCGGCCTGTCGCCGCCGGCAGCCCATGAACGGGTGAAACGCCTTCGGCGCAGCGGCGCCATCCGCAACACCGCGGCAATCATCGATCCCAAGGCGGTGCGCAAGCCGCTGCTCGCCTTCGTGCACATCGACACCAAGGGCTGGGGAAAGACCCCCGAACTGATGGCGATTTCCGAGCACCCCGAAGTCGAGGAAATTCATTCGGTGGCCGGCGACACATGCATGCTGATCAAGGTTCGCACCGAGGACACGCGGGCGCTCGAAGGCCTGCTGTCGCGTCTTTACGAAACGCCTGGCGTCACCTCGACGCGAAGCTACGTGGTTCTGTCGACCTATCTCGAGCGGCCGGTGCAGCCTGGGGTCACGAGGGAATGGCCGACGCCCCGGCACATGGCCAAGCCGCTCTATTAGCCGGAGCGGGACGGTGTCCGGCATCAACCCCAAATGAAACGGGATTGATGCCGGACAGACATAGGCGCCTTACTGAAGCTTCGCCTGCAGGGCGTTGACATCATCGATCGTCATTTCGCCGTCGGTCGTCACGGTGCCGTCGACGATCTTCCAGAGACGGAACGGGCCAGTGATGTCGCCATATTTGTCGAAGGAGACCGGGCCGATGACGCCTTCGTAGCGGATCGGCTTGCCATCCTTGATCAGGCCGAGCGCCTTGGCGAACTCGTCCTTGCCGGCATAGATCGGCGTGCCGGCCGGGTCGACGGCCTTGTACATCGCGTCCTTGATCTTGGCCGGATCCTCGGAGCCGGCAATGGCGATGGCCAGGCCGACGATGGCGCCGGCATCATAGGAACGGTCGGCTGCCGGGTTGGTCGGTTCGATGCCAGAAAATTCCTTGTAGTTCTTGGTGAAATACTCGGTCGATGCGGTCGGGCTGGTGCCGGAAGAGGTGCCATAGGCATCCTTCAGATAGTCGGCGCCGACGGATTCGATGAAGTCCGGGCTGTTCATGCCGTCATTGAGCAGGAATTTCTGCACGCCGCCCTGCGAAATCCAGGTACGGGCGATGGTTGCACCGTCCACAGGCGTGCTGACGAGATAAAGCCCGTCCGGCTCGCCGGCCATGGCCGCGGTGACTTCCGAGGCATAGCTCGACTGCTTTTCATTGTAGGGCGTGTCGGACACGATGGTGCCGCCGAGCGCCTTATAGGCGCGCGAGAATTCGGCCACCATGTTGACGCCGAAGTCGTTGTTGACGTGGATGACCGACAGCTTCTTGAACCCCTTGTCGATGGCGTATTTGGCGGCGGCGACGCCCTGCAGCGCATCCGAAGTGATGGTGCGGAAGAAGATGCCGTTGGTCTTGCCGTCGCGCCCGAGCGCCGTCAGCGTCGGCGAGGACGAGGCAGGCGACACCTGGACGATCTTGGCCGGCGCGGTGACCGAGGTCAGGATCGGGATCGACACCGAGGAGATGATGCCGCCGATGATCACCGGCACCTTCTTGACCTGCACGAGCTGGGTCGCGGCATCGACCGCAATGTTGCCCTGGCTCTGGCTGTCGCGGGTATCGGTGGCGAGATCGCAGCCGCGCACGCCGCTGGCGTCGTTGATATCGCGGAAGGCCATTTCGACCGACTTGGCTCCCGCCTGTCCGTACTCGCCGGCCGGACCGGTCAATTCCATGACGAGGCCGACGGTGATCTTGCAATCGGCAGCCTGCGCTGCACCAGCGGCCGCCAGTAAAGCGAGCGCGGTGGTGATCTGAAGTATCGTCTTTGTCATTGTTGTTCCCCTTTCGTTATGCGACTCTGAGTCAATTCATGTCTTGAGCCTGTTCAGTCTTCCGGCATCTGCAGCCAGGTTTCATGCAGATGTCGCCATTCAACGCCGTTGGGCGCCGATGAACTGGTGGTGAAAACGGCACTTGAGCGACGGCGGCTGTGCTTGCCGCCGCGCTGCTGTGCCTCGATGTAGCAGACGACGATCGTGTCGCCGGCCTGCCTGACGGCCCGGATATCCTCGATGGCGATGGCGAAATCGCCGTCACAGGTGGCGCGGCTTGCCCTGATATGGTCGAGCACCGCGTTACGATCGAGGACCTCGCCGCTCGGCGCGACCATGCAGAAGCCGTCACCCATGACGCGTTCGAAGCGGCTGAAATCCGCCCTGTCGGCGCGCGCCCTGTCGAACCAGTCGACGAAGAAGCGATGCAGATCGACAATCTCGGCGCTGGCGCGGGAAAGCAGAGAGGGCTCGCCGCTCATATCCGGCCTGCGTTCAGATTGTAGTGCATGATCGAGCCATGGCGGCCGTGACGGTCGCGTTCCAGCGTGTAGACGTCGCCCAAAGGCCCGCGACTTTGCGCGATGACGGCGGCGATCCGCGCCCGGTCGTCGGCGTCGAGCGTGACGTCCATGATCCTGGCATTGGCAAGGGCGTGCGCCTGGTTGCGGGCGCCGACGATGACCGCCGCCACTTGCGGCTGCTCCAGCACCCAGGCGCTGGCGATGGTGGCAATGTCGACGCCATGGCGGTCGGCAACCGCCTTCAATGCCCGCAGCAACTCCTGGAAAAGCTTCCAGCCGCCGAAATCATCGATGATCAGCTTGTATTTGACCAGGGACCGGTTTTCGAGCGGCGTCTGCGGCTCGGCGGCACCGAGCCATTTTTCGCTGAGGAAGCCGCCCGCCACCGAACCGTAGCAGAGGAAGCTGACGCCGTTCTGGCTGGCAAGTGCGGCAAGGTTGTTGGCCGGTCGCTGGTCGAGTACGGAATATTGCAACTGCTGGCTGACCAGCGGCACGCCTGCGGCCAGGATCTCGGCCAAATGCGGCGTGTCGAAATTGGTGGTGCCGATATTGCGCACCTTGCCTTCCTGGCGAAGATCGTCGAGCCAGCCCATCGCATCGACATAGCCGGGCAGCGCATAATCCCACCAGTGGAACTGGACGAGATCGAGCCGCTCGGTCTTCAGCCGCCGCAGCGACTGGTCGACGATGCCCCTGACATAGTCACGGCTGATGTTGGCAAGCCTTTCCAAGTCAGGCACCAGCTTGGTGTGCACCTTCATTTTGGCGGCGGCATCGAGGCCGCGCTCATTGGCAAGCCGCAGCCGCGCGGCACCGATCAGCTCTTCGACACCGGTATAGATATCGGCGCAATCATAGGTCCTGATGCCGGCGTCGAAGGTGGCGATCAGATCGGTCACCGCCTGTTCGCGGTCGATCGCGCCGTGTCCGCCGGCAAGCTGCCAGCCGCCGCGAATGACGCGCGAGATGGTATAGCCGGGACTGAGTTCGAAAACCTTGGCGGTCATCTCCGGTCATTCTCCTTCGGCAACGGCACCGCCGTGGTCTCGGCATGGCTGAACCGGCGTTTGCCCGTCCTGACGATCCTCAGCCGGCTGGCGCAATTGGGATCGGGACAGGCGATTTCGGCGTCCGATGTCATCCAGTCGTTCTTGTGGGTCGGGCGCTGTTTTGCCGCGAGCAGCGGCAAGACGGCGGCAATGGAATAGATCGAGAAGCCCTGTCCTGCCGGCATCGACAGCATCTCGCCCTTGAGCTCGAAATAATCACCTGACTTGGCGCCGCAATAGATCGGCTTGCCTTCCGGAATGATCGCCTCGACGCGAAGGTCGAAGAGTTCGAAACTGTCATCTGGTCCGGCCATTCAGATCTCCACACGCGTGAAGGTGACGTCGCAGGCGCCGTTACGGCGGATCATGCCGCAGGCGGCCGCGAACCGGTCACGCTCCTCGGGACGGACCTGCGCGACAACGCTTCCGGCAAGCCAGCCGATCGGGAACAGCAGGCGCGCGCCTGCCCCATAAAACAGGCCGATGTCGAAAATCGCATTCGGATTGCCGCCCCACATGCGCGGCGGTACATAGGACAACACGATATCGCCCGGCTGCGGCGTCAGCGTTGCATTCTCCGCCGGCAAGGGCCTGGCATAGGCTTGGCCGTCCAGATCCGCTGATGGAACCGGGCAGGAGATTTCCGGCCCCGTCCACATCGCATGGATGCCGGCAACGACGCGCGGCTGCTCAAGGTAGGCCAACAGGAAAGCGGCGTTCTCGGGCGCCTTTTCAGGCAGCAGCAGCGCCGTCACGGAAAGCTCTGAGCGCGGCCCGGTGATCCTGATGGCAGGCGTCGTCATGCCGTCAATCTTTCCTGGCTGTGGATTGGAGCTTGTCGCGCAGGAAGGCGAAGGGCCGGCTGATGTCGGCCACCAGCGCCTCGCGCGCTGCTTGCGCATCCTGCTTCGCAAGCGCTGCGACGATGCTGCGGTGATAGTGGGCGGTATCAACCTCGCCGGCATCGGAAAAGGCGTAGATGGCGACGCGGATGCATGGCCCGGATTGCAGCCAGAGGCTCTCAATCATCGGGATCAGCACGGCGGAACCGCAGCAGCGGTAGATCTCGAAGTGGAAGCTCTGGTTGAGCGTCGCCTCGCGGTCGATATCCTTCTTGTGCTTCAGAGCCCGCATCTCGTCCCACTCGCCGAGCATGGCTTCGACCGAAGCAATCTGGCGCGAGTTCATGCGGGTGGCGGCCAGCGCGATGGCTTCGCCCTCGATCAGGGAGCGGGCGCGCAGGAGATCGTCGATACGCTCCAAGGTGATCGGAGGCACCCGCACGGAGCGGTTGGGAAGCGCCTCCAGCGCCTTTTCCGTGATCAGCCGTCCGAGCGCTTCACGCACCGGCATGGTGCTGGTGACCAGCGCGTCGGCGAGGCCGCGGATGGTCAAAACCTGGCTCGGCTCGAAAAGGCCGCCGATCAAGGCGCGGCGCAGCTCCGAATAGACGCGATCCTGCACGGTTTCGCGGCCGACCGGCGTAAGCTGGGCTGCGATCGTTTCATTGTTCTTTTCGATGACGGCCTTCTGCATGGCATCCCGGTCTTGGCCGTTTCCAGCCCGTTTTCGGCTTGCGGAAGAAATTAAAGCCGATTAGCGTGATCAAAGCAAGTGTGATCACAAATCAATAACCAGAAGGCGGCGACGATCGCTTTCGGCCAGAGGGTTCTATGAGTGACACAACCGCACGACAGCGGGCGGAAACCCGCACGCCGGTTCTGACGGCCAGGAATGTCGTCAGGCGCTTCGGCGGCCTCGTCGCGGTCAACGATGTTTCGTTTGAGGTTCGGCCGGGTGAAATACTCGGCCTCATCGGCCCGAACGGCGCCGGCAAGACGACGATGTTCGACCTGCTGGCCGGCAGCATCCTGCCGACCAGCGGCGAGATCCTTCTCAACGGCGTAATCGTATCGGGAGAAGCAGCCCATCGCCGTATCGGCCGCGGCCTTGGCCGCACGTTCCAGATCCCCCGGCCTCTGCCCAATCTGACGCTGATCGAAAACGTCATGCTGGCCGCGCAGGGACAGGCCGGAGAAAGACTGCTCGCCAACTTCCTGATGCCCCGGCGGGTCGCCGCCGAAGAGCGGGCTGCCGAGACGAGGGCCATCGAGCTGCTCGAGCTCGTCACGCTTGCCCGTCTTGCGCACGAACCGGCGCGCGTGCTTTCCGGCGGCCAGCGCAAGCTGCTCGAACTCGCCCGCGTCATGATGGCCGACCCGGCGATCATCCTGCTCGACGAACCGGCGGCCGGCGTCAACGCGACGCTGCTCGAAGTCATCATCGACCGCATTCGCGACATCAACAGAAGCGGCATCACCTTCCTGCTGATCGAGCACAATATCGACATGGTGACGCGGCTTTGCCATCGCGTGCTGGTCATGGCGAGCGGCCAACTTCTGTGCGAAGGCACTCCGGACGAGGTGGCACGCGATCCGCGCGTCATCGAGGCCTATCTCGGAGGCGCGGCATGAGCCAAACCGTTCTCGATGTCCGCGATCTCGAAGCCGGCTATGAGCCCGGCGTGCCGATCGTGCGCGGCGCCTCGATCACCGTCGACAAGGGCGAGATCGTCGTCGTTCTCGGCCCCAATGGCGCCGGCAAGTCGACCTTGATCAAGGCGATCGCCGGCCTTGTGCCGATCACCGGCGGCAGGGTCCTGCTGGACGGCAAGGACATCACCGCAGCGCCCGCCCACACCATGGTCCGCCTCGGCCTTGCCTTCGTGCCGCAGACCGAGAACATCTTCCCGCTGATGTCGGTCGAGGACAATCTGAAGGTCGCCTGCGGCATCCTGAAGCCGCGCGAGACCCCTGCCCGCATCGAGGAAATGTATGCGGCCTTCCCCGATCTCGCCCGTCAGCGCAAGACCGCCGCCGGCAACCTTTCGGGCGGACAGCGGCAGATGCTGGCCGTCGCCCGGGCGTTGATCGTCCATCCCAAGGTGCTGGTGCTCGACGAGCCGTCGGCAGGCCTGTCGCCGAAATTCGTGTCGATGGTCTTCGAGATGCTGGCCGGCATCCGCAAGTCCGGCGTCACCATTCTGCTGGTCGAGCAAAACGCCAAGGCAGCGCTCGCCATCGGCGACCGCGCCTACGTGCTGGTCGAAGGCAAGGACCGGCACGAGGGCGTCGCCTCCGAGCTGTGGAACGATCCGGTCGTTGCTGAACTCTATCTTGGCCAGCGCCGCCTCGATCATGAAAGAGACCGGCATTCTCGCAAAGGAGGTGCTGCATGAACCTGCAATTTGTCGTCGACGGACTGCTGGCAGGTTCGATGATCGGCCTCGGCGCCATCGGCGTGACGCTCACCTATTCGATCCTGCGTTTCTCGAACTTCGCCCATGGCGACTTCATGGCCTGGGGCGCCTATGCGACGCTCGCCGTCGTCGGCGCCGTCGGCGCGATGTTCGGCAAGATCGCGCCGATCGCTCCCCTCTCCTTCGGCTGGCCGCTGATCGCCGCGGTCGTCATCGGCATGGCGATCACCGGACTGCTGGCATTGCTGCTCGACATGGTGCTGTTCGCGCGGCTGCGGGCGAAGGGGCAGGCGATCATCGTGGTGATGGCGAGCTTCGGCGCCTCGATGGCGCTGAGAAGCCTGCTCGAATTCATCTTCACCTCGCGTCCGACCTACTTCAGCCGGGCGATCCAGATCGCCATGCCCGTCGGCTTCGGCATCCGCATCACCCCCGATCAGATCGCGCTGCTGCTGCTGACCGCCGTGCTCGTGCTCGGCGTGCACCTTTTGATGACGCGCACCCAGACCGGCCGCTCCATGCAGGCGCTGAGCCAGAATGCGGCATTGGCGCGCATTGTTGGCATCGACGTCGCCAAGGTCGTGCGCGTCACCTGGATCGTCGGCGGGGCGCTTGCCTGCGTCGCCGGCGTCATGATCGGCATTCTCATCCAGATTCGCCCATTCATGGGTTTCGACATGCTGCTGCCGATGTTCGCGGCCGCCATCCTCGGCGGCATCGGCAGCGTGCCGGGCGCCGTTCTCGGCGGATTGATCATCGGCATGGCCGAAGCCGGTGCGGTGCAGCTGATCGGCGCCGAATGGCGCGCTGCCGTCTCCTTCATCATCCTGATGACGGTGCTGTTCGTGCGGCCTATCGGCCTTTTCGGAGTGAGAGAACGCTGATGGATCTGCTCGGCTATGGCGCTTTCTTCCTGACCAACGCGCTGATCTTTTCGCTCATCACGCTCGGGCTCAACCTGCAATGGGGGCTGACCGGCCTTTTCAATGTCGGGCTCGCCGGCTTCGTCGCCATCGGCGCCTACACCTCGGCGCTGCTGACCACGCCCGACGATGCCGCGCGCCTCGGCGGCTTCGACCTGCCGATCCTTGCCGGCTGGCTCGGCGCCATGCTGGTGGGCGGCGTCGCCGCCGCGATTACCGGCATTGCCACGCTGCGGCTGCGATCGGACTATCTGGCGATCACCACTTTCGGTGTCGCCGTCGTCGTGCAACTGGTGGCGCTCAACGCCCAGAAGCTGACCGGCGGCCCGTTCGGCATCGGCTTCATTCCGCGGCCCTTCGGCGGCCTTGCCGAAACGCCGTTGCTGTTCAATCTGTCGAACCTAGCCGTCGTCTCGGTGGTGACGCTGATCGTCTATCTCGCGCTGGAGCATCTGTCGCGCAGCCCATGGGGGCGCGTGTTGAAGGCGCTTCGCGAGGATGAGCGAGCCGCGATATCCCTAGGCAAAAGCGCACGTTTCTACCGCGTCCAGGCCTTTGCCGTCGGCGGTGGCATCATGGCACTGGCCGGCGCGCTGCAGGCGCATTTCACCGGCTTTATCGCGCCGGACAATTATCTGCCGATCCTGACCTTTCAGGTCTGGGTGATGCTGATCGTCGGCGGCTCGGGCAGCAACAAGGGCGCCGTGGTCGGCAGCATCCTGGTGTGGGCGATATGGGCCGGATCTGGGACCCTCACCAGTGTGCTGTTCTCGCCCGATCAGCAGGCTCGCGCCGCCTCGCTGCAGATCGTCGCCATCGGCGTGATGCTGTGCGTCATCCTTCTGATCAGGCCGAACGGCCTCTTCGGCGACAGGCCGCGGCGCCCAAGGTTCGGCAAGCGTGCCAAAGTGGCTGCGGGTGAGAGCGGAACAACGTCATGATTGACGTTGCCGGGCCTCCCGGCCTTTCCCTCTGGCATGCCGTCAGCCGCAATCGCCGCGAACGGCCCGCTCTCGAAGGCGCACTCGATGTCGATCTGGCAATTGTCGGTGGCGGATTCTCAGGACTTTCGACCGCGCTCCATGCCGCCGAAAAAGGCATCTCGGTCGCCGTCGTCGAAGCGGAAATCGTCGCCTGGGGCGCAACCGGCAGGAATGCCGGCTTCGTCGTGCCGAACTTCGCGAAAAGAGACCCAGACGACATCATTGCCCAGCTTGGGCCAGAGCGCGGCGAACGCCTTGTCGATTTCGCGGCCGGCAGCGCCGATCTCGTCTTCGACCTGATCAAGCGGCACGGCATCGACTGCGACGCCGTCCAGAGCGGATGGATACAACCAGCCCATTCGCAGGCCGCTTTGGAAAAGACCAGATCGCGTGCCGAGCAATGGGCAAGGCGCGGGAGACCGGCCGTTGCGCTGGACAGGCAGGCGGTCGAAGAGCTGACGGGCGTTCGCGGCTATCCCGGTGGCTGGATGGACCGGTCGGGCGGCGTCCTCAATCCTGTCGAATATGCACGCGGGCTCGCCGATGCGGCAGAAAAGGCCGGCGCACGCATCTTCGAGCATACGTGTGTTGCATCGATCGATCGCATGGCGGATGGCTGGACGTTGAAAACGGCCTCGGGGTCGGTGCGCGCCGGAAAGGTCCTCATTGCCACCAACGCCTATGGCGGGGCACTGCATCGCACGCTGCAGCGAACCTACTTCCCGCTGAAAATTTTCCAGGTCGCGACAGCGCCACTGCCACGCGAAATACGCACTCGGCTGCTTCCCGGCGGGCAAGGTGTCGGCGACACCAGGCGCAATCTTTTCACCTTCCGCTTCGACAGCGGAAACAGGCTGATAACGGGAGGCATGCATAGTTTAGGTCCGGGCGCCGACGCCCGCGTGCCGCAGGCGATCTGGCGACGGCTTGCCAGGCATCTCGAGCTTCCCGAACTGCCGCCGCTCGCCTACAGCTGGTCGGGGATGGCTGCCGTCGAGCCCGATTTCCTGCCGCATATCGTCGATCTCGGGCCTGGCCTGATCGCGGGCTTTGCCTGCAACGGGCGTGGCATCGCTATGACCATAGCCATGGGCAAGGTGCTTGCGGATTGGGCCAGCGGAGCGAAGCCTCAGGATTTGCCGCTTCCGTTTGCGCCGCCGTCGCCGATCCCGTTCCATGGCCTGATGCGACATGCGCCAAACATGCTGCTCCCCTTAAGCATGCTGCGCGATCGGCTGGATGAGGCAGGTTAGTCTAGTCGACGCTCAGCCAAGCTCCAAGGTCGTTATCGCAAAGACCCCGGACTGCATGAGCTGCGGCACTTTTCCCTTGTACATTCGAGCCGTTTCGAAGCCCGGTTGAAGTCCCACGGACGACAGCCGGGCTGCAAAGTCCCCGCTGGTCTCAGGAACGTCGAGATGGATATTTCCGGATTCGGAGGCGCTGGCGAGCGCGGCGAAAAGGCGGCTTGCCGCGTCCAGCCTGTCGGAGAAGAGCGGACCGATCTTGCAACCGTCCCGGCATCGGCGCGCGACGCCGTATCCCTCGATCGCGCCGTCCTTGACGAGCGCAAGCGCCATGTGCGGCGGGCGCAGCCAGTGTTCAAGGAAGGATCGCCTCGGAGCGGGAAAGAACCGAGCATCGTAGTCCAGGACATGCGGCACAAGTTCCGGTCCTATGGCACAAATATCGCTGTCGGCAGCTGCCGGAACATTTGGCGATCCGACGAACCGAATCGTCCGGTAGACCGGCGCAAAACCCATGCTGCGGTAGTTGGCCTGCTGTTCGACGACACCATCGAGGCCGATCGTGCGGTTGCCGAGCCGCGCCATGCCGGCATCCCAAACCGCCTTGCCATGGCCCTCGCCACGCCTCTCCGGCCGGCAGATGTAGAGGCCGATGAAGCCGAAATCGTCGCCATAGGCCACGGCGGAAATGCCGGCCACCATCTCGCCATTGACAAATGCGCCGATGAAGCCCTCGGGGTCCGCCGCATGAAACGCCACGGCATCGCCGAGACCGGGATTCCAGCCTTCCGCTGCCGCCCAGTCGACAAGGGTTTCCACGTCGTCAGATGCGAGCGTTCGGATCGTTCGGGACATTGCGATCACTCGGCGGCAACAGGTCCGGGGGCGAAGGATTTCAATGCGCCACGATAAGGCTTTGCCAAGGGGTTTGCATAGGCGCCACGCTTGGATGTCGACAGGCCAAGCGCGATCAACGTCTCGGCCTGCTTGACCGCCGCGCCGACACCGTCGATGACCGGAACGCCGAATTCCCGCTGCAGCGCGGCTGCGAGATCGGCCATGCCGGCACAGCCGAGCACGATGGCCTCGGCGCGGTCCTGCTCGAGGGCGCGCGCGATCTCGTCGCGCAGCTTCAGAACCGCGTCCGATGCCGGATCTTCGAGGGCCAGAACCGGAATGTCCGCGGCGCGCACGCGTGCCCGCCCCGCCATGCCGTAGCGCTGCACCAGCCCTTCGACCGGCACGCGCGAGCGCTCGGTCGTGGTGACGACGGTGAAGCGCTGCGCGATGAACGAGGCCGTGCTGAGCGCCGCCTCGCAAATGCCGATGACCGGAATGTTGGCCATGGCGCGCGCGGCATCGAGGCCGGTGTCGTCGAAACAGGCGATGATCGCGGCCTGCGCGCCCGAGTGCTCGCCGGCAGCGATCTCGATCAGCAGGCCCGGCACGGCAAGCGCCTCGTCATAATAGCCTTCGATCGAAACCGGCCCCATCGACGAGGTGACGGCGACGATTTCCGTTCCGGCGCCGGCCACGAGCCGCGCCGCCGCTGCGATGGTTTCGGTCATGCTGGCGGTGGTGTTCGGATTGACGACGAGGATCTGCACTGCGGTTCTCATGCACGCGCCCGGCGGCGGCCGACATAGACGATCGCACCGAGCGTCGCCAAAATCACCAGGAAGGAAAACACGGTCGTCACGGTGCCCAGCGCATAGAGCACCGGCGTCGTGACATTCGTCGTCATGCCGTAGATTTCCAGCGGCAACGTGTTGAAGGTGCCCGAGGTCATCAGCGTGCGGGCGAACTCGTCATAGGACAGGGTGAAACCGAATAGGCCGACGCCGATCAGGCTGGGCGCGATCATGGGCAGGACGACATGCGCGAAGGTCTGCCAGGAGGTCGCGCCCAAGTCGCGCGCGGCCTCCTCATAGGCCGGCGAGAACCGGTTGAAGACGGCGAACATGATCAGCACGCCGAAAGGCAAGGTCCACGTCAAATGCGCGCCGAAGGCAGACGTGTACCAGGCGGGACGGAAGCCGATCTGCTGAAAGACGACGCCGATGCCGAGGCTGATGATGATCGACGGCACGACCAGACTGGCGACGGCCAGATAGAACAGTGCCGTGGCGCCGCGAAATTTTTGGCGAAAGGCAAGACCGGCAAGCAGCGACACGGCTACCGTGACGACCATTACCATCAGGCCGAGCACGAAGGAGCGTTTGAAACTGCCGCCGAAATCGCCGACCGCCTGGCGCTCGAACAGATTGCCGAACCAATGCAGCGACACGCCGTTGAGCGGGAATGTCAGCCCGCCATTCTCACCCTGGAAGGACAGGATCAGGATCGCCGAAAGCGGGCCGTAGAGGAACAGCACGAAAAGGGCGAAGAAAGCCGCCAGCACGTAGAATTCGAAGGTGCGCTTCTCGTGGCTCACGTCATAACTCCTTGCGGATGTCGACGATGCGCAGGATGCCGGCGACCATCAGCAGCACCAGAACCAGGAGGACGACCGCGTTGGCGGCAGCCGCCGGATATTGCAGCAGCGACATCTGGTTCTTCATCATCAACGCGACGGAGGCGCTCTGTCCGCCAGACATCACCTGCACCGTCGAAAAGTCGGCCATCACCAGCGTGACGACGAAGATGGTGCCGATCGCCATGCCGGGCTTGGCGAGCGGGATGATGACGTTCCACAGGACCTGCCAGCCGGAAGCGCCGGCGTCGCGCGCGGCCTCGATCAACGACTTGTCGATGCGCATCAGCGTGTTGAAGATCGGCGTCACCATGAACAGCGTGTAGAGATGCACCATGGCGAGCACCACGGCGAATTCGGAATAGAGCAGCCATTCGATCGGCTTCGGGACCAGTCCCAGTTGCACCAGCGTCGAGTTGACAAGGCCATTGCGGCCTAACACGGGAATCCACGAGATCATGCGGATGATGTTGGAGGTCAGGAACGGCACGGTGCAGACCAGGAACAGCACCATCTGCATGGCCGTGGTCCTGATATGGAAGGCGAGGAAATAGGCGACCCAGAAGCCGATGAAGAGCGTCAGCGCCCAGACGATACCAGCGTATTTCAGCGTGTTCAGATAGGTTTTCCAAGTGACCCAGGAGCCGAGCGTGTCGGCGTAGTTGGTGGTCAGGAAATCCGGATACATCGCCGCGAAATCGTAGTCCCAGAAGGAGACCACGGCGATCATCAGGATCGGCAATAGGAGGAACGCGCCGAGGATCAGCGCCAGCGGTGTTGCCTGGAGGTAGGGTGCGAGGCCGGCCAGTGAACGCCGGCTGCGTCTGGCCGGCTTTGCGACGGCGGTGCTTGCGGGCTGGTCGAGGGCCACAGTCATCTGGAACAGCCCTGGTGCGATGTGGCAGAGGAGCGATTTGCCAGGTTGCGATCCTTCCCACCCCCCTCTGTCCTGCCGGACATCTCCCCCGCAAGGGGGGAGATTGGCAGTTGCGCTGCCGGCGCCATTCTTGCAGCGCCGGTGGTTGGCGAAAGCGGTATTGAGTGCGCAATCTCCCCCCTTGCGGGGGAGATGTCCGGCAGGACAGAGGGGGGTGGGAAGGAATGAGGCATCTCAAATGGCGCGTTGGTTTTGCACTACGCCGCGATGAACTCGTTCCAGCGCCTCACCATGTAGCGGTCCTCGTCCATGACCGAGTTCCAGCAGGCGACCTTACCCATGCGCTCGACGAAGGAGCCGCCGTCACGCACCGCGCCCGCCTTCTCCATGACCTTGCCTTCCGGCGACAGGATGTCGCCCTTGGCCGGCTTGCCTTCGATCCAAAAACCCCATTCGTCTTCCGACATGAAGTTTTTAGCGGTCTCCATCGCGGCTGAATAATAGCCCTGACGATTGAGGTAACCGCCGACCCAGCCGGACGTGTACCAATTGATGTATTCATAGGCGGCGTCCAGCTGCGCGCCCGACAGATGCGAGGCGAGGCCGAGACCGCCACCCCATGCGCGGTAACCTTCCTTGAGCGGCTGGTACTTGCAGGCGATGCCCTTGGAGCGCACCGCCGCGACGGCCGGCGACCACATCGACTGAATGACCACTTCTCCCGACGCCATCAGGTTGACGCTCTCGTCGAACGATTTCCAGAACGCACGGAACTGGCCGTCCTGCTTGGCCTTGATCAGGAAGTCGATCGTCTTGTCGATCTCCTCCTTGGTCATGTTGCCCTTGTCGGCGTATTTGATGTTGCCCAAGGCTTCCATGATCATCGCTGCATCCATGATACCGATCGACGGAATGTTGAGGATGGCGGTCTTGCCCTTGAAGGCTGGATCCATGATGTCGGCCCAGGTGGTGATGTCACGGCCGACAAGATCGGGGCGGATGCCGAGCGTATCGGCATTGTAAATGGTCGGAACCATCGTCATCCACTGCGTCGGTTCCTTGGCAAAGGTCTTTGCGTCCTGCGCCTCGACGAAGCCGACCGTATGCGGCGCGGTGCCCTGGGCGATGACGCTGTCGGGCGCCAGCTTGCCGTTGATGAAAAGCGGTACGATCTTGTCGTAATATTTCAGCTTCTTGACATCCATCGGCTGCATCACGCCGGACGGATACACTTTCTTGGCGATCCAGTATTCGATGTCGGCGATGTCGTAGCTGTCCGGCTGGGTGACCGCGCGCTGGGCGGCGGCGTCGGAATCGGTCGCCGTCATCTCCAGCGTGATGCCGAGATCGGCCTTGCACTTGTCGGCGATGGCGTTGAGGTTCGACACGCCGGTGCCGAACTGGCGCAATGTGATGTTGGATTGCGCCCAGATCGTCGGGAAGCCGGTGATGATGCCGGCGCCGGCGGCAAAACCGACGGCGGCAGCACCTGTCTTGAGCAGCGAGCGGCGGGAAATTCCTGTCTTCTTGTCGGTGGTGTTTGTCATGGTCAGTTCCCCTGTTTTGTTGGTTATGCTGGTTCAGGAATCGAGACGGCCAAGGACGATCGCGTCCTCGGCGTCCCAGGCGATCGGCACGGCGTCGCCGACGGCAACCGGCCTGGCGAAGAAGCTGGCGTCGTCGACGATCACCGTGAAATCCTCGATGCCGGCGCCATTGACCGAGAGCTTCACGGTCGAGCCACGGTATTCGACGTTGGAGGCGATGCCGGTAAAGCCCAGCCCCGTGGCCGGCGCTTCGCCGATCCGCACATGATCGGTGCGAATGGCGATATCGATCGGCTCACCGGCCTCCCTGCCCTGCCCGCTGGCCGCAAGCGAGGCGCCGCCCGGCACATCGAAGAGAACCATGCCGTCGCGGCTGCCGCTGACGCGGCCGGAGACGACGTTGTGATCGCCCATGAAACGGGCGACGAATGCGGTGGCCGGCCGCTCGAAGACGATGCGCGGATGCGCTGCCTGCTCGATGCGGCCGTCGTTCATCACCACGATCAGGTCGGCCAAGGCCATCGCCTCCTCCTGGCTGTGGGTGACGTGCACGAAAGTGATGCCGAGCGACGTCTGCAGCTTCTTCAGTTCGGCCCGCATGCGGATCTTCAGGAACGGATCGAGTGCCGAGAGCGGTTCGTCGAGCAGCAGCGCCTCGGGGTCGGTGATGAGCGCGCGGGCCAGAGCGACGCGCTGCTGCTGCCCGCCCGAAAGCTGCGCGGGACGGCGGCCGGCATAGGCTTCCATCTGCATCAGCTTCAGCATGTCGAGCGCCTTGGCGTGGCGTTCCTCCTTGCCGACGCCCTTCATCTTGAGGCTGAACGCGACATTGTCGATCAGGTCGAGATGCGGAAACAGCGCGTAGGACTGGAACATCATGGCGGTGCCGCGCCTGGCAGGCGGCAGGTCGGTGACCACCGTATTGCCCAGGCGCACGTCGCCGCTGGATATGCTCTCGTGCCCGGCAATCATGCGCAGCGTCGAGGTCTTGCCGCAGCCGGACGGGCCGAGCAGGCAGCAATAGGTTCCCGCGGGGATTTTCAAGCTGATGTCTTCGACGGCAGTCGTTGCGCCATAGATTTTCGAAACGGACACTATGTCGATTTCGGCGGCTTTGGACATCCGGCATCCCCTTTGGTCGGGATTAACCGAAGCATCATGCGTGCCAGTTGCGTGCCGCCGCCTCAACCAATTGAATTCTTGTGAAAATCAGCATCGCAAGCGGACGCCTTCCCAAACGGCAGTCTCGTGCGATGCGCAAATTATGGGCAATTGTTGCGGATCGTCGCAAAAATCGTATGCAATCTTTTCTGTCTCTGTATTCAATTTGGCTCTCGTGCAAGCGATCCGATTCAGGATAGAAAGGCACAGGAACCACCGCCATGAACATAGCCGACCAGACTTTCCCTGCCGTCGACAGTGCCAATGAGGATCGCGCCCAGGCGATCCGCGACCAGTTGCGCGACGCGATCGTCGATCGCCGGCTGGCACCGGGGACCAAGCTGTCCGAAGGCGAGGTCGGCACTTTGTTCGATGTCAGCCGCACCGTGGCCCGCGCGGCGCTGCAGATGCTCTCCTTCGAGGGGTTGGTGCGGACCGAGCGCAATCGCGGCGCCTTCGTCGCCAATCCGTCGCCGGAGGAAGCGCGTCAGGTCTTTGCTTCACGCCGGCTCATCGAGCCCGGCATCGCGATTGCCGCGGCCGGGCGCATGACGCCGGCGCATGTCGTTGCGTTCAAGGCACAGCTCGACGAAGAAGGCCGCTTCATTGCCGAACGCGGACCGAGCGCAAGACGATCGGAAATCAAGGCTTCGGGCGATTTTCACCTGCTTCTGGCGTCGGTCGCGGGAAACGTCATCCTCCAGCGCTTCATGGAGGAACTGGTGGCGCGTTCGTCGCTGGTGATTGCGCTTTATGGCCGCTCCGGTGTCTCAAGCTGCGGCCATAGCGAACATATGAATATCCTGGAGGCGCTTGAGAGCGGCAACGCAGAACGGGCCAGCGCGCTGATGCTGCACCACATCGACCATATCGAGGCCGACCTCGATCTGCGCGTCAGGAGTGGTCCGGCACTCAGGCAGGCGCTCGAGTTCTGAGGGTCATGCCGACTGGAGGAACGCGGAACCCGCGCCCCTCAAAGCCGCTCGGCCCGGACTTTCAGGATCTGATACAGCATGTCGCGAATGCGCCGCAGCCTCATCAACCATTTCCGGCTCATCTGCTTTCCAGTCCTGTTTGCCCTGCGTTGATCGCCTCACTCAGAAGGTCTGTGCCGCCATCGCCATTCCAACCAGCGAGGTGGCGATACCTGCGGTGCGAACCGGCAGCGGCCAGCTGGCCAGCTTGAGGACGGACAAGGCCCCGATCGCATGCAGGATCGACGTGCCGAGCACGAAACCCGCTGCGTAGGCGATATCGCTGACGCTCTCGGGGATCTCGAGGCCGTGGGCATTGCCATGGAAGAGGCCGAACAAGGCCGTCAGTGCTGCCGCAGCGGCCAGCGGTAGAGGCCTGGCAAGGCCGACCATGACGCCGAAGACCACCAGCGACAGCGCGATGCCGGTTTCAAGCGAAGGCAGGCCGATGCCGGCCATGCCGAGCAAGGCTCCGGCGACCATGGCCGAGACAAAGAACAGCGGCACAAGGACAACACTGCGGCCGCCAGCCCGGGCGCCAATCATGCCGACCGCGACCATGGCCAGCGGATGATCCATGCCGAAGAGCGGATGTTCGAGGCCGGCGAAAAGGCCGTGGACATGA
The DNA here is from genome assembly GCF_004962245.1 of Mesorhizobium sp. Taxonomy (GTDB): domain Bacteria; phylum Pseudomonadota; class Alphaproteobacteria; order Rhizobiales; family Rhizobiaceae; genus Mesorhizobium. The sequence continues at coordinate 127,593 of NZ_SUHQ01000004.1, read as the reverse complement.
GAACCGCCGCTATGGGCAAACGCCAGCGACGGTGTGAGGGCGGAGAGAGCCGAAAGGGTGCCAAGTCTTGCTAGTGTTTTCATGCTTGCGAGTGTTTTCATGGTTGTACCTGTTCGATGAGAGTGACGGGTTCGGCGTCTGGTTTCAGTGCCCGGGAACGGCGAATTGCGAAGCCGCGGAACGGTCGGCAAGGGCGCGCGCCGCGGCGAAGCCGAGCGGCCTTTGCTCAGTGCCATCGTGATAGATGAAGGCGAGGCGGCGACGGTGCGATGTCAGGCGCGCCGGCAACGGGTGATAGGCGACACCGGTGCCGCCGACGAGCGGCATGACCGCGCCGACATCGACCAGATCCTCGGTCTCGACGCGAAGCAAATGAAGCCGCACGCCGTCCGCCATCTCGCCGACAAAGGGTATGCCGGCCAGACGCAGAAAGCTGGACGGGTCCGGCGCCCGCGCAAAGCCTTCGAGGAAGGCCGTTTCAACAAGGTCGAGGTCGACGGAGGCGGGATCGGCAGGCGGCTCGTGAGCCTGGTCTGGCAGATGTGGCGTCTGCCATTGCAGCGGCTTGCCCGCGGGTCCGTTGTGGCCGAGGGCGTGCGGATGGTCATGATGATGGTGGCCGTGGTCATGACTGTGGTGATGATGATCGTCGTGCATGGTCAAAAGCTCACCGGTTTGTCGATGATGGATTTGTGCTTGCCGAGATTGCCGTGGGCGACCATCGAGCCGAGCGCCTCGACGACGACACGCACGCCGAACAGGGCCGTGATGTCCGATGTGTCGTAGGGCGGCGAGACCTCGACCACTTCCAGCCCGCAAATGCCAGGCGCCGTCACCAGTCCAAGCAGCTTGAGCGCCTCGCGCGGCAGGAAGCCACCCGGCTCAGGCCAGCCCGTGCCGGGCACGAAGCCGCAATCGAGGCTGTCGACGTCGAAGGAGATGTAGACGGCATCGGTGTCTTTCCACGCGAGTTCGAGCGCGATTTCCGCCGCCTTCTCAAGGCCCATCTGCTCGATGTCGGCGATGGTGAGCACGTTGGTGCCGCGCTTCCTAGCCTCGGCGACGCCGTAGCGGGGCACCTGCCAGCCGCCGATGCCGAGTTGCACGAGATTGGTCGCCGAGACATTCGGCAGGTTGGTCGCCCAATACCAAGGCGTGGTGTGCATGCGCTCGTCGAGATCCTTTTCCTGGATATCGATATGGCGGTCGAAATGGATGATGCCGATGCGCTTGGAGGTCACGTCGGCAATACCGCGCACGCAGGGAAAGCCGATCGAATGGTCGCCGCCAAGCATGATCGGCAACGCGCCCGACGAGGCGACATGGCTGACGCCTTTGGTGATCTGGTCGAAGCTCTTTTCGAGGTTGGCGGGAATGGTGAAGACGTCGCCGGCGTCGCACAGCGTCATCTGCTCGCGCAGGTCGACGCCGAGCTCATAGTTGTACGGCGTGTAGAGCGCCGAGATGCGACGAATGCCTTGCGGCCCGAAGCGGGTTCCTGGCCGGTAAGTGGTGCCGCTATCGAAAGGGATGCCCATGACGGCAGCATCATATTTGCCGACATCGCGGACATTCTCGACATAGGGCGCCTTGAGAAAAGTGTTGATGCCGGCGAAATGCGGCAGCTCGCCGCGCGCGAATGTCGGGATCGACTTGTCGACGATCGACTCCGATCCCGGCAGGCCCATGTCGAGCGCCCATTGCTGCTCCTTGCGCCAGCCGCTTTCCGGCAGTTTCCCCTCGGCCTCGATCGACTTCCAGCCCTGCGTGCCGCGGGCGTCGAAATCGGGGTGGTGGAAGCGCTCCCTGGCCTCCCGGGCGACGAGCCCTGCACGGCGGTGGCTGCGTTCGGGGATATTTCCAAACATTCTAAGGTCTCCGTTGCGACGCCGTCGTCGCGATCGCGCTATCCGGCCGGGCCGTCCCGACCATCGCGGCCACCTTGGCCACTTCCAGAGAAGAAGCCCGGTTCTTGCGGTCGAGCTTCAGATCGTAGGTGATCGTCGCGCCATAGGCGGACGGGAACTGCGGGTCGTGGCGCACCTTGTCGAAGACCAGCACGCGGGTGCCGAGCTTGAAGGCCTCGCCGATGTCGTGGGTGACCATCACCACTGTCATGCCGTGCTCGGTCCACAGTTCGGTGAGCAGTTCGTGCATCTCGACGCGGATGCCGGGATCGAGCGCCCCGAACGGCTCGTCGAGAAGCAGTATCTGCGGACGGCCAAGCAAGGTCTGCGCAATCGCCAGCCGCTGCTGCATGCCGCCCGAGAGCGAGGCGGGATAGAGGTCGCGCGCGTGGGCAAGGCCGACCCGCTCCAGCATGGCTTCGGCCACTTGCCTGGCATTTCTGCGCCTGGCGCCGAAGACGCGGCCAAACGGCCCGCCCGAGCGAAAGTCTTCGACCAGCAGCAGGTTCTGGAGGGCGGTCAGATGCGGAAACACCGAATAGCGCTGGAAGACGATGCCGCGCTGCGGTGTGGGTTCGGGCACGATCGGGCCGTCGTCGACAACGACCACGCCGCCGCTCTGCTGCTCCTGGCCGAGCAGGATGCGCAGGAACGTCGATTTTCCGCAGCCGCTGGCGCCGACCAGCGACAGGAATTCGCCGGCCTCGGCGGTGACGTTGACCCGCTCGAGCACGCGGGCATCGCCGTAGCTCTTTTCCAGCCCGTGAACGACGATGCGGCTCATTTGGCCTCCACCGGATGCGCCCAGGGGGACATCGCCTGGGAAAGCCGTACCAGCAGCCAGTCGGTGATGACGGCAAGCAACGTGATCCAGGCGACATAGGGAAGGATCACGTCCATCGACAGATAGCGGCGGACGAGGAAGATGCGGTAACCCAGCCCCTCGGTCGACGCGATGGCTTCGGCGGCGATCAGGAAAAGCCAGGCAGGCCCGAGCGCCAGCCGCACACAGGTGATGAGGCGCGGCATGACTTGCGGCAGCACCAGCCGCAAGATCATGGTCCAGCTGTTGCCGCCAAGCGTCTGCGCCTTGGCCACCAGTTCGGACGGCAATTCCATCACCCGGTTTGCGATGTCGCGCACCATCACCGGCGCGACGCCGATGGCGATCAGCGTGATCTTGGCCGTTTCGCCAAGGCCAAGCGCGATGAACAGGATCGGCAGCAGCGCCAATGGTGGAATGACGCAGACGACGGTGACGAAAGGCAGCAGGAAGGCCCGCACCCGCGGAATGAAGCCGATGGCGATGCCAAGCGAAAGCGCTACGAGCGTGGCCACGCCCACGCCGGCGAACAGCCTGACGAGACTGGCATAGGTGTCGACCCACAGGATGAGGTCGCCGGAGCGCTTGTCCGGAACCGTCGCCAGGTCAAGGAAGGCCGACCACATCTGCACCGGCGAAGGCAGCAGCTTGTCGCTGGGATTGACAGCCAGTCGTTGCGCGGAAGCGATCAGGTAGGCGATCGCCACGAACAAGAACGGCAAGCCGCCGAGGAACAAGGCGCCGCCGCGCGAGACCTTCGCATTGATCATGCGAAGGCGCACCTTCGGCCTTGGCGGGGAAGAGTGCGTGCCCTCCCCGCCCGCCTTGGAGACTGCATTCATGGCGCTCATTCCCCTGACCAGCATGTCGAGTCAGGGCGTTGCGGTTGCAGCCTCGGCCATGAAGGCTGGATCGAAACGCAGCTTGACGTTCTTGGCGTCGCCCAGCGTGGATCCGTCGGGAAAGCTCATGCCGATCACGTCGACACTCGTCGCGTTGGTGCCGAGGATGCCGTGGCTGAACAGGAAGTTGCGGACAAGATCCATCGTCTTCGGCAGTTCGGCGCCGATGGTGAATTCGACCGCCTTGGCGGGGTCGAAGAACATTGCTGTCGAGGCGAGCTGCGCGTCGAAGCCGGCGAGGTCCGTGCCGGACGCCTTGGCCATCTCCTCCTTGGCTGCCTTGCCTTCCGGCGTGTCCGAGGTCATCAGGTCCATCGCCTCATACCACGCGCCGACAAGCGCCTTGCCCAATGCCGGATTGTCCTTCAGCGTTTCGGTGTTGACGACCATCATGTCGATGATCTCACCGGGAATCTGCGAGGAGTCGAACACCTTGTGCGCACCCGGCATGGCGAGGATCTCGGAAACCAGCGGGTTCCAGGTGACGACCGAAGTGACGTCGCTGGTGCCATAGGCGGCGACCATGTCGGCGTCGGACGTGTTGACGACGGTGATGTCCTTCTCGGCGAGCTTGACCGTGTCCAGCGCCCGCGCCAGCAGATAATGCGAGACGGAGAGCTCGACAAGGTTGACCTTCTGGCCGGCAATGTCGGCGAGCGCGGTCTTATCCTTGAGGATCACGGCATCGTTGCCGTTGGAAAAGTCGCCGATGATCACGGCGGTGGTGTCGACGCCGCCGCCTGCGGGGATCGACAGCGCGTCCATGTTGGTCATCGAACAGCCGTCGAAGCCGCCGGCTGTGTACTGGTTGATGCTTTCGACATAGTCGTTGATGCGGGTGATCTCGACGTTGATGCCGTATTTGTCGGCCCATTTTTTCATGATGCCGCTGTCGGAGAGATAGCCCCATGGCATCCAGCCGACATAGATCGACCAGCATATCTTGAAGTCTTTCTTGGGCGCCGCGTCAGTGGCGGAAACCATGGGAAGGCTGAGTGATGCGGCTAGGATGATTGCGGCCAGCTTGCGAAGCATTGCGTACCCCTGTTCGCGATCCGGATTGCGTCCGGACTTTTGTTGGGGTTTACGAGCGCGCATCCGGGAGAGGTTCGCGCCAGCAAACCCGTGCAGGGTTCTCCCGGGATTTTGGCCCGCCGTGTTCCGCCGGATGCCTCAGTGCATCCTCGGCGGTCGCATCTCTTGGACCAGCACCGCTTTATCGCGGCCGGAACCCTAGACGCTCTGCACACCATCGACAATGCAAGGAGCATGCCAAAGCCGAATTCTGCCAGATACCCGGCATTTGCTGAGCTGTGCGGCTTCGAGCATTCGCAAGAGTGACGCGAAAATCATCGCATCGCCAAAGGATTGGGCAGTCATCGGCGAAGCCACCACGAACTGTCGCATGATTGAAAACAGGCAAGCTCGCGAAAACTGGGAGATCAGCTGCGGGAAACTAGGTGACCGTACCGATGTGCGCGGATGCCGCCGCGCACAGGATGAGCTCGTGAGTCTGGAAAGGACTGCCAGGCAGCCCACGAGCGCGCCAATCGGAGGGGACAGCAATGATCAGACATGGAGAGAGCGGCCGAAAACGGAGTGCGGGATTCACCGGGCGCCCATTCCCTCCCGCAATTCGGCCTCGTCTGCTTCCTGATTTTCGGTTGCGCAAGCATCTAGGTCCGCACCCCCGGAATCAGCCATTGCCGCTTCACCTGCTAAGCCACTACGAATCGTCGCATGATTACGCTACGTTAAGGTCAATCTGGGCGGCGGGACGGTCATGGCGGCACGACCGGCGCTTGATGATTGGTCAAGCGGGAGCCCTTATGACCCCCCTAGACGCTGTCAAAGCCGCTGCGGGACGCCCGCTCCCGGTCACAGGCCGGATCGCCAAGCTGTCAGCACCGCGCAGCGCCAGGATATTGAGGCGAAGCCGCGTTCTCGCGGCGATCGATCGGATGTCGCGATCAACCATATGCTGGGTGGCGGCGCCAGCTGGCTACGGCAAGACGACCGCGGTCATCGATTATCTCGAAAGCACGGAGACGCCGCATGTGTGGTTCCGTATCGACGAAGGCGATCAGGACATTGCACGCTTCTTTCAGTATCTGGCGCAGTCGCTCGCCTCGGCCGGCGGCATGCCGGTGTTCGGCGTCGAATATGCCGAGCAGCCGAAGGAATTCGCCAGGCGCTTCTTCAGGGCCTATTTCGCGCGGCTGAAGCCCGGCACCATCCTGGTTCTTGACGATCTGCACGACGCCGACACGCCCGAATTCCGGACGGTGCTTTCGGTGATGTTCCGCGAGCTTCCTGACACGGTCCGCTGCATCTGCGTCTCGCGCACACTGCCCCAAGGGGAACTGGGCGACCTCGTTCTCAGGGGCCAGATGGCCGTTGTCGACAGGTCAGCGCTCGAATTCTCGACATCGGAAGCACGCGATTTCATCGAGCTGCGTTCGAGGAACGCCGCCGCTGCGGTCGATGTCGAATCCGCGCGCGGCTGGGCGATCGGGCTGGTTTTCCTTGCCGATCACGGCTCGGCGGTCGGACCTGACGACACGAACGGAACGGCACCCGGCGGCCAGAATGCGCTGTCGGACGTTCTCGGCCGTCATTTCTTCCTTTCCCTCCCCGTTGCCGACCAGGACATGCTGCTGAAGCTCAACCTGCTGCCCGAAATCAGCGCCGAGCTGGCGGACGTGATGATCGGGTCGGGCGAAGCGGGAAAGCTGCTCGACAGGCTCTACAGGCGACAGTTGCTGGTCACGCGCTCGGAAAACAGCCGCGACGTCTTCCACCTGCATGACCTTTTGCGGGGCTTTCTTGACCGGCGCTTCGCGCAGGAAGTTGCCAGGGAAGAGCAGCAATCGCTCAGGCGAAAGGCGGCGAAGGTCCTGGTGGAGGCGGGTCGTGAGGATGAAGCCATACACCTCGCCTTGCAAGCCGAGGACTGGGACCAAGCGAGCGAGCTGATCCTGAATCGTGCCGAGGCCGTGCTGGCGCAAGGACACCGGGCGACTCTCATCGAATGGTGCGGCCGGTTGCCGGAAGCGGTCATGAACGGCTGGCATTTCTATTGGCTAGGCGTGGCCCACATGCCAGATGACGCTGCGGCGGAGCGCTGGCTGTCAAGAGCATGGCATGCCTTTGACGAGGCCGACGATCTGCGCGGCCTGTGTCTCACAGTGTCGCGCGCTGTCCTGGTCAAGACGGCCAGTTGGCGTACCTACGAAGGTCTTTCCATGTGGACCCGCCGGGCGTTCGAGCTGATCGAGCGCGGCCTGCCGGAAATGCCTTCAGAGGAAGCGATGCTGGTGCGCATTGGTATGGTGCGGGCGCTGAATTTCGGCGACGACTACTATGGCAACAATCCGGCGGGGCAAGCGCTGGAGACTGAACTCCTTGAGCGGCTGACCCGAAATCCCGAGCAAGACCCGAGCGGATTGCGGCTGCTTGCGAGCGAATCTCTGATCGAGCATTCGGTGTCGGTCATGCGCGCCGATCTGTTCACGAAGGCCGTCGACAGCGTGGTCGACGATTTGAACAACAGGGACGTGCTGCCTTGGATCCTCGGCATGTGGCTGGTCGAGTTCGGCGCCAAGAGTGGCCGTTATTTCCCTTACAAGAGAAGGGGCTTTCCCTATCCGTCGGCCGAAGCGGCGTTGCGGGCAGCGATCGCGATCGGCGAGCGCGAGTCGCTCAAGGGCGTGGAATTCGGTGGCCTTTATCATCTTCAGATGCAGATGAAGTTCCGCAACGATTTTGCGGAGTTCCATCAGGTGGTCGGGCGCCTGGCCGAGATCGCCGACAGCCGTTTCAGCACGCAGGTCGCCATCGTCGCCAATTGCTATGCTACGCTTCATGCCAGGCAAGGCGATTTCGCGGCTGCCTACCAGGATTGCGAGCGCTTCATGGCGGCGAGCGAGACCGCCAACGAGCCGATGGTCGAGCGCTGGGCCCACTATATCACGAAGTTCCAGGTGCTGCTGGCCGACAGGAAGCCTCGCGAAGCCGCCGCACTTCTCAGCGACCTGCTGCCGCGGCTGGATGGCGGCGCTCGCAAACGGACCGAGATATGCATTCTGGCGGCGGCCGCCCTGGAGAGCCTGTGGGAGCAGGATCTCCACTATGGCCACCGGCTGAAGATCTTCCTGCAGGCGCTCCGCGACATCAGCTGGCCAATGGTGCTCCTCAACGTTCCGGAATTGCTCGCCGAACTGCTCGGCGATGCACTCGAGCGCGGCATCGAGCCCAAGCTTTGCCGCTCGCTGATCGCGGAACGCCGGCTGGACGTGCCGCAACGGCGGCCCGCGACCTGGCCATGGCCGCTCAAGGTCCACGTTCTCGGAGGCTTTCGGCTGGAGCTCGACGGAGACCCGCTCCATCTCGGCGCAAAGCCGCCGACGAAGGCTCTCGACATCCTGCGGGTACTGGCGATTTCGAAAGATAACACCTGCTCGCTGGAGGCCCTTCAGGACTGGCTGTGGCCCGACCTCGACGGCGATCAGGCACGGGCGGCGTGCGAGCAGGCGCTGCATCGGCTGCGCAAGCTGCTGGGGCGGACCGACCTCATCGTGCAGCGCGAAGGCAAGCTTCGCCTCGCGTCGGACAAGGTCTGGGTCGACCTGGCAGACTGGGACGCGCGGCTCAAGGCCGCCGCGACAGCCAATGGCGAGGCGGCCGGACTGCGCCCGGAGGCGGAAGCCCTCTTCCTCGCCTTCCCCGGTCCGTTGTTTCTGCACGAGCGAGCCAGCTTCTGGTCGCTCGCTGTCGCCGAAAGAGTGCGTCGCGATCTGATCGATCTCAGCTTGCGGATCGGCCAGCGGCTGGAGACGGCTGGCAACGCCCGCGAGGCGCGTTCCGTCTATCTTCGGACGTTGGACCTCTATCCGGATGCCGGACCGATCTGCAAGGCGCTGATCAAGGGGCAGCTGTCGTGCCGTGACTTCGAAGGCGCGGTGGAGGATTATACGCGCTACGAACGGACGCTGCGTGCAGCTGGAGAGGCAGCGCCCGCTGCGGAAATACGTGCCCTGGTCGAACCCTATCTCGTACGGCACACGCGCTGGAGCTCCTGAACGCTGATGCCGTCAGACCGGCGACGCCCCGGTTTCGAGGAGATCGGCATAGTGCCGGCGCGCCACGTCGGGATGGGAGCGCAGGCGGCTTTTCAGCACATTGGTCCCGACGTCGCGAAACAGCGGATTGTCCGGATCGCTCGCCGGTCCGCGTGCCTCGGCCGCCAGTTCTTCAGGCAGGGTGAGCAGCGGGATCGTCGCATCGAGCCGAGCGCTGAAGAAAAAGGGAACGGAAATCCGCTCGACACCTGCCGGCGGCGTCACGACACGATGAACTGTCGCCCTGAGATAACCGTTGGACGCCAGTTCGAGGAGCTCGCCGATATTGACCACCAGCGTTCCGGGGATCGGATCCACATCCACCCAGCTTCCGTCATACTCGACCTGCAGCCCCTTGTTCTCGTCCTGAAGCAGGAGCGTCAGGAAACCGCCGTCCTTGTGTGCGCCGACGCCCTGGCCGTCGCCGGTTGCCTCGCGCCCGGGATAGCGCACGATCTTCATGCGATGGTTGGGCTCACCGCCATAGATCGGATCGAAAGCGTCCTCGGCCTGGTCGAGCGACAGCGCGAACGCCTTCAGCAGGCGGATCGCCACCGCCGTCGCCCTGGTCTGCCATGCCAACAGCGTCGGCTTGAGTTCCGGCAGGGCTGAAGGCCATTGGTTCGGCCCTTGCAGCCGCGTCCAGGCAGGAATGCCCGGGCCCTGTGACGGGGGTCGACGCTCGACGCCGATGTCAAGCTGTTCGCGCCAATCGGCCTTGCCCTTGGTCAGTTCGCCACCGGTGCGCGTGTAGCCGCGGAATTGCGGGGACTTGACCATTTCGATGGCCAGCTTGTCGGCTTCCGGCAAGGCAAAGAACCGGCGGGAGGCGTCGAGCACCTCGTCGATCTCCACAGCCGAAATTCCATGACCGCTGAGATAAAAGAAACCGACATCGCGGGCCGCGGTGCGCAGGTCGAACAGAAAGGTCCGGCGCTCCGACGCCCCCTGTTCAAGACGGCTGAGATCGAGCACGGGTACAATCCTGGCCATGGTCAAGCTCCTCTGCTTCAGGCGTGGATCACGCCTTACGGTGACACGCAGGGCAGTGCGATCAAAGCAACGCCCGACCCAATCTCGACGCGAATGGAGCAAAGTCAGCGCTGCGTTTGGCGACCGGCAGGCAAATAACGTCCGTTCGGACGTTATTTGCCCTATGAGCGAATTGCCGTGCGGCCGAGGCTCAGAAAGTCTCGACCCATGGCCTGAGTTCGAGCTCCGAGCTCCAGGCGCTGCGATGCTGCCGGTGGATTGCGAGATAGGTTTCGGCGATTGCGTCCGGAGACAACCGGCGGTCCTGCCGGTCGGATTCGCCGGCCTGCCCAGGCCCGTTCGGCGCGATCGCGCCGTCGATGATGAAATGCGCGACATGGATGTTTTTCGGGGCAAGTTCGCGGGCCATCGATTGCGCCAGTCCGCGCAGGCCGAACTTTGGCATCGCAAAGCCGGCCGAGCCCGCAAACCCCTTGACGCTCGCGGTGGCGCCAGTGAACAGGATCGAGCCGGAGCCACGGGAAAGCAGCCGGCGCGCGGCCTGCTGGCCGACCAGGAACCCGCCATAGGCGCCGACCAGCAAGGCCTGCCTCACCGCTTCGGGATCGAGTTCGGTGATTGGCCCGCGGGCGCGGCCGCTGGCGTTGAACACCACAAGCGACAGCGGACCGGCCTTGTCGGCGATGTCGAACAGGTTTTCGACCGACGCGACATCGGCAACGTCCGTTTCGACCGCCAGCGCGCCGGTTTCGTCAACCAGCGCGCTCAGCTTGCCGACGTTGCGGGCAGCCAGAACCACGCGAAAGCCCTCTTTGGCGAGATGACGTGCAAGCGAAGCGCTCAGCCCCGGCCCTGCTCCCGCGATAACTGCCACGTCTGAAGTCATGGAGCTTCTCCCTTGCGGATTCTGGTGTGATACGGACTCTGGTGCGGCGGAGTGGCGGTCCTACCATTCGTGTTTCTGAGGCAGACCGTCGGTCAGGTCGTAAAAGTCGGATTTCGAGCCGACATAAATATGTTCGCTCAGGCGAAGGCCGGTCGGCCGATCGAGGGTACCGACCTTGATATAGGTCTCCATGCCCGGCACGGCCTTCCAGAACAAATTGCCACCGCAGCGTGAGCAGAAGCCGCGCTGGACACCTTCCGATGACTGATACCAACTCAGGGTCTCAGAGACCGAAAGCCTGAGGTTCGCCGAATTGCAGGCCGCCATGGCGACGAAGTTACCGCTGGTGCGCGCACATTGCGAGCAGTGACAGGCGATCGGCTGGGCGACCTCGCCTGCGATCTCGTAGCGCACGCCGCCGCAGAGACAACGCCCCGTCGCCATCCGATCCTCCGTGATCCGCCCGCATCGAGTGGTCCGATAGATTGTTATGGCATTGTGGGTTTCGGCGCCAGCATAGCCGCTGGCGTCAGATGGCCCTCACATCGCGCTGTAGCCGGCGGTGGCCTTTATCTCGAGATAGTCGCCGAGGCCGAACTCGCCATGTTCGCGGCCATTGCCGGACTGCTTGAAGCCGCCGAACGGAGCCGAGGCGTCCCAGGCGGCCTGGTTGATATAGACATTGCCGACCCTGAGCTGTGCCGCCATCCGCCGCGCCGGCTTGGCGTCGGTGGTCTGCACATAGCCGGCCAGGCCATAGACGGAATCATTGGCGATGAGCCTTAGTGGAAATAGATACCACCGCAGACGTTCAGCGCCTGTCCGGTGACGAAAGCCGATTGCTCCGAAGCGAAGAAGCAGACCGGCCCGACGATGTCTTCGGGATAACCGAGACGCTTCAGCGCCGCGACCTCTTCCCAGTGCCGGATGGCCTCGTCGCTGCCGAGATTGTTCTTGCCCATTTCGGTCAGGATGATGCCGGGACAGATGGCGTTGACGGTGACGCCGTCCATGCCGACTTCCTGCGCCAGCACGCGGGTCAGCGTGATCACGGTCGCCTTGGTCGCGGCGTAGTGGCCCTGCGTCGGCACGCCCTGGCGACCGGCGATCGAGGCGATGTTGACGACGCGGCCGGATTTGCGCGCCCGCATATGCGGCAGCACCGCCTGGCACATCAGCAGCACACCCTTGGCGTTGACGTCGAAATGCGCGTCCCAGGAGGCTTCGTCGAGGTCCTGCAACAGACTGGGCTTCAAAATGCCGGCGTTGTTGATCAGCACGTCGATGCGGCCCGCGTCCTTCAGCAGCGCCGCGACGGTCGCATCGACCTCAGCCTTGCTGCTGACATCCATCGTGTAGACATAGGCCTTGCGGCCGGCGGCTTCGATCTCGGCGCGTGTGACGTCGAGCTCCTTCGCCTGCCCGGGCAGGTCGGTGATCGCGACATCGTAGCCGAACTTTGCCAGCCCGACCGCCAGCGCCCGGCCAATGCCGCGGCTGGCGCCGGTGACCAGCGCGACCGTGCCGACTTTTGAATTGCTCATGGGAATGTCCTTTCGAATGCTGCTTTCAGGCGTGCGCCCAGGAGCGCGCAACCGCCTTGACCGGAAGGGAATTCATCGCCGCGATGGTGTCGTCGAAGGAGACGAGCTTGCCGTCCGAACCGAGGCCCATCGCCACCTTGGCGGCGACCGCCGAGGCAAAGCGCGCCGAGCGCTCGAGGTCCCATCCCCTGACGATGCCGACGATGATGCCGGCGGTGAAACTGTCGCCGCAGCCGGTGGTGTCGACGACCTTGATGTCGAAGGCCGGCAGATGGAATGGCTTGCCGTTCGCCGGCGCGACGTAGACGCCGTCGGCGCCAAGCGTGAGGAGACAATTCTTGACGCCTTTCGACATGAAGTAGGCCGCGACCTTGGCGGGATCCTGCTCGTGCGCCATTTCGCTGGCTTCATCGATGCTCGGCACGAAGTAGTCGATATAGGGTAGGCACGGCTCGACGAAGGCGATCGTTTCGGGCGTCGCCTGGATGAGGTCGAACGTGGTGATGCGGCCGAGTTCCTTCGCACGCCTGAGCAGACGCACCGTCGGCTCCCCGTCGAAGCTTTTGAGCAGGCCAGTTCCGCCGACATGGACGACCGTCGCATCGAGCGCTGCGTCAAGATCCTCGTCGGCGACACGGAAAACCGTTGCGGTGCCCGGCACATGCAAGGCCGGCCGCTCGCCATTGGGGCGAACCGGCAGGATTGTGGACGAGGTCTGGACGCTGCCGTCGCGGCGCACCAAACCGCAATCGAGACCGTATTTCTGCAGCTTGGCGACGAACCAGTCACCCATGTCGTCGGTTCCGAGCGTGGTCACCGCCTGTGTCTTCAGGCCGAGAATGGCGCAGTCCATTCCCGTTGCACCGGCGGTGCCGGCGACGGTCATGCGGATCTCCTCGATATAGTCCGCCCTGCCGCCTTCCGGGATGCGCGAGACCGGGCGGCCGAGAATGTCGAGCACGTAGAAGCCGACCGAACTGACATCGAAACTGGGCATGGAGAGAAATCCTTTGACGAAGGGAGGTTACTGGCGCGCGCGGCGCAAGCCGAAGCTCACGGCGAGGACCAGGAAGACAAGAACGCCGATGCCGACCTGCTGCCAGTAAAAGTTCCAGCCGATGAGCAGCAGCCCGTTCTTGACCACCGCGAGCAAGAGCACGCCGAGCAGCGTGCCGATCACGGTCGGCCGGCGTTCGGCGCTGAGCGTCGTGCCGATGAAGGTGGCGCCGATGGCGTCGAGCAGGAAGGCGTTGCCCGACAGCGGCACGTAGGATTTGACCGTCGCCGACAGCAGGATGCCGGTGATGCCACACAAAAGCGCACAGCCGATATAGACCAGCGAGAGCTGGCGCGGCACGGCTAGACCCGAATACCAGGCGACCCCCGGCTGCGCGCCCATCGCCTGTACCGCGCGGCCGAAGACCGAACGGTGCAGCAGCAGGTAGACAACGACGATGCAGGCGACTAGCACCAGCACTGGCATCGGGACGCCCAGCAGCGAGGTTCTGGCGATGGCGTTGAACTGGGCGCCGGCATAGCCTGTTATCAGGTAGATCGGCTGGCCGCCGCTGGTCGCCAGCTGCTGCGTGCTCTGGCCGATGAACAGCACGCCGAGCGTCGCCAGGAACGGGCTGATCTTCAGCCTGGTGATCAGGATCGCATTGAGCACGCCGACGGCGACGGCCGCCAGCAGCCCGACGGTGACGCCGAAGACGCCGCCATAGCCGGCGGCCAGCAGCATGACGAACACCATCGAGGCCATGTCGACCGAGACGCCGACCGACAGGTCGATGCCGCCCGACGAGATGACGATGGTCAGCCCAAGCGCGACGATGGCGAGCATCACCACATTGTTGACCAGCACATTGTAGAGGTTCGCCCCGGTCAGGAAGGTCGGGCTGGCCATCGCGAAGAACAAGCAGATCGCCAGAAAGGTGATGACCACGCTGTAGCTGGCGATGAAGCCGCCGATCTTCTGCGCGCCGGTGGCGCGAGTGTCTTGCGAAACGCTCATCGTGATGCCTCCGGTCCGCGGGCGAATGAGGTGACGGCGACCACCAGCAGGATCAGCGCGCCCTGCACGCCGTTGACCCAGTAGCTCGACACGTTGAGGAGCTGGAAGCCGTTGGCCAGGAAGCCGATGAACAACACGCTGAGCAGCGTGCCGCCGATGGTCGGCACCAGGCGCCGGGAAAAGACGGTGCCGAGAAGCGCTGCCGCCAGCACCGACAGCAGCATCTCGCCGGAACCGGGCGTGCTGGCGCTGAGCCGTGAGACGGCCAGGACGCTGGCGATGGCCGCGCAAAGGCCTGAGAACAGATAGGTGAAACTGACATGCAGCGGCACGCTGATGCCGGCGGCGCGCGCCGCTTCGGGATGGCCGCCGACGGCGTAGAGCCTGAGCCCAAATGCCGTCTTGTGGATGAAGACCAGCATGATCGCGGAAAACAGGATCAGGCACCAGGCAAGCGTCGAGATGCCGAGGAAACTGCCCGACACCAGGAAGGACAGCAGCGGCGAGGTGGCGCCGACCACCGTGTTCTGCGTCAGCGTCAGTTCGGCGCCGGCGGCGATGTTCATTACCGCCAGCGTCGCCAGCAGCGGCAGGATGCCAAGCCCGACGACGGCGACAGCATTCAAAGCTCCGATCGCAACGCCGCAGGCGATCGCCGCGAGCACCGCGACCGTATCCGGATAACCCGCTTGCAGCATCGTCGCGAAGACTGCGGCGCATAGGCCCATATTGGCCGCGATCGACAGGTCGATGCCGCCTTCTGTGACGTTCGAGCCGCCGCCGATGATGACCGCCGCCATACCGAAGGCCAGCACGCCGAGGATCGCTGACTGCTCGACGACATTGATGAAGTTGAAGGAAGACAGGAAGCCCGGCGCAAACAGCGCGAAATAGACCAGGATGAGCGCGAAGGTGGCGATTGCGCCGAGGCGCACTGCGACCGTGCCGATGCGCTTGCCGGTGTTTTGCACACGTGGCTGCTTCTCGCCTAGCGCAGCACCTGCCCCGGCGGCTTTCACAGTGGACTTCATCGTGGTTGCGGTCATGAGGAGGCCTCCGCTTTCGGCCCGCGGGCGCCCGACGAGGCGGCAAGCAGCCTGTCGCCGTCGAGATCGGCGCCGGAGAATTCGCCCGACAGCCTGCCGCGATAGACGACAAGCACGCGGTCGCAGACACCGACAAGTTCGAGCAGGTCGGACGACAGGAGCAGGATGGCTGCCCCCTCGCCGGCCAGCCGGTTCAGCAGATTGTAGATCTCGACCTTGGCCCCGACATCGACGGCGACGGTCGGTTCATCGAGGATATAGACGCGCGACTGGCAGCTCAGCCATTTGGCGATCGCCACCTTCTGCTGGTTGCCGCCGGAGAGCTGGCGCACCAGAGTGTCGCGGCCGGGCGTCTTGATCGACAGCTCGCGGATCAGGCCGTCGATCGCCTGGTTCTCCAGCCCCCGCTTGACGAAGCCTCTGCCGCTGTAGCGGCCGAGACTGGCAAGGCTGATGTTCTCGCGCACCGACAGGTCGATCGCCACGCCATGGGCGCGGCGGTCTTCCGGCAGCATGGCGATGCCGCCCCGCACGGCATGGACCGGCGAGGACAGCGACAGCGTCTTGCCCTCGACCATGATCGAGCCGCGTTCGGCGCGCTCCAACCCAAACAGGCATTGCACGATTTCCTTGGCGCCGGAGCCGAGCAGGCCGGTCAGGCCGACGATCTCGCCGCGCCGGACCGAAAACGAGATGTCCTCGAAACTGCCGGCCATGCCGAGATGCGAGACTTCGAGCATCGGCGCGCCGATCTCGACCGAGCGCTTCGGGAACATCTCGCCGACATCGCGTGCGATCATCATGGCGATGATCTCGTCGATCGGCGTCTCGGCCGGATCGACGGTGCCGACATCGGTGCCGTTGCGCATCACGGTGACGCGGTCGCAGAGCTGCTCGATCTCCTGCATGTAGTGCGAGATGAAGATGACCGCGATGCCGTCGTCGCGCAGCCGGCGCAGCACGGCAAACAGGCTGTCAACCTCGCGCTTGACCAATGCCGCGGTCGGCTCGTCGAGCACCAGCACCGACGCCTTCTGCGCCAGCGCGCGGGTGAT
Source organism: Mesorhizobium sp. (assembly GCF_004962245.1). Classification (GTDB taxonomy): domain Bacteria; phylum Pseudomonadota; class Alphaproteobacteria; order Rhizobiales; family Rhizobiaceae; genus Mesorhizobium. The sequence continues at coordinate 111,303 of NZ_SUHQ01000004.1, read as the reverse complement.
CTGGACGATCTTCTGCTGCGCCGTCGTCAGATCCTGCACCAGGATGCCGGCCGGCAGTTCAAGGTTGAAGTAACGCTTCAAGAGTTCGGCGGCGTGCCGGTTCATCGAACGGCGGCTGACGAAGGGGCCGAAGCCGAGCTCATGGCGCAGGAACACCGCCTCGCCGACCGTCGCCGTCGGCACCAGCAGGCGGTCCTGATGGATGAAGTGGACGCCGAGCCGTTCCACCGAGGAGGGCGTCAGCGGACCGACGGTCTCGCCATTGACGGTGATGGTACCGCTGTCGGGCTTCAATATGCCGGCCAGCACCTTGATGATCGTCGACTTGCCGGCGCCGTTCTGGCCGACGAGGCCATGGATCGTGCCACGCGCCACCTGAAGGTCAGCATCGTGAAGCGCCTGGACCGGGCCGAAGCGCTTCGAAATAGCGGTCATCGAGATTGCGATTTCAGCTGCTGCGGGTTGCACGGTCATGCCCTGCTCCTTGCGCGGAAAATGTTGCGCATGACCCCGGAATCGGTTTCGGAAAGGATCACGCGCAGATTCAAATTATTAGAGCGTCCTTTGCGCGTCCAATTGGACGCGCGGCGCTCTAACGAGGCCGCGCCATCGAAACGGCGCGGCCTCAACCAGCCGGTGTCTGATGTACCGGCTGGCACGAGGCTTGGGAGGCCTTATTTCACGCCCGCCTTTTCGGCCGCCTCGAGGAACGGCTTGCCGGTGACGGCGGCGTTCTCCTTGTTGATCAGCACGGCGGGCACGAAGGTGAAGGGCGGCACCTTCTGGCCGGCAAGGAATTTTGCCACGTTCTGCACCGAGGTCTTGCCGATCTCGTAGGGCTGCTGGGCGGCAACGGCAGCGGCCGGCGAGTTCTCGTCCATCACCATCTTGATGACTTCCGGGCTGCCGTCGATGCCGTAGGTCTTCAGCTCCGGTCGGCCGGCGGCTTCGGCGGCCTGGGTGGCGCCGATCTGCGGCACGTCCCAGCACGCCCAGACGGCGTTCAGCGAGCCTTTTTCCGGCGACTTTGTCAGCATGTCGGTGACGTTGGAATAGGCGGCCTGGACGGTGTTGGGGATGACGTCGCGCAGCTCCGGCTCGACGATCTTCACGTCCGGGAACGAGGTCAGCACATATTTCATCTGGTCGTAGCGGATTTTGCAGACCGGCACGCTGTAGAAGCCGTTGAAGACCAGTACGTTGCCCTTGCCGCCCATGTCGGCGACCATCTGCAGTGCGATCTCGGCACCGATATTGTAGTTGTTCGAGGTCGTGTTGTTGATCGCGTGAGGCGTGGCCGTGTCGACGGTGAACAGCGGAATCTCGGCCTCGCGGATCTTGGCCAGCCACGGATTCAGCACTTCGAGATTGCCAAGCACTTCGACGATGGCGTCGGGTTTCTGCGCAATCAGCGTCTGCAACTGGGCGATCTGCTGCTGGTCCTTGCGGCCGGCGTCGAGCGCGATCGCCTCGCCGCCAAGCGCCTTGATCTCATCCTGGATGCCGCGGAACGCCATCAGGTCCCAGTAGTGATCGGTACCGACGATGGAAACGCCGATGCGCTTGCCCTTGAGGGAAAGCTCTTCCGCCTGTGCGGCCGAGATGACGAACTGGACACTGCAGGCAGCCGTCAGCGCGATGGCTGCCGCCTTGAGAATGCTGTGTGATCTGCTCTGTTTGTGGGACATTGATTTCCTCCACTTTGCCTTCAAAAACCCTCAGAACCCGCTCTGAAGGACCTCACCGGTGCGATCCGGCATTCATCCGATGCGGTTTCGCTGACCATGATCTTTTCCGAAAACCGGTTTCCAATTTTCGGGATCATGGTCTAGGCCGCGTCGACATCGTCGCGATGGCCGTAGCTCGCCATCCTGCCGAGAACATTCTGGATTTCCGCTTCCGACAGAAGCGGCGGCGTGCCGATCTGCAGGCAGCCATGATACTGGCGCGCCAGTGTCTCGACCTCCACCGCCAGCCACATCGCCTTGTCGAGCGAGGTGCCGACGGCAATCATCCCGTGATGCGCCAGCAGGCAGGCCTTGCGGCCTTCCAGCGCCTTGACCGCGCTGGCCGACAGTTCCGCGGTGCCGAAGGTCGCATAGGGCGCGCAGCGGATGCTGCTGCCGCCGGCGACGGCGACCATGTAGTGGATCGGCGGAATGTCGCGGCCCATGATGGCGATCGTCGTGCAATAGGGCGGGTGGGCGTGGACGATGGCCTGGACTTCCGGCCGTGCCCGCAAGATGTCGAGATGGAAGCGCCATTCGCTGGACGGCGTCAGCGTGCCGTCGACCGAACCGTCGGCGCCCATGAACACGATGTCCTGCGGACGCATAAGGTCATAGGCAACGCTTGTCGGCGTGATCAGCATGCCGTCCCCATGGCGCATGCTGATATTGCCCGACGTTCCCTGGTTGATGCCCATCGCGTTCATCCGGATGCAGGCATCGATGATGGATTGGCGCTTGGCGGTGTCTGTGGTTGGCATGCTAATTCCTTGAGTCCCCTTGATCTCACCAGGCGGTGTAGCCGCCGTCGATCGACAGGATCGCGCCGGTGACGTAGCTCGATGCGGGCGAAGCCAGGAACAGGATCGCCGAGGCGATCTCCTGCGGCTCGCCGCAGCGCACCATCGGCGTCATGTCCATCCACACGTTGAAGAGTTCGGGGCGGTCGCGCATTTTCAGCGTCATGTCGGTCGCGACATAGCCCGGCGCCAGTGCGTTGACGCGCACGCCCATCGGCGCCCATTCGACGGCGAGCGCCTTGGTCAGCATGTGGACCGCTCCCTTGCTGACCATGTAGGACGCCGCACTTTGCGGGCGGTTGACGATCAGGCCCGACATCGAGCCTAGATTGACGATGCTGCCCTTGCCCTTCGCCACCATGTGGCGGCCGAAGGCTCGCGACGCCCAGTAGACACCGTTGACATTGACGTCCATGACCAGCCGCCATTCCTCGTCGGGCGTGTCGAGCGCCGAATTGAGCCGGGCGATGCCGGCGCTGTTGACGAGAATGTCGATCCTGCCGAGCGCGGCCGCCAGATCGGTGGCGGCGGCTTCCATGGCAGTCGGGTCGGTGACGTCGAGATGCCTCGTCGAAACGCCGGTCACGCCGGCATCCGACAGCGCGACGACCGCGGCGTCGAGCGCGCCCTGGTCAAGGTCGATCAGCACGACGTGCGCGCCGCAGGAGCCCAGCGCCCTGGCCGCCTCGAAGCCGATGCCGCCCGCGCCGCCGGTGACCACGGCGACCTCGCCATCGAGATCCAGTTGACGCCTGTAATCCATGCACTTCCTCCACGCCGGGACACGGGTCCGCCTCGCGCAAAGCAACAGCTTTCCGCCCGCCGCCAAACGTCGTGGCGGCGCCTCGCAAATCCGATATTCCGAAAACTCCTCCCGCCACCCCAGGGGATGACGGTCCCCGTCACCCAGGGGATGACGAGTTCCGTCACCCCAGGGGATGGCGGCATGAGCAGAACCCTAAGGTCCTTCCCTGCTCATGTCAATCTGGTTATTACCAGAAATAATATTTCTGCATATGGCGCAGCTAGGCAACGTCTTGCCCTTGCGGTGGAAGGCCCTTACCCGTTCGTGCTGCTGCTCTGCTCGATCGACATGTGAATGCGTGCCACCGACGAGTTGTAGAGCGCCTGATAATATTCGAGCGCGGCGCCGTCGGCGTCATAGGCGATCGATTCGATCGAGATCAGCGGCGTGGTCGGCGCCACGCCCATGCGTTCGGCCTCCTCCAGGGTCGGCATTGCGGCTGTGAACCAGCGCTCGGCGCGCAGCACGGTCAGGCCGTAACGTTCCCTGATCGTCTGGAAGACCGACCGGTTCTCGATGTCCACGGTTTCCAGCCCCGGCACCTTGTGCCCGGGCAGGCTGATATGGGTCAGCGTGATCGGCGCGCCGTCGGTCATGTAGACACGGCCTATGCGCACGACGCTGCCGGTTTCCGGTATGCCGAAGACGCTGCTTTCCTTTTCGCTGGGCGGGCAGCGGTAGAATTCGAAGGTGCGGGTCGAGACGACATGGCCTTTCGCGGTCAGGTCGCCGAACACGCTGAGGTTCGAGGTCATGAAATCGACATGCTCGCGGGGTGCCGCCACGAACATGCCCTTGCGCGGCATCTTGATGACCCGTCCGCCATTGGACAGCGAGCCGATGGCGGCGCGCACCACGGGACGGGACACGCCGAAGAAGTCGCACAGCGCCTGTTCGGACGGGATGCGCGAATTGGCGGCCAGCACGCCGGTGTTGATCGCTTCCTCGATCTGGTTGCGCAATTGCACCCAAAGCGGCGCGGCATTGTCACGGTTCAGCTGGATCTTCTCGCCGATGCCGCGAAAAGTTTCCGCCGCCTCGGCGTCTTCCTGGTCGTAGCGCGGTCTTCCCCGGGTCTTCAGCATCCACCCACCTTGAACTCTCGGCCTCGGTCGGCAAACCGGGCACCAGCATCATCGCCGTGCCTGATACACTCAATCTTTGCGCGAGAAATCAAGTCCGGCAGTGATCCTGTCCCGTGGGCCGGCAAGGCCGATCAGGCCTAGCGCTTGCCGCCAGCCATCTTCACGGCGGCAGGCAGGCGCCGCAGTATCAACATCGCCGCGGCACCGATGAAGGGGCCGGGCACCAGCAGCAGGAATGCCCAGCGCCAGCCGCCAAGCAAGGAAGCGACCTGCGGGACCAGCCAGATCACCAGTACGGTCAACGCAAAGCCGAGCCCGAGTTGGACGGAGAGTGCCGTGCCAACAAAGCGCCGGTCGCCAAGCTCGGTCACTGCCGCTGAAAACTGTGCCGAATCGCCAATGATCGAAACACCCCAGACGACAGTGACCAGAACGAACAGCCAGAGCGGTCCGTCGAAGACGAAGCCGACGGCCAGCGCGCAAATCCCCGAGACGATCATCAGCCCGGCGGTGGTCAGGCTGCGGCCGAAGCGGTCGGAAAGGACGCCGCCGAGCAGGCAGCCAACGAGACCGGCGGCAATCGCCAGGAAGGTCAGCAGCGACGCCAAAGCCGACGAGGCATGCTGCTGCGCCTCGAGGGCGGCGCGCGCGTAGGCGAGCAGCCAGGCCCACATCGCATAAAGCTCCCACATGTGGCCGAGATAGCCGATATTAACCAGCATCAGCGGCCTGTCGCGGAAGACCGCGCCGATCTGGCGGGGATCGAAGATCGCCTTGCCGAACGGATACGGCCCTTCGCCGGCGAAGAACCAGAAGATCGCTGCGCCGATGAGCGTCGCCACGGTCGCGGCAACGACCACCAGTTGCCAGTCGAGCGAGCCGGTCAGGGCCCGGAACAGATGGGGCAGCGAGGAACCCAGCGTCAGCGCCCCGATCACGGCGCCGAGCGCCAGGCCCCTGCCCCGCACGAACCATGTCGAGACAAGCTTCAGCGCCGGCGGATAGACGCCGGCCAGTGCTGCGCCCGTCAGGATGCGCGCGGCGACCAGCCCGACCGGGCCCGGCTGCGTCAGCAGCCAGGCGTTGGCGACCGCCGCAAGCAGGGCGGAGACTGCCATCAGCCGGTTCAGCCTGACGATATCGGGCAGGTTGACCAGGCTCGACGCCAGTGCGCCGGCGACGAAGCCGATCTGCACGCCATTGGTCAGCCAGGCCTCGATCGCGCCCGACAGGTGCCACGCCGCCTTCAGCTCGGGCGTGATCGCGGTTGCCGAAAACCAGGTCGTCAGCGACAGCACCAAGGCGACGCAGAGCAGGACAAGCATGCTCCAGCGGTGCGCGTCTTCGGCAGGGGCGCCTTGCGTCGCATCCGGAACACCCCGCCAGAGCGTCATCTCGAAACTCAGGCCTTGGCCAGCGGAACAGTGAACACCGTCGCGGTGCCGGCCAGGCAGATGTCGCCGGCCTCGTTGCGCACCGACGTCTCGATCTTGCAGATCGGTTTGTCCTGTCGCACCTCCTTGATCTCGACGCGGCCGGTGATCATCTCGTCGACGCCGACCGCCTTGACGAACTTCCAGCCGACTTCCAGGAACACCGTTCCCGGCCCCGGAAGATCCTCGGCCACCAGCGCATTGAGGATGCCTGACGTGACGCCGCCCTGGACGATCAGCTTGCCGAACACCGATGCCTCGGCCAGCGCCTTGTCGTAATGCAGCGGGTTGCGGTCGCCGGTCATTTCGGTGAAGGCCTCGATGTCCTCCAGGCGAGTGCGCCGCGAGCGCTCGGCAAACGCGCCCACCTGCGGCCGCCCCTTGATGACGCCAATCCAGCCGTCCTTCGTCTGCGTGCTCATGAGCGTATCTCCAGTTTGGTTGGGTGTGGTTGAGCCGGCCATGGCCGACGGTTTGAATGCGGGCAGCAGACGTCCGCCGATCCGCGTCGGCTTAAGTACAAGCGATTGGCCGACAGCGCATGCATCTTCGCCTGCCGCGATGAAACTGAGCATCGTCGGGCCTTCGTCCAGTTCGACCAGGCCGACGACATAGGGCACCGCAGGCAGCCAGCCGGGATGGCCGGGCTTGTGAACGGCGGAGAAGGATTTGAGCCGGCCACCGCCCGAGGCCTCGCGCCAGGCGAGGCGATCGCTCCAGCAATGCGGGCAGATCGGCCGGGGATAGAACACCGCTTTGCCGCAGGCCTCGCAGGATTGGATCGCCAGCCGTCCTTCCGACGCTGCCTGCCAGAACGGCGCGGTCAGCGCGGTGATCGTCGGTCCCGGCGTCTTCAACAGATCGAGGTCGACGCTCATTGGTCTGCTCCGAGTACAAGCGCCGTCGCTTCGCTCATCGTCGCGCCATTGCCGGTGACCAACGCCAGTTTTGCATTGGCGATCTGCCGCCCGGTTGCCTCGCCGCGCAATTGCCGCACCGCCTCCACGACATGGGTCATGCCGCCGGCAAGATCGGGTTGGCCGAAGCCGAGCTGGCCGCCATGCGTATTGAGCGGCGCGTCGCCGGAAGGTCCGAGATCGTGGTCGCGGACCCATTGGCCGAACTGCCCCGCAGCGCAGAGGCCGGCATCCTCGATCGTTGCCGCCACCATGATGGTGTAGCAGTCATAGAGCGACAGCAGGTTCATCTCGGCAGCACGCGTGCCGGACTGGGCGAAGGCGCGCGCCATCGCCGGCTTGAGCGGGCCGGAGGTCAGGCTCGGCGCCTGCGAGACGGCGCGATGCGTAACCTTCTCGCCGGCGCCCAGAAGATGCACGGCGGGCTTGGCCAGTTGGCGCGCGCGCTTGGCCGAGACGACGACCACCGCTTCGCCGCCGGCAACCGGCATGACGATCTCCAAGAGATGCAAGGGCGAGGCGACCATCGGCGAGGCCAGCACCTCGTCGATGCTGGCCGGCTTGCCGTGAAAGATCGCATCGGGATTGCGCTGCGCATTGGCACGCGCCCAGGCGGCGATCGCGGCGAAACCCTGTGGCGACGAGCCGTGTTCGGCCATATGCGCCTGCATCAGCAAGGCGTAGGAAATGTTGGCACCGGAGGCGCCGAACGGCACGTCGAATTCGCGGATCGGGTTGCGGTTGGGCGAGCGTGCCGGCACCTCCTCACGGGTGTTGGCAAGAACGCATAAAACCGCCTCGCACATCCCCGCCTCGATGGCCGCCGCCGCCCGCCACACCATGCCGGCGCCGGAGGCGCCGCCGAGGTCGACGACATTGGCCATGTCGGGCTTGAGGCCAAGATATTCGGCCACCGTCGCTGGCACATGCTGCGGCGTCTCGCCGACCTGCGGCCCGACCAGCAGCCCGTCGATGTGGCCGGGTTCGAGCCCGGCATCGAAGACGGCAAGCCTGGAGACTTCGGCGATCATCTCCAGCGTCGTGCGTCCTTCGGTGCGGCGGGTCGGCTTCAACTCGCCGATGCCGGCAATGGCGCCGCGTGAACGAGCAAGGCTCATGCCGCCTGGCTCCGGTCGAGGCGCCGATATTCGTCGAGCGCTTCGGGGTTGGCCAGCGATCCCAGATTCTTCACCATCTTGCCCTCGATCACGGTGCGGGCGGCGCCCTCCACCCGCTTGCCGTTCAGCGTGTAGGGAATGGCCGAGACGGCATGGATGCGATGCGGAACGTGACGCGGCGAGGCCTGCTCGCGAATATGCTTGCGGATACGCTGGGCGAGGTCTGCCGTCAGTTCTCGGCCTTCCTTCAGCTTCAGGCAAAGCAGGATTTCCTCGTCGCCGGTGACCGGCGCGCCGAACACCAGGCAGTCCTCGATCTCGGGGAATTTTTCGCAGGCCGCGTAGATTTCGGCGGTGCCGATCCTGACGCCGCCGGGTTTGAGCGTCGTGTCGGAACGGCCGTGTACGATCGCCGAGCCGTGCACGGTCATTTCGGCGATGTCGCCATGCGTCCAGATTTCGCGGCGGACGGCGAAATAGGTGGAGTGGTAGCGCTCGTCGCCGCCCTCGCCCCAGAAGGTCAGCGGCATCGACGGAAACGGTTCGGTACAGACAAGGTCGCCCTCCGCGGCGATGACCGGCGCGTTGCGGTCGTCCATCACGGCGACCGCCAGTCCGAGCCCCTTGACGGTGAGATGGCCCCGGCGCACCGGATGGAGCGGCGAGCCGAGCAGGAAGCAGCCGATGATCTCGGTGCCACCGGAAATCGAGGCGAAGATCATGTCGCGCTTGACGTTCTCATAGACCCAGTCGAACTGACCTGATGAGACCGGCGCGCCGGCCGACAGCAGCGAACGCAGCGCCGACAGATCATGCCTGGCGCCCGGCGCATAATTTTCGTCGGCGAGCGTCGCCAGATATTTCGGGCTGGTGCCGAAATGCGTGACGCCGGCTCTTTCGGCGACGCGCCACAGTGGGCTCGGGTCGAGACCGCCTGCCGATTTCAGGATCGGCGCACCGTCATAAAGCACGACCGCCGCATCGCAGGCGAGGCCGGAAATCAGCCAGTGATACATCATCCAGGCGGTGTTGGTGTACCAGCTCATGACATCGCCCGGCCGGACATCGCCATGCAGGAGATGTTCCTTGACGTGCTGAAGCAGCACGCCGCCGGTGGAATGAACGATGGCCTTCGGCGCGCCTGTCGTACCCGAGGTGTAGAGGACGTAGGCCGGGTGCGAGAACGGCACCCGTTCGAAGGCCAGATCGCCTTCCCTGCCAAAGGACTCGAAGCCGACGCAGGAAACGCCGGCCGGGGCCGACACCGCGGTCTGGTCGCTGCAGATCACCAGCGTCGTCAGGCCGGGCATGCCGGCGGCGATCTCACCAAGCCGGCCGGCGATATCGTGATCCTTGCCGGCATAGCGGTAGCGCTGCGTGGCGAACAGCACCTTCGGGCCGATCTGGCCGAGCCGGTCGAGAATGGCCGCCACGCCGAAATCCGGCGAGCAGGACGACCACACCGCGCCGATGGATAGCGTGGCGAGCAGCGCCGCCAGCGCCTCGATGCGATTTGGCAGGATGCCGCCCACCCTATCGCCGCGCCCGACGCCGGCCGCCTTCAGGCCATGCACAGTGCGGGCAACCATGGTCCGCAATTCGTCGCGGCTATAGTTGCGGAAATGCCCGGTCTCGTCGGTCTCGACGATGGCAAGCGCTGCGTCGTCGCCGCGCAGCAGGTTCTCGGCAAGGTTGAGGCTGGCCTCGGGAAAGAAGGCGCTGCCGGTCATCGGCGCCGACGGATCGGCCCGAAACGCCACCGCGCCCGGTTCGCCGATGATGCCGGCAAAGTCCCAGACGGCGCGCCAGAAGGCGCCTTTTTCGCCAATCGACCAGCGATGCAGCGTCTCGTAGTCATGCGGATCGAAGCCGTTTTGGGCGGCGAAACGCGCAAGGCCGGAGTTTTTGAACGCGGCTGCCGCCGGCGTCCAAAGCACGCTGGATGTCATCGATTCCTCCCGGAAACTGCCTGGCGCCGACACTTGGCGTTGCGCCCTACATGAATCTAGAATATTGGTTATAACCAGAATGTCAAGAACTGGAGGGGCGGGCGCTGTCCGTCCTCGCCAAGGGAGCGAAAAACGCATGCAGGACGTGTTCATCGTCGCCGCCAGGCGTACGCCGATCGGCAAGCTCAACGGCGCTTTCGCCGGCATCCCCGCCGCCGAGCTCGGCGCGAGCGTGCTTCGCGCACTGCTCGATGACACACAGGTCGAAGGCGGTGCGATCTCCGAAATCATCATGGGCCAGGTGCTGACCGGAGGCGCTGGACAGAACCCGGCCAGGCAGGCGGCGCTCAAGGCCGGCATTCCGGTCGGCGTACCGGCGATGACCATTAACAAAGTCTGCGGCGCTGGCCAGAAGTCGATCCATCTCGCCGCCCAGGCGATACGCTGCGGCGACGCCGACATCGTCATTGCCGGCGGCCAGGACTCGATGACGGAGGCTCCGCATCTCCTCTATGGAGCGCGCCGCGGCATCAGGATGGGCGACCACGAAATCAAGGATTCGATGATCGTCGACGGCCTGTGGGACGCATCCAACCAGGTGCATATGGGGGTGACGGCGGAAGGCCTGGCGCGACGCTATCAGGTCACACGCGACGAGCAGGACCGGTTCGCGCTGGCTTCACAGGAGAAAGCCGGTACCGCCATCGCTGCCGAGCGTTTCGCCGGCGAGATCGCGCCGGTGACGGTCACGGTGAAACGCGAGGAACGCGTCGTTGCGACCGACGAGCATCCCAATCCGGCTTCGACGCTGGAAGGCCTGTCGCGCCTGCGGCCGGTGTTCGACAAGGAAGGCACCGTCACGGCGGGCAATTCGTCCGGGCTGAACGATGGCGCGGCGGCGGTAATGGTGGTTTCGGAAAAGCGCATGGCCGAACTCGGCCTGAAGCCTCTGGCGCGTATCGCTTCCTACGCATCGGCCGGCGTCGAACCGATGGAGATGGGGCTGGGGCCAGTGGCGGCATCGCGCAAGGCGCTGGACAAGGCCGGCTGGACGACATCCGATCTCGACCTCGTGGAAATCAACGAGGCTTTCGCCGCACAGGCCATCGCGGTCGATCGCGAAATGGGCTGGGACAGCGGGCTGATCAACGTCAATGGCGGCGCCATCGCGCTCGGACACCCGCTGGCTGGCTCCGGCTGCCGCATCGTCGTCACGCTGCTGCACGAAATGCAGAAACGAGGCGCCAAGCGCGGTCTGGCCTCGCTGTGCATCGGCGGCGGCCTTGGCGTGGCGATCTGCCTGGAGCGCTGACAGGAAAACCAATCCGCTGCCACCAGCCACATTCAATTTCGTAACGCGGTGGCTCCTCGGACGGCTGTGCGGAGCTTGCCACGAGCCGCCATCGATCATGAGGCAAATGGGGAGCCGAAGGGATGGAGGTGCGACGACTTACCGAAATTTCGGAAAGGCGCTGCCGGCCGGCGCGTTGGCCCAGCTCTGCAAGGTCTGGCCGCCGTCGATCAGCCAATCCGCGCCGGTGACGTGCCTGGCCTCGTCGGACGCCAGGAAGGCCACGGCGGCCGCGACGTCATCTGGCTGGCCGATGCGGCGCAGCGGGATGCGGTCGGCGAAATGCTGCACGCTGCTCTTGAAATCGCCATCGCCGCTCGCCGGCACGCCAAGCGTCGTCTCGATCACGCCCGGGCAGATGGCGTTCACCCGTATGCCGTAGGGCGCGGCGTCGAGCGCCGCGACCCGCGTCAGCCCGACCACGCCATGTTTGGAGGCGACATAGCCGGCGCCACCCGACAGCACGTCCCAGCCGGCCATGGATGAGCCCATGTTGACGATCGAACCGCCATTCCCTGCCTTGATCATCGCCCGAAGCGACGCCTGCAGGACGAGGAACATGCCGCGCAGATTGATACGGATGATGGTGTCCCAGTCCTCGACCGGCAGTTCGTGAACCGGGGCGACGACGCCGGAGATCCCGGCATTGTTGAAGACGGCATCGAGCCGGCCGAACGTCTCGACGGTCGTTTCAACGGCGCGCCGTACATCCGCCTCATCCGTGACATCGGCTTCGATGGCGATAGCGTTCTCGCCAAGAGACCCAACTAATGTCTGCGCCGCAGCGCCGTTGCGGTCGACAATGGAGACCCGTGCGCCTTCGTCGAGGAAACGCCTTACCGCCGCACTGCCGATCGCGCCGGCGCCACCGGTGACGAGGACGCATTTTTCGTCGAATCGCTTCATCTTCCGGACTCCGGCTGGGGATAGGAGCGCCACGAATGGCTTGGCTCGAAACCGATCGTTTCGCGCGCATCGCCCGTATCGAGCACCGCGCCATGGCCGGCGATCGGCTGCGACAGCGCGACATCAGGGTAGACCCGGCGCACCAGCGGCTCGGTTTCCTCTTCCATGAAGGTGTCGGCGGCGCTCAGCAGCACGCGGAGATGACCGTCGCCCTGCCATTCGAGCGCCTGCAGGAAGCCCTGCCCCGCGTCGCGCGCGTCGAGATAGGCCCACAGATCGCGGGCGCTGTCGGCGGTGGCGCGGCGCGGACCTACGCCGGCGAAGAAGGTTTCCGGGGTCTGGATCCAGGGCATGCGGATGCTGACAGCCGAAAAAGCGCCGCGGCGCACCGCAGCATCGACGATTTCCTCGCCCAGCCATTTCGACAGCGCGTAAGGATCCTGCGCGCCGACGGGATGGTTCATGTCGACCGGCAAATAGGGCGGGCGCACCGTCTTCTCGAAAAAGGGATAACCGAAGACGCTGAAGGAAGATGCGTAGACGAAGCGCCTGGCGCCGGCCATGGCAGCCGCCTCGACGACATTGTAGGCGGTCGCGACATTGGTCTTGAACACCTCGCCGCCGGCCCGCCCGGTCGGGCGCGGGATGGCCGCGATGTGAACCACCGCGTCGCAATCGCGCACCAATTGCAGCGTCGATCCCAGATCCGTCAGGTCCGCGCTTGCATGCCGCCATGCCGCTTTATCGGGCGCAACGGCATCGACACCCATCACATCATGGCCGGCTGCGACAAGCGCCGCCGCGACATGACGGCCAAGCAGGCCGCTCGATCCGGTAACGATTGTCCTCATGTCTCAGCCCTCGGCCCGGCAAGTCCGGCGAATTTGAATATCATTGATGGTCATACAAATCGAACACATGATCGTATTCCCTTGTCAATGCCGTTTTCGCGGCGGAAATCGGCGCAAGCCCTTGTCGGTGCGGCTTGCGCACATTTGACAACCGGCTTTGCTTTGAACGGGATTGACTTGGCATCCGCGACGGTTTTTTGTATGAGTATCAACGATCGACAAAGGAGCTCGCCATGCCCGTGGACGTCTTTTCCTCGCATCGGCACGATGACGCGATGCGCCTCGATCCGCAACGCGCGGCGATTATCGTCATCGACATGGTCAATGAATTCTGCAAGCCCGGCGGTGCGATGGTATTGCCGGGATATGAGGTGCTGGTCGCGCCGCAACTGGCGATCATCGAGGCTGCGCGCGCCGGCGGCGTGCCGGTGATCTGGGTGCACGATACCCACCGGGCCGGCATGCGCCGCGAACGCGAATGGGTGAAGCGCACGCCACATTGCCTCGAGGGCGCCTGGGGCCCGGAAATCATCGAGGATCTCGGCGCCCGTGACGATGAAATCCACCTGATCAAGCGACGCTACTCGGCGTTTTTCCAGACCGACCTCGACCTGACGCTCAGGGACATGCAGGTCGACCAACTGGTGATCTTTGGCGTGGTCACCAACATCTGCGTGCGCTCGACCGTGCATGATGCCTTTTTCCAGGGCTATGAAGTGGTGGTGCCAAGCGATTGCTGCGCGGCGACAGGACCGCGCGAGCAGGAAAGCTCGCTCTACGACATAGCGACCCATTTCGGCGTGGTCAGCGATTCGGCAAGCGTCGTCGCAGCCCTTCGCGACGGGACGTCGCTTCAACCGGCGAGTGTCGCGGCTTGAGCGTTTTCGAGCCTGCGGCATCCGAGACAGCGGCACGAGGAGTCCGGCGTGACGACTGACATCGAATCGCAACCCGAACGCGACGCCGCGCCCAAAGGACGGGACGATAGCGCCAGGCCGCTAAGCCGCGAACAGGTGCTGCAGCATTATGCCAAGACCGGCTACGAACTGGATCGCCATCCGGCGCATGTGATCCGCCGGGCGCATCAGCGTGCGACGCTGCGCTTCCAGCAGGTCATGGCCGGCGAAGATCTTTCGCCAACGCAGTTCGCCGCCCTCGCCACCATTCTCAAGCAGGCTGAGGTCTCGCAAAACCACCTCGGCCGGCTGACCGCGATGGACCCGTCGACCATTAGCATCGTCGTCCGCAAACTTCTCAAGAACGGGCTGATCACCCGCAGCGCTTCCGACACCGATCAGCGTCTGTCGATGATCGCGCTGACCGACAAGGGGACCCAATACACGCTCGACCGGCTCGAACGCAGCGTCGAGGTCGGGCGGCGATTTCTGTCGCCGCTTTCGCCCGCGGAACAGGCGACGCTGCTTCGCCTGCTCAACCGCATCAATGACGACGATCCATCGAATGGTGATAGCGGCAAATAACGCGCGTCCCAAGACTTCCTGGAAATGACCGAAGAGGTGCCGATGTCGCCCGACCCCAAACCCAACATGCTTGTCGTGCGCAACATCGGCCTGATGCTAAGCGGCGATCTCGGCCGGCCGATCCTCGACGCCGACACGATCGTCGCGGTCGATGGCAAGATCACCGCCATCGGCAAGGCCGGCGCGCTTGATGTCAGTGCTGCAAGCGGCGTGATCGACGCGATGGGCTGCGCGGTCGCTCCGGGGCTGATCGACGATCACGTCCATCCGGTGGCCGGCGACTGGACGCCGAGGCAGAACCAGATCGGCTGGATGGATTCGACGGTGCATGGCGGGGTCACCACCATGATCTCGGCGGGAGAGGTCCATACGCCGGGCCGCCCGCGCGATCTGGTCGGATTGAAGGCGCTGGCCATTGCGGCCCAACGGACCTTCTCCAACTTCCGCCCGAGCGGCATGAAGATACTGGCCGGCGCGCCGATCCTGGAGCCCGGCCTTGTCGAGGAGGACTTCCGTTACCTCGCCGAAGCCGGCGTGACGCTTGTCGGCGAGGTCGGCCTCGGCGGCGTCAAGGACGGGCCGACCGGCCGGCGGATGGTTGCCTGGGCGCGCAAATACGGCATGACCTCGATGACCCATACCGGCGGTCCGTCGCTGCCCGGCTCCGGCCGCATCGGTGCCGATACCGTGCTGGAGGTCGACGCCGACATTGTCGCGCATGTCAATGGCGGGCCGACGGCACTGCCCGAAGCGGAAATCCGGCAAATCTGCGAGAAGGGTTCGCGCGCGCTCGAGATCGTCCACAACGGCAATCTGCGCACCGGGCTGTTCGTGCTCGACCTTGCCAGGCAGCGCGGCGAGCTTTCACGCATAATCCTCGGCACGGACAGCCCGGCCGGGTCCGGCGTGCAGCCGCTCGGCATTCTGCGGACGCTCACCATGCTGGCTTCGCTGGGCGGTGTCGCGCCGGAATTGGCGTTCTGCTTTGCCAGCGGCAACACGGCGCGCGTACGCGGATTGCATGATCGCGGCATGATCGAGGTCGGCCGCGCCGCCGACCTGATCTTCATCGACCAGGCGATCGGCGGCGCCGGCGACGGGCTGCTCGACAGCGTGGCGCAAGGCAACCTTCCGGGCATCGGAATGGTGGTCATCGACGGCGA
This sequence comes from Mesorhizobium sp., assembly GCF_004962245.1. Classification (GTDB taxonomy): domain Bacteria; phylum Pseudomonadota; class Alphaproteobacteria; order Rhizobiales; family Rhizobiaceae; genus Mesorhizobium. The sequence goes on along the minus strand of NZ_SUHQ01000004.1, from coordinate 95,717 downwards.
GGTGCGGACCGGCCGAAGCCGCAACACGCCGCCGGCAATGCGGGTGCCTGAAGTCGTCCAGGGGTGATGGCGTTTTAGCCGACACCGTCCTTGCCGGCGATCCTGTCCTTGGTCAGTCCGCCGACGCGCGGGTGCGGCCTGCCGGAATCGGTCACGGCGATGGCAACGACGATCTCGTCGGCACGCGGCGCATCGGGAACCCGAACCTCCATGCCGTCGAAATGGCTGCGCACCCGCGCCGCGTCCTTATGGCCGAGCGGAATGTCGAGCGGCACGCCGAGGCCGCCACGCTTCTTCGACGAGGGGATGAGCGCCGCCCCCTTGCCGAGCACGTCGCGGAACGGGGCGCCGAGCTTGGGATGAAGGATGGCGGCGGCGTGTTCGAGTTCGCCGTCGGCGCCGACGGCGGCTGCCTTGCCGAAGCTCTCGACCCGGTTGCCGGGGATGCCGAGTGCTGCGACCGCGCGCTTCGGCAAGATGTCGCCCAGCGCTTCGCCGATGTCGCTCAACGCCGACAGGTCTTCGACATAGGCGCCGGCATAGGGGTTGCGGATCACGGCAACGGCCGCCGCACGGCGGGTCGGCGGGTCGACCGGACGCCCGCCCTCGATCAGGGTTTCCTCGACGATGGTGATGATCCGACGGATTTCTGCGCTCATCTCAATCCGTCCTCGCCCTTGATATCCGCGGCGGCAAGGCCGCCCACCCGCGCGTGAACGCGCGCGCCGGTCGTCATCGCCAGGATGACCGCCATCTCGTCACTGCGCGGCGCATCGTTGACGCCGACCTCGATCGCATCGAAATGGCTGCGCACGTAGGAGGCGTTTATGTGCGTGATCGGAATGTCGATCCGGGTTCCGGGCCCGCCGACCTTCTTGGTCGAAGGCACGATTGCCCTGGCGTTTCCGAGCAACTCGCGCATCGCATAGCCGCCCGGATTGTGCCAGAGCGCACCATGTTCCAGCTCACCGGCGGCGCCGACGATGGCGCCCTTGCCATAGCCTTCGACGGCCGAGGCGCCGTCGCCGATGGCATCGATCAGGCGTCGCGCCATATCGAGGCCGAGCGGCTTCAGATCGTCCATGAAGCCGGCGATCTCCTCGACATACCGCCCGGCAAAAGGATTGGCGATGACGGCGACGACTGCGCCGCGCTTGAGCGGGCGTGCCGCGGGCGGGCCGCCTTCATGGAATATCTCTTCGACCTGAACCAGAAATTTCCTGACGACCACAGCCGGCATTGTCCGCTCCCTCATCTCGTCGTTCACGTAAACTCGTTAGAGTACCAACAATTATCCCCAGCCGATATTTGTCAAGCTTCGACATGGAGGAAGCGAGAAAAGCCACAACGAAACTGCATCGCATGACGATTGACAGCCTGCAGGGCCGCTCATAAACTCATATGACCATCAACGAAAATAGCCGCTGTCTCGCGACATGCGTGGATGGTCAAGGCGTGGCTTCAAAGGCTGAAAAAGCTGAAGGGGAATGACATGAAAAGGGCGCTCAAAAATCTATGTCTGGCCGGCACGATGCTTGCCGTGTCGTTCGGATCTGCCGCGGCACAGGACAAGGTGTCGGTGGCCGCCATCTCGGGGTATTTCGCACAAGGCTTCGGTGTTTCCATCGTCAACGGCCTCAACAAGGCCAAGACCGACTTCGGCATCGATCTCAAGCTGGTCGACACCGGCAATCGCTCGCTCGACTACGAGGAGCAGTTCGAGAACCTAGCTAAGGCCAAGCAATATGACCTGATCTTCGTGATGGGCTGGGAACTGGTGGACTCGCTGCAGAAGGTCAGCAAAGCCTATCCCGACCAGCGCTTCGTCTTCATCGACGGCGTGCTCGACAACCCCAGCATGATCTATGCCAATTTCGCGGAGGAGCAGGGATCCTTCGTCGCTGGCGCGCTCGCCGGCATGATCGAGGCCAAGGGCAGCGAGTTCGACAAGATCGGCGACGGCATGGCGATCGGCTTCGTCGGCGGCCGTGACATCCCCGTGATCCGCAACTTCCTCGGCGGCTACGAGCAAGGCGCGAAATATGCCGCGCCCGACGTGAAGGTGAATTCGGTCTTCGCCGGAACCTTTGACGATCCGGCCAAGGGCAGCGAGCTTGCCCAGGCGCTTTACGGCCAGGGCGCCGACATCGTCTACAACGTCGCCGGTCCGACGGGCGAAGGCGTGATGCAGGCAAGTGCTGCGGTCGACAAATACTCGATCGGCGTCGACATCGACATGTGCGGCACGGCTCCCGGAAATGTACTTGCAAGCATGCTGAAGCGCGGTGACATCGCCGTCTACACACTGATCAAGGACGAGGTCGAGGGCCGCAAGGTCACGGCCGGCACCCGCACCTTCGACCTCGCCTCGGGCGGCGTCGAAGTCAAGGTCTGCGACGACATCGCCCCGACGATCCCGGCCGATGTGACGGCCAAGCTGGACGAGATCAAGAAGGCCATTCTCGACGGCAAGATCGAGATCGCCAAGGCGAAGTGAGACAACAACAGCGCATCCTCCCAGGAAAGCGCCGCGCTGATCCGCTACGGCTTGCCGTGACGGATCAGCGCCCAATCTGCGAGAGCCATGGTGTCGAACGCGCCGGGGTCGTCGACCCGCCACAACGTTTCTACCGGCCACAATCTGGCTGGCCCCAATCTGGCTGGTATGGCCGTCGCGTTGACGGGCATCACCAAGCGTTTCGGCGCGTTCGTTGCCAATGACGGCATCGACCTCGCCGTGCGCCGGGGCGAGATCCACGCCATCATCGGCGAGAACGGCGCCGGCAAGACGACGCTGATGAACATCCTGTTCGGCCTCCTGCAGCCCGACGAAGGCTCGATCCGGCTGAACGACGAGGAGACTGACGTGGCCGACCCCGCCGTCGCCATCAAGGCCGGCCTCGGCATGGTGCATCAGCACTTCAAGCTGGTTCCCTCCCTGTCGGTCGCCGACAACGTTTTTCTCGGCATGGAGATCCGCCGCCATGGGCTGATCGACCACGCCGCGCAGATCGCCCGCACGCGCGAACTGTCGGAGCGTTTCGGGCTGCGGGTCGATCCGACCGAGCGCGTCGGACTGCTCTCGGTCGGCATAGAGCAACGCATCGAAATCCTGAAGGTGCTGGTGCGCGGCGCACGCACCATCATCCTCGACGAGCCGACTGCGGTGCTGACGCCACAGGAGAGCCGTGAGCTGTTCCAGACGCTGCGCAGCTTCGTGGCGGAAGGCATGACGGTGATCTTCATTTCGCATCACCTGGAAGAGGTGATGGAGGTCTCAGACACCGTGACGGTGCTGCGCAACGGCAAGAGAGTGGCGACGCGCCCGACGGCCGAGCTCACCAAGGACGAATTGGTGCGCATGATGGTCGGCCGCGAAGTCAGCTTCGACCGCCGCCCGCGCGAACCGCAGCGGGGCGAGGTGGTGCTCGAAGTCGAGGAACTATGGGCGCGCGACGACCGCCGCTTGCCGGCGCTGCGCGACGTCAACTTCACCGTCCGTTCCGGCGAGGTGGTAGGGATCGCCGGCGTGGCCGGCAATGGGCAGACGGAACTGGCGGAGGTGCTTTCGGGCCTGCGGCCAGCAAGCCACGGCGTTGCCCGGCTGAAGGGCCGGAACCTCGCCGCGTTCTCCCCCGCCGAAATCCGCGCGGCCGGCCTGGCGCATGTCCCAGGCGATCGGATGGCACGCGGCGTCGATCGCAACGCGTCGATTGCGGCAAACATGCTAATGGGCCGCCAGCACCGCGCACCATGGAGCCGCGGCGGCGTGCTCAACTGGAACGTCATCGGCCAAAACGCCTCCAAGCTGATCAAGGACTTCGATATTCGCGCGCAAGGGTCGAGCGATGCCGTCAAGCGGCTTTCGGGTGGCAACATCCAGAAGGTCGTGCTGGCGCGCGAGTTCACCAACGGCGCCGACTTCCTGCTGATCGACCAGCCGACGCGCGGCGTCGACATCGGCGCGCAGGAAGCCATTCATGACGAGATCATGCGCCAGCGCGCCGCCGGCCGCGCAATCCTGCTGATTTCCGTGCAGCTCGACGAACTTGCCGCCCTTGCCGACCGCATCCTGGTGATGTTCAACGGGCGGATCATGGGCGAGGTCGCCGGCGACGATGCCGACGAGGACCGTATCGGCATGATGATGGCAGGCGTGGCCGCGCCCGAATTCGCCGCGGAGACTGCATGATGCCGGAGCCTCAATGATGAACGACCGCTTGCGTGCCGTTTCCGGCCAGGTCATCGCCGTCGCCGTGGCGCTGGTCATGGGCGCGATCATCATCCTCATGGTCGGTGAAAGCCCGGTCCGGGTCTTCATGACGCTGTTGCGCGGCACCTTCGGCGACCAGGCGAAGATTGCCGGGACCTTGCTGCAGACGACGCCGATCCTGATCTGCGGCGTCGCTGCCTGCATCGGCCTGCGCGGCGGCATGTTCAACGTCGGCATCGAAGGCCAGCTTTTCCTCGGCGGCTTCGCCGCCGCCTGGGTCGGCTTCGCCTTCCCCCTGCCCGCGGGCATCCACACGCTGGCGGGACTGGCGCTCGCGGTCGTGGCGGGCGCCGCCTGGGTCGCCATCCCTGCTTATTTCCGGGCCCGCTACAACACCAACGAAGTCGTCTCGACGATCCTGTCGAACTACGTCGCGGTGCTGCTGACCTCCTATTTTACCATCTTCCTGTTCAAGCGGCCGGGTGGCTGGTCAGAGACGCCGCCGATCCTGCCGACGGCCTATCTGCCGGAGCTCTTCGACTTCTCGCGGTTGAACTGGGGCCTGGTCATCGGTCTGGTGCTGGCGATCGGTACGGCACTTGTCTTCCGCTACACCAGCTGGGGCTATGGCGTGACGATGGTCGGCTCGGCGCCGAAATTCGCCGAATATGGCGGCGTCAACGTGAAGCGGCAGGGCTTTGTGGTCCTGCTCCTTTCAGGCGCCGTTGGCGGACTGGCCGGTGGCGTCGAGACACTCGGCGTCCATCACCGCTTCATGGAAGGCTTCGCTCCCGGTTTCGGCTTCGATGGGCTGATCGCCGCACTGCTCGCCAATGGCTCGCCGGTCGCCACCATCTTCACCGCTTTGTTCTTCGGCGCCTTGCGCAACGGGTCGCTGCTGCTCGAGGTCGACACCGGCGCGTCGCGCGAGATCATCACCGTCATCCAGGCGCTGATCATCCTCAGCGTGTCGGCGCAGGTTCTGGTCAGGCGCCGCGGCGACAGCCAGGCAGGGGAGCGGCGATGGAAATTCTAGACAAGCTCGTCAACGTCGCGCTGATCGCCGCGACGCTTCGCACCACAGCGCCCATCCTCCTGGTCGCGCTCGGCGGTTCGTTCACCACCAAGGCCGGCATCTTCAACATCGGCCTCGAAGGGCAGATGCTGGCAGGCGCCTTCTTCGCCGTGCTCGGTTCGATCTGGACGGGTTCCGCATTCGCCGGGGTCGCCTGCGGCGTCGCCGCGGCACTCGTCTTCGCCCTGGTTTTTGCCGTTCTGGTGGTGAGTTTCCGGGCCAATGAAGTGGTCGTCGGGCTGGCGCTCAACATCCTCGCCGGCGGCATGACGATCTCGCTGATGAAGGCGATCTTCGGCACGCGAGGCTCGATCGTCGGCCAAGGTATCGTCGGCCTGCCGAAAGTCCAGTTGCCCGGCGCCCGCGCCGTTCTCGGTTCATGGGCGCCGCTGATCTCCGGCTTCACGCCGATCGTCTATGTCGCCTTCATCGCGGTGCCGCTGCTGGTGCTGTTCTACAACCGCACCCGTCTCGGGCTCTATATCCGCGTCGTCGGCGAAAAACCCGAAGCCGCCGAGGCGCTCGGCATCTCGATCACGCGTGTCCGTTATACCGCCTCGCTGCTGTGCGGATTGCTGGCGGGCCTCGCCGGCGCGCATCTGTCGCTCGGCTATATCACCATGTTCACCGAAAACATGTCTTCGGGCCGCGGTTTCATGGCGGTCGCGATCCTGATCTTCTCCAACGGCGATCCGCTGAAGGTGCTGGCCGGCTGCCTGCTGTTCGGCTTCGCCGATGCCTTCTCGCTGCGCCTGCAGACGTTCGGCTACCCGTCCTATCTGGTTCTCACCGTCCCCTATGTCGTCGCGCTCACGGCGCTGTTCGCGCTCTCCTATCGCGCGCGGCCGAAGATCATCAAGGAGACGCTGGCGTTGATGCAGAAACTGCTGTCGGCAGACAGGAACACCGAACCAGGTGGCAAACATCCCTCATGAAGGAAATCTCCATGGAACGCATAATCCTCGACGTGGATTCTGCCGGTGACGACATTCTCGCCGTGCTGTTTGCCGCGGCGAATCCAAACCTCCGGCTCGAGGGGGTAACCACCGTGACCGGTGCGGCTGGCCCGATCGAGCAGGTCACCAATGTCGTCCTCAACACGCTAGCGCTGGCGGGGCGTGACGACATTCCGGTTCACGCCGGCGCGTGGCGGCCGATCGTCGGCAACGCCAAGGCCGACATGGAGGCGCCGGTCCATTTCGAAAAGCGACTCGTTGCCCGCTTCGGCGACCGCCTGAAGAAATTCAATCCGCCGGCGCCGACCCCATCGCGCCAGGCAACGCCGGGGCACGCCGTCGACTTCATCATCGAAACGGTCATGGCCAATCCCGGCGAGATGACGCTGGTGACGACCGGCCCGCTGACCAATGCAGCGATGGCGCTGCTGCAGGAGCCCCGCCTGACGGAGGCGCTCAAGCGGCTTCTGGTGCTCGGCGGTAATTTCCAGACGCCCGGCAACATCACGCCGCTGTCGGAATATAACATCTGGGCCGACCCGGAGGCCTCGCGCATCGTGCTCAACGCTGATGTCGAGAAGATCCTCGTGCCGCTCGACATCTGCGAGGACAACCGCGTCGCTGCCTCGATGCTGACCCGCGACGACATCGCGGACATGCAAGCCGGTGCCAAGGACAATCCGGTTTTCGACATGATCGCCGACAGCTTCCCGATCTATATCGACATCTGGCGCGAGTTCTTCGACCTGGTCGGGTTCCCGATGGACGACGTGATCACCGTGGCGCTGGCTTTCGATCCGGCCCTTGCCACCATGACCGAGCCGCTGTTCGTCGACGTCGTGCTGGACGGGCGCATCGCACGCGGACAGACCGTCGCCCATCGCGGCCGGCAATTGCTGCCTGGCGGCGGACCGAAGACCACCCGCATCTGCACCGATCTCGACGGCCGCCGCTTCCTCGACATCTTCAAGCAGACTGTCGCGCAGTACGAACGGGCGGCGTGAGGACCGACAAAGAAATGACCACAGCAACACCCATCCTGTTCGATTGCGACCCGGGCCACGACGACGCCATCGCGCTGGTCATGGCGCATCGCTCATCGGCCATCAAGCTGCTCGGCGTCACCACGACCTGCGGCAATGCGGAGGTCGAGAAGACGACCGCCAATGCGCTGCGGATCCTCGAATTCATCGGCGCCGGCGACGTGCCGGTGGCGCAGGGCTGCCATCGCCCATTGGCCAGACCTCTGGTGCTCGGCACCGCCGACGGGCCGAGCGGCCTCGAAGGCTCGCCCTATCTGCCGCAGGCGACGATCAAGCCGATCAAGCAGCATGCGGTCGATTTCCTCGCCGACACATTGCGCGCCGCGCCCGAGCCCATCCTGGTGGTCGCGACCGGGCCGCTGACCAATATCGGCCTGCTGATCCTCAAGCATCGCGACGTTCTGCCCAAGATCAAGGAACTGATCTGGATGGGCGGCGTGTTCTATCGCAGGAGCGAGATCATCACGCCGACGGAGTTCAACGCCTTCTGCGACCCGGAGGCGCTGAAGATCGTCCTGGACAGCGGCGTGCCGCTCCTGATGGTCGGCCTCGACGTCACCATGCAGGTGCTGATCGAGGCGCCGCAATATGCCGAGCTCGCGACCATCGACACGCCGCTCGGCCGGCTCGTCAACGACTGGCTGCTGTTCTACGAGAAGCTGCATCGCAACTCGATGGGCGTCGGCGGGGCGATGCATGATCCGCTCGTGCTGGCGCTTGCCATCGACCCGACGCTGGTGCGCACGCGTCCCGCCCATATCGGCGTCGATCTGTCCGGCACCTACGCATTCGGCGCGACCGTTGCCGATTTCTGGGGCGAACGCGGCCAAAGCGACAATGCCCGCATCGCGCATGAGGTCGATGCGGACCGTTTCTTCAAACTGATGTTCGATCTGCTGCGGGACTAGGGGCGCGGCCTGTCAGCGGCCGTCGGTCACCTGCTGTCACCCATTTTTAGGCGGGCGGTTTCCCGGTTTTCGCCGACGTGTTCTCGCTTTGCGGGACCACCTAATTTTCGTGCGGCTCTGACGCATCGGGGCTACGCGGTTTTGTGCGCGGCGTGCCGAGGTTTCACGACGTTCGCCAAGCGACGGCAAAGCGAAATCGGTTGAGGACCTCAGGCTGAACGCGTTCGACCGTATCGCCATGCGGTTGGCGACAGCGTCGAGGGCGTAGGCGACAGTGGAAAGATGCGATGCGGCGAAGAGGCTCCAGGTCCAACAAGAGACCGCGGTCGCACCGTTCGTGTCCCGGATAATCGCCGCCATCTTGGGAAAATATGCGAGAACGCGAACCGCGTTGAATGACGTAAAGGCAAGGAGCGCCATTTCGATCCTGGTCATGGAAACATCGTGGACTCCAGGGAAGCCCTCGATGTGCGGCGGCTCGGCGGCCAAGGCTTTGGCCTGCCGGGCCGTTCGCGGCCGAGGTCCCGTCGGTGCCGGCCAGCATCGTCTCACCCGCAGCGCCGAGCGGCGGACCATCACCGGCTCATCGGTCGAGAGCGTCCTGGATCGATGCCTGTTTCATCGGATCGGCCACCGGAATGGCGGCGGGCTCTCTCACGAGAACCGTGGTGCCGTACCGCATGAGCTTGAAATCGAGCGATGGCTGGCCGACGGCTTGAGGCAAGGAGATCATCATGTGTTGCCCCGGTTCGAGCGTGGAGACGAACCGCACCGGCTGCACATCGGCCCCGGAAGCCAGGGTCGTAACGACCCGGTAACCGTCCGGCTCGACCGTATAATAGACGACACCTGTGACCTGGCCGAGACGGATGCTGTGGCCGTCCCCCGGCGCAAGTTCCGAGGCAGCGGCCACGCTCGTGGTGGCGAGCAAGACCGTTGCGAATGCGGTGGAATATCTGATCATGGCTATTTCCTCCGATTGGCGAGCTCATGGACTGCCTGACAGTCCTTTCCCAACTCACGAGCTCATCCTGCACGCGGCGGCATCCGCGCACATCGGTGCGGTCACCTAGTTTCCCGGTGGCTGATCTCCTAATTTTCGCGCGTTTGCCTAGTTTTCACGGGCTTGCAGCGTCTGTCGGCGGTAAAAGCCAGGGCTCGCCGCGAAGGCGGAGCAGAATCTCCATCCGGTTTGCCGCGTTGAATTTGCCGAGCACGGCGGAGACCTGGTGCTCGATTGTCCGCGGCGAGCGCGACAGGCGCCGTGCCGCCGCCTTGTTGCCCAGACCTTGAGCAATCATTGTGAGCACCTGTTGTTCTTGCCTCGTCAGTCCCAGCGGATGCTGCCTGGCCACGGTGTACGGCCCCCGGCGCTGCTTCGGCAACTGGCCGGCGGCTCCGATGCGCTGCGCCAGCTTTCGCGCCAGCGCTGCCGCGGGGCGCGCTTCGACGGCCTCGAATGTCGTCACGGCGCGCGCCAGCGCCACACCGGCATCGGTTCCGCGGACCTGCATGAGAGCGAGCGCCGACTCATAGGGAAGACCCAGGCGGGACCATTCGGCCGAGGCCGCCATCGGGTCGCCGCGGAGTTCCAATGCTTGCGGCAAGGGAATGCGGGCGGCCGGCACCGGCAGCGATCCCGCCATTCCGCAGCGCTGCCACCAGACGGCGAGTTCGCCGACATCCCAGGGGCGGAAATTGTCGAGGTCCATTTCGGCGAGGGCCGTCAGCGGCTCGCGGCTGGCGCCGGGCTCCTCGGCAAGCCAGGCGGCCTCGGCCAGCGCCAAGCGAACCGGTATGACGCGTTGAGCCTCGCCGGTCGTCAGGCCCTCCCGCAGCGCCTGCTCCAGCAGCGCCACGCCGTCAGGCTCACCCAGCCGGACCCGCACCCTGCCGAGTTCCGTCAGCGCCGGCAGGTGCATCACCATCGGCAGGCGTTCCAGATTCATGACGCCCTGGGCAATCGTCTCGGCTTCGCGAAAGCGCCCTTGCTCGGTGCGAAGCTGTGCCTGCCGGCCAAGCAGGTATTGCGCCGCCGAATCGAGGTCGTGCCTGGCGCAGTGGGCAATCCCTTCCGCAAGCAGCCGCTCGGCCAAGGCGAAGTCCTTGGCGACCACCGCGCATTCGGCGAAGTTCGTATAGGCTCGCGACGCATGGTCGTGAAACCCGTGAGCGAGCGCCAGGGCGAGGCTTTCCTCCAGCCGCTCACGACCGCCCGGGCGGTCGGCGAACATCAGCGCTGTGCCGACATTGTTCAGGGCGTGGACGCGTGTCTCGACCTCACCCAACCGGTCTGCCAGGCTGATCGCGCGCTCGCCCCATTCGATCGCCTCGTCGAAGCGATAATGCAGCATGTGTAGCTGCGAGCGCGTGCTGTAGGCCATCGCCAGTTCCGGCCCAGGCGGCAGGTTCTCCACTTCGCGCACCGCCTGATCCGCGTAGTCTTCCGCCTCCTGCCCCTCTCCGCGGCGCCAGTGGAGACGCGACAGCCAGCGTAGATTGGCCCCGACCTTGTCGATGCGCCCAAGCTCGCGCCAGATCGCGATGGCGCGATGCCGCGCCTCGATGATCTCATCGTAGACGAACAGCGACAGGCCCGCCTCGTAGGCCCAGTCTTCATAAAGCTGGGCAGCCAACGCCGACGGAGCCTCTGAAACGTATCGGAGCGCGGTCGCCAGATGTGAAGCCGCCTCTCTATGCGCGCCCAGACGCGCCGCCTGCTCGGCGGCCTGCGGTGCGAGTTCCAGGACGCGTTCGCCATTGTCGGCGCCGCCGGCATGGTGCACCCGTCGCGAAAGCAGAGCGCTTGCCTGCGCCGCCGGAAGTTCGGAGAGCGCCGCTTCGACTTTCGCGTGCAGCGACCGTTGGAGAGACGGGGCGAGCCGATCGAGCGTGGCTTCCCTGGCAAGCTCGTGGCGAAACGTCAACGCGCCCTGAGCATCCCGCAGCAGCAATCCCCGTCCCACGCACTGGTCGACAAGCACTTCGGTCTCGTCCCCGAGAAGTGCCCGGATCAACCACGGCTCAACGCTGCCCGGCATGATGCTCATGACCTCCAGCACCTCGCGCTCCCCTGGGGTCAGGCGCGACAGGCGCGACCAGACCGCGTCGCGTATGGAATCGGGCACGCGCCCCGGTTCGGCCTCACTGCTGGACAGGAGTTCGGTGACAAAGAAGGGATTGCCCTCGGTAATGCGATAGAGCCCGTCGGCGGAGCGGCCGGCCTGCTCGGCCAGCACCGTCACCGCCTGGGAAGACAGCGGTTCCAGCGTCACGCGGGTCACCGAGGCCGACGGAAGGTCGCCGAGCACGTGGGTCAGAGGATGATCGGCACTTATCTCGTCTCTGCGCATGCTGAGCACCAGCATCGTGCGCAGCAGGGAGACACGGCGACCGAGGTACCTTACCAGGTCAAGTGTCGCATTGTCGGCCCAATGCATGTCTTCGAAGATGAGCACGGTCGTGCCCTTGGTGTGCTGAAGTGAATTCAACAACGCCGGAAAAAGCCGCTCCGGCGCCGCGGTTTCCTCGAGCAGTGCCGCCACGTGGGGGTCCAGCAGGTGCGCCATGTCCTGGAGAGGACCGAGCGGGCGGGGTGTGAAGAGCGCCTCGCACCAACCCCACAGTATCCGGTAATTCCTGTCGGCGTTCTCCGTGAATTCGCGCAGGAGGGAGGTCTTGCCAACGCCCGCTTCGCCGTCCACCAGCACGGTCCCGCCGTGTCCGGCCGCGGCTCTCTCAGCCCTGGCCAACAAAGTTCCAAGCGGCCCCTCTCGCTCAAGCAGCATAAGAGCTCACGCCTCCATGACCTTTGAAGGTACAGCAGTAAGCCTTGAGTGCAACAACGACATTTCACGTGGATCGACCGGACTGACAGCCTTCGTCTGTTCAGCAGATCGAATTGCTTCGGCTTATCTTCCCGGAGATCCGATCGGCGGCCGGCAATCAGGCTTGCGGAAGGATGACCACATTTTCGGCGTCCCAGAAAATCTCCGTCTTCTCACCCGGTTTCGGCAGGCTTGTGCGGGTGCTCCGTTGGACCTGGACTCGAACGCGAACGCCGTCGGCCAGGCAGATGGTGTAGAACGACCTGCTGCCGATGAAGATGACATCCTCGACCCGTCCCGTCGCCGATTGCGTGGTGTCGTTGTCCCGGTTGAAGCGGAAGGATTCCGGACGGATTGAGACGACCACCTTGCCGCGCAACGCGCCTGTCGGAACGATGCTGCTGTGAAGGCGGAGCCCCGACGCGGTGACGGCGGTCATGCCGGAAGCATCGTCGCTTGCCATTGCCGCCTCGAGCAGATTGGTCTCGCCGAGGAACTTGGCGGCGAACAGCGATTTTGGCGCCGCATACATGATTTCGGGCCGGTCGATCTGGACGATACGGCCTTTCTCCATGAGAACGACACGGTCCGAGAGGATCATCGCCTCGTCCTGATCGTGCGTCACATAGACGAAGGTGGCGCCGGTCTCGGCATGAATGCGCTTCATCTCGACCAGCATATGCTGGCGGATCTTCAGGTCGAGGGCGGCAAGCGGTTCATCGAGCAGCAGGACTTTTGGACCGTTGACGAGCGCCCGGGCAAGCGCCACCCGTTGGCTCTGGCCGCCGCTCAATTCGTTGATGTAGCGGTTGGCGAAGCTGTCGAGCTGAACGATGTGCAGCATGCGCTGGACCCGCTCGCGGATTTCCGCCTTGGGCGTGCCCTTGACCTTCAGGCCGAAGGCGACATTCTCGAAGACGTCGAGATGTGGAAAAAGCGCGTAGCGCTGGAAGACCATGTTGACGGGTCGCCGCTCGGGAGGTTGGCCGGCACAATCCTTGCCGTCGATCCTGACAGTGCCGGCGGTTACCGTCTCGAAGCCCGCTATGAGCCGCATAAGGGTCGTCTTGCCGCAGCCGCTGGGGCCAAGCAACGTGACGATCTCGCCCTGTTCGATGGACAGGTCTATGTCGCTCAGCGCCTGGAACGAACCGAACATTTTCTGGGCGGCGGCGATCTCGATTACCGGCGGGCGAATTGTCATGCCTGTCGATCCTTATGACACGGTGCGGCTGGCGACGGCCGACCTTCTGCGCAGATGGCCGATGAGCCAGGCGATGAAGAGGATGACGATGGAGAACACGAGCGCGAGGCTGGAGATGGCGTTGATGAGCGGCGTCACGGTGCGGCGCATCATCGACCAGATATACATCGGCAAGGTCGTCTCGGTGCCGGCGACGAAGGAGGTCACAACGAACTCGTCGAACGACACCGCAAACGCCAATATGGCCGAGGCGATCAACGTCGGTGCGATCAGTGGCAGCGTCACTTTGCCGAATGTCTGCATCTGACTGGCGCCAAGATCGCGCGAAGCTTCCTCCAGCGATGGATCGAACAATGCAAGCCGGGCGCGCATCGCCACGATCAGGATCGGCAGGGCAAGCACCACATGCGAGATGACGATGGTGACCGTCGAGAGCTGGACGCTGGCCTGGGCGAACAGCACCAGAAGCGAGACACCGACGAAGAGGCCGGGCAGTGCGATCGGCGTCAGGCACAGCACCTCCAGCAAGGCGCGACCACCCTGCCCCAGGCGAAGCCAGGCAAGCGAGGCGGCCGCCCCAAGGACAAGCGTGATCAATGCGGTGAAGCCGGCGACGGTGAGGCTCTTGACCAGTGCCGACCCGAGCTGGGCGTTGCCAAGCACCTCGGCGTACCAGCGCAGACTGAAGCCGGCAAAGGGAAAGGACAGCGAAGGTGTCGCGTGGAAAGAGAACAGAATGATGATCACCAGCGGCATCAGCAAGAACGCCAGGATCGACCAGACCACCAACCTGAGCACCATCGCGCTACACCCCCGCTTTCTTTGCAGGCCGGCGTTTCACGACCAGACCTGTCGCGCGTCCAAGCCCCATCACGGCGAAGTAGATGGCGATCGACACCAGAAACATCAGGAAGGCCTGGGCAGCACCGAGAGGCCAGTTGCCGGTCTTGCGGAACTGGTCGGCGATCAGCAGCCCTGTCGTCTGGCCCGACGAGCCGCCCAGCATCTGCGGCGTGACATAGTCGCCCGCGACCATGACGAAGGTCAGCATGAAGGCGCCGACCAGCCCGTTGGCTGCGTTGGGCGCGATGACACGGAAGAAGGCGCCAAGCGGAGAGGCGCCAAGGTCGCGCGCGGCGTCGACAAGGTCCTTCTTGATCTCGCTCAGCGACGACACCACCAGCAGGATGCAGAACGGCAGGTAGATGTGGATCAACGTGATTGCCACCGCAAACCGGCTGAACAGGAACACGCCGACCGGCGTGTCGACGATGCCGGCCTGGAGCAGGATGGTGTTGAGGACGCCGCTGGTGCCAAGCAAGGTGCGCCAGGCATAGATGCGCACCAGATAGCTGGAGAACCAGGTGATCAGGATCAGATAGAGGATGACCTGCGAGCGGCTGACGTAGACGAGGTAGTAGCCGACCGGGATCGCAAGCACCAGCGTGATCGACGCCGTGACCAGCCCGATCAGGATGGCGTTGATGGTCACCGTCCAGAACAATGGCGACATCAGCGAATTCAGGTAGTTCGAAAACACGAAGGCCGGCACGATCTTGTACGAGGCCGCCGTCCAGAAACTGTAGACGAACAGCATCAGGCTCGGCACGACGAAAAACACGACCATGTACAGAACGGCCGGCGCAGCCAACAGGCTGCCGATGCCAGAGCGCGGTGCCTTCATGAACATTCCCACGGACGCGCTATCGGCAATGATGCCGACAGCCAATTCTCAATTCAGCCGATTCAAAGGCGGGAAGTCTACATTCCCGCCTTGAATTCCTGCCACGCCGCGACCCAGTCGTCATAGGTGGCGTGGGTATCGGACGCCCGCGGCGGAATGCCGGGCAGTCCGGACGCGAACATCGTGTCGATGGCGTCATAATCGATACGACTGCGCGATTTCTCGTCGAGCAGTGCGACCGCCTTCTTCGAAACCGGCGCCTGAACCACCGCCATGGCGACCTTGGCCTGCACCGCGGGGTCCAGCGACTGGTTGATGAAGGCGTGAGCGGCCTCGATGTTGTCAGCCGAAACCGGAATGAACCAGGCGTCCACCCACAGAACCGGACCCTCCTTCGGCATGGCCATCTCGATCTTCATGTTCTGCTGGTCTGTCTGCGTGATGATCGAGGGATCGGCGCAAAGCGCGGCAACGACTTCGCCGGAAACCATGAGGTTGACGAGTTCGCCCTGATTGAGCGCGATGACGCGGGCCTGAGCGCGGTATTTGGAGAATTCCGCGAATGTCTTGCCAAGTTCGTCTTTTGTCAGCAGCGGATACTTCTCGCCGAAACCGGCAACGCGCGCGGCAACCGGCCAGGAACTCACCGTGTCGTCCATGATGGCGATCTTGCCCTTGAGCGAAGGATCGAGCAGATCGGCGTAGGATGCCGGCTTGGCCAGCTTGTCGGCGTTGAACAGGATCGTGTTGAAGCCCCAGATATAGGGCGATCCCCAATGTTGCCCATCGGCAAACCATGTCGGTTGGTCGTAGAACTGGCCGAACAGGTTGTCGGCATTGTAGTTCGGCACTTTGGACATATCGATCGGATTTACGATCTTCATTTCCCGGATATAGAGGTCGGCATAGGCCTGATTGTACTCGGCCAGATCGATGGGCGGCGGATTGCCGGCCACGAACTTTGCCTGCACGTCGTCCTGGTTGGCGATCGAGGTGGCCTCCACCGTGACGCCATTTTCCTTGCGCCAGTCCGAAAGCTCGTTGGTCAGGTCATAGCCTTCCCAGGCCATGACTTGGAGTTCACCACCCACCGCGGCCTGCGCAGGCAGCGAGGACAGCCTCAACAGGAATGCCCCGGCTCCCAGGCCGGCCATTCCGGCGAGTGCGGCTCTCCTGCTGATCGCTGACGTGAACAGGCCTGAATCGACGTCGTCTCCTGCTTTGCGTGTCATTGCGAATTCCCCTTTTTGATGGTGACTTCGAGAAATCTTGTTTTACAGGATATTGGATACAATAATCACGAGAGTCAAACGAAATCGTCCCCCGCCACGTCGCTCGTGTTTATTGTCGTATGAAAACTTGAGGGGGTGTCGCGGGTAGCCAGATCGGCTGCTTCGCGTCAGCCGATTTTGAGCGACACCAAAAAATGCGCGGCCGGCTTCAGCACGACGAAAGCCCGATCCAGCTGGGACAGGATCAGCCGGCGGCCTCGCCTCGCTTCAGCTGGCTGACGATCTCTTCGGCCGCGTCGGCGACATGCTTCTTGAGCAGTCTCGACGTTTCGACCGCGTCACGCAGGCGATAGGCCTCGAAGATGTCACGATGCTCCTGCAGCGCCTTGGTCTGCGCCTTCAATGGTTCGATCTGCAGGCGCAGATAGCGATCCGCCGAACTGTAGAGCGTCTGAAGCACCGCCATCGAACGCGGCCGCATGGAGGGCTCGAGAAGTGCCGTATGGAAGGCCCAGTTGAGGCGGCTGAGCTCCTTCGGGTCGCCCCTGGCGATAGCAGCCTCGTAGTCCTGAAGCGCCCGTTCGACATTGACGATGTCCTGGTTGGACATGCGCGCGATGGCCTTCTTGACGAGGAAGGGCTCCAGCAAAAGCCGTGCGTCGAAGAGGTCGATCGCATCATCGGCCGACAGATCGGAGACGACGGCGCCGCGATGCGTCCTGATCACGACAAGACCTTCAGCTTCCAGTTGCAGAAGCGCCTCGCGCACCGGAATCCGGCTGACACCCAATTCGGCCGCTATCGCCTCCTGGCGAATCTGGTGGCCGCCGGGATATTCGCCGCCGACGATCTTGGCAGCTATGTATTCCGCAACCATCGCGGTGACGGTCTGGCGCTGCAACAGAGGCTTGACGGTGGGCGGCATGGCAGGCGTTTCCAGAATCGTTCTATTTCTTGTACGATCGTATCCAATATTTCATTGCGATCCAATCTCGGCTTTGAATTGAGCCTTTGTTTCCCCGATCAACGCCGATCCGCATAATCAGCGGCTTGTGGCGGCAGCGGCGCGCGTCCCCGCACGCGGTCGACCAGTTTTTCCGCAATCATCATGGTCGGGCAGTGCAAATTGCCGCTGGTGATACGCGGCATGACCGAGGCGTCGATGACACGCAGCCCCTCGGTGTCGTGCACCTTGCCGTCGGCATCGACCACCGACATGTCGTCGACGCCCATCCGGCACGTCGAGCACGGGTGGTATTGCGTGCCGAGATTTTCCTTCAGCCAGCCAAGCACTTCGGCATCGGGCATCGTCCTCAGCCCAGGCGTCAAGGCTTCGCCGCGCATGCCGTCCCAGGCGCGCTGCTGGATGATCTCGTCGGTGTGGCGCACGCCGTCGATCAGATCCCGCTGGTCCTGCGGATGCGCGAGGTAGTTGGAAACGATTGACGGATGCATCCGCGGGTCAGCTGATTTCAACGTAACGGCGCCCCGGCTCTTCGGCCGCATCAGGCAGGTCTGGTATTGGAACCCCTCCTCGATGTTGACCTTGCCGTGCATGAGTTCGCCCAGCATCGGCAGAAACTCGTGCTGGATGTTGGCATAGTCGGCAGCCGCGCTGCTCCTGAAGAACGTGCCGACCTCCCAGAGATTAGTCACGCCGAGCCCGGAGCGCAGGAACAGCCATTGCGCGCCGATCAGGCCCATCTTGAGCATGTTCAGGTCCATGGCGGGCGACACACCTGGACGCGATGCCCTGTAACGCACCGAAACGGCGACGTGGTCGACCAGCCCCTTGCCGACGCCCGGCAGATCCGCGACGGACTTGACGCCCAGGCTGCCCAGTTCGTCGGAGCGACCGACGCCCGATAGCAGCAAAAGCTGCGGCGAGTTGAAGGCCCCGCCGCACAGCACCACCTCGCGGCCAGCCTCGACGGTATGGATCACGCCACGGGACTCGTAGGTGACGCCGACCGCGCGCTTGCCGTCGAAGTTGACCCGGTGCACCAGCGCGTTCAGCCTCAGATCGACATTGCCCTTGCGCAAGGCAGGCCTGAGATAGGCCCTGCCGCCGCTCGCCCGCACGCCCCTGTCGATGTTTGCCTGGTAGATATGGACGCCTTCCTGGCGGTAGGCATTGTAGTCCGGATTGAGGTCGTGCCCCGCCTGCCGACCAGCCTCGAGAAACGCCTCGAAGACCGGCAAATCGCCTTTCAGCGTGGTGATCGCGATCGGGCCATCGCCACCTCGATAGGTATTGGCGCCCCTGTCGTAGGTTTCCAGCTTCTTGAAGTAGGGCAGGCAATGCGCGTACGACCAGTCCGGCAGGCCGTCCTGCGCCCACGCGTCGAAGTCGCGCGGATTGCCGCGCACATAGACCATGCCGTTGAGCGAGCCGGAGCCACCCAGCATCTTGCCCCTGACATGCGTGACCATGCGCCCGCCGAGAGCGGCCTCCGGCCCCGTCTCGAAACTCCATGTCCGGCGCTGGTCGGTCAGCGGATAAGACATGGCGGCCGGCATGCGCACATAGATGGAATTGTCGCTCGGGCCGGCCTCCAGGACGAGAACGCGAACGCTCCTGTCCTCGCCTAGCCTGGCGGCGACAATCGAACCCGCAGCGCCCGCCCCGACGACGATGTAGTCATACGTCTTGGAAGTCATATTGAACTTACCTTCACTTGTGCGAATGCGTCCAAGGCCAGCCCGAACGCTATGTCGCCCACCAGATGCTCTTGGTCCGCGCATATTGGTCGAGCGAATGGATGCCCTTGTCCTTGCCGCCGAAGCCGGATGTCTTGAAGCCGCCGAACGGCGTCGTGAAGTCGCCTTCGCAGAAGGCGTTGATCGCCACGAACCCCGCGTCGAGCATCGTCGATGCCTCGCGAATCGCGTCCGGATTCTCACCGAAGACATAGGCGCTGAGGCCGTATTGCGTGTCATTAGCGCTACGGATCGCGCCGTCGAGATCGTCGTAGAACCTGACGGAGAGAACCGGGCCGAAGATTTCCTCTCTCCAGACGTCCGCACTTTCGGCGACATTGAAGAACACCACCGGCTCGACCAGGCGCGGCGAGGCGCCGGTGATTGCGGCTGCCGATACGCTGAGATCATTGTTGTGCCGCTTCTCGGTGTCGATGGCGCGATTGACCTTGGCCGCATGAGCGTCGCTGACCAATGGCCCGATGCGCGTGGCCGGATCGAACGGATCGCCGATCGGCCATTCCTTCATCTTGGCAATGAGCATGTCGCGAAGATCGCCTTGCAGCGCGCGCGGCGCGAGAACCCTCGATATGGATGAACAGAGCTGGCCGGAATTCATCAGGAAGCCGGTCGAAATGTCGTCGGCGAAACGGTCGAGCGACTTGACGTCCGGCAGGATGATGGCGGGATTCTTGCCGCCGCATTCCAGCGAAATTTCCTTCAGGTTCGAATCGGCCGAATAGTGCAGGAAGCGCCGCCCTGTGGCAGTCGAGCCGGTGAAATTGATCGCCGAAACATCGTTATGCAGGCCCAATGCCTTTCCGGCAACCGCTCCGGTGCCGGGCACGACGTTGATGACGCCGGCGGGGAAACCGATCTCGATCGCCAGTTCGGCCAGCCGCAGCGTCGTGAGCGGCGTGTCGTCGGCCGGCTTGCAGACCACCGTATTGCCGGCGGCCAGCGCCGGGCCGACCTTCAGCGCCAGGGTGGTCAGCGGATAGTTCCAGGGCAGGACGATGCCAACCACGCCTTGCGGCTCGCGCACGATCTGGCTGAACACGCCGTTGCGACGGGCAGGGCTGAGATCGTAGGCGGTTTCGACCAGGCTGGCATACCAGCGCAGCACGCCGACCGTCGTCGGCACGTCGTCATTGTAGGAATGCAGGATCGGCTTGCCGACATCGAGGCTCTCGAGAAGCGCGAATTCGAGCCGGTTCTTCTCGACGGCGTCCGCCAGCGCACGGATCAACGCGGCACGTCCCTCGTGCCTCATCGTTCCCCACTCCGCCTTCAGCGCGCCGCGGGCGGCGCGCACGGCAAGACCCACTTGCTTTTCACTGGCAAAGGCAACTTCGCTGATCGTCTCTCCGTCGAAAGGCGACGCTATCGCTCTGACCTCGCCGCCATCGCGGGAAAACCCGTCGCCGATCCAGGACGTGTCGAGCCGCCGCGCCGTAGCGCGGATCTGCTTCAGGTCGGACACGCCGAACGTTGGAATTCTATCCATGCAATCCATCCCTGGCGCATCCGCCGGCTGCGCTCGACATGCGCAACCGACGATGCGGTTCTTGCAAGCCTATCCCGATGGATCAGGCGGCCCGCCGTGATTGCATCTGCTTGAGCTGCTCGATCGTCGCCTTGATGGTGGCGATGACGCGCTCGCGCTCCTCGCCGGCCAGCGGCAGCCGCGGCGCCCGGGTCCATTCAGGCGCGCCATAGACGAGGTGCTCGGCCATCTTGATGTACTGAACCAGCTTGACATGCGTATCGAGATGGAAGGACGGCGTCATGATGCGGTAGAGCTCGCGCGCCTTGGCAAAATTCCCGGCCGCGCACAGGTTGAAAATCTCGACGCATTCCTTCGGCCAGGCGTTGGTCATGCCGGAAACCCAGCCGATCGCGCCAAGCGACATGCTTTCGACGATCTGATCGTCTACGCCGCAGAAGATATCGAAGCGGCTGCCCAGCGCGATGAACATGTCGGTGACGCGGCGCACGTCGCCGGTCTCTTCCTTGACCGCCACGATGGTCGGGCAATCGGCGAGCACCTTGAGGATGTCGGGCGTGACGTCGACGCCGTAGGCGATCGGGTTGTTGTAGATCATGATCGGCAGATCGCTGGCGCCGGCGATCGCCTTGTACCACTCGGCCGTTTCGCGCGGATCGGTCTTGTAGCCGAGGCTCGGAAATACCATCAGGCCTTCGGCGCCGTAATCCTGGAACTTGCGGGCGTTGCTGGCCGCCCCCGTGGTCGAAATCTCGGCCAAGCCGGAGAGAAGCGGAACGCGCCCGGCGACGACCTCCCTGGCGGCCCGGATGACGGCTTCCTTCTCCTGCGGCAGCAGCGAGGCATTCTCGCCCAGCATCGGCAGGACGATGATGCCCGAAACGCCGTTGTCGATCAGGCGATTGATGCTTGCCTGTGTCGCTTCGAGATTGATCGAACCGTCCTGGTCGAGCTTGGTGGTAACCGCCGGGAATACCCCCTGCCAATGCGTCATAGTCTGGTCTCTCCTTGGACTCGCTTCCGCAATAATGTATCCAATCTACAATATTCTATCTGAAAGTCCACCGTGAAATCCGCCTGATCGCGGCAAGGCAAATGCAGCGAGATCATCCGGGAATGACCGGGCTTCCCTGGAAAAATGGCACGGGCACGCACACCCCCTCTTGCGCCGAGCGTCTGACCGCCAACGCCGTTGCCAGCGACGCGACGCCGTCCCAACCTGTAGCCGCCGGATGTTCGCCGTGAAGCACCGCCGCGTTGAACCGGGCGATCGTTGCGGCGTAGAGGTTGACGGGTTCGACCGGGATTTCCGTCATCTCGGTGCCGCGGCGAATGTAGACCCGGCCGGCCGGCGCCTCATCCAGAATGCCCCGGCCATAGATCGAACCCTCGGTGCCATGGACCTCGAGCGCCGTCTCGTGATGGGCAAAGACCTGGCCCTCATGCATGTAGGCGATCAGCCCGGACGCGAAACGGACGATGGACTGCACCTGGTCCTCCACGCCGTTCTCACCGATCAGACTGCTCGCCTTCATCGACATGACCTCGACCGGTTCGTCCGCAAGCACGAAGCGCAGAACGTCGACATTGTGCACGGTCAGGTCATAGATGACCCCGCCCTGTGCCGTGTCCTTGGTGCGCCAAGTCTGCAACTCCTTGGGCAGATACTCGCAATACATCGCGCGTGCGGCCAGCGGCCGGCCGATCTTGCCTGCTAGCACCAGGTCGCGGATGGCCCTGTGTGTCGCCGCGCCACGCATATGATGGTTCGTTGCCAGGACGACGCCGGCGCGGTCGCAGGCCCTGGCCATCTTGATGGCATCATTCAGCGTCAGCCCGAGCGGCTTTTCGCAGAGCACGTGCAGACCCGAAGCCGCAGCCTCAAGCGTGTCGTCGCAATGCCTGTCATTGTTCGTCGAGACGTAGACCGCATCTATCCCAGTTTCGGCGAGAAGCGATTTGAGGCTGGTCGCGGATACCGGTATCCCGAAATCGTCGGCAAAGGCGCGACCACGAGCAGCACTCCTGCTGACGACCGCCACCAGTTCCGCGTCCGGCACGGACTGGATCGCCTTGGCGACCCATGAGCGCGCGATCTGGCTTGCCCCCACGATTGCCCAGCGGACCTTGCCCGCATCTCGACGGCCCGTAGCCGGTATCGCTTGGGGCGTCTCAGTCATGGAGTTCCCTCGAAATCGCCGGGCCGACCGAAAAATCGCTGAATGTGACCTCGAAGCCCTCGCGCTGCGGCGAACAGCACATCATGCCGACATCGACTGCCTTCGAGGGGGGGAAATAGGCGAGCCGCACCGGCTTCCAGTGGCCGTCGGAGGCATCCAGGTATTGAACGCGGATCGCCTCGGCATGACGGGTCAGCCGGATCCTGACGCCGTCCGGACTTGCCGGAATGCTGACCAGCGACCAGTCGGAGGCGTCGTTGGTGACGACGACGGAAAAATACATCAACCCGTCGGTATACTCGATGCCGGCCTTGACCCAGTGCGTCTCGCTCAGCCGGACCATCAAGCCGGCCTGATCGTAGAGCACCTTGTAGTCGCCCTTGACGGTGACCTCGGCGCTGAAGTCGCCCTCGACCCGGCGATACAGAAAGTGACCGCTGTCGCGCCAGAAATCATAGAACGTCTCGCGCCAGAAATCGGTCTCCTTGCCCGTGCGCACATGCAGGGTGTTGTTGTCGCCGATGGAGTGGTGCGGTGGCGGATTGAGCCAGGTCAGCTCTGCGTTTTGAGATGTCATCGACTTGCGCGCCTGTCCGGTTGGTGTTGCGTTGTCTAGGGCCTATCTGAACCACGTATCCGACAGCCGATAGCCCTCCGGGAAGGGATCCTCCGGATCCATTCCGTAATGGCTTACGCCGGTCAGCCAGGCGCGCCCGGAGACCTCTGTCACCACCGCAGGCACGCCGCCCGCCACGGCCGGCTCAACGATGCGGCAATCGAAAACAGTGTCGAGAATCGAGGTGTGCCGGAAGCGCTCGCCGACATCGAGTTCGCCGCGCGCATGCAGCAGAGCCATTCGCGCCGAGGTTCCCGTGCCGCAGGGGCAGCGGTCGAGCCTGCCGGGAGAAACGACGACGGCGTTCTTCGACGTCTTCACGCCGTCGACGATCCGCAATGGGCCTGCAAACTCCGTCTGGTTGATGGTGTTGATCGACGGGTTCTCCGGATGGACCGACGGAAGCTGTTCGGCGGCGGCGGCCTTGATGCGCTCGCCGAGCCCGACCAGGTCGCGCGCCTCGTCGCGGGCCAGCGTCACGCCGACATCCTCGGCATCGACAATGCAGTAGATCATGCCGCCATAGGCGACATCGACCCGCAGCGATCCGATCCCGGGCACCTCGACCATCCGGTCGCGATGCATGACGAAGGACGGGATGTTGCGGAATGTGATGCGGCGGCACTTGCCGCCGCTGCAGTCCGCCGTCACCTCGACCAGGCCGGCCGGTGTGTCCACCCTGACGATGGTTTCAGCGCCGCGCATCGGGATCATGCCGGTCTCGAGGGCGACTGTGACCGTGCAGATCAGGTTCGAGCCCGACATCGGCACGAAATAGTCCGACTCCATGACGATCATGCCGATGTCGGCATCGGGGCGTATGGGCGGCGTGATGAGGTTGACGGCCGCATTGACACTGCCGCGCGGGTCGAACAGCAGCATGTTGCGGAGCCACGCACTGTCGCGCTCCAGATTTTGCATGCGCTCGAACATCGTTGCGCCGCGTGGCGGCAGGACGCCGCCAGTGATCACCCGACCCACTTCGCCCTCGGCATGGGCTCCGACGACGGTAATGACGCGATCCAGGTTCATTGACGGGTATCCTCAGATTTAGAACGCGACGGTGCGTGATTGTCGACGACCATCACGCACTGGCGACTGGCATGCGAAGCCCTTGCCCGCATGTGAGCGTGCCTGACAGACAGAACAACCAGGGAAAATCTTCCGAGCCTTCCCCGCCTGTAGCCGTCATACCGGACCGAGCCTTTTCCAACTTCACCACTCGCACTCGTCATAAAACGGAGTAAAATTTGTATCCAATATATTGGATTAAAGAGGTCATGGATTTTTGTCAATACTCTCCAAGGGCGTTTGCGTCCGGCATCCCTGGCCTGCGCTGTGCAAAGTTGCGCGCAGTGGTGCCGGCCGACCCGTCCGGTTTGACGAAGGCTATCAGGCGGTGATCACCCAGCCGGCGGAACCATCCGAAATGGCGGCTGAACAAAACTCTCGGCCGCTCATACGACGAGCCTGATTTGATCAAGTGCATCCCGGCTCCACGCGCTCATGGAGATGCACTCTGTCGCTACGACCTCATCCGGATCGTTTTGTGCGCAACCGTTTCATTTCGGCGCTTGGTAAAGCTCGGACGCAGCCTCCCTCAGCGCGCGCCGGCTCTCTGGCCTGAAATACATCATGTGGCCGCCTTCCAGCAGGTCGACGCGGATGGGCTTTGCACCAGGAAGCGAGGGAATCTGGCCGACAAGGTAGCGTGACACCAAATAGGGTGTCACCAGGTCGGTGTAGCCGTTGACGATCAAAACGCCGAGGCCTGGGTTCAACGCGCGCGCCTGCTGAAGGTCATCCATCACGCCGACATAGCCCTGACGCGTCGGCCCCGTCCCGTAATCCCAATTGCCGCTGACTTCACGGTTGAGAAGCCGGTAGCTTAGATCGGTGCGGAATTTCAACTCGTCACGCACATAGCTGACAAAGGCGGAAGTCAGCGCCGGCACGCTTCGGTCAAGCACCGGATCAGGACCGCCATATCTCAGGCTTTCCGGGGCGATGTCCGCCGTTTCGATCATGCCGTCATAGGCGCTGAGAACACTGCCCCTTGTCCGGGCAAATTCCCTGGCGAAGAGCGCGGTGGGAATGCGCGCAAAGTTTCGTTGGACGAGGTCGAGGGGCAGGCCGGTGATTTCGGCCACGCGCTGGCTCGCCAGACGCCCACCCTGTTCGAGGCCACTGGTAAGCGCGACGAGATAATCGCCAAGCGCATAGCGTTCGACTTCGGCCAGCCTCTCCCGCAGCGCGGAACCGCTGACGCCTTCGCTGCGCAGGCGCACTGCCGCCAGCGACGGGAGCTCGAGCGCCCAGTGGAGCGGCTGGAACTCGTCGGGTCGCACGAGCGTGAATTCGAGCGCCGGCGAGATGAGCACGATGCCGCTCGGACTGATGCCGATATCTTCCTGAAGCGTCTTGGCGAGCAGTGCCGCCCGAAACCCGCCATAGCTTTCGCCGGCAAGAAATACCGGCGATGCTGTACGGCCCGCCTGTGCCAGATAGAGCCGGATGAAGGCGCCCATCGAGGCGGCGTCCTGGTTGACGCCCCAGAAGCTGCGCGCTTCGGTGCCGGGGGCTTCGCGGCTGTAACCTGTTCCAACCGGATCGACGAAGACCAGGTCGGTCATGTCGAGCCAGGTGTTCGGGTTGTTCAAAAGTCGCTGAGGCGACGGCAGAAAACTTCCATCGGCCGCTGTCGCCATGATTCGCGGACCGAGCGCGCCAAGATGCAGATAGGCGGAAGCCGCTCCGGGACCACCGTTGAATACGAAAGTGATGGGGCGCTGGGGGTCAGGGTCCCGGTTCGCTTCGGGACGAAGCGTATAGGCGACGTGAAAAATTTCCGCGGTGACGTCGCCCTTGCCGGATGGCAACGACAGAGTGCCGGCCTTTGCCTGATAGTTGAGCGTACGTCCCGCAATCACGATCGAATGATCGGAGATCTGCGGAGGCGGAAGCAGCGACAGAACTCCACCCCTGGATGACGGCCGCTCGGCCACGTCCGCATGACTGGCGGGAACGCCGCCAACCAGCAGCAACACAACAAGGGTGATTTCCAGCAGCTTGGTACGCATGGCGACTCCGGAGCAGAACGACTGGAAGCTACCACGCTGATGGCTCAGCCGAAATCACAGCACCGTGCATGCCCTCGCTGGCCGCGGTCGGAACCGTAGAGCCCGGATGCAGCGCCACGTGGCACAGGCTCGATGATGCCCGCACCGCGTGTGCCCTAAGCGTTGGAGCCGTTTTCTCAGGCATTTGCTGTTATATTAGGCGTTACTTGACAAGCGCCTGAGGCTCTGGTTTCCTGACTTCCTGACATATTTAACAAAGTTCGTTGTGCGTTTACGGACGGTGTTCGCATGTCAACTTTGGTTGTTGCGGACTCGCGGGGGGTCTATCTCGCAGGTCTGGAGTGGGTTCTACGGAAGGCTGGACACACTGTTGTGGCAAACTGCCGCCGCACAGTTGACGTTGTCCCGCATGTGGAGCGCCATCGGCCTGATATTGTCATCGTAGGCTTGGACATTGCGGACTGGCAGACGGCCAGTCTGTCTTTCCGGCTGAGAGCCTGTAACAGCGCTCTGGGCATAATCTTCATCCTGCAACCAAAGAGCGGATTCGACGTCGAGGATATACGGGAACTCGACGCCGACGGCTTGCTGCTGGACGGCGTCAGCCACCGCTGCCTCGTCGAATGTGTGACTGCCGTGGCGGCCGGTCGAAAGTGGGTCGACCACAAGATCCTCCAGCACCTGTTGATGCCGAGCGCGCCGCATCACGCCGCGCGCACGCTTACAGGACGCGAGGCCGAAGTCGCCAGCCTCGTCGCGCGCGGGTTGCGCAACAAGAGCATTGCCACGCAGCTGCATGTATCCGAGGGCACGGTGAAAATGCACTTGCACCACGTCTACGAAAAGCTCCACCTCGGCAGCAGAGCTGAATTGGCCTGGACGCTTGGCGAAGCTGCCGACCATCTGGGGACAGGTCACAAGAGCGGCCTTTGACCATCACTTTCGGCCAGGCGTCAAAGCCGCTTGCGTCGGCATGATACCGGCAGCAGGCCGGAAACCCACAGCATGACAATCGACCCGTCATACCAACGCGGTTACCCGCAAGGGCCTGTCGCGGCTCGACCCTATCAAAGGATGTACATCGTTCGATCAGATAGGGGAATTCACCATAACACTATCGAACCGCGAATGGACGCGTCCTCTTTATCGGCGGCACAATGAGGTTGGAGGGCCGCAATTCAGCGCGCGATTTTCCTTTGAATGGGCCCCTGCAGGAAGCGATCTCTAGCGTGGGGGTGCACTTCGGCGGGGATATTTCAGTGGCCACTCATGCGATTTGCTCATGCGATTGGGGAGAACAGCAATGGCGATCACCTTTATTCTCAACGATGAGGCCGTCAACGACCAGACCACCGGGCTACAAACCGGCGACAACGTCGACGACGCCTTTACGGATACCGATGTTGCGTACTCCACTCTGCCGGCTTCGTTCCGGACTTATCTCGAGACGACTCTCGGGTTGAACTCCGCGTTCCCGACCAGCGTCGGCGTCGCGATCAAGACGAACTCGGTCACTGTCAACGCCACCGCCGGCTCCCAGCTCGTCGGCACTACGTTCACCGACGGCAGCGGCGGCACCCTCGACGGCGATGATAGCGGGCTCAACACCGTCGACGGCAAGGATATCCTGCTCTTCGCTGGTGCAAACGACACCGTGATCGGGAGATATGACAGCGATGGCAACGGCAGTGCCGACGCGATCGCCTTCGTCATCTTCAAGCAGGACGTGATCAACGTCGGCGCGACCAGCGACCAGGTAACCTTCACCATCGTCACCTACGTTCCGATCTACCATGGCGACAGCACCAACCCGGATGACGCGGTCGATCTCGGCAACACCCTCAAGCTCGCGGCGAGTGAGCAGCTCAACTTCGCCTTCGCCGGAGCGCCCTCCGGCAGCAACCTGTTCATGACCTTCGGCGATCCAAACTCCACCCAGATCGTGGTGATCGGGAAAGACCCATTGAATCAATCCGAGGGCGGAAACATCACGACCAAGGATGTGCTCAATATCAGCCAGGCGGGCAGCACCACCTCGTTCGGCGTCAACGGCAACCAGATCAACCCCACTGAGGGGGCGTACATCACCTACGTCTCGGGCACGAATACGAACTTCCTCGTGCCCAATCTGGATCAGAACGAGGCCGATATCGAAGCCAACATCGACTTCCAGAACGTCGTCAATGCGACGGGGGCGTCCTTCACCGTCAACCAGACCAATCCGGGCGTCGGACCCGTCACCGTCAAGATCTCGGCCTTCAGCACCGCCGCAGAACCGGGCACGGGTTTCGTCGACGGGCTCACCAACGACACGCACGTCGCCATCACGTCGTTCTCGATCACCGACTTCGTCGTCAAGACAGGCAATTCGCAATATACTCCGGCCGCCTCGATCGACGCCGACGGCAACTTGATAATCACCGGCCTGAGCACCGGCGACAAGGTGCAGTGGACGACGAGCGGAACCCATGACCGCGTGCTGATCGAAAACATCAGCAACACGGATGGCATTGCGGGCAACGACAACAACACCTTCGACATCGGCGGCTTCGGCATCGTGACATCCAGCGGCGCCTCGACGTTCGTCGGCCAGCAGATCGTCATCGAGGACGACGGACCGACGGCAGCGATCGTCCAAGGCGCTCCGACGGTGGCGCATGACGAGACCGCGGGCAACCAGGCCGATGCCGACGACACCACTGCCGCAGGAGTCATCGCCCTGTTCGCGGGCGTCAGCAATGTCAGCACCGATCTGAGCCCGACCGGGTATGCACAGGACGCGAGCCCGGTGGTGAGCTCAACCGGCAGTTCTACGGGTACAGACGGGGGCACGATTGCGTTCTCGCTGGATGTGTCCGCCGCAGGGGTGGATTCCGGCCTCGACACGACCAACGGCACAAGCATCTTCCTGTTCAAGGAAGGCGACCTGGTGGTCGGCCGCATAGGCTCAGCCGCGGGGGCGGCGGCGTTCGCCGTCGCGATCAACAGCACGAGCGGGGTCGTGAGCGTGGCGCAGTACGCCTCACTGAAGCATCCGGGCACCACCAATCCAGATGATTCGGTGTCGATCACCGACAGCGCGTTGCTGGCGAAGGTCACGGTCACCGACGGCGATGGCGACACAGCGACGGCCTCGACCGGTATCGGCGATGCCGTGCAGTTCCAGGACGACGGGCCGACGGCGGCGATCGTCCAGGGCGCTGCGACGGTGGCGCATGACGAGACCGCGGGCATCCAGGCCGATGCCGACGACACCACTGCCGCCGCGGTGGTGGCGCTGTTCGCGGGCGTCAGCAATGTCAGCACCGATCTGAACCCAACCGGGTACGCACAGGACGCGAGCCCGGTGGTGAGCTCGACCGGCAGCGCGTTCGGTGCGGACCAGGAGGGTGGGACGACGGCGTTCTCGCTGGCGGTTTCCGCCGCAGGGGTGGATTCCGGCCTCGACACGACCGGCGGCACCAGCATCTTCCTGTTCAAAGAAGGCAACCTGGTGGTCGGCCGCATCGGCTCAGCCGCGGGCGCGGCGGCGTTTGCCGTCGCGATCGACAGCACGAGCGGGGTCGTGAGCGTGGCACAATACGCCTCGCTGAAGCACCCGGACGCCACCAATCCCGATGATTCGGTGTCGATCACCGACAGCGCGTTGCAGGCGGTGGTCACGGTGACCGACGGCGACGGCGACACGGCGACGGCCTCGACCGGCATCGGCGACGCCATGCAGTTCCAGGACGACGGGCCGGCCATCGGCCCCGTCGCCGATGGGCTGGTGGACTTTGCTGCTGGCAGCACCGTGACCAAGACGCTCAGCGGGGTGGTCGGGGCGGATGACCCGGCGACCTATAGCATTACGAGTTCGCCGGCGACCCTGACGATATTGGACGGCACATCCTCGCAGGTGACGCTGCTCAGGGACCTTACGAACAGCAACACTGTCGCTACCTACTACAAGGATGTTGACGGCAGTGGCACACACACCGCCGGGGACATCGATTTCTTCAAGCTGACCCTGTCAGGCGGCAATTACACCTTCGATGTCCTCCAGAATCCTCCGCCCGCGGAGCTCAACTTCGCCTTCGCCGGAGCGCCCTCCGGCAGCAACCTGTTCATGACCTTCGGCGATCCAAACTCCACCCAGATCGTGGTGATCGGGGAAGACCCATTGAATCAATCCGAGGGCGGAAACATCACGACCAAGGATGTGCTCAATATCAGCCAGGCGGGCAGCACCACCTCGTTCGGCGTCAACGGCAACCAGATCAACCCCGATGAGGGCGCGTTCATCACCTATGTCACGGGCGCGAACCCGAACTTCCTGGTGCCAAATCTGGACCAGAACGAAGCCGACGTCGAAGCCAACATCGCCTTCACGGGCGTGTTCAATGCGACCGCGGCGTCCTTCACCGTCAACCAGACCAATCCGGGCGTCGGACCCGTCACCGTCAAGATCTCGGCCTTCAGCACCGCCGCAGAACCGGGCACGGGTTTCGTCGACGGGCTCACCAACGACACGCACGTCGCCATCACGTCGTTCTCGATCACCGACTTCGTCGTCAAGACGGGCAATTCGCAGTTTACTCCGGCCGCCTCGATCGACGCCGACGGCAACTTGATAATCACCGGCCTGAGCACCGGCGACAAGGTGCAGTGGACGACGAGCGGAACCCATGACCGCGTGCTGATCGAGAACATCAGCAACGCGGATGGCGTTTCCGGCAACGACAACAACACCTTCGATATCGGCGGGTTCAGCCTCGTCCAGACGCAGCCAGCGCCCGACGAGAAGCTCGACTTCACCGTGCAGATCGCCGACTTCGACGGCGACACGGCGAGCGACAGCTTCTCCATTGGCATCGACGGGACCGGCATCTTCGACGACAACCTCGTAGACGGCGTCGTCATAGCCTGACGCAATACCGGCCGGGCGCCAGCCTTGGCGCCCGGCCGGGCCAATTCAAAGCATCGCAACGGGGGCAATCCGTGACGCAGCCAAGACCGCAGTTTCAGGAGGTGATGCATCTGGCGCGGCGCCAGGCGCCCGCCCTGCTCATCTTCAGCCTGCTTGCCAACCTGCTGATGCTCGCCAGCGCAGTTTACATGCTGCAGATCTACGACAGGGTACTGTCGAGCGGGTCGATCGACACGCTGATGTGGCTCACCCTGGCGGTGATCGGCGCGATCGCCGTCTACGGCCTGCTGGAGCAAGCCCGCCGGATGATCCTCGGCCATATCAGCCAATGGCTCGACGACCAGCTGAGTGTCCCGGTGATCGAGCGAGCTATGGAGGCTCGCCTCGCGGGCAGCAGCAGCCTCGAGGCCGGCCTGAAGGATGTGGCGGACCTGCGCAGCTTCGTTGCCGGTGACGGTGTGCTGACCTTTCTCGATGCACCGTGGACGCCCGTCTTCCTGGCGTTCATATGGCTTCTGCACCCAGCATTGGGCCTGGTCGGAATTGTCGGAGCGATCGTTTTATTCTGCGGCGCGCTCGCCAATGATTTCCTCACCCGCCGCAAGAGCCAGGAGGCGGCGGCAGGGCTGCGCCGTAACCAGGTCGCGGCTGGCCAATACATCGATGGCGCCGAGACGCTGCGCTCGCTCGGCATGTCGGAGCCGGCGCTGCAGCGCTGGGAAGAAAAGCAGCTGTCGTTGATGACCATCCAGGCGCAGATTCTCGGCCGCACAACCATGATCGGCAACCTGTCGCGCTCGCTCCGCATGGCCCTGCAGGTAGCCGTGCTGGGGCTTGGCGCCTACTTTGTCCTGCGTGGCGAACTGACGGCTGGATCGATGATCGCGGCATCGATCCTGCTGAGCCGCGCGCTGGCGCCGATAGAACGCTCGATCGGAGCCTGGCGCAGCCTGGTTGCCGCTCGCACTGCGCGTCGCAACCTCTTGCGCCTTTTCGCCGATACCGGACCCGGGCAAAGCGGTGGCGTAACCTTGCCGCGCCCGCAAGGGCGGCTGAAGTTCGAGGACGTGTACTATTATGCGCCGGGTACACAGCAGGCCCTGATGAACAAAGTATCCTTCAGAGTCGAGGCCGGCCAGACCTGTGGCGTGATCGGTCCGTCAGGCTCCGGCAAAACCACGCTCTGCCGCCTCATGGTGGGAACGCTGCGGCCGTCGCTTGGCCATGTGAGGCTGGATGAGGCGGAGGTCGCGAATTGGCCTTGTGACCAGTTGGGATTGCACATCGGCTATTTGCCGCAGCAGGTCGAGCTGTTTCCCGGGACGATCGCCGAGAACATTGCACGCCTGCGCGATGTCGACAGTGCCGCCGTCATCGCCGCGGCGCAGGCTGCGGGTATCCACGAGATGATGTTGCGGATGCCGAACGGTTATCAAACCGAGGTGGGACCGCACGGGGCACGAATCTCGCGTGGCCAACGTCAGCGCATCGCTCTCGCCCGGGCCCTGTTCGGCGATCCCTCGTTCATCGTGCTCGACGAGCCGAACACCGGCCTCGACGGTGACGGTGAAATGGCACTGTTCAATGTGCTTCGGCATTTGAAGGAACGAGGCTGCACCGTCATTCTCGTCAGCCACCAGACGAACTTTTTGCGCACGGCGGACCATGTTGTTCTCATACACGATGGCGCCATCAAGATGTTCGGCACGCGCGCCGAGGTGCTGGGCGCGCTGGCCGGTCAACGCATCGCGATGCAGGCACAGCGCCCGGACAAGATTGCAGCCAATACGCCGGCAACGCAGAAGGCGGCGGAGTGAGCCATGAGCGGTCAATTTGGCGACCTGTCGAAGACGCTGGACATGCTGATGGCCAGCCTGCGCGACGTCATGGATATGCTGGTCGTCGCTGCCGGAAATCTGGTTGCCGCGGTGCCGGTACGCGTAGCACTTGCGGCAGCCGCCACGGCGCTGTTCCTGCTTATCCTTGTCGGGCTTATCCTTGTCGGGCTTGTCCGGCGGCGGTCGCGCGCGTCTCGCGCGAGCAGCCGCGACCTGAAACGCCGGACGCGGCCAGCGCGTATGCTCGGCTATTTTTCCGCCATGTTCTTTGTCGGCGGTACCGTGGCCTGGGCAAATATGGCCCTCCTGGCAAGCGCTGTCGTGGCCCCCGGCATTGTCAGTCCCGAAAGTTACCGGAAAACCGTTCAGCATCTGGAAGGCGGTATCATCAGGACAATCCACGTCCGGGAAGGCCACAAGGTCACCGCCGGCCAGGTTCTGATAAGCATGAAGACGACCGATGCACAGGGCCGCTACGACGAGCTGCATGAGCGCTACATTCGCTTGCTGGCGATCGAAGCACGCCTGGCTGCGGAGCTTGCCGGAAAAGATCAGATCATTTTTCCCGGAGAACTGGCATCGGCTGACAACGAGGCCGCGCAGAAAGTGGCTGCCGAAGAGCAGGGACTGCTGCGCAGCCGCCTTGCAACCCGCGAGGGTCGCGAGCAGATCCTCCAAAAGCGCATCCGGCAGATAGAGGAGCAAATCCAAGGGTCCAGGGAAGTGATCGCAGCCCAAGGCGAGCAACTGAGGCTGATCGACCGCGAGATCGCTTCGGCGCAGGAGATGTACAAACAGGGCCTGGAGCGCCTGCCGCGGATCCTGGCGCTGCAGCGCGCGCAGGCCGACATCCGGGCAAACCAGGCATCGAACCGGTCGCAGGTTGCGCGCAACGAACAGCAGATTGGCGAGACCGAACTGCAGCTTCTCAATCTGCGACAGCAGGATGGTGAGACGGCAAACGAGGATCTTGGCAAGGTGCGCGGCGAGCTGGCCGAACTGCGCAGCCAGCTGCCCTCGCGTCAGGATGTGCTGGCCAGGACCGCCATCCTCGCGCCGATTGCAGGAACGGTGATGAACGTGCGTGTCACCACCGAATCCGGTGTGATTTCCAGCGGCCAGCCCCTTCTCGATATCGTTCCGGACGAGCCTAACCTGGTCATCGATTCGCGGATCAAGCCGACCGACATCGACATGGTACACCCTGATATGCCGGCACGCGTGGTGCTATCCGCCTACCCCAGCCGACATCTTCCGCAAATCCATGGCTTGCTCACATCCGTATCGGCCGACCGGCTCACCGACGAGAGGACCGGAGAACCCTATTTCCTCGCCAAGGTGAAAGTCGATGCCGCCGAGCTAGGAAAACTCCATGAGGTTCGACTGTCGCCGGGCATGCCCGCGGAAGTCATGATACTGACCGGCGAGCATACGCTGTTCGACTATGTGCTCGCGCCGGTTCGCGATTCGCTCAATCGCGGATTCAGGGAGAATTAGGCCCGCGCAGATCAGCGACCTGTCGCGGCGACAGCTGAACAGCGCGACACCAGAAACAAACCTCTGGCTTATCCTGCTGTCGCCGGCATGCTCCTAAGCAAGTGGTCAAGGCACGATCTTCAAGCACCCGGTCAACGCACGATCTTGACGCACATCGGCGTGCCGACGTCGATGGACCGTCCGGTGTCGGTCAGCCGGCCCGTGGCGGCGTCCCGTGCGAAAATCGAGATGCGGTCGGCATTCTGGTTGGCCGAGAAGAGGTGGCCGCCGGAGGGCGTCAGTGCCAGGTTGCGCGGCGTGGCGCCGCCGCAAGGCGTGTAGTCGACGAGCGCGAGCATGCCTGTCTGCTGGTCGATTGAAAACACCGCGATACTGTCATGGCCGCGGTTGGAGCCGTAGAGGAAGCGTCCGTCGGGCGAGATCTGGATGTCGGCGCAGTGATTGCCGTCGCGCGCCTCCGTCGGCACGGCCGGCTTCGTATCGATGACGGTGAGCCTGGCCGACGCATCGTCGAGCGCAAGCGAGACGACCGTCGAATCCAGCTCGTTCATGACGAACACGAAACGGCCGCCCGGATGCAGCGCCACATGACGTGGGCCGGCACCCGGCGCAAGCATCGACTCGGCCAGTCTGGTCAAGCTGCCGTCAGGCCCGATCCGGTACGAGACAAGCTGGTCGATGCCGAGATCGGCGACAACCGCCACGCCGCCGGAAATCGTCTCGGTGACACTGTGGGCATGGGGGCGTTCCTGACGAGCTGCGTCGGGACCCGTTCCGGCATGGGCGACGCTCGACAGCGGTGCGGTCAGGCCGCCATCTTCGCGCAGCCCATAGACGACGACCGAGCGATCGGGACCGCCTTCGCCCATGCCGTAATTGGCCACCAGCAGCTTCGTTCCGTCGCGCGTGATCGTATTGTGCGCCGTGATGCTGCCGAGGCTCGGCTGCTTGTTGATGTAGGAAAGCGCGGCGGTTTGCCTGTCGAAACGATAGGCCGAGACCACGCCCTCGCGCCAGGCGAACACTTCGGAGTTGGCATAGATGTGGGAGCCGTCCGGCGTCACCGACAGGAAGGTTGGATTGTCGACGTCACCCGTCTCAGTCAGTTTCCTCGTCTCCAGTGTCTCTTCGTCGAAACTGTAGACACCCAGCCCGACGCCGCGCGCGCCCTGAAAATAAGGCGCCTCGCGGTTGAGGCTGCCGACGAAGACCAGACAGGCGTTCTGCATCAAATCCTCCCCTTGTTCCGCCGGCGCAGTCCGCCGCGGATCGGAGCAAAATTTCGCCTGTTCACGCTTGCAACACAACCCCATATGTGAAAATAGTATTCACAAAAGAAGATTGACGGGAGGATCGATCATGCAGTTCGCTGGTCCGCGGCGCGCCCGGACGGATGATCCGTGCTTCCAATGGATGTTGCCATGACAGGTTTCGCGCCGACCGTGGGCGTGGCGTCGACGCACCCAGCCAACATGCCGAAGGATCACGCCGATCTTCCCGTCTGGAACGCGGAGAACTGGTTCTACGAGGACTGGCCGGTCGGCCAGAAAATCCGCTCGCTGCGCAGGACCATGGCCGAGGGCGACAGCCACCTTTTCAACGCGCTGGTGCTCGATATCCATCCTTACGTGCAGGACCAGATGTTCGCCGAAACGGAAGGCATCTTCGGCAAGCGGCTGGTCGCCGGCGCCTTCGTGTTCTCGGCCGGGCTCGGCCTCGTCGCCACCAATTGCGTCAACGCCTTTTCCTATGGCTACGACAAATTGCGTTTCATCAAGCCGGTGTTCATCGGCGACACGATCTATTCGATCCGCTCCAACCTCGACAAGAAGCCCAAATACAAGGAGATGGGGCTGATCCGCGCCAGCTATGAAGTCTTCAAGGGTGAAGGAGAGCTTGTGCTTTATTGCGAGCACCTGCAGACGGTGAAATATCGCAATCCGGCCGATTTCGCCGGCAAGACGGAGAAATAGGCGATGGCCGCCATTGCCGAACTGCCGCTGACTGGGCTCGTCGTCGTCGACATGAGCCAGTTCCTGTCCGGGCCCTACTGCTCACTGCGGCTGCTCGACCTCGGTGCCCGCGTCATCAAGATCGAGCGGCCGGATGGCGGCGACCTGTCGCGCCGGCTCTATCTCAGCGACACCGAGATCGGCGGCGATTCCACCATCTTCCATGCCATCAACCGCGCCAAGGAAAGTCTTGCGATCGACCTCAAGGACGAGGCCGACCTTGCGGCGCTACGCGGCCTGCTGGCCAAGGCCGACGTGCTGATCCAGAACTTCCGGCCCGGCGTCATCGAGCGCCTGGGCCTCGACTACGAGGCGGTGCGCAAGATCAATCCGCGTCTGGTCTATGCCTCGATCAGCGGCTATGGCGAAGAAGGTCCCTGGGTCAAGCGGCCCGGGCAGGATCTGCTGGCGCAAGCCCGTTCTGGCGTCATGTGGCTGAACGGCGACGAGGACCAGGGACCGGTGCCCTTCGGGCTGGCGATCGCCGACATGTTGGCGGGCTCCGCCGCCGCGCAAGGCATCCTTGCCGCGCTGGTGCGGCGCGGCGTGACCGGCAAGGGCAGCCATGTCGAAACCAGCCTGCTCGAAGCGCTTGTCGACTTCCAGTTCGAGGTGCTGACCACGCATCTCAATGACGGACGCCGCCTGCCGCGGCGATCAAGCTTTCGCAGCGCCCATGCTTACCTGTCGGCGCCTTACGGCGTCTATCCGGCCAAGGACGGATATCTGGCGATCGCCATGACGCCGATCCCGAAGCTGGCCGACCTCCTGGGGCTCGAACAGCTTGCGCTTTATCGCGACCAGCCGTCGACATGGTTCAGCGCCCGCGACGAGATCAAGGCGATCATCGCCCAGCGCATCGCGACGAAGACGGTCGACGAATGGCTTGCCATCCTCGAGCCTGCCGACATCTGGTGCGCCAAGGTGCTGACCTGGCCGGAAATGATGGCCAGCGAGGGCTTCCAGGTTCTCGATATGCTACAGACGGTGACGCGCGAGGATGACGTCTCGATCCTCACCACGCGTTCGCCGCTCCGGGTCGATGGCGTCCGCGCCAAGGTCGAGCGCGCCGCGCCACGCATCGGCGAGCACAGCGCAAAGATCCGCAAGGAATTCGGGCTGTGAGCGACATGATGCTTAAAGGCATGACCTGGAGCCATCCGCGCGGCTACGACCCGATGGTCGCCTGTTCGGCGCTGTGGAAGCAGCGGACCGGCGTCACCGTCGAATGGGACAAGCGCTCGCTGCAGGATTTCGAATCCTTCCCGGTCGAGGAGCTGGCCCGTGCCTATGATTTGATCGTCATCGATCATCCGCATGTCGGCCAGATCACCGCCGAGAACTGCCTGACACCGCTCGATGTCACTGGGCGGGAAGCGGAGCGTGCGGCGCTGGCGGCGGGCAGCGTCGGCCGGTCCTATCCGAGCTACACATGGCAAGGGCGGCAGTGGGCGTTTCCGATCGACACGGCGAGCCAAGTGCAAGGGTGGCGCCCGGACATGCTTTCCGCCGCGCCGGCGAACTGGTCCGACGTGCTCGATCTGGCGCGGCAAGGCCGCGTGCTGCTGCCGCTCAGGCCGCCGCATTCGCTGATGGTGTTCTACACGCTTGCCGGCAATCTCGGCCGGCCCGCCGTCGAAGAGCCTGGCAGCCACGTAGACCCTGACATGGGCAGACGCGTTTTCGAGATGATGCGCGAGATCGCGGCTCTCGTCGATCCGGCCTGCCTTGGGATGGACCCGATCGACGTGCTGGAGGAAATGGCCAGGTCCGGCTCGCGGATCGCCTGCGCGCCGCTGATCTATGGCTACGTCTCCTATGCCATTGCCGGATTCCGGACCAGCCGCCTTGCCTTCGCGGACATTCCGGTAGCCGGCAAGGCCGGCCCAGTCGGCTCGGCGCTCGGCGGAACCGGCATTGCCGTTTCGACCTTTTCGAAGGCCAGGCAGGCGGCCATCGACTTTGCCTACTGGGTCGCCAGCGGCGAGGTGCAGCGCGGCCCCTATGCTTCGGCCGGCGGCCAACCTGGCCACGCCGCAGCCTGGGGCGATGCCGCAGTCAACGCAGCTGCCGGCAATTTCTACAAGGACACGCGCGCCACGCTCGAAGGCGCCTGGGTCAGGCCACGGCACAATGGCTACATGGCCTTCCAGCAGGCTGCGTCCGATCGCATCAATCTCGGCCTGGCCGAAAAGCATGATGCCGGTCGCGTCGTTGCCGATTTCAATCGCCTGTTTCTGGAGAGTCTCCCGACGCGGGTGTCCGGCGCTGCCGGCGGAGGAGCCTGAAAAACAACTCAAATGGAGGAGAAAATGAACAGCCTGATCCGCGGACTTATGGCCGCGATCGCCCTTGCATCGATCACGACAATTGCCTGCGCCCAAGATCCCTCGGGCGTGATCGCCGGACTGCCGACCGAACTGAAGGCGCAATATGACGGCGCGCCGCAGAAAATCCTGCCATCGGCCTGGGACAATTTCACGCCGCCGGCGAAGCCGTGGAAATGGTGCCACTCGGAATCCTACCAGGGCAATCCGTGGCGCGTCACCGTCACCAAGGAGCTGAAGCGGCTGGTCGACGGGCTGATCGCCGACGGCACGGTGGCGAGCTTCGAAGTGTCGGACTCCAACAACGATGCGAGCCAGCAGATCAATCAGATCCGTGCCTTCATCGACAAGAAGTGCTCGATCATCACCTCGATCCCTGGCTCGGCAACGGCGCTGGACGACGCCATCGATGCCGCCGCCAAGGCTGGCATCCCCTTCATCACCGCCGCCGGCTCCGTGACCAGCCCGAATGCCATCAACGTCGATTCCAACTATGCCCGCTGGGGCTACGACATGATGACGGCGATCAGCAAGGCGATGCCGGACGGCGGCAGCGTGCTTCTGGTCGAAGGCATCGCCGGTCACCCGATCGTCGTGCAGGAGCGCGAGGGCGCCGACAAGGCGCTGGCCGAGAACCCGAAGCTGACGGTCTCGCGCGGCGTCAACGGCAACTGGACGGCGAACGTCACCAAGACGGCGGTGCTGCAGGCGATCGCCACCAATCCGGCGCCGATCGATGCG
This sequence comes from Mesorhizobium sp., assembly GCF_004962245.1. GTDB lineage: Bacteria > Pseudomonadota > Alphaproteobacteria > Rhizobiales > Rhizobiaceae > Mesorhizobium. Next base: position 56,168 of record NZ_SUHQ01000004.1, on the reverse strand, counting down.
GTGTGGACGACGGGCAGCGAAAGCCGCGTCGTCGCCGAGGCCTTTGCCGAGGCCGGGCGCCCTGCCCCGCTGATCACCGGCTCGATCACCGGCGACGCGCTCGGCTACTGGAAGGCCAATCCGGACAAATATCGTTTCGAAGGCCATGCGGTGCTGCCGCACTGGACGGCCGAGACGCTGTTTCGCGTCGGCGCGCGCATGCTCGATGGGCAGAAGCCGAGGCTCAACACGCTACTGATCCCGATTCCGCCGGTCCACAACGCCGACCTTGGCGCATGGTACAAGGACTGCATGACGCCAGACGCCGTCTCGATCTTCCCGGTTCCGCCGCAGGATCCGATGCCGGAAGAATGGCTCGACGCCTATTTCGCCAATCCGGCGTCGACCAAGGGCTGGGATTATTCGAAGGTGCCGGACGCCTGCGCCAAGTAAGTTCGTAGAAGCCGGCGCCGCGCGGGCGGTGCCGGCTTTCCCTATCAGGAATCTCTCATGCTGGACGTCCAGGGTGTCTCGAAACGCTACGGCGAAACGGTTGCGCTGGCGAATGCCTCCATCGCGTTCCGCGCCGGCACGATCCACACCATCCTGGGCGAGAACGGTTCGGGCAAGAGTACCCTGGTCAAGTTGCTGTCCGGCATTGTGCAGCCGGATAGCGGCACGATCCTGCTCAATGGGTCGCCCTTTGCCGGCTTCGGTCCGGCGGCGTTCCAGGCCGCCGGTTTCGCCACCGTGTTTCAGGAGGTGCTGATCGCGCCTGACCGCTCGGTGACGGACAACATCCTGCTCGGCCTCGACGGCTTGCTGACGCGCACCATACCGCGCACCGAGCGGCGGCAGCGTGCGCAGGCGGTGCTGAAACGGTTCGCGGTGACCGAGATCCCGCTCGACCAGCCGGCCGGGCAATTGCCGCTGGCCGTTCAGCAGCTGGTCGTGCTCGCCCGCGCCGTTATCCGCGATCCGCGCATTCTCATTCTCGACGAGGTGACGGCAGCGCTCGACTTCGCCGACAGGGAGGCGGTTTTCGCGATGATGCGCAAGCTTGCTTCGGAAGGCTGCCTGATCCTGTTCATCACCCATCGCATGGACGAGGTGATGGCGCTTTCAGACCGAATTTCCGTCCTGCGCGGCGGCAGCGTGGTGACGACCGGGGAACGCGGCACCTCTACCGCATCCGAACTTCTCAAGGCGATGGCGCCACGCACGGCGGCGGAGCTGGCGCATGGCTGATCGTGCCACCCTTTCGGTGCGCGGCCTGATGGTCGCACCGGGCGCAAGCCCCGTGACACAGACGATTGCGCCGGGCGAGATCGTCGGCCTTGCCGGTCTCGACGGCCACGGACAGGAGCGGTTCCTGAAAGTGCTGGCCGGGCTGGAACAGCCGGCCGGCGGTGGCGTGACCATCGACGCGCCAACCGGAGCGCGCGCGGTCACCAGCTTCCGCAAGGCGGTCGCCAGCGGCATCGCCTATTTGCCGCGTGACCGGCGCGCCACCGGCATCTTTCCGACCCAATCGGTGCTCGACAATTTTGCCGTATCAACACTGTCGCGCGACAGGCGTTTCGGCCTGCTCAGCTTCGCCGCGCGGCGCCGGCGCTATAAGGCTTACCGTGAAAAACTCTCCATCGTCGCACCACGGCCGGATGCCTCGATCACCACGCTGTCCGGCGGCAACCAGCAGAAGGTGCTGCTGGCCAGGGCCCTGGCGCTGGAGCCGGCGGTCCTGCTGCTCAACGACCCGACGCGCGGTGTCGACGTGGCAACGCGCCATGTTCTCTACGACGTGTTCCGGGAGCTGGCGGCGGACGGTATGGCCCTGGTCATCCTGTCGAGCGAGATCGAGGAGATCCTCCTGCTTTGCCACCGCGTGCTGGTGTTTCGCGAACAGCAGGTGGCGGCTGAAATCACGGGCGAAGACATGAAAAGCGATACGGTGATCGCCGCCATGTTCGGACGCGCGGCATGAGCGGGTTCCGGCGCATGGCGCAGCGATGGCGCGGCGCGGGTTTTGCGACCGTGCTGCTGGTCATCCTGATCGCGGTCAATCTGCTGCTCAATCCGACACGCTTCCATCCGTCCGCCTGGGGCGCGCTGATCGGGCTCGCCGCACCACTGATCGGCGCAGCGCTCGCCTCGGCCCCAGTCATCCTCGCCGGGCGCGGCGGCATCGACATTTCCGTCGGGCCGCTGATGGGCTTCGTCAATGCGATCGTGATCCAGCTGCTGTTTCTCAAGCTCGGCATGTCTTCGCCGCTGGTCATCGTGCCGGCAGCACTTTTGATCGGCGCGATCGTCGGCGCCGCCAACGGCTTTCTGGCGACCATCGTTCGCATCCAGCCGATCGTCGCGACACTCGGCACCTATCTGATCCTGACCGGCATGACGCTGACCATCCTGCCGGCGCCGATCGGTCCGGCGCCGGGCTGGCTGAAAGCGATGGCCGGACCCTGGTCGGCGGTGCCGCTGGCGCTGATCTTCCTGTTCTGGTGGCTGGTGCGGCAGACGCCTTACTACGACCAGCTGATGGCGGTGGGCAGCGACGACCGCGCCGCTTACACGGCCGGCGTTCCGGTGACGAAAGTCCGTTTCATCGCCTATGTCATGACCGGCATACTCGCCGCCTGCGCGGGCCTGATGCTGACCGCGCTGATCGGTTCGGCCGATCCCAACATCGGACCGACCTACACGCTGATCGCCATCGCCGCGGTTGCGCTCGGTGGCGTCAGCCTTGCCGGCGGACGCGGCGGGCTCGCCGGGGCCGCGATCGGCGCCATCGACATCTTCCTGCTGCAGAGCGTGCTGACCGCCTTCAACGTCTCCACCTATGTGCTGCAGATCGCGTATGGCGTCATTCTGGTTGTCGCCGTCATCATGACGGCACTGCAGGAACGGCTCTCGGGACGGAAAGGCTGAGAAGCATGCACCAGACCTGGTTTCAGTCCACCAATGCCCGCGTCGCCGGCGCCTTTGCCGTCGCTGCCGGCTTGCAGATCGTCGGCACGCTGCTGATTCCGGGGTATTCCGCGCCGTTCGCCATCCGTGCGCTGCTGGTCATCGCTTCGCTGCTGGCCGTGGCATCGATCGGCCAGACTCTCGTCGTCATCCTGGGCGGTATCGACCTGTCGATCCCCTTCATCATCGGCTTCGCCAATGTCGTCGCGGCGCAACTCTACGGCGGCGGCTGGAACTTCGGTCTGGTCTGCGTGATCGTCGGCGTACTCGCTATGCTGATCGGGGCGCTGAACGGCCTGATCTCGCGCGGGCTCGACATCCACCCGCTGATCGTCACGCTCGGCGGCGGCATGATCGTGCAGGGCGCCGTCCTGTTGTGGACCGGCGGCTTTCCATCCGGATCGGCGCCGCAGGCGGTTTCCGCCTTCGTCTCGATCGGCGGTTCCGTCGGACCGCTGCCGGTGCCGGCGCTGGTACCGTGCGTTGCGGTGCTGACCTTGCTGGTGGCGCTGGTGCTGGCGCGCACGCCCTATGGCCGCCGCCTCTATGCGCTCGGCAGCAACCCAGGTGCCGCCCCGCTGGCACTGATCGATCCGGTCCGCATGTGGATGGTGACCTATGCTGCAAGCGCCTTCTTCGCCGCTGCCGCCGGCGTGCTGCTGCTTGGCTTCACGGGCTCGGCCTATGGCGATGTCGGCCAGCCCTATCTGTTCCAGACGATCGCGGCAGTGGTGGTTGGGGGTGCTGCCCTTGTCGGCGGCCGCGGCAATTATTTCGGCACCATCGCCGGCGTGCTGGTGCTGACGGAGATCAACACGCTGCTGATCGGCCTCGGCTTTCGGCCTTCGACCGTGCAGGCGGCACTTGGCCTAGTCATCGTGCTGCTGGTGTCGCTCTACGGCCGAGAGCGGCACGTCTCGGCGACAATCTGAGCCGGCTTACAAGCTCCACAGCCGCTTCGCGTTGCCGGACAGCAGTTTTTCCCGTTCGTCGGCGCTTGCGCCGCCAAGCAGCGTATGCGTGGCCGCCACCCAGGTCGCCAGCCCGCCGCCAAGTGTGCAGACCGGCCAGTCGCTGCCCCAAACGACACGGTCCCAACCGAAATAGTTGATCGTGTGTTCGACATAGGGGCGCAGGGTCTCGACGGTCCAGGAACCGGCATCCGCATAGGCGACCACGCCGGATACCTTGGCCGTGACGTTCGGACGCCGCGCGATCTCCGCCATATGCTCACGCCAGGGATGCTGGTCGCTGCCCTTGATGTCGGGCACGCCGCAATGGTCGAGCACGAACTGCACGTCAGGTGCGAGATCGGCGAGTGCGATGGCCTTGGGAATCTGATGCGGCAGAACGACGAGATCGAAGGTCAGGCCGGTGCCGGCAAGTCGCTTGATGCTTTCGCGGAACAGCGCGCCTTCCGAAAGCTCGTCCGGCATGACGTGGAGCACACGCCGAAACCCTTTTACGAAAGAATCGGCGCGCTGCGCCTCCAGATAGGCGGCAAAGCTCGGCTCTTCCGGACGGCAAGAGGCGATTGCCCCGCGCAGCAAACTGTCCTTCTGCTGCGACAGCGCCTTCACATGGCCGGTTTCGGCCTCGATGTCGGCCGGATCGACATCGACCTCCATGTGCAACGCGCCCTCTATGCCAGCGCGCCGGGCCTGGATGGCATAGTCGTCGTGGGAAAAATCGCGGTTGAGCGCCGGCACGCCGGAGAGCCAGGGATAGCGCAACGCCGAAAGGTCGATCAGGTGCAGATGGGTATCGAAGATCATGACGGCGCGCTCCTCCTTCGGCGTTTCGAAATCATCTCACGGAGAAATTCTTCATTCAAATAAGAATTACTTCGACTGCCTGACCGCCGATCCCGCCAGTTGCGAGAGCTTTTCGGTCGCTGCCTGCAACAGTTCGATTGTCCTGGTGATATCGGGCGCCTTGGGTGCGTTGACTAGGGTTATATACGGGATCGACAGTGCGGCGATCGCCTTGCCGTCCGATCCCAGCACCGGGGTCGACAGGTTGAACACCCCGGCGGTCTGCATGGACGCCATCATCTCATAGCCGCGATCGCGGATCTGGTCGAGGCGGGCAAAGAATTCCGGCGATTGAGGCGGCTTGTCGGTGCTGCGCAGATGCTCGGAGATCATCATCTGCCGCTCTTCCGGCGAGCGGAAAGCCAGCAGCACATGCCCGGATCCGGTGTCGAACAGGCTGATATGCGAGCCGACGCGAATCGAGATGCCCCAGTAGTCGGGGGCCTCCTGCTGCGCGATCACCACCGCGGAGCCGCGGTCGAAGACGACAAGCTGGTTTGCCTGCTGCGAGGTTTCGGCAAGCTCGCGCATCAGCGGCGTCGCATAGGAAACCAGCCGTCGCACCGGCGCGTGCAGTTGCGCCAGGCCAAACAGCTTGAGCGTCAGCGAATAACGGTCGCCGTCCGGCCGCGTGACGTAGCCGCGCCGCACCAGCCGGTCCAGCATGCGGTAGAATTCGTTGGGGCTGCGGTCGAGTTTCTTGGCGATTTCCGCCTGCGTCAGGCCGCCATCGACGCCGGCCAGAAGCTCGAGGATATCGAGCCCCTTGTCCAGCGCCGGGGCGCGATAACGGTCATCGTCGTCGTCCTCCGCCATAGTCACTCCCCAGTGAATTTATGCTTTTATATACGCACAATGATCCGCATCCGGAAAGAACTTTCAGCTTGACGGCTGCGTAAATGTTTTGTTTGTATATGAATGAAGCGCTGCAAGTCGGATCGATACGAGTTCGCCGACGCAGGCCTTTGGGAGGAATCAAATGACCAGCCTGTTTTACGGCTTGTCGGCCGGCGTGGCGCTGCTTGCACTTGGTGCGGGCGCTGCTTTTGCTGCCGAACTGCCAGGCAAGTTCGACGGCGTCACCATCGACGCCAAGCTGATCGGCGGCCAGCAATATGAAGGGCTCTACGCGCGCATCGGTGAATGGGAAAAACTGACCGGCGCCAAGGTCAACGTGATCTCGAAGAAGAACCACTTCGAGCTCGACAAGGAAATCAAGTCGGACATCGCGTCCGGCAGCATCAACTGGTGCGTCGGCTCGAACCACTCGTCCTTCGCGCCGCAATATCCTGATATCTACACCGATCTCAACGCGCTGCTGCCCAAGGAAGAGATCGACGCCTTCGTGCCGTCGACGATCAAGGCCTCGACACTCGACGAAAAGCTGGTGATGCTGCCGCGCGCTCAGTTCGACGTCTCGGCGCTCTACTACCAGAAGAGCCTCTACCAGGACGAAGCCAAGAAGGCCGCCTACAAGGCCAAGTACGGCACGGAGCTGGTGCCGCCCGACACCTGGGACGAGGTCGCGCAGCAGGCGGAATTCTTCGCCAGCCCGCCGGATTTCTACGGCACACAGTTCGCCGGCAAGGAAGAGGCGATCAACGGCCGCTTCTACGAGATGCTCATTGCCGACGGCGGCGAGTATCTCGACAAGGACGGCAAGCCCGCCTTCAACTCGGAGGCCGGCGTGCACGCGCTCGACTGGTTCGTCAATCTCTACAAGGCCAAGGCGGTGCCGGCCGGCACGACCAACTATCTCTGGGACGATCTCGGCCAGGGTTTTGCCTCGGGCACCGTCGCCATCAACCTCGACTGGCCGGGCTGGGCAGGGTTCTTCAACGATCCGAAGTCGTCGAAGGTCGCCGGCAATGTCGGGGTCAAGGTGGCGCCGAAGGGCTCGGCCGGTATTCGCACCGGCTGGTCGGGACATCATGGGTTTTCAGTCACCGAAAACTGCGCCAGCAAGGAAGCAGCCGCGTCCCTGGTCTGGTTCCTGACCAACGAGGACAGCCAGAAGCTTGAAGCCGCAGGAGGACCGCTGCCGACCCGCACGGCGGTGTGGGACTGGGACATCCAGCAGGCGGCCGGCGATCCTTACAAGGCGGAAGTGCTTGCGGCTTTCCAGGAAGAGGCAAAGCACGCTTTCGCCGTGCCGCAGACGCCCGAATGGATCGAAATTTCCAACGCCGTCTATCCCGAATTGCAGGCCGCCATCCTCGGCGACAAGACCTCCAAGCAGGCGCTGGACGATGCTGCCGCCAAGGCCACCCAGATCCTCGAGGACGCCGGCAAGCTTTGACATTCTCCCACGGGGGCGCCGCGCTTACCGAAGAGCGGCGTCCCCGAACCGTTTCCAGACTGACCCATGCGCAATACGCCTTGTCTTGATCACCGTTCGCCGATCGCGGCCTTCGGCATCCGGGCACCAACCAGAACCGGATCGATATGAAAGGCTGGAGACCCTCGCCGCCATTGCTGCTTCTGCTGCCGGCGGTCATCGTGCTGGCGGCGGTGGTGGTCATGCCGCTGCTGCTTTCGCTCTATTCCAGCTTCACGCCGTTCCGGTTGACCAAGCCTGAGACACTCTGGGTCTTCATCGGCGCGCGCAACTACGTCAACCTCCTGACCAACGGGGATTTCTGGATCGCCTTCGCCCGCACCGTGGTGCTGCTGACGGTGGCGCTCAACCTCGAAATGGTGATCGGGCTTGGGCTGGCGCTGCTGGTGGAGAAGGCCTCGCGCGGACAGCGGGTGCTGCGCACCATCATGATGTTCCCGATGATGTTTTCGCCGATCCTCGTCGGCTTCCAGTTCAAATTCATGTTCAACGACAATATCGGCCTGGTGAACAACGCCTTGCAGGCGCTCGGCCTGACCGACCGCGCCATCCCATGGCTGATCGACGGCAATCTCGCCTTCATCGCCATCCTCACCGCCGAAATCTGGTCGTCGACCTCGGTGTTCGCGATCCTGATCCTCGCCGGGTTGCTGGCCATGCCGCGCGAGCCGGTCGAGGCGGCGCGCGTCGACGGCTGCACGCCGTGGCAGACATTCCGCTATGTCACCTGGCCGTTCATCATGCCGTTTGCCTTCATCGCCATGACCATCCGCTCGCTCGACGTGGCGCGCGCCTATGACATCGTCAAGATCATGACCGACGGCGGCCCCGCCGGCCGCACCGAGCTCGTCTGGACGCTCGTCGCGCGCACCGCCTACAGCGACGCCAGGATGGGCCTGGCCAACGCCATGGCCTATTTCTCAATCCTGCTGTCCATCCTGTTCACCGTCTATTTCTATCGCAAGCTCGCCGCGGCGCGCACGCAGATCGCTGCGGAGTGGTGAGGATGGACCAGAACAGCCTGCATCGCGCCCGCAACAAGGCGCTCGGCATCGCTCACGGCGTTGGATTGTTCCTGGCCATGCTGGTCATCTGCCTGCCCGGCATCTGGATCGTGCTGTCGTCGCTGCGGCCGACCGTCGAGATCATGGCCAAGCCACCGGTGTGGATTCCGCGGGAACTCTCGCTCGACGCCTACGTCGCCATGTTCAGCGGCGTCGGCAAGGGCGGCATTCCGGTGTTCGACTATTTCCGCAATTCGCTGATCATCTCGGTGACCTCGACGGTGATCGCCATCGTCATCGGCATGGCCGGTGGCTATGCCTTTGCCCGCTATCGCTTCCGCGCCAAGTCGGCGATGTTCCTCGGCCTGATGCTGACGCGCACCGTGCCCGGCATCGCGCTGTCGCTGCCGCTGTTCTTCGTCTTTGCGCGGCTCGGCATCATCGACACGCATTTCGGGCTGATCCTGGTCTATGTCGCGCTCAATGTGCCGTTCACCATCTGGCTGATCGACGGTTTTTTCCGCCAGGTGCCGAAGGATCTCGCCGAAGCGGCGCAAATCGACGGCTGCACGCGCTGGCAGGCCTTCTGGCAGGTCGAGTTCCCGCTCGCCGGGCCCGGCATCGCCTCGGCCGGCATCTTTGCCTTCCTCACCTCGTGGAACGAGTTCGCGCTGGCCTCGCAGCTGACGCGCTCGATCAACTCCAAGACGCTGCCGGTGGGCCTGCTCGACTATACGGCCGAATTCACCATCGACTGGCGCGGCATGTGCGCACTGGCCGTGGTCATGATCATACCGGCGCTCACGCTTACCTTCATCGTCCAGAAACATCTCGTCGGCGGCCTGACCTCCGGCGCGGTGAAAGGCTGACATGGCAACCGTATCCCTCAAGAAACTCACCAAAAGCTACGGCCCGGTGGCCGTCGTGCACGGCATCGACCTCGAGGTCGCCGACCGCGAGTTCATCGCGCTGGTCGGGCCGTCCGGCTGCGGCAAGTCGACGACCTTGCGCATGATCGCCGGACTCGAGGACGTCAGCGACGGGCTCATCGAGATCGGCGGCCGCAAGGTCAACGACCTGCCGCCGCGCTCGCGCAACATCTCTATGGTGTTCCAGTCCTACGCGCTCTACCCGCATATGACGGTGCGCGAAAACCTCGGCTTCTCGCTAAAGATCGCTGGTGCCGCAAAAGAAGAAATGGATCGCCGCGTCGCCGAGGCATCGGGCATTCTCGGCCTCGACCAGTTGCTCGACCGCCGGCCGTCGCAGCTGTCGGGCGGACAGCGCCAGCGTGTCGCCATGGGCCGCGCCATCGTGCGCGATCCCGATGTCTTCCTGTTCGACGAGCCGCTTTCCAATCTCGACGCCAAGCTTCGGACGCAGATGCGCACCGAGATCAAGAAGCTGCACGCCAAGGTCCAGTCGACGGTGATCTACGTCACCCATGACCAGGTCGAGGCGATGACGCTCGCCGACCGCATCGTCATCATGCGCGACGGATTCATCGAGCAGGTCGGCACACCCGACGAGGTTTTCCGCCGGCCGCAGACGCGCTTCGTTGCGGGCTTTATCGGCTCGCCGCCGATGAATCTGCACGAGGCGGCCGTCGATGACGGACAGCTGCTGTTCGCCAGCGGCGAGAGGCTGCCCCTGCCCAGCCAGTTCAAGGCCAGTGTCGGGACCGGCGACAAGGTCGTCTTCGGTCTCAGGCCCGACGATATCTACCCGACGGGACACGGCATCAGTTCCGGCGAAGACGCCGATGTCCACCAGATGGACTTGCCGGTGACCGTCACCGAACCGCTCGGTAACGAGACTCTGGTGTTCGCCGAATTCAACGGTAGCGACTGGGTATCGCGTATGCTCAATCCAAAGCCGCTCAGGCCAGGTGATCGGGTTAAGATGAGCCTGGACTTGTCGCAGGCCCATTTGTTTTCTGCTGAAACAGGCAAGACATTGCGAGGTTAGCGTCATGGCAAAGATTGAGAACGTCGAACTGCGCATGGTCGACCTGGTGCCGAAGGTCAAGCGCACCGATGCGATCCAGAGTTTCGTGTCGCAGGAAACGCCGATCGTCACCATCACCGACGCCGACGGCGCGGTCGGCACCGGCTACAGCTACACGATCGGCACCGGCGGCTCCTCAGTGATGCGGCTGTTGGCCGACCATCTTGCACCGCGGCTGATCGGCCGCGACGCCGAGATGATCGAGGCTATCTGGCACGAGCTCGAATTCGCCACCCACGCCACGACGATCGGCGCGATCACGGCAATCGCGCTGGCGGCCATCGATACCGCACTTTGGGATCTGCGGGCGAAGAAGCAAAGCCTGCCGCTGTGGAAGCTGGCCGGCGGCGCCAAGGACCGCTGCCCGCTTTACACGACCGAAGGCGGCTGGCTGCATATCGAGACCGAGGCGCTGGTCGAGGATGCGCTGGCCGCCAAGGCCAAAGGTTTTCGCGGCTCGAAGGTCAAAATCGGCAAGCCGCACGGCTCCGAGGATCTCGCCCGGCTGACGGCGGTGCGCCAGGCGGTCGGCTCGTCCTACGAGATCATGACCGACTGCAACCAGGGCTTTTCGGTCGACGAGGCGATCCGCCGGGCGGAGCGACTGCGCGAGCTCGACCTCGCCTGGATCGAGGAACCGCTGCCGGCCGACGACATTGACGGCCATGTGCGCCTGTCGAATGCGACGTCGACGCCGATCGCCATCGGCGAGTCGCTCTATTCGATCCGGCATTTCCGCGAGTATATGCAAAAAGGCGGCTGCTCGATCGTGCAGGTCGATGTCGGCCGCATCGGCGGCATCACGCCCTGGCTGAAGGTGGCGCATGCGGCCGAGGCGTTCGACATCCCGGTCTGCCCGCATTTCCTGATGGAACTGCATGTCAGCCTGACCTGCGCCATTCAGAACGGCCGATATGTCGAGTATATTCCCCAGCTTGACGATCTGACCGGCAAGAAAATGCGCATCGAGGACGGGCACGCTTTGGCGCCGGACGAGCCCGGCATCGGCGTCGACTGGGATTGGGATGCCGTCAAGGCGAAGAGCATCGCGGAATTCACCACGTCGATAACAAAATAGGGAGCAGGAACATGCAGCGGATGGGAATGGTGCTCGGCCTCAAGCCGGAAAAGGTCGCTGAATATGTGCGGCTTCACGCTGCCGTCTGGCCTGATGTGCTTGCCATGATTTCCGCCTGCAACATCAAGAACTATTCGATCTATCTCAAGGAGCCGGAGCACCTTTTGTTCAGCACTTTCGAGTACCACGGCACCGACTATGCCGCCGACATGGCGAAGATGGCGGCCGATCCCAAGACGCAGGAATGGTGGGCGCTCTGCATGCCTTGCCAGGAGCCGCTCCCGACCCGCAAGGAGGGTGAGTGGTGGGCGACGATGGACGAAGTCTTCCATCATGACTGATGGCGTTTTCGATCCCGCCTCGCTCTCTCAAGGCTGGGCGCAGCCGTCAAAGCCCAAGCCGATCGTGATTTTCGGCGCCGGGTCGATCGTCGGCGATGCGCATTTCCCCGCCTATGGGACAGCCGGCTTTCCGGTCGCCGGGCTTTTCGATCCCGACCATGCCAAGGCGGAAAGACTGGCGGCAAAATGGGGTGTCACCGCTTACCGGTCGGTCGAGGAAGCCGCGTCAATCAAGGAGGCCGTCTTCGATCTGGCGACGCCGCCGGCCCATCATGCCGGGGTGCTCAGGGCGTTGCCCGACAATGCTGTGGCGCTGATCCAGAAGCCGATGGGCAGCGACCTCGGCGAGGCCACCGAAATTCTCGAAATCTGCCGCTCCAAAAACCTGAAGGCCGCTGTGAATTTCCAGCTCCGCTTCGCGCCGATGATGCTGGCGCTGAAGGATGCGATCGCCAAGGGTTGGCTGGGCGACGTGGTCGATTTCGACGCATGGCTGGCGCTGGCGACGCCTTGGCAGCTCTGGGAGTTTCTGCTGAAGGCGCCGCGTGTCGAGATCGCCATGCATTCGATCCATTATCTCGACCTGATCCGGCAATTGCTTGGCGATCCGCATGGCATTCACGCCAAGACGCTCGGCCATCCCGGCCACAAGGTCGCGCAAACGCGCACCAGCGCGATCCTCGACTACGGCGATACCGTGCGCTGTGCGCTGTCGATCAATCACGACCATAAATTTGGCCGCAGGCACCAGGCTTGCGAGTTCCGCATCTGCGGCACCGAGGGCGCCGCCTACCTCAAACTCGGGCTCAATCTCGACTATCCGCGCGGCGAGCCTGATATTCTCGAAATCCATCCGAAGGGTGGCTCCGACTGGGTTACGGTGCCGCTCGTCGGCGAATGGTTTCCGGACGCCTTTGTTGGCCGCATGGCCAATGTCCAGCGCTACGCTTGCGGTGAGGACGCCGAACTTGTCAGTTCCGTCGAGGACGGCTGGAACACCATGGCGCTTGTCGAGGCCGCCTACCAATCGAGCGCGGGGCCGGCAACACCGATCGCGACGAGGCCCTGACATGGAGCAGGCGGTCTACTTTGAAGACTACCAGATCGGCTCGTCGCGCACGACCAGCGGACGCACCATCACCGAGACCGACTTCGTCGTTCATGCCGGCCATACAGGCGATTTCTTTCCCCACCACATGGACGCCGAGTTCATGAAGACGACGCCGTTCGGCCAGCGCATCGCCCACGGTACGCTGGTCTTCTCGGTCGGTGTTGGACTGACGGCAAGCGTCGTCAATCCGCTCGCCTTTTCCTATGGCTACGACAGGTTGCGCTTCATCAAGCCGGTGTTCATCGGCGATACGATCAAGACCCGCACGACCATCTCGGCCAAGGAAGACGACCCGAAGCGGCCGGGTTCGGGCCGGGTCATCGAGCGCTGCGAGGTGATCAACCAGCATGGCGATGTGGTCCTGGTGGCCGACCACATCTATATCGTCGAGCGCCGCGACAAGCCGAAGCGGGGCTGAGCTACTTGCAGCCGCGAGCAGTCATATCCGGTTGACCGGATATACCGGCTTGCCGCCGCGCAGGACCGATGCGACATCGGAAAACACCTTGTTGCGAACCTCGGCGTAAGATTGGGTCGAGTAGTGCGCCGCGTGTGGACTGACCAGGACGGTGTCCAGCGCCAGCAGCGGATTGTCGGGCGAAGGCGGCTCCTGCTCGAATGTGTCGATGCCGGCGCCCGCCAGATGGCGGCGCCGGATCAGATCCGCCAATGCGACCTCGTCGACCAGGCCGCCACGGGACACGTTGATAAGGATCGCCCCTTCCTTCATGCGCGACAGGGCTTCGGCCGACATGATGTTTCTGGTTTCCGGTGTCGCGGGAACGTGGAGTGAGACGATGTCGGCCCTGGCAAGCAGCTCATCGAAACCGACCGGTTCAGCACCACCGGCCGTAATGCGCTGTGCCGGCATGTGCGGGTCGTACGCGATGACATGGTAGCCGAAGACCCGCGCCCGCTCGGCAGTCAGGCGTCCGATCTGGCCGAAGCCGATCAGGCCGAGACTCTGCCTGTCCGGGCGCGTGATGCCGGCACCATCGGCCATTGCCGCCCAGCGCCCTGCGCGGACTGCGCTGTCGAACTGTTTCAGCCTGCGCGTCAGGGCCAGGATCAGGGCCATGGCATGCGTGCTCACCTCCACCAGATTGGCGTCCGGCACATAGGTTACCTGAACGCCGGCACGGCTGGCGGCCTCGATATCGATCGAGTCGAGGCCTACGCCGAACCGCCCGATGACCTTGAGGTTCTTCAGTTCCGCCAGCACGCGAGCCGTGATCGGCTCCCGCAGTATCATCAATGCATCAGCGTCACGGCACTGTTCGATCAGGGCGTCCTCCGTGAGGAGTGTCTTTTCGACAAACTCGGCGTTCAAGCCGTCGAGGTAGCGCAGCTGCTCTTCCTCGACTGACAACACGCCGTCGGTCTTGATTATCTTCATGCCAGACTCTTGCTATCAGGCGCTACGCGCGGAGGCGGTACCGGCGGCAAGGCCGGCGCCGAGAAACATCGTGTCGCTGGCCAGCATGTAGAAGCTGATACCGTGCTTCGACCATTTGCCGACATCCTCCGCCGAAGGGCGAAAGATGCCGACGGTCTTGCGGGCCGCGCGCGCCGCAGCCGCGATCCTGATAATCGCGGCATTGAGCTTGTCCTGGCCGGCTGGCCCCATGGCGTCGATCGAGACCGACAGGTCGCCGGGACCAATGAAGATCACGTCGACGCCGTCGACCTGGACAATGTCGTCAATGTTGGCGAGGCCCTCGGCCGTCTCGACCTGGATCGCGACCGCCAGGGCCTCGTTGGCCGACTTGAGATAGTCCGGAATCCTGTAGCCATAGCCGGCGGCACGGCCTGGACCGACGCCGCGTGCGCCGACAGGCGGATAACGGCAGGCCATGACCGTCATGCGCGCTTGCTCGGCCGTCGAGATGCGCGGCACCAGGACGCCTGACGCGCCGGCGTCGAGCGCGGCCGCAATCCACTCCGGCGTGTGGCCCGGCACACGCACCATCGCAGGAACCCTGTGGACGTCGGCGGCACGGACCAGATCCTCGATCCGCTCGCGGCCAATCTGCGAATGCTCCCAGTCGATGCACAGGAAATCGACCCCGCTTGCGGCCGCAACTTCGACCGCCACTGGATGCGGGATGGCGCAGAAAGTGCCGATCAGGCGATCGAGAGAGAGACATTTTTTTCGCAAGTCGTACATGAAATCTCCAGGGATTCTTCAGTGTCGGCGAGAACTGTTCCGCTAGTTGGCGATGGCCTGCGGCAAGGGATGCACGGCTTCCGTCGACATTGGGAAATGCAAGCTGCCGCCCGAAAAGGGCGGAAAGGTCTTGTAGTCGGCGCGCATCTCCAGCCGCGCTGGCGATTGCAGTGCGTGCGTCAACGCCGCGGGACTGTCGAACATGACCCGGTTGCGCTGCATATGGTCGACCCGCGGCCATGGCAGCGAGCCGCACCAATCCAGCCGCGACAGAACCTCGATGTGGCGAATGCCGGGGAACCCCCGCATCAATTGCGGATGATGCGTCACATAGTGGTAGAGCCAGGTGTTCATGTCCTCGGCCGGTCCGGGGTAGTGGACAAGATAGCTGCAGGGGAGCCCAGACGTCTTCACGCCACCGTCATCGACGGGAAACGGACGCACGCACATTGCCTGTTGGGTCGGTCTCGAACCGGCGATGCTCGACAGCACACCCGGTGCGGCAAATGCCTGCAGATGGCCGGAGGGCGCGAGCGCCGCCTCCATGTCCGCCAGCTCGTCGAAATAGAGTTGGAAGCCAAAGACCGGCGGTGGGCCATCCTTGTTGAACATGTCCGTCGCCACTTCGGGCAGGTAGATGTTTGCAAGTGCAAGACCTGGCGTTGTCGCGATCACACGCCGCACAGCGTCGACGTCTTCATCGGCGATGACCAGGTTTTGCTGGCGGTCGTCGTGGAAGAAAGCGAGATAGGCAAAGCGCATGTGGACACCCGCTGGTTCGGCTAGATCAAGTTCGGAAGGAAGAGGGCGATCTGCGGAAAGAGGACAATCAGCAGGATCAGCAGGAGGGTCAGCGCGATGTAGGGCGCCGCAGACATGGCAACCGTTTTGAGCGACGTGCCTTTTGGCGCAACACCGATCATGATGAACAGCAGCAGACCAAACGGCGGCGTGGTGAAGCCGACCTCGTAGGCGAGCAGCAGGATCAGCCCGAACCATACTGGATCGTACCCGAATTGCTGGGCGATCGGCAGGAAGATCGGCAGCGTGATCAGCATCATCGAGACCTGATCCATGAACATGCCGAGCAGCAGGATGACGAGCACCATCAGGAACAGCATGGAGTACGGTCCAAAATCGTAGCCCACGATGAACTGGATAAAGCCGCTCGACGCGCCGGAGAAGGCGAATATCTGCGAGAACGTTGTCGAAGCCGAGATGATGAGGAAGGTCATACCCGTGACCTTCATCGCATCGTCCAGCGACTTCCAGACGACTGACCAGCTGAATCTTCGGTAGGCGAACAGCAACGCGACGACGGCGGCACATCCGAGCCCCGCCGACTCCGTCGGTGTTGCTATTCCAAGGATGATCGTGCCGACCACCATGAACACGATGACGCTCATCGGAATGATGTTGACGGCAACCGCCCTCACCTTCTCGGCTGCACGAACGGCCGGCACCGGATAGTGCGGAGCAGCGTCCGGGTCGATCTTCGTCTGTGCGAAGATCAGGGTCGCATACATGACAACGAGAAGCAGTCCAGGCAGAGCACCTGCTATGAGCAGCGCGCCAACGTCGATCTGGGCCAGCGAGCCGAGCAAGACCGCCAGCGAGGATGGCGGGATGATGACGGCAAGGCTTCCGGCGCCAAGCACCGGCCCGAAGGCCATGTGCGGCTTGTAGCCCCGCTTCAGCATCTCGGGCACCATCAGCGAGCCCATCATGCCGGTGTTGGCGAGGCTCGAACCTGACAGGGCGGAAAAGATCGTCCCGGCGGCGAGCACGACATAGGCGAGGCGTCCCCGCAGGTTGCCGATGCACAGGTCGAGCGCGTAGATGACTTTCTCGCCGAGGCCCGAGCGGAAGAACAGGCTGCCCATGACGAGAAACATCGGCAGAGGGGCCAGCGCATAGGTCGAGACAGCGTCGGAGAAGTTGGCGACCATCTGCGTCACGCCGATCGAACCGCCGAAGAACAGGTACAGCCCGATCACATTGGTGACGAAGAACGCGAAGGCGACCGGCAACCCAAGGCCCATCAACACAAGGATGGCGCCGACAAGCACGGCGAATGGAAACAGCCAGGCCATCGGTCAGAGCCCTTCCATTTCCAGAGGATCGAGCGTGTACAGCGTGTCATGGCCGAACAGGTATCTGAGCCATTCCAGCGCCGAGAGGTAGAAGGCGAGCGCGATGGGCAGAAAGACCAGCCATTTCGGCATGTCGAAGCTGCGCGTCTCGTATTCGCCGCCCGACACGGCGCTTATCAGGGAGGCGAGCGCGACGCTGCCAAGGTAAAGGCAGACGCCAATGCAGGCGAGATAGACCAGCTTTTCAAGGACCGCCCGAGCCCGCACCGGCAGCGTCTTGCGCAGGAACTCGACGAAGACATGGCCCTTGCTGTGGACCAGCCAGGGCATCGGCAGAAATGCCGCGTAGAGCAGACCATATTCCGTCGCAGATACCGCCCAGGCCAGCGGTCTCAGGCCAAGATTGCGGACGCAAACATCGGCGACCACCGCGACAATGATGAGGCCAAGCACCACCTTTGCCGCCGCAGCCAGCGCAAGGCTCAGCTTGGCAGTCGCTGCAAACAAGTTGTCCATTCTCGACGACCCTCATGCCCGTCTTTGATGGAGCGCGCAGAAGCGCCCTCCCATCGGGTTACTGAAAGAATTTCTTCAGCTGTTCGATGTTGGCGGGATCGCGTTTGGTCATTCTGGCCCAGCTCGCCTGCGCGGCAGCCGCCAGGAACTTGTCGCGGCCGGCGCCGATCAAGCTGATCACCTTCTGCCCGCCGTCAATCATTGCCTGTGCCTGCTTTTCGGACTCGGCAAGGTTGGCGTCATAGCTCGCGCGCTCGTATTCGACGGCCGTGTCGGCAAGCAGCTTCTGCGCCTCGGGCGACAGCGTGTCCCATTTCGCCTTGTTGATCGAGACCAGCACATCGGTTTTGAAGAACTGCGGGTCGACGCGGTATTTGGTGAACTTGTCCCAGCCGAAGGACGCATAGCCGAATACGGTATAGGCGTTGGCATTGACGACGCCGCGCTCGAGCGAGGTGTAGACGTCTCCCGGCGCCTGCACGATCACGGTTGCGCCCAGGGCTTCGAGGAAGTCGCGGTAGAGCGGCGACGAGCGGATCTTCAGACTGCTCCATTCGATGCTGCCTTCATCATCGAGCTTGGGTTCGTCGACGGTGAAGATGTTGAAGCCCGAGCCCGCGTCGACATGCGCCAGCAGATGGGCGTTGGCCTTCTTGTCGAAAATTCCGCTGATGAAATCCCAGCCGCCATTCTCGCGAACCTCCCAAGGCGTCTTCGTCGAGGCGGAGAAAACCTCGCCTTCCGGAACGAGCTCCAGGAACTGACCTGCCGGTGTGTCGATCAGGTCGATCAGGCCGCTCTTGAGTGCCGCGCCCTGCTGAATCGGCGGAATGACCTCCGGCCCGCCGCGCACATTGATCTGAACAACGCCCTTGCCTTTTTCGTTCACCTTCTGAACGAACTTCAGGAAACTCTGTGCGTAGCCGTTCTGCGTCGGTGTAAAATGCACGGCGTTGAGGACAACCTCCTCGGCCGTGGCGATACCCGCTAAACCCGACATGAGTGCAGCCAGAACAAGGGATTTCCAAATGCGCATTGCCGTACTCCCTCTGATAGATCACTTCGCCTAGGGTTAGGGCCTATGGATCGGCCCGATCTGAAATTGCGCCGCTGCGCCGCTATGTGAACGGCAGTTTTAGTTGGCATCATCTCCCACTGTCAGGAACCGCCCATGCGCGTAGAAGACCGGCGATCGGTCAGCGCGATCCAGCGCGACCCCCGAGACGATGCCGATCACGATCATGTGCGATGCCCGCGCGATGATTTCGGCCACCCGGCATTCGAACGTTGCCCGCGCGCCGACAAGCAAGGGCGCGCCGGTCTCGCCGCGCACCCATGATCCGGACGAGAACCGCGCGACGCCCTTGGCTTTGGTCATGCCGCCAAAGGCACGCGCAACATTCTCCTGGTCGCCGGCAGGAAGATTGACGGAAAAGGGCAAGCCTTCGCGAATGGCCAAGCCGAAGGTGCTGCTGCGGTTGACGCAGGCCAGAAGCGAAGGCGGCTCGGCGCTGAACGAGCAGACGGCCGTCGCCGTGATGCCGCAAAAGCCCATCTCGCCGTGCTCCGACGCGAGGATGGCGACCGACCCCGCCACGGCCCGCATCGCCTGCTTGAAGGCGCGCGGATTGATGGCGTCGTGCCCCTGCACCCAAGTCGTCGGACTGGCAGCCGCCGGCATCAATTTATTCGAAGCCCGGCCTGGCGCATCAGCGGCAGCACGCGATCACAGAAGAAGGGTAATTCGTAGGTGTAGTTGACGAATGTGAGGGCAGCGCCAGAATACCCCTGGTCCATGATCTTCGTGAGGTCGTCGACGATCTTTTCCGGCGTGCCGATGAGCGGGAACGTTCCAGCACCGCCGGCGAACCTTTGCCGGTATTCGGTGAAGGCTTTCGCGTCATGCGAATTGGCAAACTCCTTCTTCTTGCGCATATGCTCGTCGACGGCGCCCTCGTCCGCGCATTCAAGCGCATAGTGCCGGTAGTAGTCCTCGGCTTCCTGCTGGGTTTCCCGGCAGACGACGTGGCAGACAGTGTAGACGCCGACTTCGCGTCCGACTTCAGCGGCGCGGTTGGTGATGTCGACCACATGCGCGCGGCCATCGGCAATTTCGGAAAAAGTCGAGAACAGGTAGTCGCAGTGGCGCGCCGCATAGTTGCGCCCCGGCGCGCCGAAAGCGGCGTTCATGGTCACCGGGCGCGGCGCCTGCAGGCTTGGCGGGCGGCTGACGACCCCCTTCAGATCATAGAACTCGCCGCCAAAATCGAACGGCTCCCTGGATTGGTAGGCACGCTCGATGATATCGATCCATTCTTCGGCCTGGTCGTAGGTCCGATCGCCGACCGTCTGACCGAACATGGCGAACTCGTCCGGGTTCCAGCCGCAGACAATGTTCAAGCCGGCACGCCCGTTGGAGATGTGGTCGACCGTCGCCAGCGCCTTTGCAGCCTGCAGTGGATGAACCAGCGGCACGTGCACCGTCATGAACAGACCGATGTTCTGCGTGGCGACGGCAAGACCCGCCGCCCAGGTGAAAGTCTCGAACGACCACTCGCGCACATGCGTCAAACCGCCGAAACCACGCCAGCGCGCGATCGGCAGCAGAAACTCCAGGCCGGCGCGATCGGCGATGCAGGCAGAGTTGAGGTTGTCTTCCCAGCGGGCGCGCCAGCGCTCGGGAACGGTGGTCATTGCCAGGCCGCCATCGGCATTCATCGAGAAGACGCCGAGCTTGAACCTGTTCGGACCTTTCAGCGGATGCTGCTTTCTGATCATGATTTCCCCTGCCGCCGGATGCTCACAGCTTCATCGTTGGCCTGTTGCGACGGTGGGCTCAGCTTCATGAAACGCTCCTCGGCGTTCTGAATGAAGTGGGTCATCCGGTCGTAGGCCGCGACGGCGTCGCGCTTGACGAACGCCTCGTAGAGGGCGCGCATGCCGGCCACGATGACGGCCTGCGTCGGCTGGTGCGACAGCGTCTTCAACCGGACGACGAGCACGTGATCGGCGAACCGGGCAATCGTTTGTGAAAGGCGGTCGTTCTCGACAGCGCCGAGCCAACAATTCCTGAATGCCGAATTGGCCTGGAAAAAGAGGTCGGCATCGCCGGTGGCGGCTGCGGCTTCTGCCTCCTGACGCGCGGCCTCCAGCGTCTTGAGGCCAGCGGCGTCAAGCGTGCGTGCGGCATGCGCGGCGGCCCGCGGTTCGAGCAGGCGGCGGACTTCGAAGATGTTGGAGATATCCGTCGCGGTCAGCGTGGGCAGTGTGAAGCCCCGCGTCGTACCGACGAGATAGCCTTCATGCACCAGTTGCATCAACGCGTCGCGGACAGGCATTCTGGAAATGCCAAGCTGGGCGGCGATATCGACATCGACGAGCTTCTGGCCAGGCGCCAGTTCGCCGCGCTGTATGGTGAGGCGGACCTGCTGATAGACTTGGGCACGCAGGTTGCCCTCGCCAATCCGTTTGAACTCGATCGGTTCCGTCATCCACGCCTTCCCATGCGAAGATTTCGTATATCGTTGTGACTGTGTTCTCGCGGTCACCCCGTTTGAATGCAGCCGAATGGCGGTGAAATTCGACCTGCCAGCTATGTTCCCGACACAAGTGGAGCATAGGCTGGATCGCCTGGCAAGATATTTTAAGTCTATAATGTATACTGTTTTGATTTCCGCGACCGGAAGGGCGGCCGCGAAACGGCGCTATCTGGGCCACCGCCATGAAAAGCGAAGGCGAAGTGACAGGCGATCGGCTGGGGCAAGGGCTCAAGCGATCCATTCCGCCACGTCGATGGCCACCCTGATCTGCTGGGTCCAAGCGGACGGTTCGTCGGGCGGGAGCCCGCGAGGGCCGCTTCGGTTATTTGCTCGTGGGATCGACGGGGGCTTCGGAACCTCGCCTGGGCCGGCGGACGGCTCTCACCTTGCCACTGTTTCCACCGCCGCAGAAGAACTGATCGCCGCCATCGGACTCGAGACCCGACACGCCTGTTCCAGGCGGCATCTCGAGCGTCTCCAGGACCTTTCCCGTTTCAGGATCTATCCGCCTCACATCACTCTCGTCACCTTCCCAGGTGCCGTGCCAGAGCTCGCCGTCGATCCAGGTGACCCCGGTGACGACGCGGTTGCACTCGATGGTGCGAAGAACTGCCCCTGTTTCGGGGTCGACCTGACGGATCTTCCGGCCGCGATACTCCCCTACCCAGAGCGCCCCTTCGGCCCACGCGAGCCCCGAATCGCCGCCGCCACCGGGTGCTGGGATCGTGGCCAGCACTCGGCCGGTCTTCGGATCGATCTTCTGGATGCGATCTTCGGCGATTTGATAAAGGTGCTGGCCGTCGAAGGCTGTTCCTGCGTGCGCGGCGACATCGATCGAGCGCACCGTCTTCCCGCTTACAGGATCTACGGCGTTCAGTCTGTCTCCGGACGCGAACCACACGTGCTCGCCGTCGAACGTAACTCCGTGCACCTGGCTAGCGCCCGGAAAAGGTCCATATTCGCGGAGGATTTCGGCAGCAGATTTTTTCATACGTCCATCCTAGTCACCCGACAGCGGACCTGGGAGTAACAAGATTGTCGGGAATCCCAGCACGGGCGGGGTCATCCAACGACGCGCTCGCCCGCGACCATAAAACTGCACCTTGCCTGCTGCGGCAAGCTGCTCAAGTGCCCGCTGTACGGTGCGCGGGCTGGCTCCAAGCGCAATCGCCAGGGCCGAGCTCGACCACGACTCGCCGTCGGCGAGGAAGGCGAGCACCGCGGCATGCCGCTCGTCGACGGGCGGCGCCAGCACCGCGAGATCGTGTGCGCAGCGCGGCTTAAGCGCAAAGCCTCGCTTGGTCGCGCTCACATCCGCCAGCGACCGCAGCTCCATGCGAAGCCGACCGACTTCGACCCGCAACCGGGCGCGATGCGATTCATCGGCGTGCTTGCCGCCGAAGGCGCGGGCGACGAGCGTGCTCCTCGGCACGTCCGCGGGCCAGGCTTCGCCCAGCGCGCGGGCAAGCGCGAACAAGACCGGGCGCGTCGCGAGCGAGACGACCGTGCCCGCGACCCGCACGACATTGCGGCACGCATCCACGATGAGCGTCCCTGAGGCCAATAGTGCTTCTATCTCCTCGAGCAGAAGTGGGCGCTCCTCGCCACGCGCGATCAGGCGCGCCGCGGGCGTGTTCATCACAAGGGATGCGCTTTCAACCTCGGCTGTCAGCGCGGGGATATCGGCGTGACCCGCGGCGTGCTCGGCCCGATCGAGCGCAGCGCGCGCCGCTTTCGTCTGGAGGCGGCGCATCGCTACTCCCGCGACCGCCAGTTCGTGGGCGACTCTCGACGCGGGCGGGAGCGGTGCGGGGTCGAACCCGGCAAGCGTGCGCTCGGCCTCGTCGAGGCGGCCGACCAGGAGCAGGCGCCGGACCTCGAGATTGCGCGCATGCGCGGCATTTATGCGGTCGCCGTGCTTTTCAAGCGTCGCCCGCGCAGCGTCGAGAGCCTTCGTCGGCCAACCCAGGTCGCGCGAAACGAGCGCGATCTCGGCTTCGGCGACGACGCACCTCGCGCGGGCCACAGCCTCTTTCGGACCGAAGGCCCGCGCGGCACTTTTGAGGAGAGCTTTTGCTCGAACGAGATCGCCGAGCTGCGCCATCGCGATGCCGCGCAACGCCAGCGCGGGCGCATCGTCACGCAGGGCGACCCGTTTCAAAGCGCCGAGGGGATCACCTGCCGCGAGTGCGCGCGCCGCAGCGGTAATCAGCGAGTCCATCGGAATCCCGTCACACTTGTCACTCTCACCTTTCGATATCCGGTCCTAGTCTATCTCAGAACCAACAGCCAGCGCGCCGTATCGAAACGCGCAGTATCGAAACGGCGTGAATGACGCAGGACACGAAGGAGAAGAGCGATGACAGGCGATTTCCCCGGGAGGTCCAGCACGATGGTTGCTGCTCGGCATGAAACTGCGGGTGCCTGTGCCGCAAGCGGCAACGCGGCCACGCTCGGCGCCGCCGATTGGTTATCCCTGGCGGCCGCGCCAACATTCGCGATCATGGCGCTGCTGACGGCCGTTACCGGTGGTGCGGACATGATCTGCTCGGCCGCGCAGGATGCGTCACCGCTGAACGGAATGGCCATGATGTACTTGCTGATGAGCGCCTTCCATTTGGCGCCTTGGTTGAAGCTGGTTGCCAGCCGACGAAGCGCTGCCCGCCGGTCGTGATCCGGCGTTCGCCAGATCAACCCGTAACCGGACCTGGGCGCGAACGCTCCTCTCAGGCGATGCTCCAGGGTCTTGCCCCGTGGATGATCTCTTGAGCGCGTACGGCAAAGCGGCCGGCGAGAGGCCACTTGCTGGCGGCATCGGCCGACGCCGCGCTGCCTGCCCGCGCGCGGTCGGCGATGCCGACGAAGATCACCGCGAAACGGAACAGCGAAAAAACGAGGTGGAAGCGTTCCAGGGGCGCAGTGGGTACGGCATGCACGAAATAATGGTCGAGGAATTCGCGCTGGCTGGGGATGCCGAGTGCGGCATGATCGAGGCCGAGGATGCCGCCATACTCGTCCGGGGTCGAATGCCAGGTCATCGAGCAAAAGCCGAGATCGGCGAGCGGATGGCCGACCGTCGACAGCTCCCAATCGAGAATGCCGATCACCTCCGGCTTCCCGGGATGGAACAGCAGATTTCCGAGGCGGAAGTCGCCATGGGCGATCGACACGCGTCCATCATCCGCGGGCACGTGCTGCGGCAGCCAGTCGGCGACCGCTTCGAGTGCCGGAATTCTATCGCTCGGCGATTCTCTGAGCTGCCTGGTCCAGCGGCCAATCTGGCGCTCGAAATAGTTGCCGGGCCGGCCGTAGTCGCCGAGGCCGACATCGTCGGGATGGACAGCATGCAATTTGGCCATCGCTTCGGCCATGCCGAAATAGATGCCGCGTCGCTGTGCGGGCGAAAGGCCGGGCAGCGAACAGTCGTGGAAGACGCGACCATCCAGCCGCTCCATCAGGTAGAAGGGCGTGCCGAGCGGCTCGACACCGCCGTGATAGAGCACCGGCCCGGGCACCGGGACGTTGGTCGGTGCGAGCGCTTCAAGCACGCGGAACTCGCGGTCGACGGCATGCGCCCCGCGCAGGATCGGCCCGGCCGGCTTCTTGCGCAATACCATGCGACGCGCACCATAATCGACGAAGTAGGTGGGGTTGGACTGTCCGCCGCCGATCCGCTCGAGCGTCATTGCGGCATCGCCGAGGCGGTTCGCGAGAAAGCCCTTCAATGCCGCAGGGTCGAAATCCGCGTTCAACGGCCGCGCCATCTCTTCCTCCTGAGACGCCACCGCGCGCCCCTTATGCCTCGCCTTCGACAGTCCAGCGCCAGAAGCCCTTCTCTTCCTCGTTGAGGAAACGGTTCAGCACCATCTTGTGGACCTCATCGGCACCGTCGACCAGCCGCGCCTGGCGAGCATAGCGGTAGATCCATTCGAGCACCGTGTCCTTGGAATAGCCGCGCGCGCCATTGATCTGGATCGCCACATCGGCCGCGTCATGCAGCACATTGGCGACCTGGACCTTGGCCATCGACACTTCCTTGCGGGCAAAGCCGCCGCGGTCCAGTTCCCACGCTGCCTTCATCACCAGGATGCGGCCGATCTCGATGCGCATGGCGAGGTCGCCGAGTTTCAGCTGGACGCTTTCGCGGTCGGCGAGGCGCTGGCCGAAACTGTGGCGCTCGGCAGCGTAGGCGCGCGCGATCTCGACGCAGCGCTTGGATAGTCCGAGCCAGCGCATGCAGTGGGTCAGTCGCGCCGGACCGAGCCGGACCTGCGTCACCTTCATGCCCCTGCCCTCGCCGGCCAGCATGTCTTCGACAGGGATTTCGAGCCCGTCGAATTCCAACTCGCAATGCCCGCCATGCTCCTCCGGGCCCATGATCTCGATGCGGCGCATGATGCGCCAGCCCGGCTGGTCCTTGTGGAACATCAGGGCCGAAAGGCCGTGGCGCGGATCGTCCGAGGTTCGCGCGATCAGAATAAAATGACTGGCCTCCTCCGCGCCGGTGATGAACCATTTGCGGCCGGTCACCACATATTTGTCGCCGCGCCGCTCCGCACGCGTCATGATCATCGAAGGGTCCGAGCCGCCGCCGGGGTGCGGTTCGGTCATGGCAAAGGCCGAGCGCACCTTGCCCTCGACGATCGGCTTCAGCCATTTTTCCTTTTGCGCCGGCGTGCCGAGCGCCTCCAGAACCATCATGTTGCCGTCGTCGGGCGCTGCCGAATTGAACACTGCGGGTCCGAAGATCGACCGGTTCATCTCCTCGTAGCAGACCGCCATGTCCATCTTGCCGAGACCGGCGCCGCCAGTTTCGGGCTTGAGTTGCAGGCACCACAGGCCCGCCATCCGCGCCTTGGCGCGAAGCCCCTCCAGCAGCGGCAAGGCGATATTTCCATGCGCGTCATAGGACATCTTGTCGGCCTCGAGCGGCAGGATCTCACGCTCGACGAAGTCGGCAATGCGGACACGGTAATCTTCGGTGCGGGCGGGAATGTCGAAATTCATGGACAACCTCTCAGCGATGAAACGAGGTGGCCGCCATCGACCTCTTTGGACGAGATCGCCGAAAAGTATTGGCCATCGTCAAGAAAACCGAGCGAGCGCTCGCTTCCTCTATTGGCCTCTATCCCCTTTTGCAGCCGCCGTCATCCGGCGAAGCGTGGTTCCGCAACGCCTTTGATTCCAAGGCCGGTTATCGCGAACAGGCTGCCGCGCAGAACCCCATCGCCGGGGAACCGCGGCAGCGGCGGTTTTGCCATCGAGGTCACGTACAAGGTGTCGAGCTTCGGTCCGCCGAACATCACGCTGGTGATCTTCTTGACGGGCATGTCGATGATACGATCGACGCTGCCGTCGGGGGCATAACGCACCAGCCGACCGTCATAGACGAGGGCGTTCCAGAGAAAGCCTTCGGCATCGACGGTCGACCCATCGGCAGCGCCGCCCCGGCTGGTGTCGACACGGACGAAGGTGCGCCGGTTGGTGGCAGCGCCCGTCGCGATGTCATAGTCGTAGGCCCAGATCTCGCCGGTCCAGGTGTCGGCGAAATAGAAGGTGTGATCGTCGGGGCTCCAGCAGGGGCCATTGGAACAGATGATGCCGGAATCGATCCTGGTGACAGAAAAATCCGGATCGAGCCGGTAGAGACCGCCGGAAGGGCCCTCTTCCATCGTGTCCATGGAGCCTGCGAAGAAACGGCCGCGCCGGTCGACTTTGCCGTCATTGAGCCGGTTCATCGGCTTATCCGGTTCCGGATCGTGGATCAGCGTCACCTCGCCGGTGGCGAAATCGAGCAGATGGAAGCCGCGCTGAAGCGAGACCACCGCGCCGCTGCCGTCCTTGCGCAGCGCCATCGAGCCGATCTTCATCGGCACATCCCAGCAACGGATTTCGCGCCCGTCGGCGGTCGCCCGAAACACGCGCCCGTCGAAACTGTCGATCCAGTAGAGGCGCTCCTGTTCGACGTCCCACAATGGGCCTTCGCCCAGTGTGGTCTTCACGTCCACCACGACTTCGATCTTCATGCCGTCCTCCTCTGTTTGGCACCGTGCGGCGACAGGCGCGCTGCCTCAGAACGCGACCTTGTCGCCGCCCTTCAATGACAGGATCTCGCGCGCCTCGTCGGGCGTCGCCACCTCCATGCCAAGCCCCTCGATGATCTTGCGGGCAAGCATCACCTGCTCGGCATTCGACTTTGCCAGCCTGCCCTTTCCGGCCCACAGGCTGTCCTCCAGGCCAACCCTGATGTTGCCGCCAAGGGCCGCCGACTGCGCGGCAATGCGAAGCTGGCTGGCGCCGGCACCGAGCACCGACCAGCGGAACTGGTCGCCGAACAGCCGGTCGGCGGTGCGCTTCATATGGGCGACATCTTCGGGATGGGTGCCGATGCCGCCAAGCAGCCCGAACACCGACTGCACGAAGAACGGCGGCTTCACCAGCCCGCGATCGGCGAAGTGCGAGAGGTTGTAGAGATGGGCAATGTCGTAGCACTCGAACTCGAAACGCGTGCCGTTGTCATAGCAGGTCGCAAGAATGTATTCGATGTCTTTGAACGAGTTGCGAAAGACCAGGTCGCGTGTCGCTTCCAGATGCGGCTTTTCCCAGTCGAACTTGAAGGTCTCGTATTTGTCGACGAGATGGTAGAGGCCGAAATTGATCGAGCCCATGTTGAGCGAAGCGACCTCAGGCTTGAACTCGGCTGCCGGGCGCACGCGCTCCTCGACCTTCATGTAGGGGCTGCCGCCGGTGGTGATGTTGATGGCGGCATTGGTGGCCTGCTTGATGCGCGGCAGGAAGCGGGCGAAGGCCTCTGGCGTCTGGTCTGGCTTGCCGGTTTGGGGATCGCGGGCATGCAGGTGCAGGATCGCCGCACCTGCCTCCGCGGCGGCGATCGCCTCGGAGGCGATCTGGTCCGGCGTGATCGGCAGATAGGGCGACATGGTCGGCGTGTGGATTGCCCCCGTCACCGCACAGGTGATAATCACCTTGCCCCTGGTCTGCGCAGCGCTGGGCTTGCGGTTTGTTTCCGTCATCGTCCAAACTCCTGATCCGATTTTCTCTTGTGCGCCGCCAACGCCATCAGCCGGCGGTCGCGCCAGACCTGCCGTTCGCCGAGGCTTTCCCGCGGCAGCCGCTTGCGGCGGTCGGCCTCGACGGTTGCCATGACCTCGCCCGCCCAGTCGACGCGGCGCAGCATTTGCGGGAAGATGTTCGAATAGATCGTCTGATAGCGCTCGACATAGTCGCGTACGCCGCCCGGCGCATTGAGGTCGATCGTCTCGAACGGACCCATGAACGACCAGCGCAGCGCCAACCCGTCGCGAATGCCGATATCGACATCCTCGACGCTGGCATAGCCGTCGGCGACAAGTCGAAAAGCTTCCTCCAGCAGCGCGCCCTGCAAGCGGTTCATGATGAAGCCGTCGAGTTCATGCTTCATCACCAGCGGCGCGTGGCCTGCAGCGACGAGGAAGGCGCGGGTCCTTTCGACCGTGTCCGTGGAGGTCCATGGCGCCGGCACGACTTCCGCGGCCGGGATGAGATAGGGCGGATTGATCGGATGCACGACCAGGCAGCGGTGCCGCCCTTGCAGATGATCGGTGAATTTCGACGGCAGCAGCGCCGAGGTGGAACTGGCGATCACCGCTTGTGGGTCGGCCAGTGCATCGATCCTGGAGAACACCTCGCGCTTGACGTCGAGGTTTTCCGGCGTGTTCTCCTGGATATGAACGGCCTCGGCCAGCGCCTCCTCGAGCTCGGCAACGACGGCGATGCGACCAAGCACGGCGTCGATCGCCTGTCCCCGCAGCAGATCGTTCGCGGCGAGGTCGCCCAGCACCCCGGCGATGTAATCGTGCGCACCGCTCGTCGCGGCCGGCGACTGGTCCCACATCCGCACATCATGGCCGGCGCGGGCGAAGCTGATCGCCCAGGCCCGTCCGATGAACCCGCTGCCGACAATCGCTACCTTCGTCATGGTCCGTTCCTCAGAGTGTTTCGACATTGCCGTCGACGCCGAGCGACTGGCCGGAAATGTTGATGCCCGCATCGGAGAGCAGGAAGGCGACCATCGAGGCAACATCATATGGACTGGTCATGCGCCGCAGCGAGATGTTCTGGAGATAGCGCTCCGTCATCTCCTCGTTCGACACGCCAAGCTGCTTGGCCCGGTCGGCGATGACCTTGTCGATGCGCGGCCCCTCGATGATGCCCGGCAGGATGGCGTTGACCCTTATGCCGTGCGGTCCGAGTTCCTTGGCGAGGCTTTGCGTCAGGCCGATGACGCCGAACTTGGCCGCCGAATAGGGCGTGCGGAAAGCGTAGCCATGGCGGCCGGCGGCGGACGACATCGAGACGATCGAACCGCCGCCCGCCGCCTTGATCAGCGGCACGGCGCGCCGGGCGCAGAGGAACTGGCCAGTCAGGCAGATGTCGATGCAGCGCCGCCAGTCCGCCGGATCGATTTCGTCGACGCCACCGGTCGGGCCAGCGATGCCGGCATTGTTGATCAGCGCGTCGAGACCGCCGAGCTCTTCCTTCACGGTCTCGAACAACCGGTCGACGTCGTCTTCGCGCGAGACATCGGCCTTGACCGCGGCGACGAGCGCGACCTTGTCCGGCGCAGCGGCCAGCGCCTCGTCGGAAACGTCGCACACGACGATGCGCGCGCCGAGCCGCGACAGCGTGTCGGCAATGGCCAAGCCGATGCCGCCGGCGCCCGCCGTCACCAGCACACGCTGCCCCTTCAGTCCGGTCAGAAAATCGTCCGCCGATGACGGTGCCGCTTTACTCATCGTCCTGTCCTTTCTCATTGCAGCCGCCGTTCGCGCAGCGCCATGACAGCGCCCAGAACGACCAGCCCGTACAGAATAGCCCTTGTGGCATAGGGAAGCGTGGTGCCGGCCAGCAGCATCTGCAGCGCCGTGAGCAACAGCACCCCACCGAGCATGCCGAGATAATGACCACGTCCACCTGTGATCAGCGCGCCGCCGACCACGACAACGGCGATGGACGGCAGCAGATAGTCGTCGCCCATGCCCAGGC
This sequence comes from Mesorhizobium sp., assembly GCF_004962245.1. Lineage (GTDB taxonomy): Bacteria > Pseudomonadota > Alphaproteobacteria > Rhizobiales > Rhizobiaceae > Mesorhizobium. The sequence continues at coordinate 26,166 of NZ_SUHQ01000004.1, read as the reverse complement.
TCGCTTGGCCCGAAAAGCCGGTGAGCATAATGCCGACGATCGCCGCGCAAACGGCCGAAAGCATATAGACTAGGATCAGCGTTCGCCCGACCGCGATGCCGGACAGCTGGGCCGCGCGCAGGCTGTTGCCGATGCCGTAGATGCGGCGGCCGAAAGCGGTGCGGCCGAGCAGCAGCACGGCAAAGACGACAAACGCGATCATGAACAACACCACCGGCGTCAAGGCGAATAGCTTGCCTGTCATGAACCAGCGCAGCATCGGCGAGGAGAAGCCGGCCGGGGTGCCCTGCGAGTAGAGAAGAGCAAAGCCTTGCAGAATGCCGTTGGTGGCCAGCGTCATCACGATCGGCGAGATACCGAGAAAGACGATGCCGATGCCGTTGGCTAGCCCGATGAAGCAGGCGATGACCAGGACCGTCGGCAGCGCATAGGCAAGTGCCGCATCCGATCCGTTGACCATGCCGGCAAGGAGGATGCCCGAAAGGCCTATCGTCCATGGCACCGACAGGTCGAGCCCGCCGGTGAGGATCACGCTGCCTTGCCCCAGCGCGAGGATGGCGAGGAAGCTCGACAGCACGAACAGCGAATTCCAGTAGGTGACGTTGAAGATGGCGCGTCCGAGCCAGATCTGGGTGACGATCACGACAACGGCCAGGCAGATATAGGCCGGCAGCGCATAGCGCAGCGTCTCGGCATTGCGGACGTGGAAGGGCGGCCGCGGCACCGGCTGGTCGCCGGCGCTGTCCCGTGCGATCCTCAGCCGCCGGTCGACGCGATCGATCTGCGACGGCAGCATTCCGGCTCGCCACGCGGTCAGCCGCGCCCGCGCGGCGCGGAACTGGCGCGCCAGGACGGAGCCATGCGACAGCGAGCCGGCAAGCACCGCAAGGATCAGGATCGTACCCTCGGCGATGGTCGAATAGTAGGCTGAGACGTTGAGCACGAGCAGGATGTTGACGACCATCATCAGGATATAGGCGCCGAACACGGTGCCGACCGGACCGCCCTGTCCACCGCCCAGCCTTGTGCCGCCGACGACGACCGCCGCAAACATCGACAACAGCAGCGGATTGCCGACGAGCGGATCGCCGCTGCCGGTCTGGGCGCTGATGAAGACGCCAGCAAGCCCGTAGCAGCCGCCGGCAACGACATAGACGAGAAAGCGGACGAGAACGACGCGCACACCGACGGAGGCAGCGGCATCCGGATCGCTGCCGACTGCATAGAGAGCCGTCCCGAAGCGCGTCCCCTTCAGCCAGAACCAGGCGAGCAGGACGACGCCGATCACCACCAGCGGCATCGGCAGCCAGCCCGCGACCGCATCGCCGAGATAGAAGGCGCCAAGATCGGGCGAGACGAAGCCGCCCGGCTTGTCCATGACCAGCAACGTGATGCCTTGCAGGATGAACATGGTCGACAGCGTGACGACGATGGGTTGCATGCGCAGGATGGCGATGAAAAAGCCGTTGAAGGCGCCGACCAACATGCCGACGCCAATTCCAACCAGCGTCCACAGGACAACGCTCGAACCGGTCGCCATCGGATCCATGCCCGTCGCCAGGACGACGTTGACCAGCGAGATCACCGCGCCGGCGGACAGGTCGAAGCCGCCGGACAGGATGACCAGGGTCTGGCCGATTGCCGCCAGCGCCGAGGTGGCGCCGCCGCTCGAGAGGAACGAAATGTCGAAATAGGTGAGCCGCCCGGCACTGACCAGATCGACGACGAGCAAAAGCGCTGCGAAGACGACCGCGGCGATGATCGCGCCGCTGTGCCGCGACAGGAGCCGCGACAAGGGTCCGGCTGGCGCGGCGGCGAGGGGACTGATCGCGCTCATTCAGCCGCCTCTCGAACCGCATCGCCATGGCCCAGCGCCGGCCTCATGATCGCGCTTTCCGAAATATCCTTGCCCGCAAGCTCCGCCACCAGCCGGCCGTCGTAGAGGACGAGCACCCGATCGCATTGATGGACGAGCTCGGGAATTTCCGTCGAATGCAGAAGGATCGAACCGCCTGCCGCCACATAGTCGCGCATCATCACATAGAGCTCGTGCTTGGTGCCGACGTCGATGCCGCGAGTAGGGTCGAAGAGCAGCAGGATGCGGCTTTCGGCGACCAGCCATTTCGCGATCGCGATCTTCTGCTGGTTGCCGCCCGAAAACGCCCCCGCCCTCGTCCACAGTGCACGCTGGTCGACCTCGACTGTCGCGAAGGCGGATTGCACGGCGCGTGCTTCCTCGTCCCCCCGGATCAGGCCAAACCGCGTGAAACGACCGACGACCGGCAGCGATGCGTTCTGCCGGCCCGGGAGCTTCAGGAACAGGCCCTCGGTCTTGCGGTCCTCCGGCACCAGCCCGATCGCTATGTTGGGCTTGAGCGCATCGGCCGGCGAACCGAGCCACACCTTGCGGCCGTCGACCACGACATGGCCGCGTTCGATCTCGGCCATGCCGAAGCAAGCGAAGAACAGGTCGAGCTGTCCCATGCCCTGAAGCCCGGCAATGCCGAGGATCTCGCCCTTGCGCAGGTCGAAACTGACGCCGTCGAGCTTTCTGCCGGCCTTGAGATCACGCACGCCGAGCACCGGCGGACCGAAGACGGCCTCGCTTTCAGGTTTCGGCGGAAAGGTCTGGGCGATGCTGCGGCCGATGATCTTTTCGATCACCTCTCCATCCGAGACATCGGCGACCGGCGCGGTGACGATATGACGGCCGTTCCTGAGAATGGTCAGCGTGTCGCAGAAGGCCCGCACCTCACGCATGCGATGGGTAATGAACACGACCGTCGTCCCAGCCGCCTTCAGCCGCGCAATGATGCCGCTCAGCCATTCGACGTCACCGCCCGACAAGGTGGAAGTCGGCTCGTCGAGCAGCAGGATGCGCGGCTTGCGGTAGACGGCGCGCGCAATCTCGATCTTCTGCCGGACGGCAAGATCGAGCGTCGCCACCTCGGCGTCGAGATCGACCGAGAGCCCGAGATCCAGAATGTGCTTGCGAACCGCCTTGCGCGCGGCCGACTGCCTGATCAGGCCGATCGGGCCGACAGGCGCGTAGGGCAGCAGCATATTATCGAGAACGCTGAGATCGCGAACCAGGGTCATTTCCTGGAAGGCTGTCTGCACACCCTTAGCATGCGCGGCGCGCGGCGAGCCGAGCGGCGCCGGTTGGCCAAGGATGGTAATTTGCCCTTCGTCGGGCCGCACCAGTCCCGAGAGCAGCTTGACCAGCGTGGACTTGCCGGCGCCGTTCTCGCCGAGCAAGGCGTGCACGCTGCCCGATGCGATCTCGAAGGAAACGCCGTCGAGGGCGACTGTGGCGCCGAACGCCTTGCGGACGCCCTCTATGCCGACAGCAGTCAAATGCGCTGTTGCGTTCATCATTCCCGATTCCCGACCGCCCTTTCATGAAGGCGGCGCAAGGGACAGTTGAAATGCCCCACGCGCCGCTTCGGAGAGCTCACTCCTCGGGCTGGCCGACAAGCGCGGCGGCAAGGCCGATCTCGGGCGTCTGGTCGGAGAAGATCGACGCGAACCAGCCGGGATTGGAGACCAGCGACGGCTTGAAGGCGTTGCAGCCGGCCTTCATCTCCGCCCAGGTGCCCTCGTCGCAGAGCTTGATCGTCTCGTTGGTGACGACCGGCAACGGCAGGATCGTCTTTTTAGGAACATCCTTGCCTTCAAGAGCCTCGACGGCAAGCGTGAGGGCCAGCGCACCGGAATAGGGCGGCGACGCATAGGAGATGCGCGGCGCGCCGAGCGGCGCATAGGGAGACGAAGCACCCTCGACCTCGGTGCCCTCCGGCAGCATCTGGATACGGCCGCCATTAGAGCCCTCACCAGCGCAGGGCAAGAGTTCGCTGGTCTTCTTGCCGGCCTCGAGCTGCATGGAATTGGCGGTGAAGCAGCCGACCTGCATCCACAGCCCATCGATATCGTCCCAACTGCGCGTCGCCAGGATTTTCGAAAGCTCGGTGCGGGCGACTGCCTGGCTCCACATACCAACGGCCTCGCCGACGATCTTGATGTCGGGGTATTTGGCCAAGACCTCCTTGGCTGCCTTGGTGCGCAAATCGTCGACCGAGGTACCGGGGACACCGGTCACCGCGATGATGTTGCCCTTGCCGTCAAGTTTCTTGACCAGCCATTCGGCCGTCACCCGGCCAGCCTCCTCCTGGTCGATATGAACGTTGTACGCGCAGGGCTCAGTGATCTCGGCGTCATAGGCGAACACCTTGACGCCCTTGTCGCAGGCATTCTTGACCACCTGGTTGAGCGCTGTCGGCGAGATCGGAAAGATCACGATGGCTTCGGCACCTGCCTGTACCATGGCGTTGATCTGCTGGATCTGGCGCTGCGCATTCGGCCCGGCCACCTGCACCTGCAGGTCGACCTTGTCGGCCATGCTCTTATGCGAGGCCATCGCCTTGACCATGTTTGCGGCCTCGGCCTGCCAGTCGTTGCCGATGAAGCTCATGCTCAGAAATATCTTGTGCTTTTCGGCCGCCTCGGCGGCGGACACCCCACAAGCGCAAACAGCCATGCCAGCCAGCAGCGCGAGCCGCCGGGCTTTCGATCCGATACCCATTCGAAACTCCTCCCAATTCAGACGACCGAATGCCTCCCAGGGACCACCAGACGAAGCCCCTTGTCATTCGATGCGGCCGACCGTAGCATGATTTGATCAAAGATCAATGATAGAATGAGCTAATATCAAAACCGGGATGCGCCGGCGCTTGACGTGGCAATCCGAACCTTGCATTCCGGGTAGAGGCGCCGGATAGAGCGACAGCGTCGCCCTTGCGCAGGAAGGTTAATGCAGATGGCTGGGGCAGCGTTCAGGAGGCCGGGTGTCGAGATCACTCCCCTGTCCAGGGATACTCTGCAGGAGAGGGTCTATCGCCATGTCACCGAACTGATCCTCGACGGCAGCATCGTGCCAGGCGAGATGGTGACGGTGCAGAGCCTTGCCGACGCTTTCGGCGTCAGCCCGATGCCGGTCAGGGAGGCGCTGCGACGCCTGACCGCCGCCAACGCGCTGATGGTGGTTTCGGGCCGTTCGATCGGCATCCCGGCACTAAGCCGCGCGCGCCTCATCGATCTCAGGAATGTCAGATTCGAGATCGAGGCGATCGCGGCGGCATGGGCCGCGGAACGTATGGACGACAAAAGCATGGTGCTGCTGCGCCAGCATCTGGATGCGCTCGAGCAGGCCAATGCCGCCGGCGACGTCAAATCCTACCTGCGCGCCAACTACGCCTTTCATTTCTCGATCTACCGGGCGGCGGGCTCCGAGAACATCCTCAACATCATCGAGAACCTGTGGCTGCAGATCAGCCCCTATTTCAACATGCTGCACGATTCCGGGAACTACTCGACCGCCAACGAGCACCATCAGCAGATGTTTGCGGCCTTGCGCGACCGGGATGCGGAAGCGGTTCGGGCCGCGGTCCGTGCCGACATCGATGCGGCTTTCATGGTGCTGGTCGATCTCCTGAAGTAGTGACGAAAGCACTGCCCGCTGGTGCGCCGGGCAATCGCTTACTTCAGCTGTCGCGAAGGGTCTGTTGCGCAATTCGCCAAGCCTGCTCCACATGTCGCCGGGCAGCGGCTTCGGCTTCATCGCCGTTGTGCGACTTGATCGCGTTCATGATGTCGGTCATTTCGGCAATTGCGGCATCACGACGATTCACCGAAGCGATGGTCATGGAACGCAGCTGATTGATGCGGACGTTCAGACCCTGGACGATCTCCCAGGCGATGCGCTTGTCGGCGGCATCAAAAAGCACTTCATAGAACTTTGTCGTCGCCCGCATCACCTCGATCGGATCGGCTGAGGCCCACGCCGTGAGCAGCACATCCAATGCGCGCTCAAGCGCGGCGATCTGGTCGTCCGTCGCCGTGAGAGCGCAGGCGCGCGCCGCGATGCCCTCCATCAGGGCGCGCAGTTCATAAATCTCGTCGGTGCGGCTGAGATCCGGCCGGGCTACGGCAGGTCCATGGCCTGGTATCATCTGGACCAGACCCTCAGTCTCCAACTGCCGCAGAACTTCGCGCACCACCGAGCGACTGACACCGAGTTGATCGCAAAGCGGCCGTTCGACCAACCTTTCGCCGGGTTGGAAATGAAACCCCATGATCGCCTCGCGCATACGCTCCAGCGCCAGTGTTCTGAGCGTCTTGGTGGATCGTTCGATCCTGAGTGTGTCGTCGGCCAATTCATCTACTCCCACCATCCGCAAAGAAACAGATTCGACGATCCGTTGACAAGGGTTTTGGTCTTCAATAGTATGGTATACCATAAGACGATCAGGCAAAAGGGAACTTTTCCGGATGCCCCATCCCGATCGACCACCGAGGATTTGATGAAGCCGGCCATCCGAAAGATCGTCACCTATGTTGAGAACACGTTGATCGAAGGCGGCAAGGTGGCCTCCCGACCGCTGCGCCTGATCGGCGTGGCGGCAGTGCTCGACAATCCTTGGGCCGGGCGCGGTTTCACCGAGGACCTTTCTCCCGAGATCCGCGCCTATGCGCCGGTTTTGGGGGAAGTTCTGACCCGTGAAATCCTCGCAGTCGCGGGATCTGGCGAAGCGATCGAAGGCTACGGCAAGGCCGCAATATGCGGCACATCGGGCGAGATCGAGCATGCCTCCGCGCTCATCCACACGCTGCATTTCGGCAACCACTATCGACGTGCCGTCGGCGCCAAGACCTATCTTGCCTTCACCAATCTGCGCGGCGGACCCAATGCGCCGATCATGATCCCGCTCATGGACAAGAACGATGAAGGCCGACGTTCGCACTACCTGACGGTGCATTTCCAGATCGGCGACGCGCCGGCGCCAGACGAGTTGGTGGTGGCGCTTGGCGCCTCGATCGGCGGACGACCGCATCATCGCATCGGCGACCGCTACCAGGATCTCAAGGAGGTCGGCGATCTGCATGGCTGAGCTGACGGCTCCCGACTGGTATCGAGAAACGGCGCCTGACGGCACCGGCTTCATCCGTGCCGGATCCGGCGCGCCGGTCCTCCTTATCCACGGCGTCGGCATGAATGCGTCGATCTGGGGTCCTCAGATCGAGCTGATGAAGAGCCGATGGGATGTTATCGCGATCGACATGCTGGGACACGGCCTGTCGCCACTACCGCCCGAGGACGCCGGCCTTGCCGACTATGCCGCGCAGGCAATCCGGCTTCTCGATCACCTTGGCTTGGACGCTGTCTCGATCGTCGGCCATTCAATGGGCGCGCTGGTCGGACAGGAGATCGCGCTCAACGCGCCGGAACGGGTCCACCGCATCGTTTCGCTCAACGCGGTCTTTCGCCGGCCGGCGGATCTTGCGCAGGCGGTGCGCGAGCGTGCCGCCGAATTGAATGGCGCGAATAACGCATCGGGAACGGACGCAACGATCGCGCGCTGGTTCGGCAACCCAGTCCCCGACAGCTTGGCCGAGGCCGCAAGGACGACGCGCGCGGCACTGCAAAGCGTCAACCCGGAAGGCTATGCGCACACATATCGACTTTTCGCCCATGCGGATGCGGCGCATGGCGATCATCTTTCCGGTCTCGCGGTGCCGGCATTGTTCATGACCGGCTCCGAGGACAGAAATTCGTCACCTGCGATGTCGGCGGCAATGGCCCGCCTCGCGCCGCGCGGTCGCTGCGTCGTTCTGGAGGGCGAACGACACATGATGGCCGTAGCCTCGCCTGACACGGTCACGCAACGCATTGTCGATTTTCTCGAGAGCAACGGCGGCGCAAGCACATCGGAGCGACCGGCGATGGACACAGCCTTCGACGCAGGTGAATTCAGGCGAGCGCTCGGTTCCTTCCTGACCGGCGTTACCATCGTCACCGCGATCGGGCCAGAAGGAGAGCCTCGCGGCTTCACTGCCAATTCATTTACATCCGTTTCGCTCGATCCGCCCCTTGTTCTGGTCTGCATCGCCAAGAAAGCGCTGGGTCATCCCGTGTTTTCGACCTCGAAGTGCTTTGCCATCAATGTGCTCTCGGAGGAACAGAGAGCCGCGTCCGGCGTCTTTGCTTCGAAATCGCAGGACAAGTTCTCGGCTGTCGAATGGCGCTTCGGCCCGACCGGCAGCCCGCTGCTCGGTGGATCGGTGGCGACGTTCGACTGTGACATGGAGCAGTTGGTCGATGCCGGCGACCATTCGATCCTCATCGGCCGCGTTCGCGAATTTTCTCACAATTCATCGCAGCCCCTCGGCTATTGCCGTGGCGCGTATGTCTCGCCCGGTCTCAGCCAGGAAGCGCTGGCGGCCGCGCCGCCCGACATGGAGGTAGGCGCCATCCTCGAAGATGAAGGCCGCGTGCTGTTCTTCGAAACCGTCGACGGCTTTTTCGAACTGCCGACGGGCCGAGGACTCGGGACGTCCGGCGACACGCGAAGCCTCAAGGGACGCCTCGCCGCGAAAGCTATCGAGGCGCATCTCGGATTCCTGTTTGCAGTCTGGGACGACGCCGCAGATCCATCGCGAACGCATGTCTACTACCGCGGCACGGTAGACGCGCCCCACTCCGGCGATGGTCAGGTCCGGCTCGTCGAGATCGACAGGATTGCCGGACTGAACATCGCCGACGCCGCTGTGCGCTCGATGCTCGCCCGCTACGTTCGCGAATGTCGGGAGGATGCGTTCGGAGTCTATGTCGGTAACGAGGTCGAAGGTGAAGTTCGTCCGCTCGCCAGGCCGGTATCCATGAAACCCTCCATTTCCAATCCGGGGTGAACAGATATGAAGTTCTCGCTCTTCGTCCATATGGAACGCTCGGACCCTGCAAAGCCGCATGCCGAGCTCATCGACGAGCTTGAGGAACTGGTCCTGATCGCCGAGGCGGCAGGCTTCGAGACGGCCTGGATCGGCGAACACCACGGTATGGAGTTCACCATCTCGCCAAACCCGTTCATCAACATCGCCTATCTCGGTGCCAGGACGAAGCGCATCCGGCTTGGCACGGGAACGGTCATCGCGCCGTTCTGGCATCCGATCAAGCTCGCCGGCGAAGCAGCCATGGCCGACCTTATCACGGGCGGCCGGCTCGACATCGGCATCGCGCGCGGCGCCTACAGCTACGAGTATCAGCGCCTGTTCCCGGGGCTCGACGCCTGGGGCGCGGGCCAGCGCATGCGCGAGATCATCCCCGCCATCAAGGGGCTTTGGGAAGGCGACTTCGAGCTGTCCGGAGAGTTCTGGTCGTTTCCCTCCACCACCTCGTCGCCCAAGCCGGTGCAAAAACCGCACCCGCCGATCTGGGTGGCGGCGCGCGATCCGAACTCGCACGACTTTGCTGTGTCCAACGGCTGCAACGTCCAGGTGACGCCGCTCGCCTCCGGCGATGACGAAGTAACCAGCCTGATGGAGCGCTTCAACGCGGCGTGCGCGGCGCATCCGGACATGGCCCGCCCCGACATCATGCTGCTGATGCACACATTCGTTGCCGAGGACGCCGCCGATGCGGAGCAGCTGACGAAGGACCTGTCGCTGTTCTACTGCCAGTTCGGCGCGTGGTTCCAGAACAAGAAGCCTGTTCGCCAAGGCATATTGGAAGCGCTCACCGACGACGAGATCGCGGCCATGCCGCAATACGCGCCGGACAAGATCCGACAGAACCTGGTTATCGGCGAAGCCGAAGAGGTGATTAGCCGGCTGAAGGCATACGAGACGCTCGGCTACGACCAATATTCGATCTGGATCGACAGCGGCCTGCCACACGAGCGCAAGAAGAAGTCCCTGCAGTTGTTCGTCGACAAGGTGATGCCGGCCTTCCGGCACGGGAGGCCGCAATGACCCTTGTGGCCTTCAGGAACTTCATAGATGGGGCGTTCGATACGCCGACGGCCACCTTCGAAAGCATCGATCCGTCCACCGGAGCGCCCTGGGCGACGATGCCCGCTGCAACCGAAGCCGACGTCGACCGCGCCGTCGAGGCGGCGCACCGGACTTTGCACTCCGCCGCCTGGGCTTCGCTGACAGCGACGGCGCGCGGCAAGCTGCTGGTGCGCCTCGGCGATCTGGTCGTCGCCAATGCCGGCCGCCTGGCCGAACTGGAGACGCGCGACACCGGCAAGATCATCCGCGAGACCCGCGCTCAGATCGCCTATGTCGGCGACTACTACCGCTACTATGGCGGGCTTGCCGACAAGCATGAAGGCTCGCATGTGCCTATCGACAAGGCCGATATGGACGTCACCGTCCGGCGCGAGCCGATCGGCGTTGTCGCTGCCGTCGTGCCATGGAACTCGCAACTCTTCCTTTCGGCCGTCAAGCTCGGCCCGGCGCTGGCGGCCGGCTGCACGGTTGTCCTGAAAGCCTCGGAGGACGGCCCAGCGCCGCTACTGGCCTTCGCGGAACTCGTTCACGAGGCCGGATTTCCCGCCGGAAGCGTCAGCATACTGATCGGGTTCGGGCATGATTGCGGCCGGCGCCTGACAAGTCATCCGCTGGTGTCACGCGTCGCCTTCACCGGCGGGCCTTCGACCGCTCGCGCGGTCGTCCGCAACACGGCGGAAAATCTCGCCTACACGACGCTGGAGCTGGGCGGGAAAAGCCCGGTTGTCGTTTTCGCCGACGCAGACCTGGACAGTGCGGTAAACGCGGTGGTGGCCGGGATTTTCGCAGCGTCTGGGCAAAGCTGTGTCGCCGGCTCCCGGCTGCTTGTCGAGCGTTCGATAAAACGCGAGTTCCTGGACAGGCTGAAGCACAAGGCCGAGACCATCAGGATAGGCGATCCGCAGGATCCTGCCACCGAAATGGGACCCCTGGCAACGCTGCGCCAGCGGGAATGGATCGAGAAAATCGTTGCCGAGAGCCTCGCCAAGGGCGGTACGCTGGTCACCGGCGGAAAAAGGCCCGACGGTCATCCGCACGGCTTCTACTACGCACCGACCATCGTCGATGCCGAGGATACAGGACTACCCTGTGTGCGGGAGGAGCTGTTCGGCCCGGTGCTCAGCGTGCTTGCCTTCGACACGGAAGCTGAAGCCCTGGCGCTTGCCAACGATACGCCGTTCGGCCTGGCCTCGGGCGTGTTCACCACCAATCTCGCCAAGGCGCACCGCATGGCGCGCGACATCCATGCCGGCGTCGTCTGGGTCAACACATACCGCGCCGTCTCGCCGCTCGTGCCGTTCGGCGGCTACGGTCGGTCGGGGCTCGGTCGTGAGGGCGGGCTCGACGCCATCCGCGACTACACGCGCTCGAAATCCGTCTGGATACGGACGTCCGACGAGCCGATCCCGGATCCGTTCGTCATGCGATGAGGGCAGCGCCGCGATCGCGCAATTTCATAACAACAAGAAACCTAGCAACCAACAGAGGAGAATGACATGAAACTGATTTTGACCGGCCTCCTGGCCGGGCTCCTGGCAGTCACTGCCGCGCACGCCGATGAAATGGTGTTCACCAGCTGGGGCGGAACCACCCAGGAAGCGCAGACCAAATCCTGGGCTGCTCCGTTCGAAGCGAGTTCCGGCATCAAGGTCCTGCAGGACGGCCCGACGGACTACGGTAAGCTGAAGGCCATGGTGGAAGGCGGTAGCGTCGCCTGGGATGTCGTCGATGTCGAAATGGATTTCGCCATCAAGGCGGCCAAGGATGGCCTGCTGGAGCCGATCGATTTTAACGTCGTGCCGAAAGCCGATCTCGATCCTCGCTTCACCACCGACCATGCGGTCGGCAGCTTCTACTACTCCTTCGTTCTTGCCTGGAACAAAGGGGCCGTGCCGGGCGAACCGACGGGCTGGGCCGACATGTTCGACCTGACGAAATTTCCCGGCAAACGCACGTTCTATAAATGGTCGGCGCCGGGCGTCATCGAGATCGCACTGCTGGCCGACGGCGTGCCGGCGGACAAACTCTATCCGCTCGACCTCGACCGAGCCTTCAAGAAACTCGACACGATCAAGCCGGAAATCGTCTGGTGGGACAGCGGCGCGCAGTCGCAACAACTGATCGCTTCCGGTGAAGCGGCCTTCGGCCAGCTCTGGAACGGACGCGTCTTCGCCCTCGAGCAGGACGGCGCCGATGTCGGCGCATCATGGAATCAGAACATGACCGCCGCCGACGTACTCGTCATCCCCAAAGGTTCTAAGAACAAGGCGAGCGCCATGAAATTCCTGGCCACCGCGACAAGCCCGAAAAGCCAGGCAATGTTTGCCAAAGCAAGCGGCTACGCACCCATCAATACCGCAGCCAAAGCCGAAATGCCGGCCGATGTCGTCAAGTCGCTGCCAGACGCCTATGTCGACGGGCAGATCGACCTCGACATGAACTACTGGGCTGAAAACCGCGATAAGATCGCGGAGCGCTGGTACGCCTGGCAGGCCAAATAGCCGCCGACCTCACCCATGAACCGGCGGGACGCTGCAAGGCGTTCCGCCTGATCTGACGGGACCATCGCCATGTCGGGCAATTTATCTCATCGACCGCCAATCCTCCGAAGGCCAGCTGGCATCGGCGGCGCCCTGCCGGCGCTGATCCTTATTAGCCTGTTCTTCGTGGTGCCGGTCGTTGCGTTGCTGCTACGCAGCGTAACCGAACCCGTACCGGGCCTGCAGAACTACGCCATCCTGTTTGGCGACGGCACCTATGCGCGGGTCTTCCTCAACACCTTTCTGGTCGCCACCGTCGTCACCGCCGTCACTGTCATCGTGGCGTTTCCAGTCGCCTGGATGCTGGCGATCATGCCGCCCGCTTTTGGTTCGATTGTTTTCGGGATCATCATCCTGTCGATGTGGACCAATCTGCTCACCCGCACCTATGCCTGGATGGTGCTGCTTCAGCGCACCGGCGTCGTCAACCGGACGCTGATGGATATCGGCCTGATCAGCCAGCCGCTGCCGCTGATCAACAACCTGACCGGCGTTACCATCGGCATGGTCTACATCATGCTGCCCTTCATGATACTTCCACTGGTCGGAACCCTACGCGCCATCGACCCAATGACGCTGCGCGCCGCCGCTCTGTGCGGTGCGAGCCCCTTCGACGCCTTCCGTCGCATCCTGCTGCCATTGTCGCTTCCGGGAATCGCCGCGGGCGGCCTGATGGTTTTCGTCATGTCGCTCGGGTATTTCGTGACGCCCACGCTGCTCGGCGGCACCTCCAACATGATGCTCGCCGGAATGATCGCCCAGATGATCCAGTCTTTGCTCAACTGGGGGCTCGGGAGCGCAGCGGCCTTCATCCTGCTCCTGGTCACCATGGCGCTCTACGCGCTGCAACTGCGCCTCGTCGGCGCCAAGCGCATGACAGGAGGCATCTGAAATGCTGCTCGACTACGGCCGGCTGGGTTGGCTGCGCGCAGCACTTTTGGGTTTCACCGGCCTGGTTGCGACGTTTCTGCTGCTGCCGGTGGTCTTCATCGTGCTTCTGTCGTTCGGATCGTCGCGGTGGCTGGCATTCCCGCCGCCCGGCTGGACGCTGAAATGGTATGAGGAGCTCTTCGCCGATCCGGCCTGGCTCGAAGCGGCGCTGACCAGCGCGCGGATTGCCGCCATGGCCGCGATTCTTGCCGTCGCCATCGGGCTCCTGGCTTCTTTCGCCCTGGTCAGGGGACAGTTTCGCGGGCGCAATACGCTTCGCGGCCTTCTGCTGACGCCGATGGTGCTGCCGGTCGTCGTCTTCGCCATCGCCATCTATGCATTCTTCCTGCGGATCGGGCTCGGCGGCACCACGGCAGGCTTCGTTATCGCCCACACAGTCCTGGCACTCCCCTTCGCCATCATTCCCATCACCGCGGCACTCGAAGGCTTCGACAAATCCATCGAGGATGCGGCGATCGTCTGCGGCGCAAGCCCGTTCGAGGCAAAAATCCGGGTCACCTTGCCGGCGATCAAGATCGGCATCTTCTCGGCGGCGATCTTCGCCTTTCTCGCCTCATGGGACGAGGTGGTGGTCGCGATCTTCATGGCCAGCCCCACCTTGCAGACCTTGCCGGTCAAGATCTGGGGCAGCCTGCGCCAGGACCTGAGCCCGGTCATCGCCGCGGCCTCCAGCCTTCTCGTTCTTCTGACGCTGAGCCTGATGATCGTAACCGCACTCATTCGGCGGAAATTGTCGAAATGACCGAACCCTTCCTCTCCATTCGCGACCTGCACAAGGCGTTCGGCAGCTTCGTCGCCGTGCACGACGTCACGATCGATATACCCAAGGGCGAATTCCTGACCTTTCTCGGCCCTTCCGGCTCTGGCAAGTCGACGACGCTTTACGCGATCGCCGGCTTTCAGCATCCGACATCCGGCGATGTTCTTCTCGAAGGCAGGTCGCTGCTGTCGGTGCCGTCGCACAAGCGCAATATCGGCATGGTGTTCCAGCGCTACACGCTGTTCCAGCATCTCACCGTCGCCGAGAACGTTGCCTTTCCGCTGCGCGTGCGCCGCCGGCCGGACGCCGAGGTCAAACGAAAAGTCGCCGAGATGCTGTCGCTGGTGCGGCTGGAGAGTTACGGCGGCCGATATCCCGGCGCGCTTTCCGGCGGACAGCAGCAGCGCGTGGCGCTTGCCCGGGCGCTCGCCTACGATCCGCCGATCCTTTTGATGGACGAGCCGCTTTCGGCGCTCGACAAGAAGCTGCGCGAGGAGATCCAGGCCGAAATACGGCGCATCCACCGCGAAACCGGCGTAACGATCCTTTACGTCACCCACGATCAGGACGAGGCCCTGCATCTTTCGGATCGCATCGCCCTGTTTCGAGACGGGCGCATCGAGCAGATCGGCACCGGTGAGGACCTCTATCTGAGACCTGCGAGCGAATTCGTGGCCAGCTTCATCGGAAATTCCAATTTCCTGCCGGCCGAGCATCTTGAAACCGTCAACGGCTCCGCCACGATCCGCCTGGCCGATGGCTCGGTTGTCTCGGGCGTCAGGATCGATCAGGACTTCAGCCACGGCCAAAAGACCAGGCTGATGGTGCGGCCGGAAGCGTTTCGGCTAAGACCCGGCCCGGCCACTACCGGGCTGGCGGTCGAGTTCATCGACACCGCCTTCTTCGGCGAGCGGCGGCGCGTCATCGCGCGCACCGCCGCCGGCCAGGAGATCGACGTCAGGCCGACATCCGACATGGCAGAAGCACATGAAGGCATCGCTTCGAGCAGGCAGCAGATTTTTTTCGATCCCGCCGCCGCATTTCTGTTTCCCGCCTGACAGACGACAGTTTGCGACAGGCCCGACATTGCGGTTCAGTGGGCACCACCGACGCATGCTGACGGCACGACGGTAGCCAGCTTGATGATGCAGGCCGGCAAGATGTCGTTTTGCAGGCACCGTTCTGTTTTACCTACCATTCGACTGTCGCTCCTTCTGGGGCTTCGGAGCATGAGCTTGATCGCTGCAGGCCGGCGTCACGGCCGCACGGCCGGCGTCTCGACCAGCATGCCGCTGGCCCGCTCCGTCAGATGGAGTTCCAGGTCCACGAGTTCCGCTGCGCCGAAGGCGAAGGGCTCGGCCCTGACCCCGATCATGCAGTTGCGCAGGCGCCGTTGCAGCGAACCGACCGTCTGCCACTCCAACCGGTAGAGCGGATAGCCGGTTGGATGCGCTTGCGGGATGGCGCTGCCGCCGAGCCGCTTGCCCCAATTGTCGTCGTGGCAAGAGGCGCAAGAGAGCTCGAGCTGGCCGATGCGGCTCTGGAACAGACGCCGGCCGTTGTCGCGGAACGGCGCGAGGCGGGCATCGGTCGCAGGTGTGATTGGCATGCCGCGCGACTGATGCGCCACATAGGTCGTCAGGGCGAGCAACGCGTCAGACTCCGGCGCCAGCGGCTCGGCCTGCTGCCGCTCCGCGCGGCAGGAGCTGACACGCCCGGCAAGATCGATCGGCCGCTCCGTCGCCTCGTCAAAGGCCGGGTAGCGCGCGGCAACGCCGCGCATCGTCTGGGAGGCATCGCCATGGCAGCCGGCGCAGGCGACATCCGCCCTGCCTTCCGCCTGCTGCCAGAGCTGCTCGCCCTGCAGCACCCACAGCATGCCGGGGTTGCTCATGTCGTCGGACTGCAAAGCCTGTGTCTCCGGCGTCATGAAGTCGAAGCCGGAGCGCTTCTCGCCGTCTTCGATGCCGGCAGCGGAGACAATGCTGCAAACAGCAGCGACACCGACGGTTGCGGGCCGCCAGAGCGCTCGCATCACCCCACCGTGATTGTGGCGGACGCCGTTTGCGTCCTTCCGGCATCGTCGGTCCAAGTGAACTCGATCACGCCGCTCGTCGAAGCGACGAGCGTGAAGGCGATGAACGGATTGGCCGACACTGCCGGATGGAGATCGGCCCAAAACACCTCCTCGCCGTCATAGCTGCAGGCGAAGCGGCGGATGATGTCACGGGGGATGTTGGAGCCGTTCGGGCCGATACGGTAGCCGGTTTCCATTGGATGCGCGATCATCGCCCTGACCTCGACGATTTCGCCGCGCTTGGCCGTCTTCGGCATGTTGATAAGCGCGCGAGCCATTATGAGAGATCCTCGATGCAGGCGGCCAGCGTGACGATCGCGCTCGCCCTGCTCGACCAGAAGCTGCCGTCGCTCATCTCCGCGACCGCGACCACCACCTGGGAGGTCGCAAGCCGTATCCGCGTCGAGACGGCGGCGCGGCCGGAGCGCGGCCCGAGATGGAAAACCGCGACATTCGCCTCCGGGTTCTTCTGGTTGAAGACCGCGATACGCCGGACATAATCGTCCGCGGTCATCGGGCTCTCGGCGGCGACTGTGATCCCGACCGCATTGCCGTTCTCGACCAGAGGCGGCAGGTCAAGCCGGACGCGGCCGTCGAGAACGTCGGCTCCCCCGGTGAAGGTCCGGATCGCTTCGTCGAGGCTCGGACGGGCAAGGGCCCAGCGCGGCAGACTGATCACCAGCAGGCCAGTCATACCGACCCGAAGAAACTGCCGCCGTCCGACCAAGCGTCCGTGAACTCGAAGCGGGTCTTCGTGCATGATCACCCCTTCAGCGTCGTGAGATAGGCGACGATATCCTCGATATCGGCACCGGCCAGGATCGGCTTGCTGCGCCAGACGGTGGCGACGCGCCGGCCTTCCTCCTCCGCGACCCGGTAGTAGGAAGGCATGATCGTATTCGGCGCGAGCCGCTTCATGTCGACCACACGCAGCCGGATCTGGCCTTCCGAAAGCCTTGCCCCGACGCCGGTCAAGTCGGGCGCCAGCGTGCCGTGCAGATGCGCGTCGGGAAACGGCCCGCTGTGGCAGAGCGTGCAGAGGCTGCGCTGCCGGTCCGAGATCAGCGCGGCGCCGCGCGCCGGATCACCCTTGCCGCCGGCCAGAGGCTCCATGATCGCGTCGCCGGTCACGGCATAGGAACCCGCCTCCTCACCGACACCAGGCGAGATCGCAAGCAGCAATCCCGTAAGAGCGGAGCAAGCCATCCTCATCATCCGAACACTTCACTGGTGATCGTCCGGAACCAGTCCTGGGCATAGGCGGCTTCCAGTTCGCGGACGGAGGGCGGTGCTTCGAGCGGGCTGGTGCCGCCCGCACCTTCCACCTCGGCAAGCAGGCCGTCGCGCGGCTGGTAAACGCCGGCGATCGAAATGCCGTATCCGGGTGCGACCAGACTGTAGCAGGTGTTGATGAGCTTCGGCGGCGCCGGCTGCCGCCCCCTGACCAGTGCGGCGACCGCCGCAGCGCAGGCTTTTGCCTGGGCGTTGGCGCTGAAGGCGGATTTCGGCATCGCCCCGCCGATCGCCGCGTCGCCGACGACGTGGATCGCCGGCTGCAGACGGGACTCGAAGGTGACCGGGTCTATCGGGCACCAGCCCGTCTGATCGGCGACGCCGGCGACTTGCGCGATCGCACCTGCCCGCTGCGGCGGGATGATATTGGCGACATCGGCCTTGTGGCTGCCGAACTCGGTCACCAGCGTCTTCGTCGCCGGATCGACCTCCGTCACCCGGCCGCCGGCGGACAGCGGTATCCAATCGATCAAACCGGCATAAAGCTCCCGCCACGCCGCCTCGAACAGCCGCTGCTTCGAGAACGCGTCCTTCGCGTCGAGGATGATCAGCTTGGAGCGCGGCTTGCTGGTCTTGAGGTAATGCGCGATCAGGCTTGCCCGCTCGTAGGGACCGGGCGGGCAACGGAACGGATTGGCTGGCGCGGAGAGGATGACGACCCCACCGTCCGGCATCGCGGCGAGCTGATCGCGCAGCAGCAGCGTTTGCGGCCCCGCCTTCCAGGCATGCGGCATGATCTCCGCCGCCGCTTCGTCATAGCCCGGCAGCGCGTCGAAGCGCAGGTCGACACCCGGCGCCAGGATCAACCGGGTGTAGCCAACGTCCGTACCGTCATCCAGCCGAACGCGCCGGCGCTCGGCATCGACGGCGACAGCGCGCCTGCGAATGAGCCCGATGTCGCTGAACCGGTGATAGCGGAAGGTCTGCGCCTCGATACCGCGCAGCCCTGCAAGCACGGCATTGCTGAACGGGCAGGCCAGATAGGTCGCCTCCGGCTCGATCAGCGTCACGGCAAGGTCGCGATCCAGTTGCTTCAGTGCGCGGGCGCAGCTTGCCCCGGCAAAGCCGCCGCCGACCACGACCACGCGGGGCTGCGCCTGCGCGCGCACCTGCGGCGCGGCAAGGACGGCCGCGGCGACGCTGGCCGCCGCACCGACGATCAAGGTTCTACGGCTGGGCATGGCGTGCCGCCTCCGGCTTGGCGAGCCATTCGGCGATGGCGCGCGTCTCCTCCTCGGTAAATCCCCTGGCGATGCGGTCCATGACCGTCGCCTCGCGCTCGCCGGAACGGAAGGCTTGCATCTGGGCGACGATGTCGGACGCCGCGTGGCCGTCGAGCGAGGGGATGGCTGAGCCGAGCGCCGCCGGCCCGTGACAGCCGGTGCACGCCGTGGCACCGGGCGCCGCGTCGGCCCATGCCGGCGCGCTGGCCACAAGCGCCGCAAGCAGGACAGGCGCCGCAAGCAGGACGGGCGCGAGCGATCGTGCGCCGCGCCTGTTCTTCGAGCGCCTCATGTCATGCGAGGTCATGGTTCTTCAGCGGCAGCGTGCGGATGCGCTTGCCGGTGGCGGCGAAGATCGCATTGAGGACGGCCGGCGCGGCGACCGCGATGGTCGGCTCGCCGACGCCGCCCCAGAAGCCGCCGGACGGCAGGATGATCGTCTCCACCGCCGGCATGTCGGCCATGCGCACGACCTCGTAGCTGTCGAAGTTCTCCTGCTCCATGCGACCGCCATTGACGGTGCATTCGCCGTAGATGCAGGCGGAAAGACCGTAGACGAAGGAGCCCTCGACCTGCCGTTCCACTTGCGCGGGGTTGACGACATGACCCGGATCGGTGGCCGCCACGATGCGGTGGATCCTGAGCTGCCCGTCGGTGACCGAAACCTCCGCTGCCGCCGCCACATAACTGCCGAAGCCCATGATCTGCGCCAGGCCGCGGTGAACGCCGTCCGCGGGCGGGGTGTCCCAGCCGATCCGCTCGGCTACCGCGTCCAGCACGGCGAGGTGCTTGGGATGGTTAGCCATCAGCTTACGGCGGAAGGCGAGCGGGTCGACGCCGGCCGCATGGGCGAGTTCGTCCATGAAACACTCGACGTAGAGCGCATTCTGGTTGAGGTTCACGCCACGCCAGAAGCCTGGTGGGATCGGTGGGTTGCGCATGGCATGGTCGACAAGCAGATTGTCCACCGTGTATCCCAGCGTGCCTTCCGTGCCATTGAGGACGAGGCCCTGGAAGACGACCGGGTCCATGCCGTTCTGCATGCCCTCCGGCCGCACCGAGGCAAGGATCGACTGGCCGGATATGCGCATGTGCAGCGCGGTCAGGTTGCTGTCCGCGTCGAGCGCGCCCCTCAGCCGGCATCGCGTGGTCGGGTGGTAGGCGCCGTGCAGCATGTCCTCCTCGCGCGACCACATGAGCTTTACGGGCGCTCCTGGCACCTGCCTGGCGATGCTGACCGCCTGACGCACATAGTCCTGGAAGTTGCCGCGCCGGCCGAAGCCGCCGCCGAGATGGATCTTGTGCACCTCGCATTGCTGCACCGGCAGGCCGGCGGCCTCGGCTGCCGCCGCAAGGCTCGCCTCGCCGTTCTGGGTAGGCACCCATACCTCGCACCGCTCCGGCGTGTAGAGCGCCGTCGCGTTCATCGGCTCCATGGTCGCGTGGTTCTGATAGGGGAAGGCATAGGTCGCAGTGACCGTCCGGTCGGTAGCGGACAGGGCAGCACCAGCATCGCCTTGCTCGGCGCCGACAAAGGCGTCATTCGCGCCGAGCCCCTCTTCGAGCATCGCCGCGATCGTGGCACTGGTGACCTGCCGGTTGGGACCTTCGTCCCAGACGACCGGCAGGGCATCGAGGGCGGTCTTCGCCCGCCACCACGTATCGGCGACAACCGCAACGGCGGTCTCGTCGACCTGAACGACGGTGCGCACGCCGGGCATGCCCGCGACCGCCGCTGCGTCGAAGCTTTCCACCTTGCCGCCGAAGTACGGGCAGGCCCGGATCGCCGCGTTGAGCATGTTGGGCAGCTTGAGGTCGACGCCGTAGACCTGGCTGCCGTTGAGCTTGTCGGCCGTGTCGAGCCGCGGCAGCGGCTTACCGGCTATGGTCCAATCCTTCGGGTCCTTCAGCGTAACATTTGCAGGCGGCGTCATCCGCGCGGCAGCAGCGGCCAACTGTCCATAAAAGGTGGCGCGATCTGATGCCGGATGCGTGACCATGCCCATCCTTGCGGTGCATTCGCTGGCCGGCACGCCCCATTCGGCGGCCGCGGCGGCGATCAGCATCTCGCGCGCGACGGCGCCACCGATGCGCACATATTCGTGCGACTCGCGGATACCGCGGCTGCCCCCCGTCGAGAAGTTGCCCCACACGCGATCGCGCGCGAGGTTCTGGGCCGGCGACGGATATTCGGTCGTGACCTTGGACCAGTCGCAATTCAACTCCTCGGCGACGAGTTGCGCCAGGCCGGTCAGCGTCCCCTGCCCCATCTCGGAGCGGGCGATGCGGATGACCACCGTGTCGTCGGGCCTGATCACCACCCAGGCATTGATCTCCGCCGCCGTCTCGGCGCCCTCGGCAAGTGCCGGCTTGATGAACGGCAGGTTGAAGCCTAGCGACAGGCCGCCGGCCGTGGAGGCCACGCCGACGATGAAGCTGCGGCGGGAGATGGAAATTATGGCGTTCATGAACGTTCTCCTCAACCGCGCTGCGCAGCTTCGCCGCCATTGGCGGCCAGCTTGATCGCGGCGCGCACCCGGTTGTAGGTGCCGCAGCGGCAGATATTGGTGATCTCGGCGTTGATGTCTTCGTCCGTCGGGTTCGGGTTCTGCATGAGCAGACCCGCCGCGGCCATGATCATGCCGGCCTGGCAGTAGCCGCATTGCGGCACATCGAGCGCCAGCCACGCCTGCTGGACCGGATGCGAACTGTCCGGCGAAAGCCCCTCGATCGTGGTGATTTGCTGGTCCGGCTCGACGGCGCTCACCGGAAGCACGCAGGAGCGCGTGGCGACGCCGTCTATATGGACGGTACAGGCACCGCAGGCCGCAACCCCGCAACCGTATTTCGTCCCGGTAAGCCCAATCTGCTCGCGGATCACCCACAGCAGCGGCGTGTCCGGATCGACCTCGATATCACGTGGCGCGCCGTTGATGGTTAGTCTGGCCATTGTGCAAATCCTTTCGAACAAGGCTGGCGAGGACCGCCGTCCGGATGCCCGCGGCATGGCCTGGCGGTAAAGACCGGAAGTCCCAGCTAGCGACGAGGCCAAGCTAGCCGGAAGCTGTCGCAGAACCTTGTCCCGACGACCGGCAGTTCATCGCAAGCTGTCGCAGGCGCGAGCTCTGATACACTTCGTTACACTTCTCACGTTTTGTTGAACCCGCACGAGCTTGCCGCCATGGTGCGGAAGGTGATCATCCGTGTAGACGTCAACTAGATATCGTCGATACTGGCCGACTATTTGGCGGCCTTGGAGCAATGCATGGAAGCAGCGCAGCACATCGCGGTCGTCGACGACCACAGGGACATCCGCGATCTCGTGGGGAAGTATCTCACCCAGCAGGGCTACCGCGTCAGTGTCGCCGACAGCACCGCGGCGCTCAAGCGGCTGCTCGACCGCAGCCTGCCTGACCTCATCGTCCTCGACATCATGATGCCTGGCGACGACGGCATTACCGCCTGCCGGCACGTGCGCGGGACGGTCGACGTTCCGATCATCTTCCTGACCGCCATGGCCGAGGAGATCGACCGGATCGTCGGCCTTGAGATCGGGGCCGACGATTACCTGACCAAGCCGTTCAATCCACGGGAACTGCTGGCGCGGATCAAGGCCGTACTCAGGCGCGTTCACAGCCTGCCGCCACAGCGCGGCCGTCTCAAGTCGAACGCACTGCGGTTCGACCGCTGGACGCTGAATGTCGGCCGCCGCGAGCTGGTTGGGCTCGACGGCGTGGCCGTCGCTCTCAGCACGGCTGAATTCCGCCTCCTCACCGCCTTCATCGAGCATGTCGGGATCGTGCTCAGCCGGGATCAGCTGCTCGACCTCACGGTCGGGCGCACCGCCGACGGTTTCGACCGGGCCATCGACAATCAGGTGAGCCGGTTGCGCAAGAAGATCGAGGCGGACCCGAAGAATCCAATGCTGATCAAGACGCACTGGGGCGGCGGCTACTGCTTCACGGCCGAGGTGGCCCAGGCATGATGCTGTTGTGGAGACGCAGCCTGGCGGCCCGCTTCCTCATGCTGGTGCTGCTTGCGCTCGCCCTGTCGCAGGCGATCACCTTCCTGATCTCGTGGGACGAGCGCGGACAAGCCTTGCATGCGGCGGCCAAGGGCGAGTTCGTCAGCCGCACGTCCTCCCTTGCCCTTCTGCTGGACACGACGCCGCCCTCGCTTCGGCCCGACATCCTCAACGTCAGCGGCACGGCCTATACGCGCTTCTGGACCTCGGACGACGGACCGAGCAATCCCCTCGCCTGGCAACAGGAAGCCCTGACGCAGCTCGCCAAGCCGCTGCCCGGGATTGCCGGCAAGTATGCCGCCTACATGAACGGACAGACTTCGACCGCAGTCGATGCCGCCGACCCTTCCGTGCCGCCGCGCATGCTGGATTTGTCCGGTAATGGCAGGCCCTTCTCGCGGCCGGCCAAGTTTCTTTATATGGACGGCGCCCCAAACGGCATGGGCCTTTCCGTCCGCCTCGACGATAGCACCTGGCTGAACGCCGCCTACGCCAAGGCGATGCCGAACGCCTTCTGGACGACGCAGTCGGCGATGTCGCTGGCGCTCACCGCGCTCATCCTGTCCGCCATAGCGATTTTCGGGGCGCAGGCAATCGCGCGTCCGCTGCGACGCCTCGCCAATGCCGCTGAACTGTTCGGTCGCGGCGAGGCCGTGCCGCGGCTGCCGGAATCCGGGCCGGACGACATCCGCCAGACCGCCGAGGCGTTCAATCGCATGCAGGAGCGCCTGCAGCGCTTCGTCGAGGACCGCACACGCATGCTGGCAGCGATCAGCCACGACCTGCGCACGCCACTGACCTCGCTCCGGTTGCGCGCGGAGTTCGTCCAGGATCCAGATCTCCAGGAAAAGATGCTGAAAACCATCGAGGAAATCCAGACGATGACGGAAGCGGCGCTCGCCTTCGCGCGCGAGGACGCCGCGGTAGAGGAGACGCGTACCGTCGATCTTTCGGCGCTGGTCGGTAGCCTCTGCGACGATCTCGCAGAGCTAGGCCAAAACGTCACCGTCAGCGACGGTCCCAAGGTGCTGTACCGTTGCCGTCCGGACTCGCTGCGCCGGGCAATCCGCAACCTCGTCGAAAATGCCGTCCGCTACGGCGAGCATGCCGAGGTGAGCCTGGTCAGGAGTGCCGACAGCCTGGACATCGTGATCGAGGACGCCGGATCCGGCATTCCGGCAAGCGATATGGAACAGGTGTTCGCCCCCTTCTTCCGCCTGGAGCAGTCGCGCAACCGGGAGACCGGCGGCGTCGGGCTCGGCCTGTCAATTGCCCGCGCCATCGCCCGCCACCACGGCGGCGACATCGTGCTCGAGAACCGGAGCAAAGGCCTTCGCGCGGTCATCAGGCTGCCGCTGATCGACATGGCCAAGCTGCTTGCCCCCGCGCCTGTACCTGAGACTAACCCTCCGACCGGACTGCGATCCCTGCCGGTTTGACCGAAACCCGACCCGCGATCGGAACACGCGCTGCCGCGCCACGATCCGATCGCCGCCGCGGCAACGAAGGACAAGTCACCACCAGCATCCTCACCAGCACCTTCCTTGGCCCGGCCGCCGCTCTCGCTGGTGAGCGGCCGGTCCTGCCCGGAGCTTCCGGCCACCAGCAAAGCCCCTCCCCAACGTCCCGCAAAGGTCATCCGATGAACCGTTCACAAGCCACCAAAGGCAACCACATCATTTCCGCCGGAGTTGCGGCCGCATCCCTGACGACGTCTGTCACGCGAGCGCGTGCGTTCGTGGCTGGGCTTTTGGCCGCAGCGGGCCTGCTGTTGCCGGCCGCCGCTTCCGCGCAGCAGGTGGACGGGGAACGGCTGTTCCGGCAGCGCTGCGGCACCTGCCACAGCCTGGAGCCCGGCCAGAACAGGGTCGGCCCGCATCTGTCAGGCGTCATCGGCCGCATGGCCGGCAGCGTGGAGGATGGCCGCTATTCGGCCGCGTTGCGGGAGTCGGGTATCGTCTGGGACAGCCAGTCGCTCGATGCCTTCCTTGCAGCGCCGCGCCAAAGGGTGCCTGGCACGTCGATGACAGTGGGCGTTCCCAATGCCGCCCAGCGCGCAGCGATTATCGTCTATCTGGAAGGTGCGGTCACGCGGTAGCGTCCGGCCGGCACACTCAGCGACCTGCGAGATTCATCGATGGCGGCACGATTTTCTTGCGCCGCATGTCCAATCACCCTCGTTGCATGGAGGGTGATTGGACATTTTTTGCATGGGTGGACAAGTTCAGTATATTAGCGGCCCGCCCATGGGGCACGACCCTTATGAACCTTGCCGGGCTGTGGTTGTCCTTCTTGCGAGGCCACCACGGGTAGAGGCAAGGAAGCCGTATGACTGGTATCCAAGGTCATTTCGCTGCTGTCGACATCAGGAGCGAAGCCGCGGGTCGGGTCGCGGTCCGGGTTTTGATTGGCAGCGAGAGAAACCCCTGTCGACAAGGCAAGGAGGGCGAAAGCCGCTACAAGTTTCTTCATCGTATTTTCCTTTCTTGAATGAGCAGATCGCCAACCGGCGCCTCGCGCGGGATTGACTCCCGCTTGCGAAACCGCTGTCGTCTTTCTGTCTCGTCACCATGACGAGGCTTCCTGCTCACGATTGAAACTTACGCCACGCCTGTCGCAGGGGTTTGCCCGAGTACGATCGAAATGTACCCGAATGTATGCGAATCCACGCGAGAGCCGCGTTTCGGGTCGCTTCGACAAATTTGGCTACAATTTTATCCGGCCGCCGGACCCGCTTTCTCGAACGATCGACACAACGCCCTGAGGCGTTCCGGCCTCGTGCGCTCAGCGTCGTTGGCTCCCAGCATGCAATGGGTGCCTTCGACATGGGTGATTTCCCAGGTTTCCAGGTCGACATCGCCGGCGCTTGATATTTCGCAAGGAATGACACCGGCGGCGCGGGTAGATTGAATGGACAGAGCCGGTGCAGCACAGGAAATCCGTTACAAGTGACCATTTTGCGGAAATATGGGGAGGCTCGCCTGCCCCGCTACACCAGCTACCCGACAGCGCCGCGCTTCTCTCAGGCGGTCAGTGCCGATACTTATCAGGGCTGGCTGAACGACCTTCCGTCCGGCGACCCGGTGTCACTCTACCTCCACATTCCGTTTTGCCGGTCCATGTGCTGGTACTGCGGCTGCCACACGACCATCTCGAGGAAGGACCAGCCGATCCTCGATTATCTGGACGCGCTGCGCGAGGAAATCCGCATCGTCGCGGACCGCGCACCGAAAGGATTGCAGGTCGGCGAGGTCCATTTTGGCGGGGGCACGCCAACGATCATCGAGCCGGCGGAGTTCACCTCGCTGATGGAACTCCTGCGCCAGCGCTTCGAGTTCACCGCAGCGGCTTCAATCGCCATCGAGATCGATCCCCGCACGCTCACGGCCGATATGGCCAAAGCCCTGGGCGCCGCCGGCGTCGGCAGGGCAAGCCTTGGCGTGCAGAGTTTC
>NZ_SUHQ01000049.1 GCF_004962245.1 Mesorhizobium sp. | reverse complement strand
CCAGAAGCCGCTTCAGCCGGGTGTCCTCGTCCTCCAGAGCCTTCAGTCGCCGAGCTCGGAGACATCCATCCCGCCGAAGCGGGCCTTCCAGTTATAAATCGAGGCGTCGCCGACCC
This sequence comes from Mesorhizobium sp., assembly GCF_004962245.1. Taxonomy (GTDB): domain Bacteria; phylum Pseudomonadota; class Alphaproteobacteria; order Rhizobiales; family Rhizobiaceae; genus Mesorhizobium. Next base: position 22,436 of record NZ_SUHQ01000049.1, on the reverse strand, counting down.
CGTGCTTGCGGCACAGATCGGCAACCGATACCCCGGCCTCATGTTCCTTCAAAATTCCGATGATCTGCTCGTCAGAGAAGCGGCTGCGTTTCATGTCCTGGTCCTCTCGATGGGCCAGAACGAACTTCAAACCGGATTAGATCAGAGGGGCAAGGTCAGGCTGAACCCAAGTGTTGTGACAATAGATGCGTTGCGTGCCTCCTATCCCAATGTCCACGGCCTCTGGGAAGCGTCCAGGTGCGTTCCTCCGGCAAGGACCACCCTTCCCGACACGTTCACGACCACCTTCTCGAAGTCGCTGGTGCGGCAATCGGGGAGTTCCTGCAGATGGGGGCTCAGCGTCGATGCGCTTGCCATGATTGGCATTGTGCCGGCTGACGATCTCATAGATTAACGCACCATAGACACCGATATCGTCAAAGTCCCTGCTGCCTCGCATCAGAAGATGCGTCACGAATGACATTCTTGAGATGGCCATAGGCGCTTTCGATCGCTCCATTCTAATGGGCGATGCCCTTCTTGTTGCGGGTCGGCGTCATGCGATAATGGGCGCACAGTTCCTCGCAACAAGAGCGCGGGCATTCGCCGGAAGATCCGGACAACTTTGAGAAATTCCGGCCTGTTGGCGCTTGGATCGGCCTAACAACACGCCGCTACCAATCCGGAGAAGTTGACTATTATGGCCATATGTCCCGGCGCGGCGACCGCCATTTGCGAGGGGCTCTCTACGAGGCTGGGTCTGTCATCCTGACCCGCAACTCGAGCAACAGCAGCCAGCGCGTATGGCGCCTTAACCTCCGGCAGCGAATTGGCTTCAAACGAGCGGCCGTGGCCGTGGCGCAAATTTGGCGGTGTCATGCATACGATGCTCAAGACCGGTGAGTCTTCGATTCGAATAAAGGAGCCGCAACGTGAATCTCCGGATAGCGTTCAAGACCTGGGTACCTGCGAGATCCCTGCCGGGGCGTGAGCCGAGCCATTCCGCTGATTGGGTTGCACCGCTGATCCAGCAAAGTGCGTCGTCCACATCGAGGCTCCTCTCGCGAAGCTCCTCATGCGACGACCGATGTCGACCGCGAAGGCAACCATGCACCGGGTAGTGTCGTCTCAATTCAATACATGCTTGACGTCCCAGCCGCGATTAGACCTCCATCAACTCCTGAGAAGGTGGAGTGAACGTCCGGGTATGCTGGAGGCTCCAAAACTTGAGAAGGTGGAGCCATGCCGAGCAAGACGACCAGGTCCGCGCCCGCGCGGCGCGGCTGGTGCTGGATCACGAACATGAACTTCCTCGCGCAGGGCAGCGATAAACTCGATCGCGGCCAAGATCGCTTGCACGCCCAGACGCTGAACGAGTGGATGAAGAAAACCGAGATCGTTGCCGGCAAGCGGCCCGACGTGCCGACGGTACATGGCCGCGAGGTTGAAGCTCTCGGGCGGGAGAACCTGGAGCTTCGGCCGGCCAACGAGATCCTGCGCAAGGCGAGCGCTTATTTTGCCCGGGCGGAACTCGACCGCCGCGATCGCGGTGATGCATAGGCCGCCGGCGTGGATGGTAAGGTCGCTCATGGAACGCGTGATTGCGTTAGGCGCAGGATTTGCCGGAGGTCGAACCTCTTACGCAGCATTGCAGCAAAAATTTCTCAATTTTAAAGGAAAGCAGTGCTGAAGTCGGGGTATCCTCCTTAACCTGCTCTACGGGATCTCGGGAACACCCAATGAACACCTCGCCATCACGCTCTCTAGGAGTATTGGAACTTGAGTACGGACTGCCACCGCACGTCCTCCCCCGGTATCCAGCGGGAGCTTTACTTAATCCTGACACGTTCGCCTTCCCTGTTATCTCGGAAACTGTGCCTGGAGCCTGGGCGGACACTCTCATACCTGGCAATGCAGACCTTGAGTCAGCCTGCATCGCGGCAGCTCAGCGCTTAGTGGAGCGCGGCGCCGCAGCAATCACGGCCGATTGCGGATTCTTTATCCGGCACCAACTAGCTGTGGCCAAAGCGGTGCCGGTTCCAGTCGCGCTATCGAGTCTGCTCATGGTGCCGACATTAATCCGCCAATTGCCCCTCTCCGCCAAGCTTGCTGTCGTAACGGCCGACGCTAATCACTGCGGAAGAGACCTGCTTGGGGTGAGTGATCCGGCCGAGCAGTCGAGGGTTGTGATAGGTGGGATCGAAGGTGGTAATTATTGGAACGGTTTCATGAAACGTACGCTACCGTCGACCGACCTCGCAACGATCGAAACGGATTTTGCAGCCTGCATTACGCGGTTAGTTAACGCGCACCCGGACATCGGCGCAATCCTATTCGAGTGCACAGCGATACCGTTCGTCGCGCCAGCTATGCGCCGCCTCACCAATTTGCCACACTACGACATCACGAACCTCGTTCAACTCATGATGGCGGCGATTCGCTGAATGCGGCTATGAACTGGCGCATAGCATCTGCTGGTCTCCCCTGAAAAGTACTCTAATCGCTCTGATAAAGATTTCATTTTCGATCGTGTCCCCTGGCGTAGATGTTATAGGGCGAGCGGGCGAGGGTGTGGCATCTTTCGGCGCTGTTAGAACCAACTCTTCAGAAGGAGGCGCCCCATGCAGCAGTCTTTTGACGCAAGCCTGTCCCTTACCGCTCTCGAACAGGATAACACGACCGTCGCCGTCATCGAAATGAACAAGGCGAAGCGGCTGATTGCCGCGCTTGTTCCGGGATTCAATCGCCAGCCGCTGAAAGAAGATTGATGCCGACGCGCCATCATTGTTGAAGCTGCTGCAGCGCTGGCGCGACGAAGCCGGCCAGGCCGGGCATACGATCAAGCGGATCGCCGTCGCCATATGAGGCGGCCGGCGACGGCTTCTGGCTGGCGCGCTGGCTTCGGGCGCGCGACATCGAGGCCTATGCCATCCACCCTGCCAGCGTTGCGGTGTCGCGTGAGTACCGGCGTGCCAAGACAGATCGGCTCGACACGGAGCTTTTGATGCGCGCCTTCCTCGGCTGGCTGCGTGGCGAGAAGCGCCATTGCAGTATGGCGGCGATCCCGACGCTCGAAGAAGAGGGCGCGCGGCCGAACCGCGAGCGACAGACCTTGGTCGGTGAGCAGACGCGGCTGAGGCAACGGCAGAGCTGCTCGAGAGCACTCCTGATAGCCGCGCCGCATCCAGGCGCGTTCCATGTGCTGTCGCGCCAAGGGATAGACGGATCGACGGTCAACCCGAAGCGAATCTATCGCCTTTACAAGGAGATGGGTCTGCAGCTCAGGAACAAGACGCCAAAGCGGCGGGGGAAGGCGAAGCTGCGGGAGGATCGTGTCGATGCCACACCAGGTCTGGGCGATGGGCTTCGTGCACGACCAACTGCGGCCGGCCGCAAGATCCGCATGCTTGCCGTCGTCGATACCTTCTCGCGCTTCCGCGCTTCTCGCCAGAAGGGTGTCGGGCTCGACTTCTCCGGCCAGGCAAGCCGACGGACAATGCGTTCATCGAGCCTTTCAACGGGAAGTTCCGGGCGGGGTTCCTGAACGCCTCACTGGCTACTGAGCCTTGAAGACGCCCCTCAGCGCGATCGGCAACAGGCCGCCGATATCGCTCATGAAAGGCTCATCGGCGGCCGCCCCGCCATGATCCTAGCTCCCCAGTGTCACAATCTCTCGCCCATCACCTCACGCCGCGCCAGATGAGGTTTGCTTCGCGCTCTGATGTCCTTTTTCAAGCATTTCTCCATGCAGAATGGCTCGGGTAGTTGATCGCTCGAGGTTCGGTTCTGTAGGCGCATATTGGTGGGGACGAGGCGCGGGACGGTGGTGAACAAGCTCTGATGCGCGGATTGGTTACCGCAAAGCGCGAACGGGAATTCCCCTTGCGACTGCCTGCGTCCCCGCCAATATGCGCGATCTGTCGTTTGTCCTGGCTTGCGTCAGGCCTCCGCCATATGCATGCTTGCCATCGCCCACATGAAGGCGGCCACTTCGCAGGCGATGGCCGTCACGGCGACCGTGCTGCGCTTTCCTCTCGCCGTCAGCGTTCTGTACCTGCTTGTCAGTCGCGATTGGGCATTCCAGGCGATCTCCCGGAGTTCTTCCGATCTGGACGTACTTCCTCTTGCCGAGCCTGGCCGGGTATCGGTAGGCCCATGCGCTCTCTGCTAGCACGCGGCTCACGCGGGCGTTTCCAGTCCTGGTAATGCTCCCGCGGATGACGGACTTGCCGGTGGAGCTTTCGGACGGCACTAGCCCGAGATAGGCCATGAGTTGGCGTGGGTGACTGAAGCGGCGTACATCGCCATCTCAACCATGAACGTCACCGCGCAGATCGGCCCGACGCCACGCAGTGCCTGCAGGCGTTCAACCACCGGTGTGAGCGACCAGTCGGCCAAGCTGTCGTCGATGGCCTTCTCAAGACGAGCAACCCGCTCCCGGCACTGCGCTTCGGCAACAATCAACTCCTGCAAAACCGCATGCTGGGCGGGATAAGGGAAACTGAACTCATGCAGCATTTGAAATACTTCGTGCCCCATGCCTTTCGCCCGGCGTAGGCCCTCCCGTGTCGCAGCAGGAACGAACGGATCTCCTGCCGCTTGCGTGTTCGATATTTCACAGCTGCCTCGCGGGCGCGCAAAAAGGTCGCGCATCGCCCCATGCGCGGCGTCCGGTGTCCAGATCTCGGTCAGTTCGTCGGCGCGGTGTAGCCGAGCCAGCTTCACGGCGTAGCGTCGGTTGGTCTTTATGCTATCGCCCCGGTCTCCGAGGAATCAAGGGAGCAATCACCGCGCAATCCTGACCGAGTGCATCGAGCTGCCGCTTCAACCCGTAGCCCGTCGGACCAGCCTCATAGCAAAAGCGCAGTCGAACTCCAGGCCGCCCCAGCTTGCGAACCAGGCGGCGCACCGATGCCAGATCTGAAGAAGTAGTCCCGAAATATCGGACCTCGCCGTGGCCTTGGTAAAATCCAAACCGACAAAAATTTCTCTATATTCTTCCATGGTTCGTCCTCCTGGCTTGAGGATAGGCTCAAGGGAGCAACCCTCGTTCAACAGAACCAGTGTAGGGCGAACCACCCTTCTCGGGCCACGCCAAAAAGACATACGGTCTTGCGGATCTGTGAGGGCGAAAGCCGAATGGCTGAGCTGCTCGAGCCCCGACAAAGTTGTGACAAAGCAAACAGGCAGAATCGCACGCGAAAGGTCGACGTATTGAACTGACAACGTTTTTTGAGTTGGCACACCTCTTGCACTCTGAACTGCGACGTTCACCCAGCAATGGAGCTGTTCGATGTCCGTATCGACGATTCGCTTGAGAGCTATTCCTCGGCCAGTTGCTCGCGACGGAACGGGCCTATGCAGGAGACATTATCGGCGCGTTGGTCTCTTGTACTGAGCAGCCAAAGTGCGCGGTCACTTGATACGCGCTCACTTCTATGGCGACCCGATTTTTTGCCCGGTTGGCGAGCGCAGGCGTACGTTTGCAAGCGATCGACATCGTTTCAAGCTCCTGTGGTTGCACGGGAACACGTTTCGCGGGTCGCCTGGAGGCTAGCTGGACGTATTAGGTAACGGGCAACGCAAACCAGTTTTCGACTAGTACGCATAAAGGAAAGTCAAATTCTAAACCCAGCGGCAGGAGAATCGAACATGTCTGATGATTTGAATTATGGCGAGATTTACGCTCCGATCTATCAAGAATACACCACCGTGCAAGGTAAAGTCGCTGAGGTAGACCAGACTGTCGGCTTTCTTGAGCGATACTGCAGCGGGGGCAGTGCTCTCGAACTGGGTATAGGCGACGGGCGCGTGGCAGTGCCGTTAAGCGGGCGCGGCGTCAAGGTCGAAGGTATCGATAATTCGTGCAGCATGTTGGAACTTCTCGCCAAGCGCACCGATCTAATCAAGGCTTGGCAGGGAGATATTGCCCATTTCAGAACAGAGCAACGCTACAGTATGGTGTATTGCGTTTATTTCACGTTCACGCTGCTCTTCACGCGCGAAGAGCAAATAGCTTGCCTCCGATCTGCCGCGGCGGCGATAGATGATGAGGGGATTTTGGTGATAGAACTGGATGTACCAAGCTTGGATCCTCGCATCCGCGGCCAGAAAACTACAACGGTGCGGCTAGTGGATCATGAGAATACGATCCTCAATGTGGCTGTCCACGATCCACTAAACCAGAACTTGATTTCAACGCTCCTCTGGTTTTCTGGTACGTCGGTCAGACGTCTGCCGCAACGCACTCGTTACGTTTATCACCAGGAACTCGATACCATGGCTGAATGCGTGGGGCTGGAGCTAGCGGAGCGGTGGGGAGATTGGGCGAGAGGTGCGTTCACCGAAGGATCCAACCGTCATATCTCAGTCTACCGCCGAAGCAGCCGCAGTCCGGGGATTTTCCGCGGAAAGGCTTAAATAAGCCTCAATTGGGCGCCTTTGATAAGCACCTGGCCTTTGAGGGCCTGAGCAGATTCACTCTCGCGGTGATTGCTGGCAGACACGGGATGCGGGGCAGGCTGGGTTATGGGACATTGACGAGCGCTATGTGCGGCTGAGAGGCTGGGGATCCGCTGGAAAAGCTGAACGCGGTGATCCGTGGGAAGTATCTCGCAAGCGGCTGGCCAAGGCGCTGAAGCGATCGGCTGGCGCGAAGTGCGGTAGGCCGCCCCTCGACACGGTGATGATGTTCAGGATCATGGTGCTACAGGCGCTCTACAGTCTCTCGGACGATCAGGCGGAGTTCCAAATCCAGGATCGGCTGTCCTTCATGCGAGACGATCTGGCTGTTCCGGGAGCCACGCAGGCCCGCGCGGTGGAGAATCTGTTCGCCCACTTCGACAAGCACTTTACCAAGGCCGGCTATCTTGCGATGGGCGGGCAGATCGTCGACGCCAAGATCATGGCGGCGCCGAAGCAGCGCGATGCTGGTGCCGAAAAGGCCGACACCAAGGCAGGCAAGGTCCCGGACGAGTGGAAAGACAAGCCTGCCAAGATCCGCCAGAAGGACCGCGACGCGCGCTGGACAGTGAAGTTTTGGAAGGCGAATGCCGACGAGGAGGGAAAGATTGAGCAGCGCGACATCGCGGTTCCCGCCTTCGGCTATAAAGAACCATGCTGCAATCGATCGCGGACACGGCTTCATCCGCGGCTGTGTCGCCTCGGCTGGAAGATTGGACAGGTAGTACTTGCGTTCGTCGTTAGAGCGCCGCTCGCCAACCAGCCAGGCTTCCTCGCCCGGCATGTGCTGCTGTCCCTTGTTGATGATACGCTGCGGACTGCATCCGCAAATTCGAATGCGCAGGGCAGCAAAGCGCGTCGCGGTCAATCGACCTTTGGTGCCGCGACGCCACTTTCCTCGATGTGGAAGCTGCAAGGATCGTTTCGGCTGCTGTCGATTAGGTATCGGGGATGGAATGCTTGCGTGGCCGTCCATGACCAGCAACAGGAAAGATCAATGCGACATCATTGCCGATCAGATAGCTCGGAAGCTTGGAGAAGAAGCTGATCATCTGCTTCCTGAGCAGCCTCCACCACGACAACGGTCAAAGCCTATGTGAAACGGGGCAAGAACGACGCTGCGGATGCCGAGGCGATCTGCGAAGCCGTCCGGCGCCCGACCATGCGCTTTGTTCCGGCCAAGACACCGGAGCGGAGCAGCAGAGCATCCTGATGGTTCACCACCCGAGCTCTGGTCGTGCGCCAGCCCATGATCGCGGCGAACGCTCTGCGGGCGAATCTGGCAGATTCCGGTCTGGTCTGCAACCCAAGTGTGGCGAACCTCGTGAAGCTTGCCCGCGCCGTCTTTGACGAGCTCGATCCGCAGCATATTGGAGCGAAGACACCCTCAGGAAAGGTTCACAGGTCAATCTTGTGTCAATGCCGCTCGAATTTTCCCCAAAAGTGCCGAAGTAAAATTCCCCAGTTTCGCCGCTCAGACTGTCGCGGAGGGGTGTCCATTTTTCGGTGGCCGGCCGCGCGGCCGCGATGGTGGATTTAATGTCGGCGGCGTGATGGAGGCTTTTGATCGCAAGTGTTCGGGCATGAGCTCGGCGTGCTGGCGGAGCCGATAACTCGATCCTTCGATCTGGACGACGACCGCATGGTGAAGCAGGCGATCGAGAAGTGCGGTTGCGACGACAGGGTCGCCGAAGACCTCGCCCCATTCGGCGAAGCCGCGATTTGAGGTGAGAATCATTGCGCCCTTCTCGTAGCGGGCGTTGACGAGTTGGAAGAACAGATTGCCGCCACCGTGGACGACGGGCAGGTAGCCGATCTCATCGACAACGAGCAGAGCAGGCCGGCAGAAGAAGCGGATGCGTTCCTGCAGGCGGCCATCGCGTTCGGCCCTTTGCAGCGCGGCGATGAGTTCGGCGAGCGTGCAGAAATAGACGCTCTTTCCAGCCTTCACAGCCTCGACTGCAAGCGCAATGGCCAGATGGCTCTTGCCTGTGCCGGGCGGGCCGAGGAAGTGGACGACCTCGCAGCGGGCGACGAAGCCGAGTTGGGCCAGCGTGAAGATTCGATCGCGGTCGAGCGAGGGCTGGAAAGAGAAGTCGAAGCCGGCGAGCGTCTTGACCGTGGCCAGGCGCCCCATGCGCAGTGCGGTCTTGATCCGGCTGTTCTCGCGCAGGGTCAACTCTTCCGAGAGGAGGATGTCCATGGCTTCGAGGGCGGCGATCTCGCCTTTCTCGAGCCGGCGCACGACATGATCGAGCGCTTCGAGCGCCCGCGGCATCTTCAGGCCGACGAGGTCGTGGCGGATCCGGTCGATGGTGGATGGCGTGGTGTCGAGCGCGTTCGCCATCACCCGGGCGACGGCGTCGTAGAAGGCCAACGGGCGCTGAGCGATCCTGTCGCCCGAGCCATGAAGAATGACCTCGTCGTTCCTCAGTCTTTGTCGGCGCGTGTGGACGTGGATGTTGCGATGACCCGGCTCGACATGACGCTGGTGCCGGCCTTCGAGAATAGGTTGGGTGGCAATCAGTGCGCCGTCCTCGAAGATGCGCAACTCTTCGGCCAGCGTGTGTACCTCGACGACACGGCGCCTGGTGGCGTCGGGCACGCTGTAGAAATTGCCGCCGACGCTGACCATGCCCTCCCGGCCGATACGTCGCTCGAGCTTTAGGACCGATCGGAACGGAGCCAAGGGCAGCGGCCGCAGCGCTGCCCGCTCCTCGGCGAAAGCTTCGTTGACGACACGCCTTGTGGTGGCGTGAACCCTCGGGTTTGCGACCGTGTCCAGCCAGTGACGCAACTGGGCGTTCAGGTCTTCGAGATTGCGAAAGGAGCGGGCCAGGAAGAAGTCCTCGCGAATGTAGCGGAACGGCCGCTCGACCTTGCCTTTCGTTTTGGGGCGGTAGGCCGACACGCCTTGGGATGGAAACCATAGTGGCGGGCAAGATCGACGAGGGCACGGTTGTAGACGATGCCGCCGGTATCGCCTTCACCGATCACAGCCGTCTTCACACGGTCGTAAAGCACTTCGCGAGGAGCGCCGCCCAGCGCCTCGAAAGCTCCAGCATGGCAGCGCAACACAGTCGGCAGATCCTGGTGGACGACGAAGCGTGCCCAGATAAGGCGACTGAAGCCAAGCACCATGGAGAATAGCCAGACGATTCTCGGCGTGGTCGGCTCATCGGCAAAGACGACATTGAACTGGGCGAAGTCGACCTGCGCCTGCTCGCCGGGCGAGCTCGAAGCGAACCTCGTATCCACGCTCCGCCGCGGCAGGACGGACGTCGCACAGGAAGTCGGTAACGGTCGTGTAGCCGCCGCCATAGCCGAGGTCCTTCAGTTCGCGGAAAAGCCGGCTGCCGGTAAGCCCGGGATATCGCATGACGCCTTCGCGAAGATAGGCTGTGAAGGGATCGATCACCGCCTGACGCGGCTTGCGCGGTCCGTAGGCCGGAGCCTCGAGCCCGCGCGCAATGTATTTGCGCACCGTCTTGTGGTCGATCCCGCTCTCCCTGGCGATCGCCGACACCGACAGGCCCTGCCGATGCAAATCCAGTATCATCATCATCTCCCCGTTCTTGATCACCGAAATCCCTCTCCCGACCATCAGGAGAAGCATCAACGATCACGCGCCGCCGGTCTCCCGGAGCGCGCTCCGCAAGACCGGCGACAGCGCTAAACTGGGGAAGATTCAAACGGCACTTCTGGGGAGTATTGAGCCGGCATCGACAATCTTGAGATCGCCGGCGTCCGGCATGACCACCACGCTCCGATCTGCCGGACCTATATCCTTGGCAAATCGTCCGATCGCTTGCTGCGCATCCATGGAAGCGCAGCTCGCCGGCCTCGAGGCGGGGCTGGATCTAATCCGTGCCGGCGCCGTCAGCGGCGACGTGGCCAAAGTGATTCACAACACAACCGAGAAACACGGATTCAAGAACCGGTCGCGCGCCGGATATTCCATCGGTATCAACTGGATGGAAAAGACGACCAGCCTCAAGCTGGGCGATTCGACGGTTCTCGCGCGGACGCATCAATCCGGCAAGGCTCGAATAAGGCGGCCTGGCGACACTTTCAGCCGATGCGCCGCGCTTCGCCACGAGTGGGCGATGCAGGCCCCGAAATCGTCGAGAAAGCACGCCACCGCGCGATCGTATTTGGCACCGTAGTCAGTCTGGACACCGGCAGCCAGATCGCGAGCGATCGCCCCCGAGGGCGCCTGCTAGGCGGCCTGCGCTCGCGCTTTAAACTCCGGCCAGACATCCTCCGGCACCTTGGCGGCGAGATTGCGCATGCGGTGGGCAAGGCAGCGCGGCCCGTGGGAAGGCAAACCGAGACCACCAGCAGCGGGTCGACGAGCCACGCAACTTCATGTCCTCCAAGAAGGCCGTCGCCGTCTCGGCGTCCTCCTTTGAGCCCGCCATAAGATGCGACAGCTCCTTGCGGCCCTCGCTCATGAAGCCCCATGCGCCAGCACCGGCTCCCGCTTCTGCCCCGGCCGCAGCCGTTCGGCGAAGCCGTCGACGAACACATAGGTGATCTCGTACTCCGACAGCACAGTGTGATGCTCGGATTTGGTGGCGAACTTTGCATCTATCCATCCCATGTCCGCCCGATCAAAGCCGGTTTACAACGGACGACTCCCACCGAATGGCGGGCAGTTTGCCATCTACATCCTAGATGGTTGTGATATCGATTCTGTGCTTGCCAGATCCAGGACGCCACGCAATCGTAATTCCCACGCCAAATAACAAAGGGAACGGGCTTCGCACCACGGTCCTAGCCGGGCTGGGATCGCGACGAGAACAGGCCCAGAGCTTGAAGGGAGGATAGAATGAACGAGTGGTCATTTGGCCGTCGTGCAGTGATGAAGGCGATGCTGGCAGTATCGGCAGCACCCTGGGTCTTGCACTCAAGGGCGTTCGCCTCGTCGTGCGACGATCACATCGTGCGCCTCGGCGGAGTCACCGCCCCCGACACGATGAACCCCTTTGCTAGCTGGAACGTGTACTGGCCGCTGGTCTTTACCTATGACTGGCTGGTCGGCGTCGAGGCCCAGCGCTACCCCGATCGGAAGGGTTTCGCCAAGGAGTGGTCCGTTGGCGATGACACCCTCACGTGGACCTTGAAGATTTGGCCTGAGATGAAATGGTCGGATGGCCAGCCCGCCACGGCCAGAGACGCCGCGTTCACCTACAACTATCTTCGCGGCTCCATGGGAACGCCCGACGAGCTGAGCGTCGGCTGGAACAACACTAACGGCTTGCAAAATGTCGAGTCCATCAGGGCCGTCGACGACGAGACGTTGCAAATCGTCACCAAGGTCCCCACCCGCTGGCCGATCGACCACCACACGATGATCGTTCCCGAGCACATTTGGAAAGGAATCAGCTACGCCGATGCGCGCGGCACCTTTCGCAACGACCCGCCGCTGGTGGGCACGGGGCCAATGATCGTTTCGGAGTTTCAGCAGGGGCAGTTTGTCCGCCTCACGCCGAACGCATATTTCCGCACGGGACAACCAGCAACGGCTGGCGTGATCTTCCACCTTTTCAATACGGCCGATCCGATTGCGCAGGGTCTTAAGAGCGGTAGCCTCGACTATGGCTACGGTTTGACGGTTGCGCAATGGGCCGACCTCTCGAAGGATTCTGCCATCCTAGTCGGAGAATCGCCCGTCGATCAGCGCGATTACCTGGCCTTCAACACCGCTTCCGGGGACGGGGCGGGAAGCACCAAAGCCCTGCAGGATGTGGCGTTTCGTGATGCGATCGGCTACGCGATCGACCAGAAGGTCATCGTCGATCGAGCCATGCGCGGACACGCCGCCCATGGCGTCGGGGCGATCCCGCCGACGCACGCCAATTTCTATTCGGACCTGAGCGATATCAGACGCCACTTCGATCTCGCGGAGGCGGGCCGGCGGCTCGATGCCGCCGGTTATCGGGACACCAACAGCGATGGCATGCGGGAGGACAAAGAGGGAAACAGCCTCCGACTCGAGCTGATCACGGGATCTGGCTCAGGTAACCTGGTGATACCGGTCGCGGCCGTGCAGCTTATCGCTGGCTGGCTCGGACAAATCGGCATTCCCGTATCGGTGACCCAGCTTGACCCCGGCGCACTCGATGCCCGCACGGCAGCGCCGGAACATGGCGGCGGAGGCTGGGATCTGCTGATTACCAATAGCTACCCGTCCCCCACCCCTCAAGACCTGCTCGGCTTCGCTAGCAGCAAGCAAATCGGCACTGGCAACAGATCGTTTTGGACAAATGCAAAATTCGACGAGCTTCTGTCGGAAATCGAGACGTCCGTCGACCTCGAAAAAAGCAAGGAGCTGGTCGATCAGGCGGCGCGCCTCCTTTACACCGAAGCGCCCTACATCATGCTGAGTTATCCCTTCCTGCTCGACGCCCATCGCAAGGATTGCATCGAAGGTTGGGGGACCCAGGATATACTGTCGATGAATACTTACTTCCCTCTCGATCGGCTGAAGCCGGTCAACCAATAGATCTGTTGGAAGGCACTGGATGACCCATCGCATCGGGCAGATTCTCATCAGGGCGATTGTGACGCTTCTTATGGTGGCAATCCTAAACTTCATCTTGTTTCGAATCGTTCCCGGCGACCCCGCCAGGCTGCTGCTGGCAGGGGCGCGCACCGCCGTAACCGCTAAGCAGATCGAAGCGCAGCGCCAGCGCTGGGGCCTTGACCGGCCGCTGATCCCGGATCAGGTGGTGGACTACTTGTCGGCCACTCTCCATGGCGATCTCGGATTTAGCTTCAAGTTCAGGGGCAGGTATGTCGCCGATCTAATTTTAGAGCGATTGCCTGCCACCATCGTCCTGGTTGGTCTGGCCCAATTCATCGCTATCCTGTGCGGGGTTGTGCTGGGCCTGTATGCGGGTTGGCGCAGAGGAGGGGCTATTGACCAGATCGCCACGGGAGCCTCTCTGGCGCTATACTCTACGCCGTCTTTCTGGGTAGGCATGCTCCTGGTAGTTGTCTTCAGTACGGCATTGGGCTGGCTTCCTGGCTACGGTGTATATTCACCCGGCGCAACGATCGGTTTTTTTGACGGGCTGCTCGATCACCTGCGGCATCTAGCGCTTCCGGTTGCCGCGGTGGCGCTTGGCCTGATTGGGCAATACGTTGTAGTAGCTCGTGCTGCGATGAGTGACGTCGTCACCGAGGACTATATGGTGACGGCGCGAGCCAAGGGGCTCACTAATGGCCAGATGCTGGTACGTCACGCATTCCGCAATGCAATGCTGCCGGTCGTGACCTTGGTTACCCTCAATCTCGGTTATGTGGTGGCGGGTGCCATCACCGTGGAAGCCGTATTTGCCTGGCCAGGAATAGGCGGTCTTACGGTGGAGGCGCTCAATGCGCGCGACTACCCAGTCCTTCAGGGCATTTTCCTGTTGCTCGGCGCCTCGATCGTTATCGCCAACCTCATGGCCGATCTTGCCTACGGCCTTCTTGATCCTCGAGTCCGGAAATGAGCGAAAGTACTGTTCAATCTCTTTCGCGTGGCCGGACGCGAGCGCTCAAGAACTTTTTGCGTCAGTTTCTGGGCCATGGCGGAGCTCAACTCGGCTTGTTGTGTCTGGTATTATTTCTTGTTATGGCAGCTGTGCCCAATATTCTGGTGGGACCGCTTCAGACTGCGATCAATGCAACCGGCGATTTCCTCGCATCGCCATCAAGCCAGCATTTGCTGGGGACAGACGAAGTTGGGCGGGACGTGCTCAACCTGGTCGTCCATGGTGCCCGGATCTCGCTTACGATCGCGCTACTGGCGACCGTGATTAGCCTCATCGTCGGGACTACGGTCGGAATGACCGCGGGCTACTTTGGTCGTTGGGTGGACGATTGGCTGATGCGCTTGACAGACTTCTTTTTCGTCATGCCCTCCTTCGTGCTGGCGCTGGTCATCACACCCGTAGTGCTTGAGGTCATGGGCCGCGGCGGAGAAATCCTTGGCTTCCGTCCTTCCCTTTTTGTAATCATTGTCGTCATCGGTATGACGAGTTGGGCGTTCGTCGCACGTATCGTTCGCAGCCAAACACTGTCGCTCAGGGAGCGAACATTCATTGATCGCGCGCGCGTTGCGGGCAGCAGCAATCTCAGCATCATGGTGCGGCACATCCTGCCCAATCTCGTGCCGCAAATCGCAGCTAATGGTGCTCTGGTCGTCGCCGGCGCAATTTATGTCGAGACATCGCTCTCGTTCCTCGGGCTTGGCGATCCGTTGCAGCCTTCATGGGGTACTTTGCTTTCGCTCGCTCAGAGCGCGGGTGCGGCGAGCGCTGGAGCCTGGTGGTACCTCGGTGCCCCCGGGCTGTGCGTACTCACGGTTTCTCTGAGTTTCGTCCTGATTGGCAATGCGCTCGACGATACATTCAATCCACGGCGGCGGGTAATTCCATGACGGGCTCCCTCCAAGACAAGGCATCGCTTCTAGAAGTCGACGGGCTCTCTGTCGAGTATCGGCTTAACGGCCTTTCATTGCGAGCAATCGATGACGTAAGCTTCGCGCTTCGAGCGGGAGAGGCCATTGGCCTCGTCGGAGAATCGGGCAGCGGGAAGACCACCACTGCAATGGCGATCGCGGGTTTGTTGTCGCCTAACGCGCGTGTCAGCAGCGGCGAGGTGCGCTATCGCGGAGAGCGACTGCCGATCGATGACGATGCCGCGATGCGGCCACATCGCTGGAGCGAAACGTCCGTTGTCTTCCAGGGCGCAATGAATGCGCTCAACCCGGTACACCGCATCATCAAGCAGATCGCCGAGCCGTGCAGGCTGAAGCTCGGCATGTCGCGTGGCGGGGCGACTGCGCGGGCAAGGGAGCTCCTCGAGCTCGTCGGCATTCCGGCCGATCGTGGTTTCGCCTATCCTCACGAACTGTCGGGCGGAATGCGACAAAGGGTGATGATCGCAATGGCGCTCGCATGTCGCCCTTCGATCGTCATTGGCGATGAGCCGACCACGGCGCTGGACGTCATTATCCAGGCTCAGATCCTGAAGCTGCTAGGGGAACTGCGATCACAGCTTAACCTCGCCGTCATTTTGATCACCCACGACCTGTCTGTGGTTGCTGAGGCTTGTGATCGCGTCATGATCATGTACGCGGGCCGGATCGTCGAGGACGGCACTGTTGCTGAGATATTCGCCCAGCCTAAGCATCCATACACCAAACTGCTGATCGACTCGATCCCGAACCCGGCTAACGGCAAAAAGATGATCCGGCCCATTCCCGGTGATCCCCCCAATTTGGTGAATCGACCCTCAGGCTGCGCCTTCCATCCGCGTTGCCCGTCGGCTATCGGGATTTGCGCGACCGAATTCCCCAGTCTCGATGAGTTCGGGCAGGGACGCGTTGCCTGTCACCTTCACCGGTCCTCGCAAGAAGACAAGGTCGCAGCTCATGCCTGATACCGCGGACTTCCTGCGTCTCGAGAAACTACAAGTTCATTTTCCTATCCAGGGCGGACTGTTCGACCGTGTCCTGGGCCGACCTGCCGGCACCGTGCGCGCGGTGGACGGGATCGACCTCGACGTCGGACGGGGTGAGATCGTCGCCCTGGTCGGAGAATCGGGAAGCGGCAAGACGACTGTGGGCCGCGTCATCACCAAGCTTGCCCACCCGACAGGCGGCAGGTTGCTGTTCGAGGGCCACGACATGACCTCGGAGCGAGGCGCCTCGGCCCTGCGTCCTTACCGGCATCGCGTGCAGATGATCTTCCAGGACGCTTATCAGGCACTCAACCCGCGACACACCGTGTTCGATATTGTGGCAGAACCGCTGCGTTCACTACGGCTGGTCAAGAACGACACCCAACTCGCCGAGCGTGTGAGCGAAGCGCTTGCGTCCGCCGGGCTCAATCCTCCCGGTGATTTCTTCGCCCGCTTCCCACACGAACTATCAGGAGGGCAGCGCCAGCGGGTCGTGATAGCCGGAGCACTTGCCGTCAGGCCGGAGCTCATCGTTGCTGATGAACCTGTCTCGATGCTCGATGTCTCGATACGCTCACAGATTCTTCAGGTCCTCGTCGACCTGCGCGATAAGCACAACATGGCGCTGTTGTTCATCACGCATGACCTGCCGCTTGCCTGGTTGATCGCCGACCGGATTGCGGTTTTGTATCTTGGACGGTTGGTCGAGATCGGCAGGGCCGACGACATCACGTTCAATCCCCGCCATCCTTATACAGTCGCGTTGAGCAACGCCACGCCAAAGGTGCGCGTCGGCGTAAGTCACATTGATTTACCAGCCCTCGAGGGGGAGGTCCCAAGCGCCGCACGCATCCCGAAGGGGTGTCGTTTTCATCCACGTTGCCCTATGGCAATCGATCGGTGCCGGCAAGAGGACCCACCAGCCGTCGAAGTGGGGCCGCAGCACATGTCCGCCTGCTGGCGGGCTGGCGAAGTGAAGGCTCGCTCGGAGCTTCTCGGAGTTGCGCGGTCGAGTTCCGTTGAGCCGCTCGAACGACGGCTAGTTTCAAGTTTGGTGAAAGATAGATGCCGCTCCTCCATAAGCGCGGAGGCTGGCGTCCCGGATCTCCCCGATCCTATTCGCGGCCCCTGATCGTCCCGCACTCATCACGGTTGCCACGCGACGATGACGACGTTGGGTCAATATAAGGAGTGCTGCAATGAAGTTAAGTGAGTATGTAGAGTGCGATGCAACCGATTTAGCCTCTCTCGTGCGCACGGGCGAAGTGACGCCCCTGAAGTTGACGCGGCTAGCCCGCGAGGCTTACGACGAGGTTAATCCGCGCATCAACGCCGTGATCGAATTCTACGAAGATGCTGAGACCGTTTCCGGCGCGAATGGAGGGCTCTTCCATGGCGTGCCTTTCCTTCGCAAGGATATTGGGGCCAGCGAAGCTGGCCGCCTCCAGGAAAATGGAAGCCGTCTTTTCAAAGGCTGCCGCTCCGACACCGAAAGCTATTTTTTTCGTCGCGCGCGAGAGGCCGGGCTTCGGACTCTAGGAAGAACAACGACGCCCGAGCTTGGTGCTACCGTGATGACGGAATCGATTCTCAATGGCATCACCGGCAATCCATGGGATTTGGAGCGCTCCGCGGGGGGCTCCTCCGGGGGAGCGGCGGCGGCGGTGGCCGCCGGCATCACTCCGATTGCGCATGGCAGTGACGGCGGCGGGTCAATCCGCATCCCGGCGTCCTGGTGCGGCCTTGTCGGGCTGAACCCGTCCCGAGGACGTGTTTCCGGTGGCCCGAACAGACAGGACGCAGGTTCTGGTCTCAGCCGCGACTTTGTTCTATGTCGGACTGTGCGCGACATGGCAGCCGCCTTGGATGTCTTTTCTGGTCCCCATCCCGGCGATCCATTCATCATCGTCCAGCCGAAACGTCCTTACGTGGAGGAACTCTCACAGCCCACCGGTCGTCTGCGGGTCGGGGTCGCGAGAACGAGTTGGGGCGCGGTCAACCTCGATCCGGAAGTGCTGTACGCTGTCGAGGCGACGGCAACGCTTCTGCAGGAGATGGGGCACACGATAACGGCTATCGAGCCACCATACGACCCCGATGAGTACCGCAGATTCTATTATCTCGCTGCAACAAGGGCGAGTTGGCTCGAAGAAGCGGCGCGAGCCATGGGGCGCACTATCAGTGCGGACACCTTGGAGCCGGTCAACCTCAAACGGTATGAATATGGCCGCGATTTGCCTCTTTCCCAAGCTGCGGACTTCCAAGAAGCTCTGCGGAGAATGCGTTTCCGCGTGGGTGAGGCAATCCATGCCTTCGATATTCTGCTGACCCCCACGATACCAATTGTGCCCGTGCCGCATGGCGGCATCTATTCTGCGGCGGTCTCCGCAGACGAGTACGTGGAAGCGAGTATGTCGGTTTGTCAGTACACTGAGGTGTTCAATGTCACGGGACAGCCTTCCGTGTCATTGCCGTTGGCGCAAACTACCAGCGGGCTGCCGATCGGTATTCAGATCGTCGGCCGTTTTGGCGACGAGGCCACACTGGTGCGTGTCGCACGCGATCTGGAGGAAACCAGACCGTGGCGCCAGCGGCAACCTAAGGTGCGAGCGGGACAGCTGGCGATCACCTCTAATGGTTTAGTTCTGAAATTCGAGCAATCTTCCGGAATTGAAAGCTTCGAACAGGCTTGCGGACGGTATTAAGCATCTCACGCAACGAATGATAGGTGTCTCGGCAATCCGAAAGCACAAAGGAGCAGAATAACCGTGAGGAGGACATTCAACACATTCTTCGGATTAGCGCGCTGCAATACTGCCTAGTAGCCACGGGTGCTTGGCACTCCTTGGCTTCTCCCACTAGATCAGGGAAAAAATATGCTTCCTTTTGTGCGTTGAACCGGAAAGAGCCCTAACAGGTTTCTGAACCTCTGATGGATCATCCCGTCATCCATGCAAAAGCGCTGAGAATTTAGGCATTGATGAAATAGGCGCCATTCTAGTCGATATGCTGACTAATATAGGGGGTTGAAAACTCAGCTGCTTCTACAGCGGGATTCGCACAGGCGCTGCGTTATTGCACGAACTTGGCCTATTGCAGCCTCCTGCGCGCGAGGCTGAAAGTCGAGAATCTTGACCAAGCATTATCCGCTGGGTGCAGGAATCCTGAACAAGACCATCCCGGTGGTGCGTGCTGGATGTTTCCTTCTCGGTCGAGGTTGGCGAGACGCTCTGCATCATCGGAGAATCCGGCTGCGGCAGTCACTATCGCGCGGCTCCTGATGCGGCTCGTCGAACCGACCGGCTGGGCGCGTGCTGTTCGACGGCACCGAGATTGCGGGTCTCAAGAGGCATACGGTTTATGCGTGGCGCCGACGTATGCAGATGGTCTTACCTGAACCGTCCACGTCGTTCAATCCGCGGCTCACCGCCGAACAGATCATTACCGGACCCGTCGAGAATTTTGGACACCTCCGCCGCAAGCAGCGCAAGGCGCTTGCGGCGGAGCTTCTGCAAAAGGTCGGATGTCGCCAGAGATGATGGACAGAGGTGCACGTTTCATCCGCGCTGTCTGCTCGCGGTTGAGCGTTACCGCATCGAAGTCCCGCCTTCAGATGTTTGATCCCAGGATCACATGACGATGCTGAGGTCAAGAGGTGTGTTAGGGCGGCATCGGCTCGATTGACCGAGCCGTGTCACGCAATCGGGCCCAGCCCAGAAGGCGAGACCCGTCTTTGATACGGCATTCCAGCCAGCTGGGATCTCGGTTCGCCTCCTGGATCCGCCGAGGCTGATCAGGCCTCGAGGGATGAGTGTATCGGTGTGATCTCGTCAGACGGCCTTCATGACAGCACCTTCGATGACGACGCCCGCGGTCACGTATTTCCACAGCGCCACGAGCAGCTTCCTTGCAAGGGCGACGATTTCTTTTTGAGGCGCCCACGCATCACGCGTTCGTGGAACCAGCGGGTAAGCGCTGAACTCGGTTGATTGCGCAGCCACAGCCAGGCCAACTCGATCATCGTCGTTCGCAGTCCGAGGTTGCCGGCCTTCGAGACGCCTTGCTCGTGCTGGACGGATCCGCTCTGCCAAGGCGTCGGCGCGAGCCCGGCATAGGCGGCGACCTGCCGGCGATTATCGAAGTGCCGGAACAGCCCTTCCGCGTAGAGGATGGCGGCACACTCGGGGCCGATACCCTTGAGATTACGGATTCCGACGTGAAGCCGGCCGCAATTCCGATCAAAGACCCGGCCACCGTTCCGATTTGAAGCCGGCCACCATTCCAATCAAAAGCCGGCCAGTTTTCGGCACTGAACATTACCTCCTGGGTCAGCAACTTTGGCATCAATCACCTCGCGATGAACGGGGACATTTTGATCCCGGCAAAGAGAAGGCTGATCATGAGACAATTGAGACAAATGCTGCGGCTTGCCGGAAGCGGGACGAGCTCCCGCGAGATTGCGGTCGTATTGGGGATAGCGCGCAGTACGGTGAAGGATAATTTGCAGCGTGCAGCCGCGGTTGGATTGAGCTGGCCCTTGCCGGGAAGCTGACCGACGATGCGCTTGAGCACAAGCTCTTCAGTCGCAACGGCGTCAAACAGGGCACGCGGCGACGCACGGAACCGAACTGGGCCGATCTTGCGGTCGAGCTCAAGAAGCCCGGCGTCACATTGCTCATCCTGCGGGAGGAGTATCGTGGGTCGCATCCCGGCGGTTACGGCTATAATCGCTTTTGTGAACTTCTAAGGGGATTTAAGCAGCGACTGTCACCGACGACGCGCTAGGAGCATGCGGCCGGCGACAAGGTCTTCGTCGATTATTCCGGCGAGAAGATCCCAATTGTCGATCGCAAGACCGGTGAGATCCGCGAGGCGGAGATCTTCGTGGCGGTGCTGGGTGCGTCCAGCTACACCTTTGCCGAGGCCACCTGGACGCAAACGCTCCCCGACTGGATTGGCTCGCATGTCCGGATGTTTCGTTTTTTTCACGCGTTCCCAGACTCCTCATTCCCGACAATCTGAAGTCTGGCGTCAGCCGCGCCAGTTTCTACGATCCCGAGATCAACCGCAGCTACGGCATGGCTTCCCACTATGGCGTCGGCGTTCTTCCGGCACGGCCAAGAAAGCCTCGGGATAAATCGAAAGTGGAGAATGGAGTGCGTTTCGCCCAGTCCTGCATTCTGGGGCGCCTGCGCAACCAGACTTTCTTCTCGCTGGCTGAGGCCAATGCCGCCATTGCCCAGGCGCTCGATCGCATCAACGACCACGTCATGCGCCGGCCGGTCGTCAGTCGCCGGCAGCTCTTCGAGACCGTCGAGCGCCTGCCAGTCTTCCACTGGAGGATTGAGTTTGCCGAATGGCGTGTGGCCCGCGTCTCGACGGATTATCACGTCGAGTTCAAGGCCTTCTTTTATTCCTTGCCCCACAGCCTCATTCGTCAGCAGGTCGATCTGAGAGCAACGGCGCGCACCATCGAGATCTTCCACCGCGGCAAGCGCGTCGCGGTGCATCAGCGCCGCTATGGAGGTCCTCGCCATGGAACCGATCCGGATCACATGCCCAGTTCCCACCGGCGCTATGCCGAATGGACGCCGGAGCGCTTTCGGCGTTGGGCCGCGTCGATCGGGCCACAAACCGAAGGCCTAGTCATCGCAATTCTCGCCAGCCGTCCGCATCCAGAGCAGGGCTTTCGAACATGTCTGGGCATCCTGCGCCTGTTTCGCGACATCGATCGCAATCGGGCTGAAGCCGTGTCAGCCCGCGCTGTCGAGATCGGTGGCCTGAACTGCAACAGCATTGCTTCGCTCATCGCCAATTACAAGGCCGCACGCCATTCCATCGAACCAACCGCCATCGTCGATCACGCCAATCTGCGCGGCCCTGATTACTTTCATTGAGGAGATCCACCCATGCTGATCAATCCCACCATCGACATACTGCGAGAGCTCGGCCTTTACGGCATGGCAACCTCTTTCCAGGAACTCGACGCACAGTCCGAAGTGCGCGGCCTCGAGCCCGGCGAATGGCTTGCCATGCTGCTCGGACGCGAGGCGACCATGCGCCGCCAGAAGCGTTTCGAGGCTCGCGCCAGGGCTGCCAAGCTTCGCCATGACGCGCAGATCGAGAATGCCGACTTCCGCGCCGCACGCGGCCTCGACCGCAATATGTTCATGGCGCTTGCCGGCTGCGACTGGATCAGAAAGCATCACGGTCTTCTTGTCACCGGACCAGCCGGCGTCGGCAAAAGTTGGCTTGCCTGCGCTCTCGGCCACCAGGCCTGCCGCGAAGACTTCTCAGTCGCCTACCACCGGGTTCCCAGGCTGTTCGCCGTTCACGGCCGATGCGATGGTCCTCCTCCTTGACGCTCGGTACCCCAACCATCGCGCACACTTGCGGCTCGCCTCGTTTGTAGGCGAGCAGCGCACGCACCAACGCCTCACCATCGATCTTGTCGGTCTTGGCACGACGTCGCCGGCGCGACGTGGGATCGTGCCCCATGGCGTGGTGTAGGTAACGGCATTGGTCGCCGTGCTCTCCGG
>NZ_SUHQ01000048.1 GCF_004962245.1 Mesorhizobium sp. | reverse complement strand
AAGCGTCATCCGCAAATCGGTGCACCAAATGCCGCGTCAGCGGCTTCGTTCAATCAGGATTCATTTTTAGGGTCTTCGAGGAACGCCATTCTATGCACATGCCATGGGAAGCAGCGACGCGGACTTTTTCAACAATATCACCCCATTGCGGCCGTTCCTGAGAGATAGCCGACATTCCGCGAACGACTATCTCGCGACAGCCATTGCCCTTTGATCGGATGTCGGTTTTGGCACGGCCCGAATTCATCGATGCCTTTCTCAGAGAGGTCAGGCCGAGTTCGGATGACGTGGACAGGACCGCGCAGCTCTATGGCGTGTCCCTCACCGCCTCCAAGGGGGCCTTGCTCTTTTTCAGGGTTTGGTTTGCCTGATGAGCAGCGGCCGCGGTCTCCCCGCCACTCTCGACGTGAACGGTGGGAACCGCGATCTTGATGCCGTTTTCCTCGAATGCCGCCTTGATCATCATGAGTGCGCGCCGCTTGATGCCGAATTGGGTACCCGGCTTTGTCATCAGCTTCATCCTGAGAACGATCGCATAGTCCCCGAAATTGTCGATGCCCTGCATCTTGAGCGGCTCAATCGTGTCGGCCGCAAATTCCGGGTCTGCTGCCAGTTCCTGGCCGATCTTCTTGATGAGCTTGCGCGCCAGGTCCACGTCGGAATCGTAGGTCACGCCGATCGTGATTTTGTCGATCACCCAATCCCTGCTCATGTTCTGGATCGCCCCGAGCTCACCGAACGGGACGGTATAGATGGGGCCGCGATGATGGCGCAGCTTCACCGAGCGTAGGCTGAAGGATTCGACGGTTCCCTTGTAGCTGCCGCTCTGGATGTACTCACCGACCCGGAAGGCATCGTCGAGCATGTAGAAGACGCCGCTAAGCACATCCTTGACCAGGGTCTGCGAGCCGAAGCCGATGGCAACCCCGAAGATGCCCGCGCCGGCGATCAACGGGGCGATCTGCACGCCGAGCCCCGAAAGCACCATGAGAACGGCCACAGTAGCAAGCAGCACAGCCAGCATGTTGCGGAAGATCGGCAGCAAGGTCCTGAGCCGGCTCCGGCGTGCCGCCTCAGCCGGCGTGATTGTGTCGTCGACCGCGGCCAGCTCCAGCGTCCGGCCGATATAGGCTTTCGCCAGTTGCCAGATGAGATCGGCAACCAGCAAGATCAGGGCACCGTGGAACAGGCCGCGCACGATCCGGTTTATGGTGGTATTACCTTCTGCCATTGCACCTGGGTCCAGGCGCCAGACCAGGCTCAGCCACAGCACCGCGAGCAGGATCACCAGCGCGCGAACGCCGCGGTTGATCAGCACTGTGCGAACGGAATTCGCCGAGGTGGCATTGTCCGGCCGGACCACCAGCGCCTCTGCCACCTGGCCGGCGATGGTCAACGCCTTTGGCAAAAGCAAGGCATAGATGCCGAGCCACAGCGCGCCGTTGAGACCGGCGACCCAGAGCCCCCAGAGGAGAACCAGGTAGATGGTAAGGAGCCATTCCCTCGTGCTTATGCGCTGTGTGGTCGCCGGGCGGCCTGGACGCCGCCAGACCATCTCGACGGCGAGGACCAGAAGCCCGATCCCCAGCAGATAGGCGATCAAACGCGTTGCATCCGGCGAAAAGCCCAGGTGCGGCAGCAGGCTGACGGTCGCCCAGCCGGCCATCAGATAGCCGGTGAAAACGGCCAGCCGGCGATACCAGAAATGGGCTTCGGCATCGCTCGCCGGAACAAGCCGGAGCGGTTTCTCCTGTCCCGCCGGAATGGCGCCGCCATTCGGTGCAAGCAGTATCCTGCCGATGGCCATCACCACCCGCGCGACGATGAATGCGACCAGATAGGTCAGGATGACAACGCGCAGCAAGGCGGGCCAATCGAAGGCCAGGAAAACCCCAGCGCTGACGAGGGAAAACACGACGAGCGGCGCCAGTTCCGCGAATAATCGGGCGGCACGATTGCCCTCGCGTGCGGCGCTTGCACCGGCTGCCTGGCCCGAGCCGGGCTGCTTCACTCCGCCCACCGCGCGCTTGAATACCCACTCCGCTCCGAAGCCAAGCACCAGCAAGGCTGCGAAGAGAACAAGTATGGTGGCGAATCCACGGTTGTTGATTTCTGACCTCACAATTCGGACGGTGTTTGCGGCCTCGCCCGGGATGCGCGGAACCGCGTTACGCAACGCAACGAGATGGTTGCGAATGAGGCTGTCCCAGACCGCCATCTGGGAGGCGGCTGGCGCAACTGGTTTGTCCGCAGGGGGCACTGCCATGGCGTCCAGCCGCGCGCGGATATCGGGATCATCAAGCATCTTGATGAATGCCTGAAATTTTTCATCCGCCACCGGCACGGTCGAAGTTTGCTGCGCCTGCGCCATCGAGGCGCTGCCCATTGCCGCCAACCACACCAATGCCAGCGCGGCCATGACGCACACCGCCAAAAATGGCGACTTTTGCCGGGATACCTCGATCGCTCTCATGCCGCCCTCCCGCGAAAATCCGATCTCGACTGATCTACCCAGTCACCGAGCCGGCTCCCAATAACAACCAATCCGTCGAGCCACATTATCACCAAAGCTCCACTTTCTTTCATGCTTTGAGGCATGCTTGGCGAGATGGATTTCGCGATTTCGTCCCTCGAGTATCCCGCTGGCCTCCCCGTCAATCAGCTCGGCCGCCTAGCATGCGGTCGAGTTCATCCGGCAAGCGGATGGAAGGGTCTATGTCACGGGCCTTGGCTGCATTCTCCTTTGCCCGATCTAGTCGCCTTTTGCGTAGTAAGCGATGGCGATGACCGCATAGGCCTGGGCGTTGGCGGGTTCATGGCTGAGCAGCTTTGCCGTGACTTCAATTGCCAGGCCTCAGCCTCTCGTAGAACAGCTCCTACTGTCGCGGAATGCCTCAATTTGCGGATCGCAAATTCGGCATGCGGCAGGTGCCGCCTGCCGCCGAATAGGACTGCTCCCCGCCAGGAGGTTTGCCGTTGTTGCCATAGGGCCACCACTTATGCGCTAGAATGCGCATAGTCTTTTTGATGGTGCCAGTATCAGTATGTAAGTTACGTAGTCGGACTGTTGCTGGCGAAGCTGTATCCGCCGGTGGCCGAGGATCGACACGCTTGTGGCAGGCGGTCCCAAAGAACCCGCAACGTCTTCCCGATCCCACCAAGCTATTGCGCGGTATCGCCACCGGGAGTTGTATCTCCCTACCGGCCATTGTCGTGTCGAGCTAGATCGCATCCTTGACAGCCCGCTTTCGATGCAACTGCCCGCGAACGACGCTTTCTCGGCCATGTGGCCGAAGGCAACGTCGTCGGCTTGCTTCGACCCGCAGAGGGGTCCGATCGTTTGCAATGAGGCTGGCCCTCTTGCGCCGCTCCGTCGAACGAAACAAAGAAGGCGGCTACGTTCCAGCGCTCTCGCTGCGAGCGCCCCCTCGGTCGAGGCGGTCGTGCCTCGCAAGCACCGTCGAGAAAATCGCCACTCAACCGCTTCGCTGGCGAAGGCCGTCATCGCTGATGGCCATGCCTTCGGCCTAATCGGTGTCTTGGTGGTTCCAGCCTTCTGGTTTGCAAAGATCGACGTCAGCCCAAGCACGCCCGAAATTCCACGACTGCTCGTCGAAACGTTTGATGATCTGACTGAAACCGAAGCCTCTGCAGCCATAGCATCGTGCGCTGAGCATGAACGCCCCTGGCTCGAAAGATGTGCCGGTTTTTGGTGAAGACACGCGGCAAGGTCTCGATGCGGTTTACCCGTTCGGAAGACGTTGAGTTCCTCCCTGGCTCATTGAGGAAAGCCGGACTCACCTCAAGGACCGACCCTTGCGCTGGCCGAGCGGATTCTGTCCGTAGGTTACCGTTAATTACCTTCCGCCCCGAGCGGCAATAGGCAAACCTCACATACCTGCCCTTCAAAGATATGCGGCAAGAGCGCCGCCAAATGGGAGATCACGATGAGCGATGGCACAGACAACATCAACCGTAGCGTCCTTCCAATACCGACACGTCCGCGAACCGGTCTCATCACCTACGACGCCAAGGATCCGGAATCGAAGTATCCGGTCATCGAGCAGCTGCGTCCGCCAAAGGGCGCCCCAAACGTCTTGGTGATCCTGATCGACGATGTGGGCTTCGGCGCCTCAAGCGCCTTCGGCGGTCCGTGCCAGACGCCCAACGCCGAACGCCTGGCGGCCGGCGGTCTCAAGTACAATCGCTTCCATACGACAGCTCTTTGTTCGCCGACGCGCCAGGCGCTGCTCACGGGTCGCAACCACCACTCGGTCGGCATGGGCGGCATTACCGAGATCGCCAGCGGGTCGCCCGGCTATTGCTCGGTCCTGCCGAACACGGCTTCTCCACTGGCAAAGACGCTGAAGTTGAACGGCTATGCGACCGCACAGTTCGGCAAATGCCATGAGGTCCCTGTGTGGGAAACGAGCCCGGCAGGCCCATTTGACGCGTGGCCCACCGGTGGCGGCGGCTTCGAATATTTCTACGGCTTCATCGGCGGCGAGGCACACCAGTGGTATCCATCTCTCTATGAGGGCACCACGCCGATCGAGGTGCACAAGACGCCGGAAGAAGGCTACCACTTCATGGCGGACATGACCGATAAGGCGATTGCCTGGGTCGGCCAGCAGAAGGCGCTGATACCGGACAAGCCCTTCTTCATGTATTTCGCACCCGGCGCAACCCACGCTCCCCACCATGTTCCGAAAGAGTGGGCGGACAAGTATAAGGGCAAGTTCGATCAGGGCTGGGACAAGCTGCGCGAGGAGACCTTCGCTCGCCAGCTCAAACTCGGCGTCATTCCCTCCGACTGCCAGCTGACGCCGCGCCACGAGCAGATTCCTGCCTGGGATGAAATGCCCGAGGAGATGAAGCCTGTTCTGAGGCGTCAGATGGAGGTCTACGCAGGATTCCTGGAATACGCCGACCACCACGTCGGGCGGCTCCTCGACAGCCTCGACCAGATGAAGCTGACGGACGACACGCTGATCTACTATATTATTGGCGACAACGGCGCTTCGGCCGAGGGAACCCTGATCGGCTGCTATAACGAAATGGCCAATTTCAATGGCCTGGCCGCTCTCGAGACGCCACAATTCCTCATGGAGCGGCTGGACAAGCTCGGCGGACCGGACTCTTACAACCACTATGCTGTCGGCTGGGCGCACGCAATGAACACGCCTTACCAGTGGACAAAGCAGGTCGCTTCGCACTGGGGCGGGACCCGAAATGGCACGATCGTCCACTGGCCAAACGGAATCGCAGGCAAGGGCGAGATTCGCTCCCAGTTTCATCATGTCATCGATGTCGCACCGACCATACTGGAGGCGGCCGGGCTTCCGCAACCACAGGCGGTAGACGGGGTTGCTCAGATGGCGATCGAAGGCGTCAGCATGCTCTATTCGTTCAACGAAGCGAAGGCAGCGGAGCGGCACGAGACCCAATATTTCGAAATGTTCGGCAACCGCGGCATCTATCACAAGGGCTGGACCGCGGTGACGCGCCACAAGACGCCGTGGCTGCTGCATGGAGAGACGGTTCCCCCCTTCGACGACGACGTCTGGGAGCTTTACGACACCAGCAAGGACTGGAGCCAAGCCAACAATCTGGCAAAGCAGATGCCGGACAAACTGCATCAGCTTCAGCGCCTGTGGCTGATCGAGGCCACCCGCTACAATGTGCTTCCGCTGGACGATAATGTCGCCGCTCGCTTTGACTCTGATCTGGCGGGACGGCCCGTTCTGATCAAGGGGAAATCCCAGGTTCTGTTCGGAGGCATGGGGCGGCTCTCGGAGAACTCCGTCCTCAATATGAAGAACAAGTCGCATTCGGTGACCGCCGAGATCGTAGTGCCGGAGGGAGGCGCTGAAGGCGTGATCATCTCGCAGGGCGCCAACATCGGCGGCTGGAGCCTGTACGCCAAGGGCGGCAAGCTCAAATACTGCTACAACCTGATCGGCGTTCAGCATTTCTTCGCCGAATCCGCCGATGCAATACCGCCGGGATCGCATCAGGTCCGCATGGAATTTGCCTATGCAGGCGGCGGTCCTGCCAAGGGCGGCACGGTGTCCTTGTTCATTGACAGCAAGAAGGTCGGAGAAGGCGCTGTGGGCGCAACTGCGCCCTCGGTCTTCTCGGCGGACGATGGCTGCGATGTCGGTTGCGACACTGGAGCGCCGGTTTCGCCGGACTACGGCCCACGTGGAAACGCGTTCAATGGAGTCATAAAGGGCGTGCAACTCGCTATTGGCGAAGACGCCGACCATCCCGACCACCACGTCTCGCCGGAAGAGGCCCTTCGCGTCGCAATGGCGCGGCAATAACGAGGCGTCATCTTACGGACGGGCGGCGCCGGGAACGGCGTCGCCCGTTCCTAGGCAACCGTCCTCGTAAAGAGGGATGAGCACGAATGGCAATCGAAGACATTCTGCAACGCTTTTGGGAAGACCTCATCGTGCGGCCGAGCGGGCCCCTGGCACTCAGATTTCTTCTTCAGCCGGTGATGGCGACTTTGTTCGGGATACGTGACGGCATCAAGGACGCGCGCGACGGGCGCTCGCCTTATTTCTGGACTGTCCTGTCAAAGCCTGACGAGCGCCACGCGCGCCTCATTGAAGGGGTGAGATCGACGGGCAAGATTATGGTGCTCGCCGTGATCCTGGATACTGTCTATCAAGTCATGCAACTCCGGACATTCTATCCGTTTGAAGCTGTAGTCGTCGCGATTGTTCTCGCCTTCGTTCCCTATCTCCTAATACGGGGCCCGGCGGCGCGCATCGCGCGCTGGTGGAGCAGCGCTCGTCTCGGGCCTAAATCGTGAATGATCAAAAGCCTCGGGAGCGATCTCGTACGCTGAAACAATGTCGTTGAATAGGGAATTCGAGGGGATCAGAATGGTGAGCAAGCCCGCGGATGAGAGCCCGGCAAGATTTGAAGTCCATGTGACATCGGACAGTCATTTCTCTTGGCTGCGTACGCGTCTCAGCGTCGAGCGCACGCTGATGTCGTGGGTGCGAACGGCTGTCTCGCTTATCGGCTTCGGCTTCACGATCGTCCAGTTCTTCGAGCGTTTTCAGGACATGCAAGGCGTCGCCCCGGCGCTTCGCCCGCAGTCGCCGCGCGTTCTCGGCCTTGCGCTCATCCTTGCCGGCGTGGGTGCGCTCGCTGTCTCGCTGTGGCAATACCGATCGCTACTTCGTTATCTGTGGAGCAAACAGTTCGCTCCGCTCGCCGGAGTGGACAGGGACCCGCACAAGACGCCGCTCTTTGGCGTCACGATCGTTCTGTTGCTCATCGGCATTTTCACTTTCATTGCCGTGCTGTTCCGGTTGGTCTGAAGGCAAGGATGGCGCAGCATCCGAAAAACATAGGGAGGAGACGAAAATGGCAGACAAGAAACCTAACATTCTCATCATGTGGGGCGACGACATCGGCCAGTTCAATGTCAGCGCCTACAACCAGGGCATGATGGGCTACAAGACGCCCAACATCGACAGCATCGCCAAGGAGGGGGCGCTGTTCACCGACTGGTATGGGCAGCAGAGCTGCACCGCAGGTCGCGCGGCATTTATCACCGGGCAGTCGCCCATCCGCTCCGGCCTCACCAAGGTCGGCCTGCCGGGAGCGCCCGAGGGCATGAAGAAGGAAGATCCGACGATCGCCGGCCTGCTCAAGAACCACGGCTACATGACCGGGCAGTTCGGTAAGAACCACCTCGGCGACCGTGACGAGATGTTGCCTTCGAACCACGGCTTCGACGAGTTCTTCGGCAACCTCTACCACCTGAACGCAGAGGAAGAGCCGGAAAACCCCGACTATCCGAAGGAATCGGAGTTTCCGAATTTCAAGAAGAACTTTGGTCCGCGAGGCGTCATTCACAGCTTCGCCGACGGCCGCCTCACAGACACGGGTCCGCTGACCAAGAAACGCATGGAGACCTTCGACGAAGAGGTCTCCGCCAAGGCGATCGACTTTATGGAGCGCGCCAAAAAAGCGGACAAGCCGTTCTTCCTCTGGTGGAATTCCACCAAGATGCATATCTTCACGCACCTCAAGAAGGGGGTGCAGGGAAAGACGGGGCTCGGCATCTATGCCGATGGCATGGTCGAGCACGACCGTCAGGTCGGCGAGATGCTGGCCAAGCTCAAGGAGCTGGGTCTCGATGAGAACACCATCGTAATGTATTCTACCGACAATGGCTCGGAGTCCTTCTCCTGGCCCGACGGTGGCACGACGATGTTCCGGGGTGAAAAGAACACCAATTGGGAAGGCGGCTATCGAGTGCCGTGCGCCATTCGCTGGCCCGGCGTGATCAA
Organism: Mesorhizobium sp.; assembly: GCF_004962245.1. Classification (GTDB taxonomy): domain Bacteria; phylum Pseudomonadota; class Alphaproteobacteria; order Rhizobiales; family Rhizobiaceae; genus Mesorhizobium. The sequence goes on along the minus strand of NZ_SUHQ01000048.1, from coordinate 16,005 downwards.
ACCCGGCACGGTCATCAACGATGTCGGATCGCATGAGGACATGCTCACGACCATCTTGGCCGCGGCTGGCGAGCCTGACGTCAAGGAGAAGCTCCTGAAAGGTCACAAGGCCATGGGCCGGGACTACAAGGTCCACCTCGACGGCTACAACCTCATGCCCGCACTGAAGGGCGAGGCCAAATGGCCGCGCCAGGAGTTCATCTATTGGACCGATGACGGCAGCGTCGCCGCCCTGCGTTACGGCAACTGGAAGGCTACCTTCCTGCGGCAAGACGCACACGGCCTGCACGTTTGGCAGGAGCCCTTCGTGGCGCTGCGTGCACCGATGTTGACCAATCTACGGATGGACCCCTTTGAACTCGCGCATCAGATCGGCATGGACTATGGCCGCTGGTTCGCAGAGCACATGTTTATGATCGCACCCGCGGGCGCCTTCGTGGGACAATGGCTGCAGAGTTTCCGCGAGTTCCCGCCGCGCCAGAAGCCAGGAAGCTTCAACCTCGACCATGTGATGGAAGCGGTGACCGGCACGGGCGGAGGCGGACACTAGCGCTGTTGGCCGGGCGGCGGGCATCCCGCCGCCCGGCATTGCCTATGATCGCCTTCGGTAACTGGTACGATACAAAAAGGTGCTCTGTTGTGAATGACTCTGTTGATCTGACCACGCGCGATCGAAATAGCGCCGTGCCGCCTTTCGAAGGCATGCTGTGGATTCCCGGCGGCACTTTTTTGATGGGCTCGGACGAGCATTATCCCGAAGAGGCGCCGGCGCACCGCGTCAAGGTGGGTGGCTTCTGGATGGATCGCCACACGGTAACCAATCGCGAATTCGAACGTTTCGTAGCAGAGACCGGATATGTGACGCTAGCTGAACGTCCGGCAGATCCCGCAGACTACCCCGGAGCGATACCAGAACTCCTGGTGCCGTCGTCCTCCATGTTCAAGAAGCCGGCTCAGAAGGTCGACATCCGGAACTCCTACAACTGGTGGGTCTATGTAAGCGGCGCCAACTGGCGCCATCCGCGCGGCCCGGCGAGTTCCATCAAGAAGCTGGGCGACCACCCAGTGGTCCACATTGCGTTCGAGGATGCCGAAGCCTATGCGAAATGGGCGGGCAAGGAATTGCCGACCGAAGCCGAGTGGGAGTTCGCAGCCCGCGGTGGACTCGACGGCGCCGAATTTGTCTGGGGTGACGAACTGACGCCAGGCGGCAAGCATCTGGCCAACACTTGGCAAGGCGAGTTTCCCTATGAAAATCGCAACGAGGATGGCTACGAGTGGACGGCTCCGGTCGGTTCGTTCCCGGCCAACGGCTTCGGGCTCCACGATATGGCGGGCAATGTCTGGCAGTGGACTACGGATTGGTATCAGGAGCACTCGCGGATCGAGAGCCCGTGCTGTACGATCGACAATCCGCGGGGTGGCCAGCGCGAAGCCAGTTTTGACCCCCACACCCCTGAGGTCATGATCCCGCGCAAGGTAACCAAAGGCGGCTCCTATCTATGCGCGCCCAATTACTGTCGGCGATATCGGCCTGCGGCGCGCATGTCGCAGCCGGTTGATACTTCGACCTGCCATCTCGGCTTGCGCTGCATCGTTCGTTCACGCTTGTGAGGGAGTGATGCAAGAGGGCTTCGCCGTCATCACCGGGTATACCGTCCTCTTCATCGATGCTATCGCGCTGATCGCTATCGTCGTCGGGACAATCGAGGCAGTCGTCGGCGCGCTTCGCGCGATGTTGGCCCCTTCGGGACCAACCGAGGGACGCGTTGTCTGGCTGCGCTATGCTCGCTGGCTGGTTGCCGGCCTGACATTCCAGCTCGCGGCCGACATCATAGAAACTTCGATTGCACCGGGCTGGGATGACATTGGACGACTAGCGGCAATCGCGGTGATCCGAACGTTCCTCAATTACTTCCTCGAGCGGGATTTGCTCGAGGTGCGGGCGTCTCAGCAGACTTGACAGGAGCTATTGCAAGGCAAGGAGAATTTGGATGCTGAGATGCGGAATCCGTATCGCCGCCCTGGTCGTGATCGTCATTCTAGCTCTAGAAAAGCAGTTTCTTCAGTCCTGCCAAGATTTCCGCCATGGGTAGCGCCAGGAACACGATCGGAACGAACGGCAGCAGCAATGCGATGCCGAGCATGACGATGCTTTTGAGGTCGATTGGCACTAAGCGCAGCGCGTAAACATTTGCGACGATCGCGTACAAATCGGTAGTCGCGGAGAAGTCTGGCTTCTCGATCGCGGAATTGTCGACGGGTCCATTGCGTCCAAGCCATTTCTCTTCGAAAACCGCTCCGACCCGGTTGGCAAGTGCGCCGTATTCGAATGAGCCGCGCTGCAACGCCTTCATCAGAATCGGGGTAAAAAAGAACAATGGCGCGGCAAACAAGGCGACGACCGCCACCAAGAGGCCGGCACTGAAGATCGTGTGGTCTCTCGGCAGCGCCCCATCGACCAAGACAATGTTCGCCGAACGCCCGGCAATGATCGTGGCAATCGCCATCGCTATGAGGGAAAATGCCCGCAGCGAATATCCCAGCACGGAAAGGCCCGCTGCGCCATCCGGATGGGATGCCATGAGGCGGAGGTCGAGCCGGGCGATCCGCCACAGAAGATGCGCCCATAGAGCAAACCTCCACGCCCAGCCAAGGAGCAAGGTCAGGAGCAAGGGTAAACTCACCAGCACGTGCCACCAGCCGGCTGGCGAGAAGGCAGGCGCGGAGCCGCCGGTCTTGTGCCAAATTGGAATCTGATCGAATGGCAGCGAAAAGACCGCCGCAGACGTGAGGAGATAGGCCAGAACGACTACAATAATTTCTGCGGCGCGCGAATTGAGCTGCGCTCGGGTCGATGCAACGGCAGCGTCATATGGCCCACGGTCCTTATCGGTTACAAGCCCGGCATCGGCAAAGTGCCGTACGATCGCATTGAGCCTTAATGCGCACTGAGCTTCGGCCAAGACGAGTAGTGGTGCGGCGATCAGGTACCGCGCGTGCACACCCGCATCCCAAAGGAGCGACGTAATTCCGTCGGTGTGCATAGTCACATTTTGAATGCCGGCTAAAACGAGAAGGGGCGCCCAGCCTACCGCACCGACGATCATCGCGCGGCGGCCAACGTTCAGTTGACTACCCTTAACGATGCCCAGACGCCGCTGGACCCCGACAGGCGGACCATTCTCAAACAGTGCTTCGTTTGCGTGCAGGGCTTCGTTCATTTGCGTGTGCACATCTGCTCCCGATCCCGACAGCGCGGCTCACCAGCATCGAGATGTTTCCAGTTGGCGCTACGGTTCCAGGGGAATTAGTTCATCGATCCCCGCCGAGAGTTTAAGCTGATCTGATTTCCGTTCGTCCATTCCTGGTCCGATCGACCTTTTCCCGCGATCGAAACAATCCGCGGGACGTCTTTTGGTTCGTACATGCCTGCAGCAACCGAGGCGTAGATCGCCTCGTAGCCGTCGACCATGCGGGACGCGCTGAAGCGCTCCTCGAACCTGCGCCTTACCTGGCGCCGGTCGAGCGAATGGGCCCGTTGGATGGCGGCGACCGCATCTTCGATGGTGTCGACCACGAAGCCGGTGACACCGTCGTCCACGACTTCGGGCACCGCACCTTGCGGCCAGGCGATCACCGGCACCCCAAATGCCATGGCTTCGATCATCGCAAGGCCGAAAGGCTCCGGCCAATCGATCGGAAAAAGCAGGGCATGCGCGCCGGCGAAAAGAGCGGCCTTACCGATTTCGTCCACTTCCCCCAAGAATTCGACATGGGGGCTTTTCATCTGCTCGACGAGCTCTTCGCAGTAGGCGCGGTTGCTGTAATCCATCTTGGCGGCGATCTTGAGCCGCATGCCCGCCAACCTGGCGATCTCGATCGCGCGGTCGGGCCGCTTGTCGCGGTAAATCCGGCCCAGAAAAACAAGGTAGGGGTCTTGTGGGGGAGCCCGGTCGGTCGCGGGATAAAGATGCAGGGGCAGGCCGTGATAGACGTTGCCCACCCATCGCGCCTTGGGTAGCGGCTGGCGCTGGCGCATCGAGATCGAGCTTAGCGAGAAGTAAGGCCACCTGGCATATGTGCTAGGAAGATCGCTGTAGTCGAGCCGTCCGTGCGGCGTGGTTATTGTCTTTTCTGCGAATGTCTCGAAGAGCGGGAAATGCTGAAAATGGCTGAGATGGCAATGAATTACGTCGAACCGGTCCTGTTGCCGGCGCACTTCATCCAGCATTGCCAGATGGGCGGCGATCGAGGACCGTCGCGCGTTTGGGTCAAGGCGCAACGCCGTGGTGCCCTGCGGCACCAGATTGGCGGTGGTGACGGAGTTCCCGCTCGCGAACAGCGAGACCTCATGACCTCTTCTGACAAGCTCCTCGGTGAGGAACGATACGATCCGCTCCGTTCCCCCGTAGAGGTGCGGCGGGACCGATTCGTCTAGGGGCGCGACCTGAGCAATTCTCATTTCTTGCGGCTTTCGGTGACGACCGGGAGGCTGCCGTGAGGTTACCGCGTGGAGCGCGGTGAGGGAATGTAAGTTACGTGGTTGGTTGGGTAAGGCGGCTAGGTGGAGCAAAAGGTCGCCGCTTCTGTGCGTCCCGATCGTGATTGCCAGTGACGTTCCTGGCGAAGAGGGAGCAAATCGAGGCTGATCGCGAGCGTGCCCGGCTGGACAAAGATGCGCTGGATCTGGTGTAGAACAGCCGAGAACAGGTTCGATAAGGATAGCTGCTTCGAGGAACGTTGAGCTTTGCTCGGCTTGCTGAAAGCAGGGTTCACATCGAGGACTGACTTTCGAACTCTCCAATACCGTAAATTACCTTCCGCCCAGAGAGGCGATGCCTCAACTTCACCTGAGCGCGACAAGTCGGAAGGTGACGAGGATGAGAACTCCGACGCATTCGAACTCGGTCCCGACGCGAGGAGGGAAGCACTTCGTGCTGATCGATGAAAAGAAAGCCAGCGCTGCAAAAGCGCGTTTCCAGCGTTCCGCAAATCTCCAGCCACGCAAGCCGCAGGATCAGCCGCGAGAATTAGATGCGATGTGCGGCTTCGCGGCGAACCGGATTGCCATCGAGGGCGTAAGCCCGGAGATCGACGGCGGGCGCTTCCCGGCCAAATGTGTCGCCGGCGAGAAGGTTCTGATCGAGGCGGACATCTTCGGCAACGGTCATGACACGGTCGCTGCCAGCCTGCTTTACCGGCCCGCAGGGACCGAAGGCTGGACCGAGCAGCCGATGACCCTTTTGGAGAACGACCGCTGGACTGCCACGGTCGTGCTTGGCGAAAACCGGCTTTACCAGTTCACCTTCGGCGCATGGCACGACCTCTATGCGACCTGGCGCAAGGAAGCGGTCAAGAAGCATACGGCGGGCCAGAATATCGCCCTCGAAATGCAGGAAGGACGCCGCCTGCTCCAATCTGCGGTGCGATCGGATCGGGCAGGCCCAGATGATGTCGCAGAACTTGAGCAGGTGCTGGCGTCGTTCGAGATTCTGCGTGCCGACACGCAGCGTCTTGCTCTGCTTAGTTCCGACGCGGTGGCCGCAGTGATGAGCCGGGGCGGGGTCAGAACCAACCTCAGCTATTACCACAAGGTTCTCGAAATCTTCGCGGACCGCAAGACCGCGGCGTTCAGCGCTTGGTACGAGCTTTTCCCGCGCTCCCAATCAGGCGATCCCGCGCGCCACGGCACCTTTGACGACGTCATTAACCGTCTGCCCTATGTGCGCGATCTCGGCTTCGACGTGCTTTACTTCCCACCCATTCACCCCATCGGCGAGACCAATCGCAAGGGCCGCAACAACAGCCTCAAGGCCGAATTGGGCGACGTCGGCAGCCCCTATGCCATCGGCTCAAAACATGGAGGGCACGATGCCATCCACCCGGAACTCGGGAGTTTCGAGGATTTCCATCGCTTGGTGGCTGCTGCGCGGCGGCACGGGCTGGAGGTTGCGATCGACTTTGCGATTCAATGTTCTCCAGACCACCCCTGGATTAAGGCGCATCCGGAATGGTTCGACTGGCGGCCGGACGGCTCCCTCGAATTCGCCGAGAACTCGCCCAAGAAGTACGAGGACATCGTCAATGTGAACATTCACGGTGACGCCTTCCCAGGTCTCTGGCACGCTTTGCGCGACATCGTGCTGTTTTGGATTGGCCACGGGGTAAAGATCTTCAGGGTCGACAACCCGCACACCAAGCCGTTCGCCTTCTGGGAGTGGATGATCGGGGAAGTCCGCTCCAGGCATCCCGAAACTATCTTCCTCGCCGAAGGCTTCACGCATTCCAAGGTCATGAAGCGCCTCGCCAAAGTCGGATTCAACCAGAGTTACTCCTATTTCACTTGGCGAAACCTCAAACGGGAATTGGAGGAATACCTTACCGAACTCACTCAGGAAGAATGCCGCCACTATATGCGGCCGAACTTCTTCGCCAATACGCCCGACATCAATCCAATCTATCTCCAGCATAGCGGCAGGCCGGGATTCCAGGCCAGGCTGATCTTGGCCGGCACGCTCGGCGGCAATTACGGCATCTATAACGGCTTCGAGATCTGCGAGGCTGAGGCCGTGCCCGGCAAGGAGGAGTACCTCAACTCCGAGAAGTACCAAATCCGCGCCTGGAATATGGACGAGCCCGGCAACTTGCAGTGGGACATTGGGTTCGTCAACCGCCTCCGTCGAAACCACAAGTCGCTGCAGGACTTCACCAATCTCGCCTTCTACAATGCCTGGAACGACAACATCATCTACTACGGCAAGCGCACGGCCGACCTGTCCGACTTCCTGCTGTTCCATGTCTGCCTCGATCCGCACTCGGCTCAGGGTGCGGATTTCGAGGTGCCGCTTTGGGAATTAGGTCTCACCGACGACGCCCCGATCGAAGTGGAGGATATGGTCACCGACCGCCACTTCACCTGGCACGGAAAAATTCAGCACATCCATCTCGATCCGTTCTACAAGCCCTATGCGGTGTGGCGACTTATCTCGCCGGGAGCACACGCGGGGCAGTCTCGACCAGACGCTTGAGGCGGCTTCGAACCAGCCTTCTCGAAGCTTCGCGTATTCTGCGGCTTTGGTCGCGACAGCGCGTCAAAGCTCAATTTTCCTTTCGACGCCATCGGCGCTTTCAGCGAGTTCGCTTGCGCGACGGCGGCTCCAGCTTGCCGGTCATTTTTCATCACCGCTGTTGACGACGAGGCTCCTGAGACGGAGGCCCTTGAAACAGGCTGCATCGCTTACCTCCACAAACCCTTCCCCGGGATCCAGAGTAGTCACCGGTAAAGTGCAGTTTTCCGCTCACCGCCAATTGTGCGGCTCGCATTTGGCTGCGCGCGTTCGACGTAAATTACATAGAGTCGCTGGTGTGGCAGGGCCTATTGGCGCATCTTTTCGCCTGCGGACAGGCGTCCCCAACAAGGACGCTGGCGCCGGCCCTCAGGGCCTTTCTGCCGGCCAGGAGGAGGGGGTGAGATGAAGACCTTTCTTGCCACTGAGCTGTCGTGGCTTTCTTGTTTCCGGGACTGCCTTTCGCAGACGCATTGGCGGCCCGGCACAAAGGCCTGCCGGAACGACGACAAGCAGGAGGATCGAAGCATGATGGGTAATGGCATGTTGAAGGCGGGCGCTGCGGCGCTGGCGCTGCTGCTTGCCGGGCTTGGTTCGGCGCACCCTGTCCTTGCACAAGAGCAGGTCGCGGCGGCTGGCGCTTCGGGCGCTGCGACGACTTCGCCGGAGCCGCTGAACGCCGACGAGATGGAGATCCTGGTTGCGCGGATTGCGCTCTACCCGGACGAACTGATCGCGGTGATCACGGCGGCAGCGCTTTATCCGCTGCAGATCGTCGATGCAGCGCGCTTCCTCGACCGGTACGAGAAGGACAAGAGCTTGAAGCCGAAGGAGAGCTGGGACGGCTCGGTGGTGTCTCTGCTCAACTATCCCGAGGTCGTCAAGATGATGAGCGACGACCTCGAATGGACGCAAGCGCTCGGCGACGCCATCGCATACCAGCAGAAGGACGTGCTGATCGCCATCCAGCAATTGCGCGACGAGGCGGTCGCCAAGGGGGTGATCAAGACCGACGACAAAATCCAGGTCGTCGAAGAGAACGACAACGTCGTCATAAAGTCTGCCAGCCCGGAGGTGATCTATGTCCCGCAATATCCGCCTCAGATGCTCTATGAACCGGACTATGTGTGGGAGCCGATCCGCTACTATCCCGACCCCTATCCCTATTACTGGTATCCCGGAGCGACCTTTTTCGCCGGGGCAGTGACGGGCGCCATCTGGGCCGCCGCCGTCGACTGGGACGACTGGGGCGTATGGGGCGGCCGCTGGAACGGCGGCGACATCGATATCGACTGCAACAACTGCTTCAACAACCGCGACTTCAACGGCAAGGTCAACTTCAATGACGTGGACTGGAAGAACGTCGACCGCAGCAAGATCAACATCGACCGCAACCAACTGAACAAGTTCGACCGCAACGAGATCAAGAACAAGGTCAAGGCGAACGGCGACAACGCCATCCGCGACCGCGCCAAGGACATCAAGAAGCGCGACCAGGTCGCCAACAGGGGGCCGGGCAAGACGGCTGGAACCAGGGACATTCGCAAGAGCACGCTGGACGGGCTGAAGGGCCAGGGAGGTCAGGCGACAAACAGGCCGGCCAACAAGGCGAACGTCAATCGCCCTGCGGCGAAGCCCACCGCCAACCGTCCTGCGGCCAAGCCTGCCAACGTTAACCGCAAGGCCGGCAAGCCGAAGCCGGCGACGAGGGTCGACAATCGCCCGAAGAAGCCGTCCGGGCTCGGCAACGTCAACCGCGGCAAGTCAACCAAGGTCAGCTCCAACCGGGGCCACAAGTCGATGGGCGGTGGCAGTCGCGGAGGCGGTGCCCACAAGCAGATCAGGCGACCCAGCGGCGGCGGGCGGCGGCGTTGAGGCAACGGGAGGACAGGATCATGACCAGGATGTTCAGCACCACCCGTTTCACGGGCCTTCATCACAGCGTCTGCGCGGTCGCCATTGCTCTTGGCCTCGCTCTGTCGTTGTCGTCAGTCGCCTCCGCGCAGGATGCGGCGGCCCCGGATGTAGCCAGACCGGAGATCGAATCGTTTGCGGCTGCCGACGAGCCGCCGTCCTTCGACACGCCGGAGGTGGCGCTCGACGCCTTCAAGCAGGCGCTTCAGGTTGAAGGCTCGGACGCGGTCGCAGCATTGCTCGGCCTCGACGCTGCAAAACTCAAGGCCGACGAGAACACCGACGACACGCTTGCGGCGGCCAGGGAAGGGGCGGCAAAACAGCTCGTGCTCGACGGCGAGGGCGACCGTCGCACGGTGCAGATCGGCGAGAAGCTGTGGCCCCTGCCGTTCCCGATCGTCAAGGGCGAGGATGGCAAATGGGCGTTCGACACCTATGACGGGCTTGAGGAGATCGTGAACCGCCGCGTCGGCGAGAACGAGTTGCAGGCAATCGAGACGATGCGCGCCTATGTCGACGCACAGGAGGACTATGCATCTGGGGACCGTGACGAGGACGGCGTCGAGGAGTTCGCGCAAAAACTCGTCAGTACGCAAGGCATGACCGACGGGATCTACTGGCCGGCGGACGACATAAACGGGGAAAGCCCCGCCGGTGACCTCAGCCAGTCCGAGCTCGACGACGCAGCCAGGGGCGAAGGCTATTTCGGTTACAAGTACAAGATCCTGACCGGACAGGGTGACAGGATCGCCGGCGGCGCCTACGACTACGTCATCAACGGCAACATGATCGCCGGCTTCGGCCTCATCGCTTGGCCAGCCAAATATGGCGAGACGGGCGTAAAGACCTTCGCCGTCAATCAGCACGGCGTCGTCTACGAGACCGATCTCGGGCCGACCACCGAGGCGGTCGTCAAATATATCGACCGCTTCAATCCAGACGAAACTTGGGAGGTCGTCGCCGATTGAGGGGAAACACGTTCCATGCGCTCAAGGCTAGTATCGGCAAGTCCCGCGGGGCGCGACGCCAGACGGACCGGGAGCGTCGTTGATGCAGATCAAGGAACAAGGCGCGCTTGTGAACAAATGCTAATGTTAGCCTAAGGGAGGGAACAATGAGGAAAATACGCGCTGCTTCGATTTTGGCGGGCCTCGCCGCCTTCGGGATTGCCGGGCTTGGACTTGCGCGGCCAGCCGCCGCCCAGGAGACCACCGATGTCGGCACCCTCGACGCGGCGAAGGCCGGAAGGGTGTTTGCCGCCAAACCTCCCTACTCGCCCTATGCGGGGCGCAACTTTCCGACCCGCCCTCTGTTCGGCGATACGCATCTGCATACTGGAGCCTCGTTCGACGCCGGCGCGTTCGGCGCCCGGCTGACGCCTCGCGACGCCTATCGCTTCGCGCGCGGCGAGGAGATCACGGCGTCGAGCGGCCAGCCTGCGAAGCTGTCGCGGCCTCTCGACTTCCTGGTTGTGGCCGACCACTCCGACAATATGGGCATGTTCCCCGACCTGTTTGCGGGAAAGCCGGACGTTATCGCCGATCCGCAGGCCAAGACCTGGTACGAGGAGATCAAGGCGGGACAAGGCGGCAAAGCCGCGCTCGAGATCATCTTTAGCTTCGGCAAGGGAACGCTGCCGAAGGCGATGATCTACGGGCCAGACACGCGACCTTACAAGAATGCGTGGCAGGACACGATCAAGGCGGCCGAGGAATACAACGATCCGGGCCGCTTCACCGCCTTCATCGGCTACGAATGGACATCAAACACGGCCGGCAACAATTTGCACCGCAACGTCATTTTTCGCGACAATGCAGACAAGGCGGACCAAGTCGTGCCCTACACGACGCTGAAACCGCTCGGCAGCGACAACCCGCGCGACCTGTGGAAATGGATGCAAGCCTATGAGGACAAAACCGGCGGCAACGTGCTCGCCATCGCGCATAACGGCAACCTGTCCAACGGGCGCATGTTCCCGCTGATCGAATCCTTCACCAACAAGCCGGTGGACACCGAATATGTCGAGCAGCGCGCCCGTTGGGAACGGCTCTACGAGACGACGCAGACCAAAGGCGACGGCGAAGCACATCCGGTCCTGTCGCCGAACGACGAGTTCGCGGATTTCGAGACCTGGGATTTCGGCAATCTCGACGCCAGCGTGCCGAAGACGCCCGACATGCTGGAGTTCGAATATACCCGCTCGGCGCTGAAGAACGGTCTCAAGCTCGAAGCCGATCTCGGCACCAACCCCTACAAGTTCGGGCTGGTAGGCAGTTCCGACGCGCATACGGGCCTTGCGGCCATGGAAGAGGAAAACTTCTTCGGCAAGACGACGCCGCAGGAACCGAGCCCGGAGCGCCTGACGGCGACGTTCGTCAAAGACGGCAAGACCGGAATCACGGTGATGGACTGGGAGGTCGGCGCATCGGGCTACGCCGCAGTGTGGGCGGAGGAGAACACCCGCGAGGCCATCTGGGACGCGATGCAGCGCAAGGAGACCTATGCCACCACCGGGCCGCGCATGGCCGTGCGCTTCTTTGGCGGCTGGGACTTCGAGCCGGCCGATGCGCAGAACCGCAACCCCGGCGCGATCGGCTACGGCAAGGGTGTGCCGATGGGCGGTGACTTGACCAGCGCGCCGGAAGGCAAGGCACCGACCTTCCTGGTTGCGGCGCTGAAGGATCCGATCGGCGCCAATCTCGACCGCTACCAGATCGTCAAGGGCTGGCTCGACGACAAGGGCGAAACCCATGAGCAGGTCTACGACGTGGTGTGGGGCGGCGACCGCGAGCCGGGCACCGACGGCAAGGTGCCGTCAGTCGGCAGCACCGTCGACGTCGAGAACGCGACTTGGACCAACACGATCGGCGCGCCGGAGTTGATTGCGGTGTGGAAGGATCCGGACTTCGATCCGAAGCTGAAGGCCTTTTATTACGGGCGCGTTATCGAGATCCCGACGCCGCGCTGGACCGCCTACGACGCCAAGCGGTTCGGCACGAAGCCGCTGGAGGGCACGCGGATGACCGTCACCGAACGCGCCTATACATCGCCGATCTGGTACACGCCGTAACAGTCTTGATGCCAACACATGAGAACAAGGAATGGTAGCATGATGCATCCATCGAGAAGTCTGAACGAGACAGTTCGGACCGCTATTGCGGTGCTGGCACTTTGCGGGCTGGCAGGCGTGACGGGTGTTCAGCCCGCCGCGGCCGATGGCGCTGGGTCGAAGCAAATGTTCAAGGCCATGACCGACTACCTTGCTGGCCAGCAGGCCTTCTCGTTCAACTATGACGCGACACTAGACATCGTCACGACCGACATGATGAAGGTCGGCCTCGCGAGTTCGGGCTCGCTCACGCTGCAACGCCCGGACAAGGCGCGCATGACCCGGACTGGCGTGGTCGACGTCGAACTGACCTATGACGGAAAAATAGTGTCGGCGATCGGCAAGAACCTCAACGTCTATACGAAGATACCCCTTGAGGGCTCGGTCGACGACATGATCGAAACGCTTCGTTTCGCCTATGGCGTCGAAGCGCCGGCCGCCGACCTTCTTTCGGCCGACGCCTACGAAATCATGATGGAGAACGTCACGGCGGGCAAAGACCTCGGAAGCGGCGTGATTGGTGGCGAGGTCTGCAACCACCTGGCCTTCCGCACCAGGGACACCGACTGGGAAATTTGGATCGCCGATGGCGAAGTGCCCCGTCCCTGCCGTATCACCATCACAAGCAGGATGATGGCCATGGCGCCGTCCTACACGGTGCAGATTTCCGACTGGAAGGCCGGCAAGGACGTGGCTGCAGACGATTTCCAGTTGAAGACCGGCGATGCCAAGGAAGTGAAGATCGAGGAGATGCCCGGGCTGGACGATCTCGCCGGCCTGGTTGAAGAAGGAGATGCACAATGAAGTCGTCCACCAAGGCAGTAATCGCATCGCTCGCGCTGTTGTTCGGCGCCTCGGACCTCCACATCGCCGATTGGCGGGTGGGCATGGGCTTCTTTAGCCTGGTCTCCGATGCCGAAGCGCGCGTCGGGCGTCCGGCAACGCCGGGCAGCGTTGCCGGCGTCGCCCGCAGGACGACGCGCCGCGTTATCCGCCGCGGCGCCTATATCGGCGCTATTCCCGCCGGCTGCCCGTATGGCAGCTACTACGGCTACAATCTCTACTACTGCGGTGGCAGCTATTACCAAAAGTCGGGCGGCGGATATGTCGTCGTCTATTTCTAGGCGACGATGCTTGGAAGCATTGCGAAGGCGCCGCTGCGTGTTGTGGGCCGCAACCAGGCAAATCGTGACCGGTGACGGGCAAACTCGCTAATGGTGATCGGGCCAACCCCTGAGGAATGAATCGATGGACCCGGCCAGATATTTCGAAAGATGGTTCCAGAGCTATTGCGAGTCCGAGCGCCTACGAAGCCTTCAACGAAGGCATCCCCTTCGAGAGGACCAAGAGGGAGGACGAAGACGATCTGGCCAATGACTAGCGGCGGTTCGGCGAGTCTTCGCCGATGAGCCATGATGTCCGAGACCTGCCCATCGCGACCCGTCCCTGGACGCACCGACTGATGCTGAAATCGCTGCTGAAGGAACCGCTCCTCCACTTCCTCTTGATCGCGCTCGCGATCTTCGCGGTGCACGGGCTGTTGGGCAATGACGCGGAGGAGAAGACGGACAGCATCGTCGTCACGGCGCCGAAGATCGAGCAGATGGCCAGCCTGTTCGCCAAGACCTGGCAGCGCCCGCCGACCGCCGACGAACTCAAGGGGCTGATCGACGATCACGTGAAGGAGGAAATCTTCGTCCGCCAGGCGCTCGAACTCGGGCTCGACAAGGACGACACAGTCGTCAGACGGCGTCTTCGCCAGAAGATGGAGTTCCTGAATGACGCCGACGCCGAGGCGCTGGAAGCGACGGAGGCGGAGCTGCAAGCCTATCTGGCCGCCAATCCGGACGCGTTCAGGGTCGACGGCATGCTGGCCTTCCAGCAGGTGTTCCTCAACCCGCAGCGGCGTGGCGACGCGATCGATCAGAACGCCGCATCTGTACTGGAGGCGCTGCTGGCCGACCCAGCCGCGGACCCTTCTCCGCTCGGCGACCCGACCCTGCTGCCGCCCGGGCTGCCGCTTTCCGGCGCCGCATCGATCGGCCAGACCTTCGGCTTCGATTTCGCCGAAGCGCTCGGCAAGGCGCCCGTGGGCCATTGGACGGGTCCCGTCACCTCCACCTTCGGGCTACATCTGGTGCGCGTGACGGAGCGCGTGCAAGGCCGGACGCCGGCGCTCGACGAGGTGCGCGTGGCGGTGGCACGGGAGTGGACGAACGCCAGGCGCAAGGAGCTCGAAGACGAGCATCTAGCTAAACTGCTCAAGGGCTATAAAATCACCATCGAGAGCCCGGACGGCACGGAAGCCAGCCAGTGACTCGACTTGGCGCGATGCTTGCAATTGTGGTTGCGGCGCTTCTCGCCGCACCCGCGATGGCGCATGAGGTCCGGCCGGCCTATCTCGACATGCGCGAAACGGAGAGCGACGCGTTCGCCGTCGTCTGGAAGGTCCCCGCTCTGGGCGAAATGCGCCTCGGGCTCCATGCCCGCCTGCCCGGCTCCTGCGTGGAGAAGACGGAGCCGGTGGGTTCGATCGAGGCTGGAGCCTATCTGGAGCGATGGTCCGTCGCCTGCGCCGGCGGTCTGAAAGGCCGCGAGATAGGCGTCGACGGGCTTGGATCGACGATGACCGACGCGCTGGTCCGCATCCAGTACGCGACGGGCGACACGGAGGTCGCTCGCCTGCTGCCGGAGGAGCCGGCCTTCGTCGCGGCAGGAACGCAGACCGGCCTGGAAGTGGCGCGGACCTATTTCCTGCTCGGTCTGGACCATATCCTGTCGGGCCTCGACCACCTGCTATTCGTGTTGGCGCTGATGCTGCTCATCCGCGACCGCTGGATGCTGGTGAAGACGATCACGGCCTTCACGGTGGCGCACAGTATCACGCTGGCCGGTGCATCGCTCGGCTATTTCAGCCTGCCGCAGGCGCCGGTCGAGGCGACGATCGCGCTCAGCATCGCCTTCGTGGCGAGCGAACTGGTCAAGATGAAGCCGGGCGAGCGGCG
The DNA here is from genome assembly GCF_004962245.1 of Mesorhizobium sp. GTDB lineage: Bacteria > Pseudomonadota > Alphaproteobacteria > Rhizobiales > Rhizobiaceae > Mesorhizobium. The sequence goes on along the minus strand of NZ_SUHQ01000048.1, from coordinate 907 downwards.
GCTTTCGGAGAGCTATCCATGGGTCGTCGCCTTCGCGTTCGGGCTGTTGCACGGCTTCGGCTTCGCCGGCGCGCTGAAGGAAATCGGCCTGCCGCAAGCCGACGTGCCGCTCAGCCTGCTGACGTTCAACCTCGGCGTCGAGGCGGGCCAGTTGATCTTCGTTGCCGGGGCGCTGGTGCTGCTCGCGGCGGCGGGCGCGCTGGTCAGGGTGCCGCCCGCCCCGGCCCGCCTGGCCGGCGCCTACGCGATCGGCACGGCGGCGATGCTGTGGCTGGTGCCGAGGATCGCCGGCTTGGCGGCGTGACCGAGGCCGATCGGCTACGTGATCAACGGGTCGGGATGTGGACAGAACAGAGCCGTGGCCGGATGGCCCAGATCGCCGCAGGTTTCGGCCACTGCGGTCATTCGAGAACTAGAGGCGGATGGCCGCTACTGGGGCTAAGCGATCAGATAGAAGTTCCTTACAGATCCTCGGGCATACCTGAAGGTTTGCAACCGCCTTTATGGTTTGCTACTTTCACCTTGAGGGTGAGGAGATCCGGATTTTGTACCGCCTATGGAACTGGCTCCTACGTCGGAAAGCATCGGGTGGCGGAGAGAAGAGGGGGGAGCCGGGTCATCTTTCCTCTGTCAGCGAAGCGCGTCTCGTGGACTTTTTGGCGAACACGACTTTCGGCGAGAGGTTCAAAGCCCAATGTCGAAGCCAACCTCAATGCCGAATTCAAGCGTGTACTTGCCTCTACCTTGCCGCTCGCAAAGAAGTCTGGGGATCGCCTGTCGGAAGCGCGGTTATCGTGTCTTTGGCCTGCTGGGGGTATCCGGGATAACTCCGTCAATCGGCTCCTCTTGATGTCTAGAGCGTTTCAGTGATTAATTGAATCTTTGGGGGATTGAACGAAGCCGCTGA
>NZ_SUHQ01000047.1 GCF_004962245.1 Mesorhizobium sp. | reverse complement strand
TAGGACTTCCGACGTTCGCCCTCAGCCTACAAGGCGGCATTCACCGGAGGGATACGACACTGACGCCGGCCGGGAAAAGGTTTCTCGCCAAAACGTACAAGGCGAATCCTCGCCTTTTTGACGCCCAATACGCGTCAGAGGAGAGCGGCCTGAGGGTTGACGACAATGGCAAGCTAATGGATGAACCGCCATGTGAAGCCTGGTACGGCGACTACCTCAAGGGCGGATCATCACACCTAGGGTTTCAGCCTTTTGTAGAGATCACCCCGGAATAACGGCTGTCCGCGTGTGGAGAAATTAGAGCCCCTCAGGGCTCGTTTCCGCGTCCTGGGTCCCAGGGGCCGTGCTCGGCATTCCCGCCTCCCACAGCCCACCGCCCGGCTGATTTTGAGCCCATTTTGCGCCGACCCGTAGCTTAAGCATCTTCGATGTTCTGGGTGCTCTTGTAGTGAGGGTCTGTATCCATCGTCACATCGTGAAATGATATATTGAATCTTGATAAAACGAGCCCGATGGAACCGCCTTTCATTATCTTTGAGTCGCAAAGTAGAAGAGGTCCATTCCTCTTAGTGTCAAAGGAAACGCGCCCTCGCGGCCATTCCTCATATTCGAAGGTGTTCGAGATGACGCGTTCGAGGCGCGCCGTTTTGGATCGCCGCCACCTATTCCATGTGGTGTAGTGCCCGGTGCCATAGGTCATCATGTCACCGTATGGTTCCCCGTCGCTGACTGGGCAGGACGCCGCCAAAAGCCGAAGGTCGGCCTTCCATCTTACAAACCAGAAAATGCCGATCTGGCTAGCAAGGGAGTCGGGGTCATTCATTCGAACTGCTCATTGCCACGCGGGGTTTTCACGGGGGACCGACCAGGCAATCCCTGTACCAAGTTGCGGCGAGATCGCTCGCTCATATGTATACGTTTGAAGCGTCGGCGAATTTACACTTGGCGGAGAAAAAGATGGCGTGTGGTGAACGGGTCACGGCCTTCGGTGTGGCAAGACGCCTTCGCAAGCACTAAGCGACGTTCCTGCCCAATTCACGAGCTCGCGGACGCGGGGTTTCGCCCGGTGTAAGTTGTCTTCAATTCGCATCTTACTTCCCAGAGACTGACTGTTCTTTGGCCTAGAATGGGCACAGCGCACCCTCTGGCAAGGCGCCGTGTTCGCAGAGCATTCATCAACTCCCTATGGCCTCGGGAAGCCACCAGATGGGAGCAACGTATGTCAGAACATGTACACTCAGCGCAGCTTGGCGCCATGACAATCGACCAATTTTGTCGATGGGCCTCGATTGGACGAACGCTCGTCTACCGGGAGATCAACGCCGGTCGCCTTGGGTCTGTAAAGATCGGCAAACGCCGGCTCGTGCTGTGGTCGAGCGCTGTGGCTTGGCTTGCCGCTCTGGAAAGCGAAAGCAAGGCGAAGGGGATGGACCCACGGGTTTCGGCAGCCGGTTATCAGGGTCGAGCAAACGGACCATTATTAGAAGACAGCACCAACTGAATCGCCATCTCTCTCATCTTCTCTATCAATAACGAACTCTATGGCAAATGGCGGAATCCGCCTAATGGAAAGGTGCCCATGTCATCGTCAGATCACCCCATCAATGACCGAATAGCGGAGGCGAGGCGCGCACTCGAAAACTGGGCTAGCCAGATCGGTCGGAGGGTCGTGCAATGCGGCCCTAATCACTTGAAAGTTGGAGACGCGAACTTCTACCCGAGCACGGGAACCTTTTATGTTGACGGACAGCCGAGAGAGCCAGGCAAGGGCGTTGAGGAGTTCATCAAATTTCTGGAGAAGAAGACCGGTAAACGCCGGAACCCGGCGCATACCATTGACATCGAATTTTGAGCTCAGATTTCATTGCTTTACGCAAACCGGTCTGCCTTCTATGGCGCGGATGTCTGCGTTTTCCTGATCGAGCAGGAAAACGCAGACAAGCTGTAAGACCTAAAACAGCCTAGGTGTCGCAGAGGGAGTTGCCCGCTCCTTGCGGAGTTGGAATTGCCGATACCAATAGTCTGACCAGGTTTCCTCAAACGTCGAATTCCCATCCATAGCCCCGACTGGGTGGAACTCACCTCGAATGATGGCAAGCCGCTGAGCGCGGTCGGAAATTTGCAGAGAGCGGCCGGTTCGCTTGAACGGAATTATTCCTTGCGCAACGCCCCTTATCCCGAACCGACGGGCAAATTGATAATTCTCAACCCCCACGTCGCCTTGCCAACCAATCCTGGGGTCTATGCCCTTGGTTATGTAACGGAACCACGCCCACTGGCTGACAACGTTGGCGGATTTCCGAACGACCAGTTTCTTGTCGACCACTAGGCATTCGCGGTTGGTTGGGTCAGCTAGCTCAAGTGTTTGGGGAGTCCAAACCGCGGCTTTGCCTTGGGCGTTATCGGGTATGTGCAATTGAAGATGGGCGTGGAGCCGTGTGTTAGGTGGCCGCTCCCAAACGTAGACGTAAACACAGGGGACTTGTTGATAGTCGCACCAGGCGCGATAGCGTGCCAGAAACAGCCGAAAGGCGTTTTGGCTACGGGCGTCCGATCCGCCAAAGCTAATCGTAAGTTCGGCGTTCATCAGCCAACCGTACGAGTTGGCCAATTGCACAGCGTCGTAAAGCCGGAAGAATTCAGCGGCTGATATGTAGCGGCTGCCTTTGGACCTGATTGGCATGCCGCTGAATGGAATGTATAGGTTATCGGGGCCACCCCGCAGTTCCGCCCACTCGGCAGGCGGGGGACTGTCATTTAATTTGCTGGCCTTGGTTTTGGCTGACACGCCGGTCTCCTATATCTCACGCACCGAAGGCCGGTGCGTGAGATATAGGGTTCAGCCTGGGGGGTAGATAACCGACATCTGTGAATTTGTGCCTTAGAGCCGCGTATCCTTTTCGTCATGTGGCAAAAAGGATACGAAATGCTCCCTTACCAGCAGCCGGGCCTCCCCATTCCACCTCGCGACGTCCTTGAGCGCTTCGACGTTCACGAGCCCTTGGACACACGTTTCCAATCATGCGCGCGCTTGCTCCAAGCCGTTTGGCGTGAGCGAAAGGGCTTCGATGTCGGTAGTTATGCGCGAGCGGACGCAGTTCCCCGCGTACTCGGGAGCCGCCTCCACACCTCTGCTGCTAGAGCCGGCGTCAACTATCTCCGGCCCGACATCGCCAAACTGGTGCGCCGTGAAATGGCTTATCGTGAGCGCGGCGCCCTCATCGATGAAGCCAGAGCTTTGGAAAACCTACTCAGCAGTTCGGCGCTCGTCTTCAATCTGTTCGGCCCGATGAAGCTCGACTTGGCCTTGGCCAAAAAGGTTCTGAGAACGGCCTTTGGCGTCAAGGCCAAGCAGGTTGACGGGGTCTACTTCGAGACTTCGCCAGGGCGAGGGGACCAGGCGTACATCGGCGACTATACAGCCCTCGACGTGCTCATCGCGTACACCGGCGAAGATGGCAAATCCGGCTTCCTGGGTGTTGAGGTCAAATACTCGGAATGCCGACCCGGCACATCAACTCCGGTAAAGGATAGACACTTGGAGGTAGCGCGCCGGTCGAACCTCTTCATCGATCCGGACGACGGCTCACTTCACCAGGCCCCACTGCGCCAGTTCTTCGCTGAGCATACACTTTGTTACACGATGGTTCACGAGCGGCCTCACTTCGCGCGCGGAACGTTCGTAGTGGTATCCCCCTCGCTCAATCATGAGATGGCGGCAACCATAGAGGCCTACAAACGGCATTTGAGTCCGTCGGGCGCTGACGTGTTGCCGTTCGGCGTAGTCAGTCTTGAGGCGATGGTCGCCGCAATATTTGACGCTGGTGAGGCCGAGCTGGGACGCAGACTGGACGAGCGATACCTCGACTTCCGCCCGATTTTCGACTTGATAGAGGAATGGGAACCCCAATTCGACGGGTCGGTGTAAGAGTCCGATGTGCGGTCGGGAACAGTTCGGCCGCACATCACCACTAAATGGGGAACGCAGTGGGGAACGCCCCAACAGTTCAATAATTAACCAGCGATTTCCTATGTTTATCGGGCAGCTTTGGCGGAGAGGGAGGGATTCGAACCCCCGATGGGCTTGCACCCATGCCGCATTTCGAGTGCGGTGCATTCGACCACTCTGCCACCTCTCCGCGGTCATGGTCCGCCGTTGCCGGCGCGGCGCACTAGATAACGGCTGGACGGGCAGGTTACAAGGCCAAATCTATCCTCGATCCGGCTTCTTGTCAGGCTTGCTGCACAGCTCTCGATGTTGTCGCGCGTGGCCTGAAGTACGTTCGTGGCTTGCCCGCTGGCCGTTTGCCTTGACTTGCGCCGAACCTTCGGTTAGGGACAGCGCGCAATCGGCGTGGAGGGTTCTTCCGCGCCGCTTGTTTTTTGAACCCGCAGACTGACAAAAAGACGGCCGAACCGCCAGACGCGGTTCATCGAGGCCGACCGAACAGCGAAAGGCAAAAAATGTTCGCAGTCATCAAAACGGGCGGCAAGCAGTATCGCGTCGCCGCCAACGATCTCCTGAAGATCGAAAAAGTCGAAGGCCAGGTCGGCGATATCGTCGAGATCGGCCATGTGCTCGCGCATGGCGAGGGCGAGAATGTGACGTTTGGCGCGCCGTTCGTCGACGGCGCGATGGTCACCGCCGAAGTCGTCGAACAGGGCAAGAACCGCACGGTCATCGCCTTCAAGAAGCGCCGCCGGCAGAATTCGCGCCGCAAGATCGGCCATCGCCAGCTTTTGACCACCGTGCGGATCGCCGAGATCCTGCTGGGTGGCGCCAAGCCGGCGAAGAAGGCCGCCGCCAAGACCGAAGCGAAGGCCGAGGTTGCTGCAAAGACCGAGGCGAAGGCCGAGGCCGCTCCGAAGAAGGAAGCCAAGGCAGAGGCTGCACCGAAGAAGGAAGCCGAAGCCAAGGCAACCGAAACCGCCGCTCCACTGTTCAAGGCGCCGAAGGGCGAGCCGGACGATCTGACCGTGATCAAGGGCATCGGCCCGGTTGCGGCCGGCCAGTTGAACGAACAGGGCATCACGACCTTCGCCCAGATCGCCAAGCTGTCCGACAAGGATATCGCCAAGATCGACGAGCATATGCCGTTCAGCGCCGACCAGATCACGGACTGGCGCGAGCAGGCCAAGGAACTGGCGAAGAAGTAAAGCGAACCGGCGCGATCGTCGCCGGATCGGACTTGAAACGGAACGCGAACGCGTTCATAAGACCTTTTAGGCGCCCTCGCGGCGCATCGGAGTAGTTAGATGGCACACAAGAAAGCTGGCGGTTCGTCGCGCAATGGTCGCGACTCCCATTCCAAGCGGCTCGGCGTGAAGAAGTTCGGCGGCGAGGCCGTGATTCCGGGCAACATCATTATTCGTCAGCGCGGCACGCAATGGCATCCGGGCGTCAATGTCGGCATTGGCACGGATCACACGCTGTTTGCACTCGAAGCTGGCGCAGTGACCTTCAACAAAAAAGCCAATGGCCGAACCTACGTATCGGTGAACCCGATGACGAAGGCAGCGGAGTAGCCGGTTCCGTACGAGAACACCGGCACCCCATCTCGGGACCGGTGTCTGGCCAAGCCAGGAAAAGGATCAGGGGAGATGGGTTTCCATCTCCCCTTTTCTTTGTGCCTGGAGGACTGACATGGTTGCCGAAGCGGAAGACACAGACGGTGAAAGTTACGCGATAGATTGCCCGGTGCTCGCGACCGAGCGGCTGGTCCTGCGGGCGCCGCGCGAAAGCGATATCGAGCAACTGGTGACGCTCGCCGACAACCGCCATGTCGCCGAAATGCTGGCCCGCATGCCACACCCCTATGGCGAGGCCGAGGCACGCGCCTTCCTTGCGATGACGGCATCGCGCCGGGCCGGGATTGCCTATGCGTTGACGCTGGCCGGTACCGAAACCTTCGTCGGCTGCGCCGGCCTCAACACCACTGATCGCGGGCTCGAACTCGGCTACTGGATCGGCGAGCCCTACTGGAAGCGCGGCTATGCGACGGAGGCCGCGCACGCGCTGGTCGACCTCGCGTTCCAGAAGACGGCAATCCAGGTGCTGCATGCCTCGACGCGGGTCATCAATCCGGCTTCGCGCCGGGTCATCCACAAATGCGGCTTCCAGTACGCCGGCCAGGGCATGCTGAACTCGATCGTCGCCGGCCAGGTGCCCGTCGAGCGCTACCGTCTCGATCGCAAGACCTGGACGAGCCTGCGGAACTGGGTGCATTTTTAGCGCATGACCCCGAAAATCGGATTCGATTTTCGTTGGGGATCATGCGCAAAATCAAAGTGCTACAGCGTCCTTTGCGCGTCCAAAAGGGCGCGCGGCGCTGTAGTGTTGCCGGCCGCGGCGCCGATCAGGCCATCTCGACCCAGACCGGCACGTGGTCCGAGCCGACCGCTTGCCGGTCGACCCACAGGCGCTTCAGCGATTTGGCGAGCGAGGCACTGGTAAAGACATAGTCGATGCGCTTGTGGCGGCTGGCGTCGTCAGGCCGCTTGGGGTCGACCCAGGTGACGAGATCGGCGCCTGTGGCGGCAAGGCGCGTGGCGGCATCAATGGCAAGGTCGGCGGTCACAGGCATGCCGAATTCGTGATCCGGGCTGCCGGCGAGTTCGACATATTCCGGCGATCCGGCCAGCATGTTGAAGTCGCCCATGACGACGAAGGCTTCGGGACAAGGCAGGTCCGGCAGGCCGACCTCGGCGACGCCCGACAGCGCGCCGCCCTCGATCGCATAGTTCAGCAGGCGCCGGCGCAGAAACCGGATCTGGTTCAAGCGTTCGACCGGGCTGCGATGGTCGAGATGGGTGGAATAGAAGCGGATGAAACCAAGCGGCGTCTCGATCAGCGCCTCCAGCGCGCCGCGCTGGAAATTCATCACGTCGAAACTGCGGCTGCGCGGCAGGAGGAGATTGCGCGACAGATGAACGGGTGTTTTCGACAGCACCATGTTGCCGAGCTGGAAGGTGGTCGTGATGGCGCGGCCGTTTTCCAGGCGCGAGCCGACATTGGCCTCGAAATTGCTGCCGTAGACGGCAAAGTATTCGGGCAGCGCCTCGCCGAGCTCGGCCACCATGTCGCGGCCGCCATTGTTGGGATTGTTGCGGGAGACCTCCTGCAGCGCGATCACATCGGCGCCGCGCACGGCATCGGCGATGCGGCCGACATCGTAGCGGCCGTCGAGACCAATGCCGTAGTGGATGTTGTAGGTTGCAAGCTGCATTCCGACATGTCTCCGGATCTGGTGCGGCGAATCCGAAATTCGCATCTTTGCACGTCCAAAAGGGATGCACGACGCCGCAGTCGCAAAACGGCCTCGCCCTTTGCCCCACCTTGGTTTAGAGCAGTCCCCCAAAGCCATAGCAGAAACTCAACAATCCGATGAAATTTCTCGATCAAGCCAAGGTTTACATCCGTTCCGGCGACGGCGGCGCCGGTTCGGTGTCGTTCCGGCGCGAAAAGTTCATCGAGTTCGGCGGTCCCGACGGCGGCGACGGCGGTCGCGGCGGCGATGTCTGGGTGGAGGCGGTCGACGGGCTGAACACGCTGATCGACTATCGATATCAGCAGCATTTCAAGGCCAAGACCGGCACGCACGGCATGGGCCGCAACATGACTGGCGCCAAGGGCGCCGACGTGACGCTGAAAGTGCCGGTGGGAACGCAGGTCTTCGCCGAGGACAACGAGACGCTTATCTGCGACCTTACCGTGGTCGGCCAACGTTTCCTTTTGGCCAAGGGCGGCAATGGCGGCTTCGGCAATCAGCATTTCAAGACTTCGACCAACCAGGCGCCGCGCCGTGCCAATCCGGGCCTGCCGGGCGAAGAGCTCAACATCTGGCTCAGGCTCAAACTGATCGCCGATGCCGGCCTGGTCGGCCTGCCCAATGCCGGCAAGTCGACTTTTCTGGCCGCCGTGACCGCAGCCAAGCCGAAGATCGCCGATTATCCCTTCACCACGCTGCATCCGGGCCTCGGTGTGGCCCGCATCGACGGGCGCGAGTTCGTCATCGCCGATATTCCAGGCCTGATCGAAGGCGCGCATGAAGGGGTTGGCATCGGCGACCGTTTCCTCGGCCATGTCGAACGCACGCGTGTCCTTCTGCACCTCGTCTCCGCGCAAGAGGAAAATCCGGGGAAAGCCTACAAGACGGTGCGCGCCGAACTCGACGCCTATGGCCAAGGGCTGATCGAGAAGGTCGAGATCGTTGCGCTTTCCCAGGTCGACATTCTCGATGCCGATCAGCGCAAGAAGAAGGTGGCCTCGCTGAAACGCGCCGCCGGCCGCGCGCCGATGCTTTTGTCCGCCGTCACCGGCGAGGGAGTCGAGGCGGTTCTGCGCGCGCTGATGACGGTTGTGGCCGAGGCACGCGAAGCTGTCGCCACTCCGGTCGAGACGCGCTGGAGATAGCAATGGCCGCGCAGTCGCTGAGAAAATACCGGCGCATCACCGTCAAGATCGGCTCGGCGCTGCTTGTCGACCGCACGACGGGCCTGAAGCGCGACTGGCTGGCCTCGCTTGCCGACGACATCGCTGTACTGGCCGACGGCGGCGCTGAAATCCTTGTCGTGTCCTCCGGCGCCATTGCGCTTGGCCGCACCATTCTCGGCCTGGGAAAAAGGGCGCTGAAGCTCGAGGACAGCCAGGCGGCGGCCGCCGTCGGGCAGATCGCGCTGGCCGGCGCCTGGTCGGATGCGCTTGGCAAGGGCGGCCTGAAATCGGGCCAGATCCTGCTGACGCTCGGCGACACCGAAGAGCGCCGCCGCTATCTCAATGCACGCGCGACGATCTCGACTCTGCTGAAGATGAAGGCGGTGCCGGTCATCAATGAGAACGACACGGTGGCGACCTCCGAAATCCGCTATGGCGACAACGACCGGCTGGCGGCCCGCGTCGCCACCATGATGGGCGCCGACCTGCTGGTGCTGCTCTCCGACATTGACGGGCTCTACACGGCGCCGCCGGCGCGCGATCCGCAAGCCCGGTTCATTCCGGTCGTCGACCGTATCACCCCAGACATCGAGGCGATGGCGGGCGCGGCCGCTTCGGAGCTTTCACGCGGCGGCATGCGCACCAAGCTGGACGCCGGCAAGATCGCCACCGCCGCCGGCACCGCCATGATCATAACATCAGGCACGAGACTGTCGCCGCTGATGGCGATCGAGCGTGGCGAGCGGGCAACTTTCTTCCGGCCGAGCGCCAATCCGGTCAAAGGCTACAAGACGTGGATCGCCGGGCAGCTCGAACCAGCCGGCCGGCTGACCGTCGACGCCGGCGCCATCAACGCGCTGCTGTCAGGCAAGTCGCTGCTGCCGGCCGGCGTCAAGCTGGTCAGTGGCAATTTCTCGCGCGGCGACACGGTGGCGATCCTGTCGCCCGAGGGTCGCGAGGTCGCGCGCGGACTTGTTGCCTATGATGCCGCCGATGCCGTAAGGATCGCTGGCTTGAAGACTGCCGAGATCGAAACGGTGCTTGGCTACGAAGCGCGGTCGGCAATGATCCACCGCGACGACCTTGTGGTGAGCCATGCCAGTGACCAAGTACGGGCCGGTGACCAAGTACGGGCCGGTGACCAGGTAACCAGCGGAGGATGAGCCATGCTGAAGCTGCATGAAAAATCCCGGGAAGACACCGCGGCAACGATGGCCGATATTGGCCGCCGCGCTCGTGCCGCCGCCCGACCGCTGGCCATCGCCACGACCGCCATCAAGAACGCGGCGCTGGTCGCCATGGCAGAGGCGATTATCGCTCGAGAACAGGATATTCTCGACGCCAATGCCGTCGACATCTCGAATGGCGAGGAATCAGGGCTTTCCGCCTCCTTCATGGACAGGCTGAAGCTCAATCCCGCCCGCATCCGGGCCATGGCCGACGGCATCCGCGAAATCGCCGAACTGCGCGATCCGGTCGGCGACGTTATCGCTGAGTGGGACCGGCCGAACGGCTTGCACATCGAGCGGGTGCGCACGCCGCTCGGCGTCATCGGCGTCATCTACGAGAGCCGGCCGAACGTGACGGCCGATGCAGGCGCACTCTGCCTCAAGGCCGGCAATCCGGTGATCCTGCGCGGCGGCTCGGATTCGCTCAATTCGTCGGCCGCGATCCATGCCTGCCTGGTCGAGGGGCTGAAGACGGCCAATCTGCCTGAGGATGCCATCCAGCTGGTGCCGACCGCCGACCGCGCCGCCGTCGGCGAGATGCTGAAAGGGCTTTCCGGCAATATCGACGTGATCATTCCGCGCGGCGGCAAGAATCTGGTCGAACGCGTCCAGAACGAGGCGCGGGTGCCGGTCTTCGCTCATCTCGAAGGCATCTGCCATCTCTATATCGACCGCTCGGCTGACCTCGACATGGCGGTCAGGATCGCGGTCAACGCCAAGATGCGGCGCACCGGCGTCTGCGGCGCGGCCGAGACGCTGCTGGTCGACCGCGCTGTTGCCGCCACCCATCTCGCGCCGATCCTCGAAGCATTGCGCGCGGCAGGATGCACAATCCACGCCGACGCCGAGGTGCTGAAGGTGTTTGCCGACGCCCAGCCTGCGACCGATGCCGACTGGGTGACCGAATATCTCGATGCCGTCATCGCGGTGAAGCTCGTCGATGGTGTTGCCGATGCGATCGAGCATATCGAGACGTTCTCCTCGCACCACACCGAGGCGATCATCGCCGAGGATGCGAGTGCCGTCGAAAAATTCTTCAACGAGATCGATTCGGCGATCCTTCTGCACAATGCCTCGACCCAATTCGCGGATGGCGGCGAATTCGGCATGGGCGCCGAGATCGGCATCGCCACCGGCAAAATGCATGCGCGCGGCCCGGTCGGCGTCGAGCAACTGACCTCGTTCAAGTACCGCGTGCGCGGGGCGGGACAGGTGAGGCCTTGAAGTCTTTCGTCCAAAGAGCCTGAAGCTTTGCGCCCAGCCACCCCCCTCTGTCCTGCCGGACATCTCCCCCGCAAGGGGGGAGATCGGATGTCGCATGGACTTTCGCCAATCTCCGGCATCGCAGTAAGGGCGCCAAGGACGAAGCCGCCGATCTCCCCCCTTGCGGGGGAGATGTCCGGCAGGACAGAGGGGGGTGCTTAACACGATGCTATCCCCTTCCGAACATCCCGTCCCCCCTCGCTATCTTCACATGCCGCATGCCGAAAAGGGCTTGGCCGTCGGCCTGTTCGGCGGCTCGTTCAATCCGGCCCATGCCGGTCATGCGCTGGTCGCGGAGATCGCACTCAGACGGCTGGCGCTCGATCAGTTGTGGTGGATGGTGACGCCGGGCAATCCGCTCAAGAGCGCGCGGGAACTGGCGCCGCTGGCCGAGCGGCTGCGCCTGTCGGAGCGGATCGCCAGGAACCCGAAGGTCAAGGTCACTGCCTTCGAGGCGGCCCATCATGTCCGCTTCACCGCCGACACGCTGGCGCTGGTCAAGGCGCGCAATCCCGGCGTCGACTTCGTCTGGATCATGGGCGCCGATTCCTTGCGCGATTTCCACCACTGGCAGCGCTGGCGCCAGATCGTGATGACATTTCCGATCGCGGTGATTGACCGCCCGGGTGCTACGCTGTCGTTCCTGTCGTCGGTCGTTGCCAAGACCTTCGATTACGCGCGCGTCGACGAGGGCGACGCGCCGCGGCTCGCCCGCATGAAAGCGCCGGCCTGGACCTTCATCCACGGGCCGCGCTCGTCGCTGTCGTCGAGTGCGATCCGCAAGATGGCGAACGGCTGAGCCTGCGCGGACCTGCCCGCCCATGTCGCATTTGCGGCGGCTTTTCTCCGATCCGTGGGCGATCCTGTGCAGGCATGACGATTCTCGAGCGAAATCAGACAAAACGCGACCCAGGGCAGCGCAGCCCGTCGCCGCCGGCGATCGCGATCGCCAGCCTCGTGCTGTCGATGGCGCTGGTCGCAGTCGGCAACGGGCTGATGTTCGCCTACATTCCGGTCCGGCTCGGCGCCGAGGGTTTCGATCCGACCTGGGCAGGACTGATCGTCACAGGCCTTTCGGCCGGCGGCCTGGCAGGCTGCATCCTGACCGGACCGCTGGTACGGCGCGTCGGCCATGCTCGCGCGTTCATGGTGCTGTCGGCGTTGATCGTGCTGTCCAACGCCGCCGTCGGGGCCGGCCCGCACCCGCTGTCTTGGATCGCTGCACGCGCACTCTATGGCTTTGCCATATGCGGCCTGTTCATCGTCGCGCAGAGCTGGCTGAACGACGTCGTCGCCAACGCCATACGCGGCAGGGTCATGGCCTTCTTCTATGTCGCCTATGTCGCCGGGCTCGGCGTCGGCTACTCCACACTGGCGCTGATCGACATAAGGGCTGCGGACGCGCCGCTGATCGGCATCGCCTTCACCGCGCTGTCGATCCTGCCCGTGGGACTGACGCGGCTCGCCCAGCCGCCGCCGCCGCAGGCGGCGTCGGTCGCGCTTGGCCGGGCCTGGCGGATTTCGCCGGTGGGCGTCGCCGGCATGGTTGCCGTTGGCGGCCTGTCGATGACGATTTCGGGCTTCGCGCCGATCCATGCCACGGCCAAGGGCTACAGCCAGGCGGATGTGGCGCTGCTGCTGTCGGCGATGCCGGTCGGCACGTTGATCCTGCAGATCCCGCTCGGCTGGATTTCCGACCGCACCGACCGGCGCTTTGTGCTGGTCGCCGCCTCGGCGCTTGCCCTGGCGGCGGGCCTGTTCGCCCTCGGCTTCGACGGTGGCGCGCTGGAGGCGCTGGTCGTCATCTATGTGGTCTGGGACGGCGCGTCGGAATCGATCTATTCGCTGGCCAGCGCACATGCCGCCGACCGCTCAGGCAAGGACGACATGGTGGCGTTATCCAGTTCGCTTCTGTTTGCTTGGTCGCTGTCCGGCTTCATCGTGCCCGGCATCGTGACCGGGCTTTCCGCCGTCTATGGAACACAGGCCTTCATCTATGTTGCCATCGTCATTGCCGCTGTTTTTTGCCTGTTCGTGCTGTGGCGTGTGGTGGCGATGTCGCCCGTTCCCGCCGCCGAGACCGGCAATTTCGCGCCGATGACGGCGCAGGCGCCGCTGCCGGTCGATCTTGCCTTTCCGTCGGAAGAGCAGCGCGGGCGCACCGACGATTAGAGCGCCGCCCATCCAATTGGACGACATCTCCTTTTGCTATTGCCTTGTGTCGGACGGTTCCGGCCGTGACGTTTCCGGCGGCGGCGCGGGAATCGAAATGCCTTCGCTGTCGAACGCCTGCTTGGCGCGTTTGGTGAGATCGATCTGGGTGGCGAAGAAATCCGCAGCCGAGGTCCAGTAGCGCAATGTGATGGCGACGTTGCTGTCGCCGACGGTCGCCACAAATGCAATCGGCGCCGGCTCCCGCCTGATGCGTCGCTCGGTGGCGGCGACGCCAAGCATGGTCTTTTGCGCGAGATCGATATCATTCCACGAGCCGATGGTCAGCGTGATGTCGCCGCGGCGGGCACCGTTACGCGTAAAGTTGCGGACAGGTTGGTTCCACAGCGTCGAATTGGGGGCGAGGATGTAGACGCCGTCAACCGTTCTCAGCGTGGTGGCGAACAGCCCGATTTCCTCGATGGTCCCGGCGATGGCGCCGACCTCGACATGTTCGCCGATGCGGAATGGCCGCAGCGCCAGCAGCATGATACCGGCGGCGATGTTCTGCAGCGTACCCTGCAGTGCGAGGCCGATGGCCAGGCCGATGGCGCCGATGGCGGCAATGATCGAGGCCGTCTGCACGCCGAACTGGCCGAGCACCATGATGACGACGAGGATCAGGATGGCGTAGCGGGCGATCCTCGAGAAGAAGTGGCGCAGCGTCACGTCGAAGCCATGGATATGGCCGAGGCCGGCATAGATCGAGCGCTGGGCGAGGCCGGCGACGATATAGCCGACGACCAGCAGGATGACGGCACCGACGGCCGAGAACGAGTAGGAGACGATCAGGGTACTGAGCTGCGCAAGGCCGGACTGCACGGTGAGAAGAGCGTTCTGAGGGTCGCTAGGCATGAGGGAGATCCAATGGGGTCGCTGAGCTGATAACCATGCGAAGTGCGAAGAGTTCCGATTTTTCTCCGGCGGCGGAACCGGGCGACGGGGCCGGTCATTCGGCGATAGCAAGGGCTGCCGTCTTGAAACTGCAACGCAACTCTGCCTATCTAAGGGTGTCACCTGCTTTAAAGGGTGATTTGGTTGTTCTTGCTGCGAAAGGAAATACACTGAGAACAGCACTACGGAAGAAGGCCGATATCGTGCCTTCGCCGGCCGGGATCAGCGTAAATGACGCCGTGTCCCGCGCCATCAAGACAGTCCTTGCCAGTCTGGAAGACTCCAAGGCGGAAAACATCGTCTCAATCGACATTCAGGGAAAATCGAGCCTCGGTGACTATATGGTCATCGCGTCCGGCCGATCGCACCGTCATGTCTCGGCTGTTGCCGATCATCTCCTCAAGGCGCTCAAGGATGCCGGCCTCGGCACGGCGCGCGTCGAGGGGCTGGCTGGCGCCGACTGGGTCCTGATCGATTCAGGCGACGTTATCGTCCATGTCTTCCGTCCCGAAGTCCGCGACTTCTACAATCTCGAAAAGATGTGGCAAGCGCCGGACCTCGAGGAAGAGACCCTGCACTGAGCCGAATTGTTTTGATGCATGTCGTAGTCTCAAAACCGTGACCACTCCGGGTCAGGTTCGAGGGCAGGTTTCTTTGGCGACATGCATTAGCGGCTCTTTGAGGTAGGGATGAAGATTACCGTTCATGCCGTGGGCCGAATGAAAACCGGCCCCGAGAAGCAGCTCGCGGACCGCTATTTCGAGCGCTTCGCCAAGAGCGGCCCGGCAATCGGGCTCGAATTCGCCGGCATTGCCGAGACTGCAGAGGGTCGCGCCCAGAGCGCCAGCGAGCGCCGGCGCGAGGAAGGCCAGAAACTGCAGACGCATTTGCAGCCGGGCACCGCGCTGATGCTGCTCGACGAGCGCGGCAAGAACCTCTCCTCCGAGGAATTCGCAGGCCGTATCGGTCTTTGGCGCGACGGCGGGCGCAAGGCGCTGGTTATCGCCATCGGTGGCGCTGACGGCCACGACCAGCCGCTGCGCGATCAGGCCGATCTGATGGTGTCGTTCGGCGCGCTGACATGGCCGCACCAGTTGGTCCGTGTCATGTTGGGCGAGCAGCTATACCGGGCGGCCACGATACTGTCCGGCCATCCCTATCATCGCTCGTGAGTCCTTGCAGGTTCCAACCGAAACCGGTGGATTGGCGCGAACCGCCCGGATTTTCGCCTCAATGCGTTACGAGATTGCTTGCGGTCGGCGGGCTCTCGAACATGGTTGATTGTTCGTTAACGAAGCCACGCATAGAGTCGGCTTCAATGTCTGAAGGTTGGAAATCGCGAACGGGCTTTTGGCGCGCACGCTGCGGCTTGGCAGCGGCGGCGCTCGTGCTGTCGCTCGGTGTCGCGCGGGGGCAGGACAGGCTCGACATGGCGCCTGACCCGGACCAGAGCCGTGCCGAATACGAACGGGTATCGAAGGAGATCACGCTGTCGTCGGAGCGGCTGGCCAAGCTCGCCGCCGATATGGCGACGGTCAAAAAGGACCATGCCTCGATCACCGCGGCGCTGATCCAGTCGGCGATGACCGAGCAGAAGCTCGGCCAGGACATCGAGGATATTGGCGCCAGGCTGGAAGGGCTGAAGGGCGAGGAGCAGAAAATCCGCGCTTCGCTTGCCGCCAGACGCGACGTTCTGGCGGAGGTGCTGGCTGCGCTGCAGCGCATGGGGCTCAATCCGCCGCCGGCCATCCTGGTCAAGCCGGAGGACGCGCTGTCGTCGGTGCGCAGCGCCATCCTGCTCGGCGCGGTGGTGCCGGAACTGCGTCAGCAGACCGCCATATTGCTGGCGGATCTCAAGGAGCAGTCGCGGGTGACGGCCTCGATCGAGGCGGAGCGGGCGCGGCTGACGGCGGCGGTCAGTGAGCAGACGGCGGAAAAGAAGCGGCTCAGCATGCTGCTCGAAGCCAAGCAGAAGCTCGAGGCCGAGACGGAAGCGGCGCTGGCCGCGGAAAAGCAGCGATCCGCAGCACTTGCTGCCAAGGCCGGCAGCCTGAAGGAATTGATCGCCTCGCTCGAGGCCGACAAGGTCCGCAAGGCAGCGGACGCGGCGAAGGCAGCCGAGCAGAAGACCGCGGACGCCGACAAGGTACCGGCACAGGACGGGGCCCCGGCACAGGACAAGGCCTCGGCACAGACGGAACTGGCGGCCCTGCCGGTGCCGGAAGCCAACCGGCTCACCGCCGCCGCGCCGTTTTCGGCACTTCAGGGGCAGATCGCGCTGCCGGTCATCGGCAAGATCAAGCGGCGGTTCGGGGCCAACAACGGTAACGGCGCAGTGATGCTCGGCGACATGGTTGCGACACAATCGGGAGCCATCGTCACCGCGCCGGCGGACGGAAATGTGCTTTATGCGGGACCTTTTCGCTCCTATGGTCAACTCTTGATCCTGAACGCGGGTGACGGCTATCATGTCGTTCTGGCGGGGATGAGCAGAATCAGCGTCGCGTCTGGTCAGTCGGTGCTCGCAGGAGAGCCGATCGGCGCGATGGGAGAGGCCCGGGTGGCTAGCACCTCGGCATCGAAGAATGGAAATGCCACGCCGGAACTCTATGTTGAGTTCCGCAAGGATGGAAAACCCGTCGATCCGGCCCCATGGTGGGCGGACCGTTTTTCTGGAAGGACGTGAGATGATGCGGAAATTGTCGCTTCTGTTTGCCGGTGCGCTGATGGGCGCATCCGCGATGAGCCTGGTCTATGGTGCGCCCGGCTCGACGGCGAACGCTGCGGGCTCCGAGACCTACAAGCAGCTGGCGATCTTCGGTGATATCTTCGAGCGGGTGCGGGCGCAATATGTGACGCCGCCCGACGACAAGTCGCTGGTCGAAAACGCCATCAACGGCATGCTTACCTCGCTCGACCCGCACTCCTCGTACATGAACGCCGAAGAGGCGCAGGACATGCGCGTGCAGACCAAGGGCGAGTTCGGCGGCCTCGGCATCGAGGTCACCATGGAGAACGACCTGGTCAAGGTGATCACGCCAATCGACGATACGCCGGCCGCCAAGGCGGGTGTGCTTGCCGGCGACTATATTGCCAAGATCGACGGCGAGGAGGTCCGCGGCCTGAGTCTCAACGACGCGGTCGAGAAGATGCGCGGGCTGGTGAACACGCCGATCAAGCTCACTATCCTGCGCGAAGGCGCCGACAAGCCAATCGAGCTGACGGTGGTGCGCGCCATCATCAAGGTCAAGGCGGTCAAGATCCGGGTCGATGACGACATCGGCTACATGAAGATCACCTCCTTCACCGAAAAGACCCTTGACGACCTCGAGAGCGCCATCGACACCATCAAGAAGCAGGTGCCGAACGACAAGCTCAAGGGCTATGTGCTCGATCTGCGCCTCAATCCGGGCGGGTTGCTCGACCAGGCGGTGAGCGTCTCCGACGCCTTCCTCAACCGCGGCGAGATCGTCTCGACGCGCGGCCGCGATCCGAAGGATGTCACCCGCTTCGACGCACGGCCCGGCGACGACATCGACGGCAAGCCGCTGGTCGTGCTCGTCAATGGCGGTTCGGCCAGTGCGTCCGAAATCGTCGCCGGCGCGCTGCAGGATCTGCGTCGCGCCACGGTGGTCGGTACGCAGTCCTTCGGCAAGGGGTCGGTGCAGACCATCGTCCCGCTCGGCGAGAACGGTGCGCTGCGCCTGACGACGGCGCTCTATTACACGCCGTCCGGCAAGTCGATCCAGGGCAAGGGCATCACGCCCGACATCAAGGTCGACCAGCCGTTGCCGCCGGAACTGCAGGGCAGGGACCTGACGCGCGGTGAGTCGGACCTCAAGGGCCACATCAAGGGCACCGACGAGGGGGACACCGGTTCGGGCTCGGCAGCCTATGTGCCGCCGGAGCCGAAGGACGACCTGCAGCTCATCTTTGCCGAGCAGCTGTTGCGCGGCGAGAAGACCGATCCGGCGTTCCCGCCGAATCCGGACAAAGCGGTCTTGAACCAGTAAGCCGATCGGCCGGGCAAACAGGTCTGGCCGCCTGATCAAAGCGATGCGATGCTGCCGGGGCCGCGAGGTTCCGGCAGTTTGATTCGGGGGAGCCGCGGCTGGGGTGCCGTGCGTCCCCAGGGACGTGCCAACAGTTTTGGATTGCGCATGAATCTTTGCGAAAAGTGGTCGCACTTTTCAGCCGTGATGCGCCCGGGGATGCGGCTTGGCTGATATCGGCAAGGACATCGAACGCCCGCTCGGACAGGCCGTCCGGCCGCCGCGCGCGGCCCGCAGGATCAGCGCCGGTGCGGTAGCGGCCACTCTCCTGGTGCTGGCCGTGATCGGTGTCTCCGGCGCGATCGCGTTGCGCGAAAAGCCGTTTCGAAAGCCGGAAGAAGTCGCCGTTTCGACGCCGAAGGTGACGGCGGTGGTCGAACCCGCAGCGCCGGCCACTGAGCCGGCACCGAAGGCGGAAGCCGCGCCCAACACAAGCGAGTCCAAGACGGGCGAGTCCAACACAAGCGAGTCCAAGGCAAGTGGGCCGCAGATCATCCATATGCCAACCGAAGAGGGCGGTGGTCCGCCCAGGGCGGCCATCGTCATCCACGACCCTTCGACGATCGGCCAGAACCTGAGGATCGCACACATTCCCGACAGGGCGCTGGTCGAGACCAGCGAGACCGGCCCGTTGCCGGTTCGCGCCGCCGACGGCCGACGGCCGTTCGATGTCTATGCGCGGCCGTGGTCCGGCGCGCGCGGCGCGCGCGTGGCGATCGTCATCGGCGGGCTTGCCGTGTCGCAGACCGGCACACAGGCGGCCATCGCCAAGCTGCCGGCCGAAGTGACGCTGGGCTTCGCGCCGCAGGGCAACAGCATTGGCCGCTGGATGCAGGCGGCGCGGCAGAGAGGCCATGAGATCGTCATGCAGGTGCCGCTCGAACCGTTCGACTATCCGAACGTCAACCCCGGCCGCAACACATTGACGGTCGCGGCGACGCCGGACGAGAATTTGAAGAACTTACGCTGGGCGCTATCGCGGACGACCAACTACACCGGCATCATGAACTATATGGGCGCGCGTTTTTCGGCAGATGCGGCAGCGATGGGGCCGCTGATGGGCGAGCTCGGGAGGCGCGGCCTGGCCTATGTCGACGACGGTTCGTCGGCGCGCAGCCTCGCGTCCGACCTGGCGCTCAAGGACGGCGTGCCCTTCGTTGCCGGCGACACGTCGATCGACGCCGTACAGGACCGCGGCGCCATATTGAAGAAGCTGGACGAGCTGGAGGCCACCGCGCGGGCGAAGGGCTTTGCCGTCGGCATCGGCTCGGCCTTCGACCTGACGGTCGACACCGTGTCGTCCTGGGTGATCGAGGCCAAGAAGCGCGGTGTCGAGATCGTGCCGATCTCGGCGGTGGCGACGGATCCGGAAAAAGGTTGAGCATGGCGAAGAAAAAACCGGTCGATCCCGAAACGCTGCCTTACCGCCCCTGCGTCGGGCTGATGATCCTCAACGCAGACGGGTTGGTCTGGGTCGGGCATCGCATTGCCGAGCCGGACAGCGAATTCGCCGGCGCGACCCAGCTCTGGCAGATGCCGCAGGGCGGTATCGACAAGGGCGAAGAGCCGCTGCAGGCGGCGGAGCGGGAGCTGTATGAAGAGACCGGCATGCGCTCGGTCTCGCTTCTGGCCGAAGCGCCGTACTGGATCAATTACGACCTGCCGGCCGACCTGGTCGGCGTCGCCTTCAAGGGCAGGTACCGCGGCCAGACGCAAAAATGGTTTGCCTTCCGCTTTCACGGCGACACGAGCGAGATCGAGATCAATCCGCCGCCGGGCGGCCATACCGCCGAGTTCGACAAATGGGCCTGGCGACCGATGCAGGAATTGCCCGATCTGATCGTGCCGTTCAAACGTCAGGTCTACGAGGACGTGGTTGCGGCGTTCCGGCATCTGGTTGCGTAGCCTGGTGCAAGCAGCGGTCGCACCGATCACGGTTGCCGCGCCAGCGCCGTGGCCCTATTGATGGCCAATCACTGAAGAAGGGGGTCGGTATGAACGACGCCTCCAAAAAATCTCTTTCTGAAAGGGTCGCCGCCAGGGGCGCGCTGATCAGCGAAGCGGCGGCCGGCGCCATATTGACCGTCGATCTCGGCGCCGTCCGTGAAAATTACCGGCGGCTCAAGGCGCGACTGGGCGGCGTCAACTGCGCGGGTGTCGTCAAGGCCGATGGCTACGGGCTCGGCGGGGCCCAGGTGGCGGCGGCGCTGGCCGCCGAAGGCTGCGCCATTTTTTTCGTCGCGCATCTGGCCGAGGGTGTCTTGCTGCGCCAGGCGCTCGGCTCACGGCCGGCGATCTATGTGCTGAACGGCCTTCACCCGGGCGCGGAAGACGAAGCCGTCGAAGCGGAACTGGGCGCGGTCATAAACAGCGCCGGCCAACTCGCCGCCTGGCGCGCGGCGGCGTTGCGGGCCGGCCGCAAGCTCAAGGCTGCAATCCAGGTCGACAGCGGCATGTCGCGGCTCGGCATGGCGGCGGCGGAAGTGGGAGCCGTCACCGCCGATCCGCAGGCTTTCGACGGTATCGACGTCACCTTCGTGATGAGCCATCTGGCTCGCGCCGACGAGCCCGAGCATCCGGCCAACGAGCAGCAGCGGCTGGAATTCGAGCGGCTGCGTGAGATGCTGCCGAAGGCGCCGGCCTCGCTTGCCAATTCCTCCGGCATCTTTCTTGGGCAGCCCTTTCATTACGATCTCGCCCGTCCCGGTGCGGCGCTCTACGGCATCAATCCGACGCCGGCCGAACCGAACCCGATGCTGCCGGTGGTACGGCTGCGAGCAAAGGTCATCCAGACGCGCAGCCTCGATGAGGGAGCCGGTGTCGGCTATGGCCATGTTTTTCAGGTGACCGACCCGCTGGTCGCCGCAACGATCTCGCTTGGCTATGCCGATGGCTGGCATCGACGCGCTGCCTCGGCCGCCTGGTTCGAAAACGTGCGACTGCCCTTCCTCGGCCGCGTGTCGATGGACTCGATCGTTCTCGACATTTCGGCGCTGCCGCCAGACAGGCTGAAGGCAGGCGATCTCGTCGAACTGATCGGGCCGTCGCAGACGGTGGACCAGGCGGCGGGCCATGCCGGCACCATCGGCTACGAAATCCTGACCAGCCTCGGACACCGCTTTCACCGGCGCTATGTCGGCGGTTGAGCCGTTTCGCCGCGCTTGACAAGCGAGGGCTTCTCGGCAACGCTTCGTGCATGAGCAACCTCGCCCATATCAGAACCTGTTTCAGGGTCTGCCCGATCGCGGGAGCGTAGCCCCGGCGCGGCCGCCTTTGGCGACCGTCTGAACCGGGGCATCTACACATCTGACATCATCATCGAGCCGGGCAGGTCCTCGCATCTGTCGGCTTCTCATCAAGCTGCCGTTGACGCGGTGGCAGCGTGCATTCGTTCGATGCGCCAATTTCATGAGGTTTGCCATGCAACATGAAACAAAGCTGCGTCCGCAAGGCCTGCTTCTGGTCAGTGACGCGGATCATGACAGGCTGACCGGTCTGGCGAGAGCTTTTATCGACCGCGCGCCGGTCACGGCCGAAGAGCTGCTCATGGAAATGGATCGGGCCACAATTACAGCGGCTGCGGCAATGCCGGCCGACGTGGTGCGGATGGGCTCGGCGGTGACCATCCGCAGCGATGGCGGGAGCATGCAGCACATCACGTTGGTCTATCCCGGCGATGCCGACATTGCTGAAAACAAGATATCGGTGCTGACGCCGCTGGGAACGGCGCTCATCGGCGCGGCCGTCGGCCAGGCGATAAGCTGGAAGAGCCGCGACGGTAGGGAATTGTCGGTGACCATCGACGCTGTCGAAGCGTCGCCATCCGGCCAACGGCCTTGATCGCGGAGGCGGTGATGACAAGCATGAACTGTCGCCTGACAACCAAGGATTTCTCGGTGCTCGAACTGATGCTGGCACGTCGGCGGGCATTCGCCGACCCGATCGTGCCGATGCTTGAACGCAAGCTTTCGCAAGCCGACATTATTCCGATCGGTTCGGTTGGTCCCGATGTCGTAACGCTGAACAGCAGGGTGGTCTTCCATGTTGATGCCGGGCCAGCGGAGACGCGAACCCTGGTGGAGAGCGAGATACGTGGGCCGGTCGGCTCCAGCTTGCCACTCACCACCAGACGCGGACTTTGCATGCTTGGCATGGCGGAGGGGCAGACTGCGCTGGTCGAGCAGTCGGACGGCAGACGGGAATTGATCCTGATCGGCAGCGTGCTTTACCAGCCCGAGGCTGCGCGGCGAGCGGCAGTGGAAAAGCATCTGATGGCCGCGCAGCGGCCGCATAAGCTTACCCTTGTCTACAGTGCCGTAGCCGACGGCACGCCTCTTGGCGAAATGGGTAAAATCCGGCAGACAGAAGATGACGATCCAAGTCCCTCGGCTGCGTGATCGACCTTTAAGGAGCGGGTGATGAAGATCTTCGTGCTGGGCAGCGGCGTCATTGGGGTCACCACCGCTTATTATCTTGCCGAGGCCGGCCATGAAGTGACGGTGATCGACCGCCAGAAGGGCCCGGCGCTGGAAACCAGCTTTGCCAATGCCGGCGAGATCTCGCCCGGTTACGCCTCGCCCTGGGCCGGTCCCGGCGTTCCGCTGAAGGCGATCAAATGGCTGTTGATGAAGCATGGTCCGCTGGCGGTGCGGCCGACTCTCGATCCGCATATGTGGATATGGCTGGTCAAGATGCTGCGCAACTGCACGGCTGAGCGCTATGCGGTGAACAAGGCGCGCATGGTGCCTTTGGCCGAATACAGCCGCGAGATGCTGAAGGCGCTGCGCGAGGCGACCGACATTGCCTATGACGAGCGTACCAAGGGGACGCTGCAGCTGTTTCGCACGCAACAGCAGCTCGACGGCACAGCCGGCGATGTCGAGGTGCTGAAGACATATGGCGTTCCTTACGAGATCCTCGATCCCGACGGCTGCATCGCGGCCGAGCCGGGGCTGGCGGGGGTACGCGAGAAATTCGTCGGCGGCCTGCGGCTGCCGGGCGACGAAACCGGCGACTGCAAGATGTTCACCGACCGTCTGGCCGAACTCTGCGTGGCGCGCGGCGTCACCTTCGAATACGATATGTCGATCAGGCGCATCATCCGTAAGCGCAATCGTATCGCCTACATCAATACGAACAAGGGTTGGAAGGCTGCCGACGCCTATGTGATGGCGTTGGGCAGCTATTCGGCCAAGTTCATGCGCATGCTGAAACGGTCCATCCCGGTCTACCCGGTCAAGGGCTATTCGATCACCGTGCCGATCAAGGATGCTGCCGCAGCACCGGTGTCGACGGTGATGGACGAGACCTACAAGGTGGCGATCACCAGGCTCGGCAACCGCATCCGGGTCGGTGGCACGGCGGAGATTTCCGGCTTCGACCTGAGGCTGCATGAATCGCGACGCCGCACGCTCGAACATTCGGTCGACGACCTTTTTCCAGGCAGCGGCGACATGCGGTCGGCGACGTTCTGGTGCGGGCTGCGGCCGATGACACCGGACGGGCCGCCATTGATCGGCCGCACCGAGTACTCCAACCTCTATCTCAACACCGGCCATGGCACGCTTGGCTGGACCATGGCCTGCGGCTCGGCCAAGGTCCTGGCCGACATCATCTCCAGCCGGGTCCCGGACATCAATGTCCGCGACCTCGGGCCGGAGCGATATGTCAGGTAGGATCAGAGGCTTCCTTTACCCAGGCCCTGCGTTTGGGCGCGGTGAGGAACTTGCCGCGCGACTTGGGATCAAGCTCCAACACACTTCTCGGAAACTGCGCAGTGGTTTTGAGATTCAAGCGCGTCGGATGAATACCGTCACGTGAACAATCCCCGTTCCCGTTCCACCGCCTTGGTGATGAAGCTCGCGACGATCTGGACACGGCGCAGCGGCCTGACCGATTCGTGATAGACCAGCCAGTAGGCGCGGCGGATGGGCGCCACGATGTCGACAGCCACCAGTTCCGGCATCGAACGGGCGACGAAGGTGTGCAGGATGCCGATGCCGGCGCCGGAGCGCACCGCTTCGGCCTGGCCGAGTGCCGAGGAGATGGCAAAGGCGGTGCGCCAGTCGGCGCTGAATTCGGCCGCATAGTCGAGCGAGGGGCTGACGATCAGGTCCGGCACGTAGCCGATGAGCGTGTGCCGGCCAAGCTCGGCGGCCGTCTCAGGCAGGCCGTGCGCCTCGGCATAGGCACGGGAGGCGAAAAGGCCGAGCGTGTAGTCGACCAGCTTTCCCGCCACCAGCCTGCCTTCCGTCGGCCGCTCGACGGTGATGGCGATGTCGGCCTCGCGCCTGGACAGCGAGAAGGAACGCGGCACCGGCACCAACTGGATGGTGAGTTCGCGGTGAAGCGCCGTCAGCGCGCCGAGGCGCTTGGCCAGGAAGGCGACGCCGAAACCATCGGGCGCGCCGATGCGCACGGTGCCGGAGACATCGTCACCCTCACCCGCCACGGTCGAGCGCGCGGCGATCATGTCGCCTTCCATGCGCTCGGCGATGTCAAGGAAGCGCTCGCCGGCAGGCGTCAGCTCGCTGCCGGTGGTCAGCCGGCGAAAGAGTTTCGTGCGCAGCGCATCCTCGAGCGCGGCGACGCGGCGCGAGACGGTGGCGTGGTTAAGCTCCAGCCGCTTGGCCGCGCCGAGGATCTGACCGGCACGCGCCACCGCCAGAAAGATGCGGACGTCATCCCAGTTCATGGGGATGGTCCGTTTCAGTAACGAGCGCCGCGTTCCCGCCCACCCCCCTCTGTCCTGCCGGAC
>NZ_SUHQ01000046.1 GCF_004962245.1 Mesorhizobium sp. | reverse complement strand
GCGGCTCGCGAAATTCGGTTATGTCCCTACGGGAAACTACCTAGACGTCGGCCGGGCGGCCCCGCGGCCGCTGACATCGGCAGGGTGATATCTGTCGCCTTCGGCAAATAGATGCGCGGTAGGCCCAGCGGTTCAGGATCATGCGAAATGGGGTTTTGACTCAAGACAAGGAAGGCAATCGAATTTCGGGCGAGACGTCGCCTTCGCAAGAAGCGTTTGGCGATTGGCTCGCATGCCAGGCGCATCGTCAAAGACCGCATGACGATTGCCTGGTAACGTGTCGGACGTCAAAGGGAGGAGGATCGTGATCCGCTTCCGTTTGCAGTGGTGGGAAGCGTCATGAAAGCGATGGTGCTCGAAAGCGTCGGTACCCCTTTGAAGCCGGTCGACAGGCCTGATCCCGTACCCGGGGCTGGTGAGATCAGGCTGAAGGTCGAGGCATGCGCGGTCTGTCGGACCGATCTGCATGTCGTCGACGGTGATCTGCTTCACCCAAAACTGCCGCTCATCCCAGGTCATGAAATCGTCGGCATCATCGATTTGGTTGGTGAAGGCGTCGCGCGGTCCCGGCTCGGTCGGAGAGTAGGGGTGCCCTGGCTTGGGCACACTTGCGGCTGCTGTCACTATTGCGCCGCAGGCAGTGAAAACCTCTGCGATCAGCCGCTGTTCACCGGCTATACACGCGATGGCGGCTTCGCCAGCCATGTTGTGGCCGATCAACATTTCGCCTTCGATCTGGATGCAGACGCCGATCCCATATCGCTGGCACCGCTGCTTTGCGCCGGCCTCATCGGCTGGCGGTGCCTGAAAACAGCCGGCAACGGCAAGCTGCTCGGAATCTATGGCTTCGGCGCTGCCGCGCATATCGTCGCCCAGGTCGCGATCTGGCAAGGTCGTGAGATTTTCGCGTTCACGCGTCCAGGCGATAGAGAAGCTCAGGAATTTGCACGATCGCTCGGCGCGAAGTGGGCCGGCGGCTCGGACGAACGTCCAGCCGAGCTGCTCGACGTTGCGATCATCTTCGCTCCTGTCGGCGATCTGGTGCCGACTGCGCTGCGTGCCGTGCGCAAAGGCGGCCGGGTGGTGTGCGGTGGCATTCACATGAGCGACATTCCGGCGATGCCCTATGAATTGCTTTGGGGGGAACGGGACTTGGTGTCGGTTGCAAACCTTACACGCCGCGACGCGGAAGAATTCTTTCCCATTGCCAAGCGTGCGCAGGTTCGCACGCACACAAAGGCCTATCCGCTGGAACAGGCCAATCAGGCGTTGGATGATCTGCGCGCCGGCAGACTCCAAGGCGCCGCGGTCCTGGTCCCGTCATCGGGCATCTAATGCATGTCACCCAAGAGGAAAAAGCTGGGCGGTCCGCACTCTCCGAAATCTGGTCATGCCTTCGGCATCGACCCCACCGAGATCATCGGCGAAAGCGCGAAGCTACAGTGACCTGATCCTCGCCGTCCTCGTCTGCGGATCGCAATAGATGCCGTAGAGCGTTTGCAGGATGCGCTCGACCTCGACCGAAGCCAGCCGATAGTAAACCTGCTGGGCGTCGCGACGGGTATCGACCAGCTTCAGCGCCCGCAGCTTCGCCAATTGCTGCGAGAGCGCCGACTGGTTCATCGCGACCAGTTCCGCCAGTTCGTTGACGCTCGTCTCGCCTTCCAGCAGATGGCACAGGATCATCAGGCGCTTCTCGTTGGCCATCGCCGCAAGCAGTTCGGACGCCTCGCGCGCCATCTTGTCCAGTTCAACGATTTTCTTATTGCGCATATGAACACATTATCATATTAATAGTTTCAAATAATATTAGTCCGGCACTGGCGGCTGTCAAGCCGACGCATCGAAACCGCTGCAAATCGGGGCCGTATACCGGCGGGTCGATTGATCCGCATCAAGGCGCGGCCAGCAACGACGACGAAGAATTAAACAACTTCGGACCGCTGCCGTCGGGGGCGTGGCTCTGCGAGCGACGCCGCACAAGCGCACAAGGAGGAAAAGAGCATGGCGCAAGTAGTCGTCTTGGGTGCCGGACTGGGAGGCACCATCATGGCCTATGAGCTTCGCGACGAACTGGCGAAGGAACATAAGGTTTCGGTCATCAACAACGGCAGCCACTACTCGTTCGTGCCATCCAATCCCTGGGTTGCCGTCGGCTGGCGCGAGAAGGAGGCGGTCGAAGTCGACCTCGCTCCCGTCTTGGCGCGCCGCGGCATTGCGTTTCATCCGCAAGGAGCCAGGCGCATTCACCCGGGCGAGCGCGCCATCGAACTCAATGACGGGGGCAGGGTATCATACGACTATCTGGTGATCGCGACAGGCCCCGAACTCGCTTTCGACGAGATCGATGGCCTCGGCCCGGAGCACAACACGCAATCGGTCTGCAATATCGATCACGCCCTCAAGGCCAGGGCGACCTTCGACGCGCTCGTTGCCAAGCCAGGCCCGGTCGTCATCGGTGCGGTCCAGGGCGCTTCATGCTTCGGGCCGGCTTACGAATTCACCTTCATCCTCGACAAGGCGCTGCGTGACGCCAAAGTGCGCGATCGCGTTCCCATGACCTTCGTCACCTCGGAACCCTATATCGGCCATCTCGGCCTCGACGGTGTCGGCGACACCAAGGGCCTGCTCGAGAGCGAGATGCGCCAGCACCACATCAAGTGGATATGCAACGCAAAGGTCGACAAGGTCGAGCCGGGCAAGATGTTCGTGTCGGAGATCGCCGAAGACGGTTCGGTCAAGCAGGCGCACGAACTGCCGCATGTCTATGCGATGATGCTGCCGGCATTCCGGGGCGTAGAGGCGGTGCGCGGCATCGAAGGCCTCACCAACCCGCGCGGCTTCATCCTCGTCGACAAGCACCAGCGCAACCCTGCCTTCCCCGAGATATTCGCGGTTGGCGTCTGCGTCGCCATCCCGCCGGTCGGCAAGACGCCGGTTCCGGTGGGCGTCCCGAAAACCGGCTTCATGATCGAATCCATGGTCACGGCGACGGTCCGCAACATTGGCCGGCTGGTGAAGGGGATGGAACCCGACGCACAGGGAACATGGAACGCGGTCTGCCTCGCCGATTTCGGCGATTCCGGCGTCGCTTTCGTGGCGCAGCCGCAAATTCCACCGCGTAACGTCAACTGGTCGTCCTCCGGCAAATGGGTGCACACCGCCAAGGTCGGTTTCGAGAAGTATTTCCTCCACAAGATAAGAACCGGGAAGTCCGAGCCCTTCTATGAGCGTCTGGCGCTACAGGTGCTCGGCATCGACAAGCTCAAGGAAATCAAGATCGAGGCGAGGGCGCCCGACGTGTGATCGAGGCCCGGCAGGGGCAGCCGGCCTTTTCCAGACAGCGGGGGGCGGGCCTTGATCGGCCTGCAGCCGCGGACGACGAAATCGAGACTGCCTCTTGCGGGTCAACAATAGTATTCATATATTTAGATATTATCATATACAAATGGAGATGACAATGTCACTTGACCGTTCCGTTCTTGCGTTCGCAGGCTTCATGGTGCTGCTGTCCGTCGCGCTCACCGTCTGGGTTTCGCCGCTGTTTGTCTGGCTGACGGTCTTCGTCGGACTCAACATGCTGCAGTCGGCATTCACCGGCTTCTGCCCGGCGGCAATGATCTTCCGCAAGCTCGGCATCAAGCCGGGATGCGCATTCTAGGGGCAGCAGAATGCGCAAGTTCCTTTTCCTCGGCGCGCTGCTGGCGTGCTCACCGGCCTTGGCCGGCACGCTCACGCTCACACCGACGACGGTGACCGAATGGAAGGCGGTCTATGGCCGGGTCGAGGCCCGCAACACCATCCCGGCGCGTGCGCGGATCGGCGGCCTTATCGTCGATCTGGCCGTCACCGAAGGGGATCTGGTCAAGGCGGGCCAGAAGATCGCGACCGTACAGGACGACAAGATCGCCTTTCAGGTCGCCGCGCTGGACGCCCAGCTTCGCGCCCTGCAGGCGCAGCTGGCAACGGCGCAGTCCGAACTCGCCCGCGGCCAGACGCTGGTGGGTAGGGGAGTCGTGACCGTGCAGCGGGTCGATCAGCTCAGGACCGAAGTCGATGTCGCGCGCAACCAGCTTGCCGCGACCGAGGCGCAGCGCTCGGTGATCGTGCAGCAGGGAGCCGAAGGAGATGTTTTCGCGCCCGGCGACGGACGCGTGCTGAGCGTGCCGGTCACGCGCGGCGCCGTGATCATGGCCGGCGAGGTGGTGGCGACCATCGGCGGTGGCGGCGTGTTCCTGCGGCTGGCCGTTCCGGAGCGGTATGCGGCGACACTGAAGCAGGGCGCCGCCATCCGCATTAATGCCGGCGGCAAGGAGTCTGCCGGCCGCCTCGCCAAGATCTATCCGCAGATCGACAATGGCCGCGTCATCGCCGACGTCGAGGTCGACAATCTCGATACCGATTTCATCGACGCCCGGGTGCTGGTCCAATTGCCGGTGGGTGAACGCTCGGCACTGCTGGTGCCTGCAGGGGCGGTCGAGACCCGTTCGGGGATCGATTTCGTGCGCGTCGCTGGCGCCGGCACGGAGACCGAGCGGGCAGTGGTCACTGGCGAACGGATGGCGGGCGCCGACGGCGACTATGTCGAGATCATGACCGGTCTTGCGCCCGGCGATGTCGTGGTTACCCCATGAAAGGTCCTGCTACCTTTGGTATTGCGGGCGGACTGACCCGGGCGTTCATCGCCTCGCCGCTCACGCCGCTGTTTCTGGTTGCCGCTTTCGCCTTCGGGCTGGTGGCTCTGCTCACGCTGCCGCGCGAGGAAGAGCCGCAGATCTCGGTACCGATGGTCGACATCTTCGTCCGGGCCGATGGCCTGAAGGCCGAGGATGCCGTGAAGCTGGTCACCGAGCCGCTGGAGACGATCGTCAAGGGCATTGACGGCGTCGAGCACGTCTATTCGCAAAGCCGCGACGACCAGGTGATGGTCACCGCGCGGTTCATCGTTGGCACGTCGTCGGACGCCGCGGTGCTGCGCGTCCACGACAAGGTCCGCGCCAATATGGACCGCATTCCCGTCGGCGTGCCCGAGCCGCTCATCGTCGGGCGCGGCATCGACGATGTCGCGATCGTCACGCTGACGCTGTCGCCAAAACCGGAGGCAGCCGGGCGCCTGACGGCAAACGACCTGACCCGTATCGCGCGCGAGCTGCGCACGGAGATCGCCAAGATCGACAATGTCGGGCTGACCTATCTGGTCGGCGACACCGCAGAGATCATCCGCGTCGCGCCGAACCCGGAAAAGCTTGCTCTCCACGGCGTGACGCTGCAGCAGCTTGCGGCAAAGGTTTCCGGCGCGAACAAGGCCTTTCCGGCGGGACGCGTGCGCAACACGGGCGAGCAGATCGACATCGTGGCGGGCGAGACATTGGGCTCGCCGGACCAGATCGGCAATCTGCTGCTTACCTCGCGCGACAACCGCCCCGTCTATGTCCGCGATGTGGCCGACGTCGCCTTCGCGACCGATACCAGCGACGTGCTTGTCTCGACGCTTACAAGGTCGGAGACGGGGGTGACGCGCGTGCCGTCGGTGACCGTCGCCGTCGCCAAACGCGCCGGTTCCAACGCGGTCTCGGTTGCCGAGGCGATCCTGCACCGGGTCGAGATGCTGAAAGGCAGCCTGATCCCCGCCGACCTGTCGGTCGAGGTCACGCGTGACTACGGCGAGACGGCGAACGAGAAGGCCAACGAGCTTCTCTATCATCTCGGGCTGGCGACGATCTCGATCATTGTGCTGGTCTGGATCGCCATTGGCCGGCGCGAGGCCATGGTGGTGGCCATCGTCATTCCCGTCACCATCCTGCTCACGCTGTTTGCTTCCCGCGTCATGGGCTACACGCTGAACCGCGTCTCGCTCTTCGCGCTGATCTTTTCCATCGGCATCCTCGTCGACGATGCGATCGTGGTGATCGAGAACATCTCCCGGCACTGGGCAATGGGCGACGGACGCGATCGACGGCAAGCGGCGATCGAGGCGGTGGCGGAAGTCGGCAACCCGACGATCGTCGCCACGTTGACCGTGGTCGCCGCGCTGCTGCCGATGCTGTTCGTTTCGGGAATGATGGGCCCCTATATGAGCCCGATCCCCGCCAATGCGTCGGCGGCGATGATCTTTTCCTTCTTCGTTGCGGTGATGGTGACGCCGTGGCTGATGCTGAAGTTCGCCGGACGGGCGCCGGTGCATGCCCATGCGGACCAGGCCGGCGGCGGCATGCTGGGCCGCGTCTACACTACCGTCGCCCGGCCCATACTGTCGTCAAAGACGGCGAGCTGGGCATTTCTGCTGGCGATCGGCGTGCTCACGCTTGGCTCGCTGGCCCTGTTCTACACCAAGGATGTCACGGTCAAACTGCTGCCCTTCGACAACAAGTCCGAGCTCGCGGTGACCATCGACCTGCCGGAAGGATCCTCCGTCGAAGCGACCGACGCGGTGGCGCAGGCGGTTGCTGGCAAGGTTCTCGAACTGACAGAGGTACGATCGGCCCAGACGCATGCCGGAACCGCGGCGCCCTTCAACTTCAATGGGCTTGTGCGACACTCCTTCCTGCGCAGCGAGCCGCAGCAGGGCGATGTCGCGCTCAATCTTTCGCCGAAATCGGAACGCGCCCGTTCGAGCCATGATATCGCGCTGGATATTCGCCGGCGCATCGCATCGATCGCTGTTCCCGCCGGCACCAGCCTGAAAGTCGTCGAGCCGCCTCCAGGGCCGCCTGTGATGGCCACGCTGCTGGCCGAGATCTATGGCCCTGACGGCGAGACGCGACGCAAGGTTGCCGCAAAGGTCGAAGCGGCGTTCCGTTCCGTTCCGTTCATCGTCGATGTCGACAATTCCTACGGACAGCCGGCACGCCGGCTGCGCACCACGATTTCCACCGACGATGCCGAGTTCTTCCGCGTCGAGGAAAGCGATGTGTTCGACACGATCGCCATCCTCAACGGTGGCGAGACCGTCGGCTATTCGCATCGCGGTGGCGGCCGCCAGCCGATACCAATCCGCATCGAGCGGCCGAAGGGCGAGAGGACGCTGGACGAGCGTTTCCTGACCACGCCCATACCGGCAAATGTGCTCCCCGGCGACCGCGGCGTGGTCGAGCTTGGGGATGTCGTGCGGGTCGCCGAGGAACGTGCTTCTTTTCTGGTATTCCGCCACAATGGCCGCGCCGCCGAAATGGTGACGGCCGAACTTGCCGGCAGCTTCGAGGCGCCGCTTTACGGAATGCTCGCCGTCAGCCAGGCAATCGACGCGCAGGATTGGACGGGGCTGCAAAAACCTTCGATCGCGCTGCATGGCCAGCCGGAGGACGAAAGCAAGCCGACGCTGCTGTGGGATGGCGAGTGGGAAGTCACCTGGGTGACTTTCCGCGACATGGGCGCGGCATTCGGCGTCGCGTTGCTCGGCATCTACATCCTGGTCGTCGCCCAGTTCGGTTCGTTCAAGGTGCCGCTGGTGATCCTGACGCCGATCCCGCTGACCTTCATCGGCATCCTCGGCGGACACTGGCTGTTCGGCGCGCCGTTCTCGGCCACCTCGATGATAGGGTTTATCGCGCTGGCGGGCATCATCGTGCGCAATTCGATCCTGTTGGTCGACTTCATCCGCCATGCCGCCGCGCCGGACAGGCCCTTGCAAGAGGTATTGATCAAAGCCGGCGCCATCCGGTTCAAGCCGATCCTGCTCACAGCGCTGGCCGCCATGATCGGCGCGGCGGTGATCCTGACCGATCCGATCTTCCAGGGGCTGGCGATTTCGCTGCTGTTCGGCCTTGCGTCCTCGACCTTGCTGACGGTGCTGGTCATCCCGGCAATCTATCGCGTCTTGAGGACGTGACGGCGAGCGCGTTGCCGCTGGCAGGCTCTGTTGGGTGGATTACGAGGGCATTTGAAATCTTGGAGGTGATGTTAAACCAGCGGTTACAATGATCGACCGACATGGGCCCACCGCCTCATTCCGATAGAAGTGATGGTTTCTGGTCTGGCGAGAAGCTTCTGCCAAGCCCCGCATGCAGCATAGTCTGTGCGTAGCTTCACCGCTGATCCCCCGGCGCGAATCTCCTTTCGCACCCAAGGAATCATAAATCGGACCACCTAGGAATCTGGGGACCCGAGTCAGATATCAAGGCCCCCGATATTATTACGCTTACGCCGACGAGCACAGGCAATACGCGGAAACCGGAAGCAAGCGTTGATTCAAAAGGGGGCAAGGTTTGCTTTGTAAATATGCGCCCCTAATGAGGCAGCCGGTCCGGAATCGGGCCGATCGCGTATGGGCGCATCATTTCATTGTCCTCGTGCTCGACGATATGACAGTGCCACACGAAAAGGCCATCAATGTTGAACTGTCCTCTTACCCGGGTGACCTCGCCCGGATAGGCGATCACCGTGTCCTTGAAACCGGTCTCCCAGACATCGGGCGGTCGGGGGTGACCGGTGGGACGGTTGTCCAGACCGAGCGCCTGCCGGTCGATAACCTGGAAATGGATCTCGTGAATATGGATCGGGTGGGCATCTTCAGTCAGGTTGAAAACCTCCCATACTTCTGTTGCGCCCACGGCAGGATTTTCGGTGATGGAGGCGGCCCATTCGAGCTCCGTCGCCCTGCCGCTTGAAGTGTCGAATGTGCCCAGTTCTGCCTCATGCGGACCGTCGAAGAAAGCCGAAGTTCGCTCGATCAGCGCCAATGGCCGCGGCGATCCACCGGCCAGCGGCGTGATCGTCGGGAGCTTCAGAAACTGCGGAGGCGTACTAGGATCCGGGCCGCTCGCAGCTACCACCCGGAATTGCATGACTTGCCCGGTCGTGGCCGAATCGGACTTGGTCAGGGGGAAACCTCCGAACGGTTCGTCTGGCCCTAAGTTGAGCAGGAGGACCGAGGTCCCTGCCGGAATGTTGGTGAAGTCAACAATCACGTCTGCCCTTTCGGCCGGACTCATCACCAGCACTCCGCCGAGGCCACCTACGTTCAGGTCGTTGATCCGGACCGGCGACGGTAGGAATCCTGCCTCGCTGCCGACCTGCCACGCATCAATTTTGGGGTTGTCGAACTTCAGGATAAGGAATCGCGAGTTGCAGCCGTTCAGGAATCGGAACCTGTAGCGCCGCTGGTCCACCGCGAGGAATGGCCAGATCCGTCCGTTGACCACCATCGTGTTGCCGAAAAACTCCGGGTTCCAGATCGGTGATAGGTCGGTGCCGGGGATGTACCCCGGGGCCTCCGCCGTTGCCTGATCGAAGAACGCGCGCGAGCCGGGATAGAAGAGTGAACCATCATTATTGAACGAGCGGTCCTGAATGACGATCGGGATTTCATGATACAAGATGCCCGACGCGTCGCCGAGGGCCGGAGCAGGGCCCGGAAGGATTGCCTTGGTTTCCGATCGCGAGTCGATGACCTCGTCATCAGGGCCTCCCCGCACTAGGTAGAAGCCGGCAGGGCCAGCGTATACGTTGAGCCGTGTCATCCCTAGCGTGTGGTCGTGGTACCAAAGCGTCGCGGCCCGGTGGTCGTTGGGGTACTGGAACACGGCCGAACCCTCAGTCCACGGCTGACCAAACTTCTGTTGGGCCTTGCTCCTGAAGTATTCGTACCACGTGCCTACCTTCGCGTAGCTGGGGTCGATATTCACGGCGTTCGGCAGATACCATGCCTCCGCATAACCGTCGCTCTCGTCGCCCACGCCCGCCGCACCGTGGAGGTGCGTTACGATCGGCACCGGTCCGGTGTAGCGACCGGGCGTGCTGTTGAATGCCGACCGCATGTCCCGGCCATCCGACCCACCCGGAGGGTTGGCCCAGTGGAGTGTTGGGTCCACTGCCAAAAGGTGAGGGAGATATTTCCCGTTCAGATCAACCAGATCGTTGATCCATTTCACCCGGACGGGGAACCGGTGTCGCGCCTCGATCGTGAAAGCCGGATAGTTGAAGGTAGACGGGTGATTTACCGAGCCGTAGCTCCAGACGGTGGTCGCCGGATGCGGTGCGGGGAGGATCTGCTGTTGAAATTGCCTGACCGCGATCTCGTAGTTATCGAAGTTCCCGCCACTTGGCACGTCGGTCTTCGGCATGGCGGGAGGGATGACTAATGGCAACTGATATTTGTTTATATCCGCCGGGTTGAGCGAGCCGCCCGCGATGGCGGCGCGCGCGTCCGGCAAACGCCAGGGCCACGGCAGCGATACGGTCGCAGTTGCCAATAGGCCCGCCTTGAGGAACAAGCGTCGCTGTATCCGCACCTGCTTGCCACCTTATCTGCGGACGCGCCGCCGCTGATTAAGCGTGAACTTAGTGCATACCTACAAGGTCTCTTTGAGTAAGAGAGGCCAAAAATTTGCCCATACTGGCCTATCGGTTGGGGCTAAGCCTGCCACAAAAGCTGATAAAGCGCGACAATAATCTGATACTTGGATGGAATCATAGCGGCCACCACGCCAACGCCAGCACGATGGTGCTCGCAACCGTGAAGGCGATCCAACCACTGGTCATGCCTGCCCCGGCTGGCGCGTCATCACGACGGGCCGTTGTTCCTGTTACTTGCTGCCGTAGCCGAACCGGTTGTTCGTTTGCTCGATGCCACTGGTCTACATGGCCGTCGATTCCTGCGGCGTTGGTGTGAATACGCTCAATCGGCTATGTCTCTAACGGAAACTGCCGAGCCAATCGGGCCGGTGAAATCAGATGCGCCCGGAATGGCGGCTGAACGCAGCTTGGCCGGCAACACTAATCAGCCGCGCCCAGAATCGATGAGTGAGACCGCAGCGCTGGCTTCGAACCATGTGCCGCGATCACCTCTGACAATTTCGACGGCGTCATCGAGCCTGCCGATCGCGGCAGGCTTGCCGGTTGCTTCAACGAACTCGATTGCGGCGCCGACCTTTGGCCCCATGGAGCCGGCCGGAAAATCCCGCCCTGATATCTCCGTCGAGGTAACCCGCCGCAGCGGGCGGGCGGCGGCGGTTCCGTAATCGACATAGACTGCGTCGACGTCGGTCAGCATGAGCAGCATGTCGGCCTTCAATTGGCGCGCCAGAAGCGAACTCGCCAAATCCTTGTCGATCACGGCCTCCACACCGCAAAGACTGCCGTCATCCCGCGCTATCACCGGGACCCCGCCGCCGCCCGTGCAAATGACGATGACGCCGCGTTCGACAAGGAACGAGATGACAGATGCTTCCATAATCTCCAGCGGCCTGGGTGACGGCACGACGCGGCGCCATTTGTCGCCATCTGGCGCAATTTGCCAGCCGCGTTCCCCAGCAAGCCGGCGGGCGGTTGCCTCATCGTAGACCGGGCCGATCGGCTTCGTCGGATGAGCAAAAGCCGGATCGTGCGGATCCACCTTCACCTGCGTCAGCAGCGTGGCGAACAGCCTCTGCTTGAGGAGATTGTTGAGCTCCTGCTCGATCACGTAGCCGATCATGCCGGCGCTCTCGGCGCCGAGCACGTCGAGTGGAAACGCTCCACCGTCCGAAGTGGCCGCCGCCTGCAACGCGAGCAGGCCAACCTGTGGGCCGTTGCCGTGCGTGATCACGATCGAATGCCCTTCGCCAACCAGATCCGCCAATACGGCCGCGGCACGCACTATATTGGCGCGCTGGTTCTTAGCCGTCATCGGTTCTCCACGGCGTAGCAGTGCGTTTCCGCCGAGCGCAACGACGACAAGCATCTCAGTTGCCGATCGTGGCGACGAGCAGGGCCTTGATCGTATGCATGCGGTTTTCGGCCTGGTCGAAGACGATCGAGGCATCCGATTCGAATACCTCGTCGGTGACCTCCATGCAGTCGATGCCGTATTCCCGCGCGATGAAGGCACCGATCTCTGTGTCGGTGTCGTGGAACGCCGGCAGGCAATGCATGAACTTGACGTGGGGGTTGCCGGCGGCAGCCATCACTTCGCTGGTGACCCGATAGGGCGTCAACAGACGAATGCGCTCGGCCCAGCCGGATTTGTCCTCGCCCATCGACATCCAGACGTCAGTATAGACGAAGTCGGCGTCCTGGACGCAGCCCTTCACGTCTTCGTCCAGCCTGAAGCGGCCGCCGCTGTGTCCCGCCAGTTCCCTGACATGGGCGCAGAACTCCTCATCCGGCCAAAGTTCCT
This sequence comes from Mesorhizobium sp., assembly GCF_004962245.1. GTDB lineage: Bacteria > Pseudomonadota > Alphaproteobacteria > Rhizobiales > Rhizobiaceae > Mesorhizobium. Next base: position 15,684 of record NZ_SUHQ01000046.1, on the reverse strand, counting down.
TGGGCGAGGCGATGCGCATGTCGATGCCGACCTTGGCCGCTCCGAGCGCCAGCGACAGCGCGACATTGTCGCGACCCTCGCCGACGAAAGTAACGGTCATGTCGGAAAGGTGCTTGTGCGTATATTCGCGCATAGTCATTAGATCGGCGAGAATCTGGGTCGGATGCGCCTCGTCGGTGAGGCCGTTGTAAACAGGCACGCCGGCATGCGCGGCAAGCAGTTCGGCCTGATGCTGGGCAAAGCCGCGATATTCGATCGCGTCGTACATCCGGCCGAGCACACGGGCGGTGTCTTTCATGGACTCCTTGTGGCCGATGTGGCTGCCGCTGGGGCCGAAATAGGTGACATGGGCGCCTTGGTCATAGGCTGCAACCTCGAACCCCGTCCGTGTGCGTGTCGAATCCTTCTCGAAGATCAGCGCGATATTTTTCCGGGCGAGACGCGGTGTCTCATGCCCGGCGAGCTTGGCGGCCTTGAGGTCGGCGGCCAGCTTCAGAAGAAATCGGATTTCGTTGGCCGTGAGATCGTCCAGGGTCAGGACGGAGCGGCCGTGAAGATTGATCGACATGGAGAGTTCCTTTCAGGTCAAATCGGGTCGCGGACAATTGGGCAGGTCATGCAGTGCCCGCCGCCGCGACCGCGACTGAGTTCGGCGCCCTCGACCGTGATCACTTCAATTCCTGCCCGGCGTAGAAGCGTATTGGTGTAGACGTTGCGATCGTAGCCGATGACCACGCCGGGCTCGACCGCAACAACGTTGTTGCCGTCATCCCATTGCTCGCGCTCGGCCTCGTAGCGGTCGCCGCCAGTGGCGATGATCCGCAGCGATTTCAGTCCGAGCGCTTCGGCAACCACTGCCGTAAACGGCTGGGTTTCTTCTGTGACCTCGACGGCTGCCTCCCCGTCGCCGGGCCGCAGCGAGAAGGCACGCAGGCGCTCGACCACTGGCGGGTACATGGTGACCAGGTCGCGGTCGCAGAAGGTGAAGACGGTGTCGAGATGCATGAAGCTGCGGTCTCTAGGCATCAGCGCCGCGATCACGCGTGTCGCCTCACCGGCCGCGAACAGGCTGCGGGCCAGGCCGCCCACGGCTTGCGGCGTGGTGCGTTCTCCCATGCCGACGAGAACCGTCCCGCCGCCGATCGGCATGACGTCTCCGCCTTCCAGGCTGATGCCCGTTCCCGGATCCGGCGAAACGAAGGGGGTGCCGCTGTCGCGAAAGCGGGGATGGAAGCGGTACACGGCTTCGACATTGGCCGCTTCCGGGCGCCTGGCGGGCCAGTACATGGCGTTGACCGAAACCGAGCCGTAGATCCAACAGGAGCTGTCGCGGGTGAAAAGCTGGTTCGGCAGCGGCGGCAGCACGAAGTCCTGCGGTGCGAGCGTCCTTCCGGTCAGTCCCCGGGGTTCGAAAGGCAGCTCCGCGCGGGCAATGCCGCCGATAAGATAAGCCGCTAGCTGCACCGACGACATCTCGTTGAGCCATCCCCGCATCTCGTCGACCATGTCGAGCCCAACGACGCCGGAATGAATTCTGCGGTCGAGAAGCCAGTCGCGGGCCTTGGTCAGGCTCATGGTCTCGGCCAGCAGTTCCCCGAAAGAATGCACCACAACGCCGCGTTCGCGCAGCGCGTCGACGAAGACGTCATGCTCCTGCCGGGCTCGCTTGACCCACAGCACGTCGTCGAACAGCAGCGCCTTGCAGTTCTCCGGCGTCAGCCTGCGCAGGCTGAGATCTGGACGATGGACCATCACCTCGCGCAGACGGCCGACTTCAGAATGAACACCCAGGCTTGTCATCGGGCAATCCCTTTCAAAGCGGGCTGACGGCGCCGGTCCACATCTCGTAGACCGCGAGGATGGCAACGGCGACAAGGGCTACGGCGACCGCAGCTTCTAGGGGGTGGAACACGCGCTGGTTGGTTTCGCGACGTGCCCAGACATAGAAGATGATGCCCGGTGCATACAGGATCGCGCACATGAACAGGTAGGCGGGCCCCGCCGCGTAGACGAGCCACAGTCCGTAGACCGTCGCCAGCAGCCCGGCGAAAAGAGGGCCGCCGCGCTGCTCGCCGCCCTTATAACTCTCTCCGGTCAGCGCGAGCTTGGCCGCATAGGCTCCGGAAAAGATGTAAGGCACCAGGATCGCCGCCGATGCGATGTAGAACAGCGCCTGGTAGGTGCTTTGCGCAAAAAGCGTGATCACCAGGAATGCCTGGACGAGCAGGTTGGTGATCAGGAGCGAGGTCGACGGCACGCCGCGCTCGCTCTCCTGGCCGAAGAATTTCGGCATCGTCCCGTCCTTGGCGGCGACATGCGGAATTTCTGCGGCAAGCAGCGTCCAGCTCAGGAAGGCGCCGACCACCGACACGACAAGCGCGGTGTTGATGAGGATGGCGCCCCAGGGCCCGACAACCGCCTCCAGGACACCGGCCATGGAAGGGTTCTTCAGTGCGGCAAGCTCAGGCTGGCTCAAGATACCGAGCGACAGCAGCGAGACCAGAGCGTAGAGCGCAAGGCAGGTGAAGAAGCCAAGGACAGTCGCCATGGCGATGTCCTTGCGGCGCTCGGCGCGGCCGGAGAATACGCTGGCGCCCTCGATACCGATGAACACCCACAGGGTCACCATCATCGTGCTCCTTACCTGTGTGGTGATCGAACCGAGGTCGGCGTTGCCAAGCCCACTGAAGTCGAGAGACCAGACATCCAGCTTGAAAGCGACTGCGACGACCCCGACGAACAAGACGATCGGAGCGATCTTTGCCACGGTGACAATCAGGTTCACGACCGCAGCCTGCCGGATGCCTGCGAGAACCAGGGCGTGGATCAGCCACAGCAGAATCGATGCACCGAACACGGCCTGCCAAGTGTTCCCGTCGCCGAAGGCCGGAAAGAAATACGATAGCGCACTGAACACGACAACCGCGTAGGACACGTTGCCGACCCATGCGCTGATCCAGTAGCCCCAGGCGCTGTTGAAGCCGACGAAGGGACCGAAGCCGGCCTTGGCGTAGGCGTAGGGACCTGCATCGAGTTCGGGCTTGCGGGTTGCAAGCGACTGGTAGACGAAGACGAGCGCCAGCATGCCGACGGCGGTGATGGCCCAGCCGATCAGGATGGCAAGAGGACCGGCGCCCGCCGCCATGTTCTGCGGCAGGCTGAACACGCCGGAGCCGACCATCGAGCCGATCACAAGGGCCGTGAGGGAACCCAGTCGAAGCTTGGTTGCTGCTGTGGTCGTCGCTTTTTGGACAGGAATATCTATTCCGGCCGTCGTCATGATGCTCTCCTGAGTTTGAAGATCTCGACGGAGGCAATGAACAGGAAAGAAGGGGCCGGCGCTTTGATGCGGGTCAAAGTCATTTATTGAGCAGCGGACAGTGGTTTTGCGTTGCTGTTCCGATGGCCGAATGTCGTATTAAAGTGCCCGCCCACCCAACCTACGCATGTGTCCGAGCCATTTGGCGCGCGTCGCGTCGCTAGCGCCCGCGACCATGCCGAACAGGGTTTCGCGCACCGGACGGATGCCGGCAAAGCGCAGGATGCTCCGCCGCATGCCCGCAATGCCGTGGCTAAGGAACCAAAGCCGGTAAAAAATGGAGGGCATGCCCATCGTTACCACCAAACGGGCGGAGCGGCCGCGAAGCAGTGCCTTGGGGAAACCGCCACCCTTGTCCGGATAGGCGAAGGCGGTTCCCGGTCGCATGACCTGTTCCAGAAAGGCCTTGAGCAAGGCTGGCATGGTTCCCTGCCAGAGCGGAAAGACAAAGACGATGTGCTCCGCCCGGACGATCGCGTCAGTGGCATCCTTCAAGCTGTCAGGGATCGCGCCGTGCTCGTATTCCTGCATCGTGCGCAGTATTGGAAAATCGAGCGCTGCCAGATCGATCTGGTGGACGGCATGCCCCGCCTGTTCCGCGCCTTCGGCATAGGCCTTCGCAAGGCCGCGGCACATCCGGTCCGGAGAAGGGTCGGGATGCCCGACTACAACCAGGATGCGTCGCGACATCAGTTGCTCCCGAGGCGTCTTGTCTCGGGGCGCTAAGGCTGTTCGACCCGTGCCACCTGATAGGTGTGCATGGCGCCGTTGCGTTCGATCGAGACATATTCACCGGTCACGAAGCGTTCGTCGCCGAAATGGAAACCGATCTCGTCGTCGCGGTCGCCTTCGGCATAGTCGAAGTACCACTGTCCGCCGGGTTTGCGCCGCAGCCGGCCGATCAGGTCTTCTTCACCGGTGCGAAAACGGCGAACGCGGCAGGATGCCCTGTGCGATTTCCATTCTTCTGCATCGATCCGGCCGTCGCTCGTCAATGGAGCGAGCACGTCGTAGCCCTCTTCACGATCCCCGCCCGGGTGGTCCTTCTCGCGAGCAAGCAGCAGCCGGACATGCCGGAATTTTGGGGTAAGATCCTTCAGATTGGTCATGGCGAACTCCTTTGACGGTGTTTCATAGCGCGGCGACCAGGCACGACCTTGATCCGTGTCAAAAGGGGCTGCGATGGGCGTTGTCAGAGGATTGGCGGCAGCAACATCGCGCCATAGCCGGCCACTGCGGCGATCAGGGTTGCGCCCGCCAGCGGCAACCAGAATCTGACCGGGCCGACAAATACCGCCAGCGACAGGCGCCCGACCGCGTTTGCCGCCAGCGCCGCGAGCACCGCCTGGCCCACGGTCTCGATCGGGATCGATTGCTTGACCAGGCGTAACGCGCTGAGCACCGAGACATCGACATCGAACGTGCCTGCAAGCGTCGAGCTTGCCAGCAAGCCGCGCCCGCCGAATTGAGCAGCCAATGCAGCGCTCGCGGTGGCGACAACCGCAAAGAGCAGGGCAAACAGCAGCAACGGGCCCAATTCGAACGGATTGCGTGCCAGTGCGCCACCTTTGGGGTCGCCGGCGCGGGCCAACAGGAATGCTCCGCAGGCTGCGAAGACAAGCGACGCGGCAATCGCCGGGATGCCGACCGCAGCGAACACGCTTGGCTCGACGATCAGTACGACAGCGCAAACGCGCAGCACCGAGACCATGGCAGCCAGCGAAGCAGCGCCGGCAAGCGGCCGTGGACTGCTTGCGGATGTGGCGTTGCGGGCAAGCGCCATGGTTACGGCGGTGGACGAGACGATGGCACCTGCAAGCGAGCTGACGAGCAGACCGCGCGTGGTTCCCAGGACGCGAACGGCGACGTAGCCCGCGAACGATATCGACGCCATCAGCACCGTGAGGAACCAGACCTCCCACGGATTGAAACCGCCCCACGGATCCATTGTCCGGTTTGGCAGCAAGGGCAAAACGATCGCGGTCATCACGGCCAGGATCAGCGCCGAACGAAGTTCGATCCAGGTCAGTCGCTTCAAGAGACCGTGCAGGATCTCTCGACTGGCGAGCACCGCTGCTAGTGCTGTCCCTCCGGCAGCCGCGGCCCGGTAATCGCCGGCGACGGAAAGCGCACCAAGCGCGAACACGCCAAGGCCCGCTATCACGGCCGTAACGCTGAAATCCTCGTCATGAGCAGCCTCGCGCGCCTTGTACCAGGCAAAGATTGCCGCGAAGGCGATGAAGCCGCCGACCAGCACGGAGACTGAGTCGAGGGTATCGGCCAGCGCTGCGAGAACGCCGCCGAGCAGGCCGGATATGCCGAACGTTCGAATTCCGGCCGTCCGGCTGTGAGCGGGCGCGTCCCGCTCTTGCCAGCCACGCTCCAGTCCGACGAGGAGGCCTATTGCCAGTGCCAGTCCGAGCCGGGCGATGAGCGGATCCATGGGTGATTGCTTTCAGGCTGCGGCCATCGGCAGGTGGTCGCGAACCCACCTGACGATCTGGCCCGCCGTCATCGCGCCGGATGTGCGCGCAAGCTCGCGCCCGCCATGGAAAAGGATCATGGTCGGGATGCCGCGAATGCCGAGCCTGGATGCTATAGCTTGCTCGTTGTCGGAATTGAGCTTGATCAGACGAACATGCGGCTCCAGTTCGTTCGCCGCAGCTTCATACGCCGGCGCCATCATCTTGCAGGGTCCGCACCACGGTGCCCAGATGTCGACGACAACGGGGAGGCTGCTTCGCTTGACCTGGCGATCGAATGTCTGTGCGCCGACGTCTTCGGGGTGGCCAGAGAACAGCTTGGTGCCGCACTTTCCGCATTTCGCATCCCCGGCATTGCGCGACGGCGGCAGGCGATTGACCCCGCCGCATTTGCTGCAAACCACCAGATTTTCCTGCGCCATGGTCATTCACCCATTCGTATCATCAATTATGCGCGTTCGGGACGCCCATCGCCAAGAGCGCGCAACGCGTTCAGAATAACCGCTATGTCGATACCCTCCTGAAGCAATGCTCCGGCCACAGGCGTGATCTGCCCCATGGCCGCCGCTGCCATTGCCACGGCTGAGAGTGCCAGCCCGGCTATGATGCTTTGCAAGGCGATCGTTCGGGTGCGCTGCGCAATCCGAACCGCATCGGCGACCGGCTGCAGCCTGTCGGTCAGTACGATGACGTCCGCGGCCTCCGAGGATGCGCTGGCACCGCGCGCGCCCATGGCGACACCGACCGTTGCGGCCGCGAGCGCGGGGGCATCGTTTATGCCGTCGCCGACCATCATCGTTGGTGCCAAGGCTTGCTCGGCCTCGACCGCCGCCACTTTCTCGGCAGGCATCGCATCTGCAACGATGGTATCGAGGGCGAGTAGGGCGGAAACGCGCTTCGCCGCCACGCTATCGTCGCCTGTAAGCATGACCATACGTCTGATGCCGGCCGAGCGCAGGTTGCTGAGTGCACCACGGGCATCCACGCGTAGAGCGTCCCCGAAAGTGAATATACCGGCAAGCCGCCCATCGAGCGCTACAAAAACCCTGAGCACCGGCTCGCCCCGGTATCGCTTTTCACCGCTTTCCGCCCAACGAGGCAGCGGTTTGTCGACCAGCACCAGCGCTCGCGATCCCGCCGCCATCGATACTTTGTCGACCCGGCCTTTCAGGCCGGCGCCGCGATACTCGCGAACATTGTATGGATGCGACAACACCAGATTTCTGCCACGGGCCACCCGAATGATCGAGTCGGCGAGCACATGGTGCGAGGCCTGTTCCAACGATGCCAAAAGCTGCAATAGGGTGTTGGCGTCATGGCCCGGTGCAGCATCGATTTCGATGAGCTCGGCACCGCCAACGGTCAAGGTGCCCGTCTTGTCGAAAATCGCGGTCCGAACTTGCGCGAGGGCCTCCAGAGCCGCACTGCCTTTCATCAGGATGCCGGCCCGCGCGGCGCGCGACACCCCGCCGATGAAGGCAACGGGAGCGGCGAGGATGAGCGGGCAGGGTGTCGCGACCACCAGCACGGCCAGCGCTCGGATCGGATCGCCGGAGACGTACCAGGCGGTGCCGGCAACCAACAAAGTGGCTGGCAGCAGGAACAAGGCAAAGCGGTCGGCCATGCGGATGAACGGTGCTTTCGCGGTCTGCGCCGCAGCGACCATGCGCACGATCGCAGCATAGGTGCTTTGTTCGGCCAAGGCCGAAGCGCGCATGGTGAAGGATTCACCGGCGTTGAGAGTGCCGCTGCGCAGCATATCACCTGCGCGCCGCCGTTCCGTCAGCGGCTCGCCGGTCACTGCTGACTCGTCGAGAGAGGCCAAAGCATCGAGCAGTATCCCATCGACAGGCAGCAGTTCGCCGGCGCGCACCAGAAGTTCGTCGCCGATGGCAACCTGGTCCACGGAAATCGTGTCTGTTCCTTGCGCCGATTTGCGGTGCGCGACACGCGGCGACCGGTCGGTCAATGCCTTGAGGTTCCGCTCCGCCCGGCCACGGGCAAAGTCCTCGAGCACCGTGCCGCCGGCATACATGATCGCCACCACCACCGCAGCCAGCGGCTGGTCGAACAGCAGTGCCGCGGACATCGATACCAGCGCAATCGCATCGACACCGAAGCGGCCGATCCAGAAATCGCGCAGTATGGAAATGGCGAGCGTCACCACCACGGGCAAGGTCGCCACCGTCCAGATTGGGCCGGCTTGAATGGAGCCAAAGCCGGTCTGCCAGACCCCGATTCCAACGGCCAGGCCCAGCACGGCGATGGCCAGCAATGCGCGTCGCAGGGCCGACTCGTTCATGCGATACCTTTCGATTCTGATCGGTGCCTGCCTGAGATCCGAATTTCGCGAGCGAACGTGGCCTCGAGCTTGCGCAACCGCTAGTCGAGATCGCTGGAAGAGGCTTTGATCCAACGCAATGAACGGGCAAGATCGCTCGGCGATTATTATCAAGAACGGGAGACCCAGGGTGACCATCCGAAATCTCGAATATGCGGTCGGCCCGAAGTCGGTTGCCGTCTTCGGTGCGTCCGTACGTGACGGTTCCGTCGGCCGTGTTGTTTTCGACAACATCGTGAATGGCGGCTTCGAAGGCGAGATCTGGCCGGTCAACCCGAAGTATTCGCAAGTGGCTGGTCGGCCCTGCTACGCAAAGGCCGCCGACCTGCCGGGCATTCCCGACCTCGGCGTCATTGTGACGCCGCCGGAGACGGTTCCTGGCATCGTGCGCGAACTCGGTGAAAAGGGCACACGGGCGGCGGTCGTCATTACCGCCGGCCTGACACGCGAGAACGGATTGCGCCAGGCGATGCTCGACGCTGCCAAGCCCACTCTTTTGCGGGTCATCGGACCGAATACGCTTGGACTGATGATCCCGCCTGTAAAGCTCAACGCCGGGTTCGCGCACATGGCAGCCAGGCCCGGCAACATCGCGCTGCTGTCGCAATCCGGCGCCATCGCCACATCGCTGATCGATTGGGCGGCGGACAACAATGTCGGCTTCTCCCAGATCGTCTCGCTGGGCGACATGGCCGATGTCGATGTGGGAGACTGCCTCGACATGCTGGCGGGCGATGCACGGACGCGGGCCATCGTGATGTATCTCGAAACCATAACCAATCCACGCAAATTCATGTCGGCGGCGCGGGCGGCGGCGCGCATCAAGCCGGTCATCGCGATCAAGTCGGGCCGGCACGAGCAGTCCGCGAAAGCCGCGGCGACCCATACAGGCGCGCTGTCGGGCGCCGACCGGGTCATCGAGGCAGCACTGCTGCGCGCCGGCATCCTGCGGGTCAAGGGGCTGGCCGAGTTGTTCGATGCCGCTGAAACGACCGCCCGGTTTGCTCCGCTCGAACGAGCTCGCGTCGGCATTGTCACCAACGGCGGCGGTGCCGGCGTGCTCGCCGTCGATCAGCTCATCGACTGCAAGGGCGAACTGGCCGCGTTTTCGCCGGGAACGATGGCACGTCTGGACGCCGTGCTGCCGCCGACCTGGTCGCATGCCAATCCGGCCGACATCATTGGCGATGCCCCGCCCGAGCGCTACAAGGCCGCGGTTGAAGCCGTCGCCGCCGATCCGGGAACCGACGTCGTTCTCGTGATGAACTGCCCAACGGGGCTTGGCTCACCGCTGGCTGCGGCGGCAGCGGTCGCCGAACTCGCCAGAGAAGGCAAAATCGGCGGGAAACCGGTGCTGACCTGTTGGCTTGGGGAGCACACCGCGCGCGACGGACGGCGGATCCTGCAGGATGCCGGCGTGGCCAGTTTCGAGACGCCTGCCGACGCGTCAACCGCGATCTCCTATCTGAGCGACTGGTCACGAGCCCAGCGGTCGCTGATGCGCACGCCGTCGAGCCGCAGCGAGGACACGATCAGCGATCGTGAAGCCGTGCTTGCCATATTCAGGCAGGTTGCCACGGAGAGCCGACGAATGCTGACCGAGCCCGAAGCCAAGGCGGTGATCTCCGCCTATGGCATTCCGGTGCCCGAGACCGTTGTCGTCAAAACCGCCGATGAAGCGGAAAAGGCTGCAGGCCGGCTTTTGCAGGAGTCGAAACAGGTCGTCGTCAAGCTGCTGTCGAAGGCGATCTCGCACAAGTCCGACATCGGCGGCGTGGTGCTCAACCTCATGACTGCTGCGGCAGCCGGCGAGGCCGCCCGGTCTATCGAGGCGCGCGTGCGCAAGCAAGCTCCGCAAGCCCCTATCGAAGGCTATGCCGTCCAACCCATGGTGGCGCGAAAACAGGCGCAGGAACTCATCCTGGGCATGAGTCGCGATCCGATCTTCGGTCCGGCTATCCTGTTCGGTGCGGGCGGCGTCGCGGTCGAGGTGATGGACGATACGGCGATGGCGTTGCCGCCACTCGACGATGTGCTTGCGGGCGACCTGATCGAGCAGACGCGGATCGGCCGCCTGCTTGCCGGGTTCCGCGATCGCAAGCCGGCGGATCGTGGGGCAATCGTCACGGCGCTCAATGGGGTGTCGCAGATGATTGTCGACTTTCCGTGCATCGTCTCGTTGGACATCAATCCATTGCTGGCCGACGCCGACGGCATCATCGCGCTCGATGCCCGCATCGAGATTGAGCCGGAGCGCGTGGAGGAGCAGGGCCCCAACCCCGCGCTCGCGATCAGGCCCTATCCGTCAGGTTGGGAAAGGGAGTTTTCGGCAGACGGCGGCCATTATCACATCCGCCCGATCAAGCCGGCCGACATTGCACTCTATCAGGAATTCCTCGCCAGGATTTCGCCGGACGATCTGCGCCTGCGTTTCCTATCGCCGCGCAAGCACTTCCCGGATCAGATGCTGAAACGGCTTACCCAGCTCGACTATGACCGCGACATGGCTTTCGTCGCGCTCGAGGCAGGCAGCGGCGCGCTGGCAGGTGTCAGCCGTCTCTCCTGCAATCCGGACCGCACCGTCGCCGAATACGCCCTGCTCGTGCGCACGGACCTGCAGGGCCATGGCCTTGGCTGGGAACTGCTCAGCCGGATCGTCGATTATGCGAAGGCGGACGGGATCGGTCGGATCGAAGGCATGGTGCTCAGCGAAAACATCAGGATGCTGGCCATGTGCCGCGAGTTCGGGTTTTCGATCGCGCATCATCCCAGCCAGTCAGGCCTGTCGCTGGCGACGCTGGACATCGGTTGAAGACCAAAGCGCGTAGCGGACCGCTGCGCACGCTCGGGTCAGGCCTGAGGGAGGCTTTTGGGCGACACGCATTGTCGCCGTCAGGGCGCTGTCTTGAGTGGATCGCCCCGTGCGGAAGCAGAGGCGGCCGCGTCCGAAAAGTCCGCCAACTCTGCCGCGATGTCGGCGAGCTTTCGATCGGCATCGACCTTGCGCCAGGCGGACGGGGGGGCATTTCGCTGCAATTGCCGCGACAGGATGTCGACGGTTGCGTCGGAAGGGCCGCCACTGCGCTCGCTGACGCGTTGCCAAAGAACGAGTGGGTCGGCCTCTAGCCAGAATCCGGCGAAAGCGACAGCTCTATCGCCGGCCGCCTTTTCTATCCGGTTGCGATCGGCCGGCCTGTCGAATACGGCGTCGGCGACCACCGAACCGCCCTCGGAAAGGATCAGGCCGGCGCGCCATGCCATTTCGCCGTAGACGCGATCGGACACCTCCGGTCGGTAGGCTCTGTCCGGCAGTCTTGTTTCCGCAGGGACCCCATGCATGGCTTTGCGGATGCGGTCGCTTTCGACAATGCGCGCACCCGGCGGCGCGCCGACATGTGCGGCGAGTGCCTCGGCGACGCTCGTCTTGCCGGAGCCGCTCAAGCCTCCGATGGCGATCAGCCGAGGCGACCTTGCCTGGAGAAGCGTTCGGGCAAGCTCGAAATAGGATCTGGCCTCGGCAGTCAGCCCGCCGGAATCGGCACTGCCCTCTTCGATCTGGGTTGCGATGACGTGGGCGCGCACTGCGGCCCGCACTGCCATGAAAAAGGACAGCAGGATGAAGCCGTCCTCGTCGTCTGCTTCGTCGAGGTAGCGGTTCATCACCAGATTGGCGAGTTCCGGAAAGCCGCGATGCCAAAGGTCCATCAGCAGGAAGGCCAAGTCGTAAAGCACATCTATGCTGGCGATCTGGTCATTGAATTCGATGCAATCGAAGAGGCGGGGCTCTCCGTCGAAGAGACAGATGTTGCGCAGATGCAGATCACCGTGACATCGCCGGATCTTGCCTGCTGCCTGCCGCCGGTCGAGCAGTTCGGAATGACGGGCGAGGGCGGTACGGAAGGCTCCGGTGAAAGCCTTGATCTCGGCTCTATCGAAAACATGGCTGGTGGCAAAGCCAGCTTCGTTGATGTCGAGCACGCCTGCCAGGTTCGAGGATCCGCTGCCGTTGTGGATTACCGGCGCCTCGCGATGATAGCGCACGATCATGCGTGCGACCGCTGTCATCAGCGCAGGCGTCAGTTCGCCAGCGGCTGCCATTCGGTCGAGGAGCTTTGACTGATCAAAGCGAACCATTTCGATCGCCGCATCGACTACGTCGCCACTTCCGTCGAAGGCGAGCTTGCCGCCGACCCCTCGCGTGATGCGCCGCACACCCAGATAAAGGCCGGGCGCGGTTTTGGAGTTGAGCTCCACCTCCTTCTCGCAAGCGGCGAGCCGCAGGACCGGGGTCGAGAAGTCGACATAGGGAAGCTCGACGGCTCGCTTGATCTTGTAGGCGCGCCCGCCAACCAGGAAGATACGCGAAATATGGGTTTCGATCGTCTCGACAGGCCCGGTCTCGCCATATGCGGCGGGATCGAGCAAAAACGCGATCGTGGCCTCTTGGTCGTCAACGATCATTGTCTGTCTCCTGTTGGGCGTGCGGCCGCGGAAGGCGATATCGGAAGAAGCTCCGCCACCTGTGCCTATCGTTGCAGCCTCTGGACATAACCGGCCAGTTCGTGGATCCGTTCCGTGGTGACGATTTCTCCGGCGTTTGGGCCATATTTCTTGGCGTCCCCGGGGAGAAATTGGCGGCCCCAGACCGGCATGTCGCGCTCGCCATGCTCCGGTAGGACGTAACGGCCATCGATCACCGCAAAAACCCGCCAATAGGGGAATTCGCCGCCATTTTGTCTGGAGAGCTGTGTCAGGTCGGCTGGACGCTTCAGCAACTCATCGCCTAAGGGGCCGTCGCCTTTGCCCTCGGGACCGTGGCAGACCGCGCAGGAGTTCAGATACTCGGCCTCGCCATAACTCATTTCCTGCGCCGTAGACGCTTGGCAGGCCATGGTTGCGAGAGCTACCGAGATAAGGAGTTTCATCTGCGTGTCCACCGATTGATGGGCCTGAAGCCTACAGGGTCGGCACGTGGGCACGTTGATACGGATCAAATGATGCTGCGACGTTTCTTTGACTCAGCGCAATGAATGCGCCGAGCTGACTCGCTAATGTTGCAATGACGATTGTGTTTTGATGCAAAAACGGGAGCAGCCACCATGGCTTTCAAGAAAACGATACTTGCGGTTACCGGACCGAGCCAGGGTGACGGTGATCTCAAACTCGCCGCTGATCTGTGCAACGAAATCGGCGCCCATCTTGCAGTTCTCGTCGTTGTCATTGCCGCGCCGCCGCCAGTCGGAGAGTATGCCGCGGTTGTTTCACAAGCCTGGCTCGAGGAGCGTCAGGCCGACGAGAATCTGTTGAAGAAGCGAACCGCTGCCGTGTCGGCTTTTCTCGCCAGCCGGGGGCTTTCGGCCGATGTCTCCAGCGAATATCCGGAAGCCGGCTGGGCCGACGAAACAATCGGCCGCCGTGCCCGCTACGCCGACGTTACGGTTGTTGGACCGGAGTTGCTTGCCGGCGAAATGCTGAAAAGCAAAACGATCGAAGGCGCATTGTTTTCTTCGGGAAAGCCTTTGCTGCTTGTCCCCGAGGGCGTGCGCCCGACGCTGAAGCCGAAACGCGTGCTGGTCGCCTGGGACACCCGTCTGGAGTCATCGCGTGCCGTCCGCGAGTCTCTCGACATGCTGATAGGCGCCGATGAGGTGCACCTCGTCATGGTCGACCCGGTGGAAGACGAGTACCACCACGGGGCGGAACCCGGAGCCGATGCCGCTGCGTATCTCGCGCGGCATGGCGTGAAAGTCATTGTCGATCGGCTGCCGAGCTTGAACCATTCAGTCGCCGACGTGCTTCGTCGGCACGCCGTCGACATCGCCGCCGACCTGATGGTCATGGGCGCCTATGGTCATTCCCGGTTGCGCGAGCGCATCTTCGGCGGCGTCACCAAGTCGATGCTTGAAGATCCGTCGATGCCGATCCTTATGGCGCGGTGACGATTAAGGACTGAAAAATGGCTGGGCCGGCGCGATCTGCTGCCGGCCCTTGTTTTTGGAGGCCACGTGCTGTTCCGCGCGAGGCATCTAACTGGAAAACAGCCTATTCGCTTGCTTCCCGGCCCGACACCTGTTCGATGAGGATCCGGTAGAAAACGTGCGGCGTGCTGTCTGAAACTGGAGGAGAGGCCGGCTTGAGGGCGCCAGGCTCCCACCAGTCCGTGTGCTTGCTCAACACCGACCATGCATGATCGCGCTGAACCTTATGGCCGATCCGATCCGGCAGTTCTTCGTATCGGCCATCGACAACCACGCTTCTCCAGCCGCGCCCTTGGCCGCGTTCGTCGACCTGGAGCGACACCAGCGGATTGGCCCGCATCCAGTCGATCTTCTTGCCCGGCAAGGAAAACGCATAGAGATGATTGTCTGAATGGGCGTAGTACAACGGCACTACGTAGGGCTGCCCGTCCTTCGCGCATGCCAAGTGGCCGACACGATTGGCGGCCAGCAATTTCGTACATTCCAAGGTAGAAAGTGTGCGGATCAGCATCGGTGCGATCTCCTATTCTTCGCGACTGCTTAGTGTCGTTGTTTCTCTGGCCGCGCCTGAGGTGCGCTTCTGATTTCGGTGCTGGCCGGCTTTTCGCGACTGGACGGCCTCGTCCATCGCGGCGATGACCTCGTCGTCGTCGAGCTGAGGGAAACACAGATAATGGTAGCCAAGGGCGCGGAACTGTCCAGGCTGGCTGAGGCAAACAACGCGGTCGGCTTCCCGAGCCAGATCAGCCATCGTGTCCTGCGGCGAAACAGGAATCGCTACGATGATTTCGCGTGGCGACCGGCGCTTGAGCGCGCGGATCGCGGCCTTCATCGTCGTGCCGGTCGCGGCCCCGTCGTCCACGATGATCACGGTCTTTCCGGCGACCGACAAGCGTCTGCGTTTGCCCCGATATGCAGAGCGACGGCGTTCGAGTTCAGGACGTTCAAGGGCGATCAATGCATCAAGATCGGCATTGTCCAGCGAGTAGGCCTCAACAATCTCCCGGTTGAGCACTATGTCGGGTGGATCGCCGTCCACGATCGCGGCGACCGCCAGTTCCGGATTGCCTGGTGCGCCAACCTTGCGGACGATGAGCAGGTCGAGAGGCGCCCCCAGGGCTTTGGCCACTTCCACGGCCACAGGGACGCCGCCTCGCGGCAATGCCAGCACCACGGGCTGGCGCAGTTGAAGCGTGCCCAGTTCGGTGCCGAGCTTCTCTCCAGCTTCCTGTCTGTCGCGGAACATCGGTCAGTCCGCCTGCCAGAATTGACGAAGCGACGTCTTCATGGAGTTTCGTACCTGCACGATCTCGCCATCTGATACAGATATATGGCGCCCGAGGCGCTTGAACACTGCGTTGAAATCGACTTCGCCATGACCATTGCTCCTGAAGATTTCGTGTTCATTTTCGAGCGTCGTTTGCGCATTGCGCCGGGTCAATTGCCTCCTCAGCGCACCAGTTGGCGCGCTGAGGAACGATCGGGCTGCTTCACGCAGCCTTGACTGCGATCTTCTTCTCGGCCTTCTGAGCTTCGGCGGTCTTCGGCAGCTTCACCGTCAAT
>NZ_SUHQ01000045.1 GCF_004962245.1 Mesorhizobium sp. | reverse complement strand
CAGGGTCTGCGCCGCGTCGCTTCGCTCCTTGCTCCGCCCCAGGATGACGAAGGGAGGAGTGTCTCGGCCAATCTCCAAGGTTTGCGATTTGCCACTGAGATTGGCCACTGAAAGGAACTACCGACATTCACTGCCGATCGGCATCCAACCTGTCAAAATCACTGTGTCGCGGAATTAGCCGAAATGTGGAGGCATCGCCGTCCCCCAATTCAGAACTCATTGCCTTTGACAAAGATTGCCAAACACTCATCTATCGGGCGAAGCCCAGGAAGCGACATGGCAACGATGAACGTAAGCCTTCCAAGCGATATGGTCTCATTCGTGGAGCACGAAGTCTCCCAAGGCGGGTACGGTTCCTCGAGTGAAGTCGTCAGGGAAGCGCTGCGCTTGCTGCGACACGAAAAGGCCCAACAGGCGGAGAAACTCGCCATCCTTCGGCGTGAAATTAGTATTTGGGTGGAAGCCGCCAACGCAGGACGCTTCTCGAAGAAAAGCGTCAGTGACATTCTCGATGAGGTGATGCTCGAATCGCCCAGGAGATGAGACACGAGCTTACCGAACCCGCGGAACGCGATATCAGGGACATCTTGCGGATGTTCGGTCCGCAGCAAGATTTCTCCGGCGCTTCTTGATCATAAATTCCGATGGCGACTGAAGTCAGCCGTTCACGGCCTGCTTGTGCTGGACCGGGTGGCTCTTCTTGAGCAGATCCGACACCAGGAACGCCAGTTCGATCGCCTGGTCGGCGTTGAGGCGCGGGTCGCAATGGGTGTGGTAGCGGTCCTGCAGCTCCTCGGCGGTGATGGCGCGGGCGCCACCGGTGCATTCGGTGACGTTCTTGCCGGTCATCTCGACATGGATGCCGCCTGGATGCGTGCCTTCGGCGCGATGCACCTCGAAGAAGGTCTGCACCTCCTTCAGGATGCGGTCGAACGGCCGCGTCTTGTAGCCGGCTGCCTCGATGGTGTTGCCATGCATCGGGTCCGACGACCACACCACGCTGCGGCCTTCCTTCTTCACCGCACGCACCAGTTTCGGCAGATGGTCGGCGACCTTGTCGGAGCCGAAGCGCGCGATCAGCGTCAGCCGGCCGGGCTCGTTCTCCGGGTTGAGCAGGTCGATGAGCTGCAACAGGCCGTCCGGCGTCAACGACGGGCCGCACTTCAGGCCAAGCGGGTTCTTGATGCCGCGGCAGTATTCGACATGGGCATGGTCGGGCTGGCGGGTGCGGTCGCCGATCCAGATCATGTGGCCTGATGTGGCGTACCAGTCGCCGGAGGTCGAATCGACACGGGTCAGCGCCTCCTCATAGCCGAGCAGCAGCGCCTCGTGGCTGGTGTAGAAATCGGTCTCGCGCAGCGCGTAGTTGGTCTCCGAGGTGATGCCGACAGCCTTCATGAAGTCCATCGTCTCGGTAATGCGGTTGGCGAGCGACTCGTATTTCTCGCCCTGCGGGCTGTCGGACACGAAGCCGAGCATCCATTGATGCACGTTCTCCAGGCTGGCGTAGCCGCCCTGCGCGAAGGCGCGCAACAGGTTGAGCGTCGCCGCCGACTGGCGGTACGCCATCTCCTGGCGTGCGGGATCAGGAATGCGCGACTTGGCGTCGAACTCGATGCCGTTGATGATGTCGCCGCGATAGCTGGGCAGCGTCACGCCGCCCTTGGTCTCGCTGTCGGACGAGCGCGGCTTGGCGAACTGGCCGGCGACACGGCCGACCTTAACCACTGGCTGCGCGCCGGCGAAGGTCAGCACCACGGACATCTGCAGGAAGACGCGGAAGAAGTCGCGTATGTTGTCCGCGCCATGCTCGGCAAAACTCTCGGCGCAATCGCCGCCCTGGAGAAGGAAGGCGTCACCGGCAGCGACCGTCGCAAGCTGCTTCTTCAGCTTGCGTGCCTCACCTGCAAAAACCAGCGGTGGAAAGGTGGCGAGCTGGGCTTCCGTATTCTTCAGCGCGGCAAGATCCGGATAGGCAGGAACCTGCTGGATCGGCTTTGCTCTCCACGAATTCGGCGACCATTTCGTCATCGTTGCACCCAACGCTCTTTCCAGCCGGCGTCATCGCCCGCCATTTCGCCCCATATGGGGATGGCGGCTCCATACACGAAGCCGATTTTCTATTCTAGACCGGATTTGGCCACGTGGCGATTGGCACGACGCGGTGGAAGCGTCGGAGCGTTCCCTGCCCAAAGCCTCGCTAGGACGCCTTCGCCGCCAGCCTTGCCAGTTGCGTCATGACCACCGCGGAACCCGCCAGCCGCTTTTCAGGCGTCGACCAGTCGCGGACGAAAACGACGCTGTGATCCGGCCGGATCTTGGCCAACGAGCCCTGCTCGCCGATGAACGTGACCAGCCCGACAGGATTGGAGAACTCGCGCTTGCGGAAATGGATGACGACGCCCTTTGGTCCGGCATCGAGCTTTTCGACATTGGCCTTGCGGCAGAGCGCCTTGATGAAGACGATTTTCAAGAGATGCTTCACCTCCTCAGGCAGCGGCCCGAACCGGTCGATCAGTTCGGCGCCGAAGGCATCGATCTCCTCGGTGTTTTCGAGATCGCCGAGGCGACGATACAGCGCCAGCCGCAGCTGCAGGTCCGGAACATAGCTCTCCGGGATCATCACCGCCGTGCCGACGGCGATCTGCGGCGACCAGCCGCCGTCCTGCACCTCGCCGGAATCCTTCACTTCGGCCACCGCCTCCTCCAGCATCTGCTGGTAGAGCTCGAAGCCGACCTCCTTGATGTGGCCGGACTGCTCCTCTCCAAGAAGATTGCCGGCGCCACGGATGTCGAGATCGTGGCTGGCAAGCTGGAAGCCGGCGCCCAGCGTATCGAGCGACTGCAGCACTTTCAGCCGGCGCTCGGCGGTGTCGGTCAGCTTGCGGTTGGCCGGCAACGTGAACAGCGCATAGGCGCGCACCTTCGAGCGGCCGACGCGACCACGCAGCTGGTAGAGCTGCGACAGACCGAACATGTCGGCGCGATGCACGATCAGCGTGTTGGCGGTCGGGATATCGAGGCCGGATTCGACAATGGTGGTCGACAACAGCACATCGTACTGGCCGTCGTAGAAGGCATTCATGATGTCGTCGAGTTCGCCGGGCGGCATCTGGCCATGGGCAACCGCCACTTTCAGCTCGGGCACCGATTCATGAAGGAAATCACGGATTTCCGAGAGATCACTGATGCGCGGCACGACATAGAAGGAATGACCGCCGCGGTAGCGCTCCCTGAGCAGGGTCTCGCGGATGACCAGCGGGTCGAAGGGCGAAATGAAGGTGCGCACCGCCATGCGATCGACCGGCGGCGTGGCGATCAGCGATAGTTCGCGCACGCCGGTCAATGCCAGTTGCAGCGTGCGCGGGATGGGCGTCGCCGACAGCGTCAGCACATGGACGTCGGTCTTCAGATCCTTCAGCCGCTCCTTGTGCTTGACACCAAAGTGCTGCTCCTCGTCGATGATCAGGAGGCCGAGGTTCTTGAACGAGATCGAGGCGCCGAGCAGCGCATGCGTGCCGACGACGATGTCGACCGTGCCTTCGGCGATGCCCTTCTTGGTCTCGGCCAATTCCTTGGCGCCGACCAGCCGCGAAGCCTGGGCGACACGGATCGGCAGGCCGGAGAAGCGCTGCGAGAAAGTCTTGAAATGCTGGCGCGACAGCAGCGTCGTCGGCACCACGACCGCAACCTGAAACCCCTCCATCGCCGCGATGAAGGCGGCTCGAAGCGCAACTTCGGTCTTGCCGAAGCCGACGTCGCCGCAGATCAGCCGGTCCATCGGCTTTCCGGCGCCCAGATCGTCCATGACCGAATCGATCGCCGTCTGCTGGTCGTCGGTTTCCTCATAGGGAAAGCGGGCGGCGAATTCGCCGTAGAGGCCGTCCGCCGGCACCAGGGCGGGAGCGGCACGCATCTGCCGCTCGGCGGCGATGCGGATCAGTTGTCCGGCCATGTCGAGCAGCCGCCGCTTCAGCCGCGCCTTGCGCGATTGCCAGGCACCGCCGCCAAGCTTGTCCAATGTCGCTTCGGCCGAATCCGACCCGTAACGCGACAGAAGTTCGATGTTCTCCACCGGCAGGAACAGCCGGTCGTCGCCGGCATAGTGGATTTCGAGGCAATCATGCGGCGCGCCGACCGCCTCGATAGTGCGCAGCCCGATGAAGCGGCCAATGCCGTGATCGGTATGCACGACGATGTCGCCGGAGGACAACGCCGAGGCCTCGGCGATGAAGTCGGAAGCGCGCTTCTTGCGCTTCGAGCGTCGGATCAGCCGGTCGCCCAGAATGTCTTGCTCGGCAACGACCACCAGTTTCTCGGTCTCGAAGCCGGATTCGAGCGGCAGCACGGCAAGTGCCGCCTGCCCTGGTTCGAGCTTTTCCGCCTCGGCCAGCGTGGCGACCGGCTTGAGATTGCCGAGATGATGTTCGGCCAGGATCTGGCCGAGCCGGTCGAGTGAACCTTCGGTCCAGCCGGCGATGACGACACGGCGGCGGGCGGCCCGCTCGTCGGCAATGTGTTTTACGACGACGTCGAAGACGTTGATGTTGGGATCGGCGCGTTCCTCGACGAAGCTGCGGCCATGCCGCGAGCCGGCATGAAAGACCTTTTTCGCGCCGGCATCGGGCGCGTCGAAGGGCGTGAAGTCGATCGCTTCGCGCGGCCCAAGCGAGGCGATGAGGTTCTCGGGCGAGAGATAAAGCAGATCAGGCGGCACCGGCTTGTACGGAACGGCGTCCTTCAGCGCGCCATCGGCCTGCTTTCTGCGTGCCTCATAGTGATCGAGGATCAGCGTGTGGCGTTCGGCCAACGCCTCATGCGCCAGATGGTCGAACATCACGGGCGTATCCGGCAGATAGTCGAACACCGTCTCCAGCCGCTCGTAGAAGAACGGCAGCCAATGCTCCATGCCGGCGAAACGCCGTCCCTCGCTGACCGCCGCATAGAGCCCGTCGTCGCGCGAGGGCGCGCCAAAGGCTTCGATATAGCTGCGGCGGAAGCGGCTGATGGTCTCCGGCGTCAGCGCCACCTCGCTCATCGCCTGCAGCGCCATCGATTTGCGCTGGCCGGTGGTGCGCTGCGTGGCGGCGTCGAAGACGCGGATCGATTCCAGCGTGACGCCGAAGAAGTCGAGGCGCAGCGCTTCCGCCCAGCCCGGTGCGAACAGGTCGAGAATGCCGCCGCGCACGGCGAACTCGCCGACGCCGCGCACGGTCGGCACCCGTTCGAAGCCTGATGTCTCAAGCCGCGACACAAGCGCATTCATGTCGATCTGGTTGCCGGGTTGGGCGTGAAACGTCTGCGCCTCGACGAGGCTCGCCGGCGGAATGCGCTGCAACAGGGCGTTGGCGGTGGTGAGGATGACGGCGCGGTGTGGGTTCTTCGCCAGCGCGATCATCGCGGTAAGCGCGTCGAGCCGTCGTGCGGCGGCATCCGAGCCGGGCGATACGCGATCGTAAGGCAGACAGTCCCAGGCCGGCAGTTCAAGCACCGGCAGGCCAGGTGCGGCGAATGAAAGCGCCTCGACGATCGAAGGCAGACGCTGGCCGTCGCGCGCCACGAACAGCACCGGCTTGTCGGGCGCGATCTCGTGCGCGGCCTGCACCAGCGCGAAGGCTTCGTAACCGTCGGCGACGCCGTCGACGATGAACTGGCCGGCGCGGCCTTTCGGCAGGCCGATGGTGGGGATCAGGCTCATGGGTACACGTTGTTCAGAATGTCATCGCCTGGCGCGACGCCAGGATCTTTTGCAGGACGGGACAGTCGATGTCAGCCGGAACCGGGCGTTCGCCGGTCAGCACGGCCAGGAATTCGGTATCGGGAATGTCGAGGAGCCTCTCATATTGGTCGAGTTCGTCGCCGGTCAAGGCGCCGATCTCCGCATCGGCGAAACTGCCGAGGATGAGGTCGATTTCGCGCATACCGCGATGCCATGAGCGGAACAGAAGCTTGCTGCGGCGGGCGTCGAGCCCCTCGCTTGATCGTCTCGTTCCCGTCATCGTACCGCTTCCTTGCCTGAAGCGGCGCATATAGCGTGGATAGAGGGCGGTGTCAGCCTTGCGCTGCGGCTGTCGCGACATAAGCTGCCGGCATGCGCCCTTCCCTCCTCGATCCGCTGTTTGTCCCCATCACCTCGCTTGCCGGCGTCGGGCCGAAGGTTGGCGCGCTGATCGAGAAGGTCGTGCCGGCCGATCTCGGCGATCGCGCGGCGCGCGCCGGCGATCTTCTGTTCGTGCTGCCCCACACGATGATCGACCGCCGCAGCCGGCCGGGCATCGCCGGTTCGGCCGAAGGCGCGATCGTCACGCTCGATGTGCGCATCGACCGCCATCAGCCGCCGCCGCGCGGCAACAGATCGGTGCCGTACCGGGTCTACGCCCATGACGACACCGGCGAGATCGCGCTGACCTTCTTCCATGCGCATGCCGCCTACCTGGAAAAAGCGATGCCCGTGGGCGAGCATGTCGTGGTCTCCGGGCGCATGGAATGGTTCAACGGCCGGCCATCCATGGTTCATCCCGACCACATCGCACTGGCCAGCGAAGCGGAAAACCTGCCGCTGGTCGAGCCGGTCTATCCGCTCACCGCCGGGCTCTCGGGAAAAGTGCTGCGCCGGGCAATCGGCCAGGCGCTCGGCCGCTTGCCGGTGCTGCCGGAATGGCAGGACGGCGCGTTTCTGCGCCGCCAGACCTTTCCGGCCTTCGGCGACGCGCTGGCCCGCATCCACAATCCCGCCGACCCGATCGACGTGTCCGTCGACAGCACGGCGTGGCGGCGGCTTGCCTATGACGAGTTTTTGGCGGGCCAGGTGTCGCTGGCGCTGGTGCGGGCAAAGGTTCGCCGCCTGTCCGGGCGGCCGCTGGTTGGCGACGGCCGCATCGTCGAAAAGCTGCGCTCGGCCCTTCCCTATTCGCTGACCACCTCGCAGGAAATGGCGCTTGCCGAAATCAACGCCGATCTCGGCGACCCCGAACGCATGCTTCGCCTGCTGCAGGGCGATGTCGGTTCCGGCAAGACGGTGGTGGCGCTGCTCGCCATGGCACGCGCCGTCGAGGCCGGCGGCCAGGCGGCCTTGATGGCGCCGACCGAAATCCTGGCACGCCAGCATCTTGCGACGATTGCACCCTTGGCGGAACAAGCGGGCCTGCGCGTTGCCATCCTCACCGGCCGCGAAAAGGGCCGCGAGCGCACCGACACGCTGGCCGGTCTGGCCACTGGCGAGATCGACATCGTCGTCGGCACCCATGCGCTTTTCCAGGAAACGGTGACGTTCCACGACCTCGTCTTCGCGGTCATCGACGAGCAGCACCGTTTTGGCGTCCACCAGCGGCTTGCCATCACCGCCAAGGGCGATGCGCCCGACATGCTGGTGATGACGGCGACGCCGATCCCGCGCACGCTGGTGCTGACCGCCTTCGGCGACATGGACGTGTCGAAGCTCACGGAAAAGCCGGCCGGGCGCCAGCCGATCCGCACCGTCACCCTGCCGCTCGAGCGGCTCGACGAACTGGTCGGCCGTATGCGCGATGCCGTCGCCGACGGTCAGAAGATCTACTGGATCTGTCCGCTGGTCGAGGAATCCGAAGAGATCAAGCTGATGTCGGCGGAGGACCGTTTCGCCTCGCTGTATCCGCTGTTCGGCGACCAGGTCGGCCTGGTGCACGGACGCATGAAGGGCGCCGAGAAGGACGAGGCGATGCGCGCCTTCAAGGCCGGCGAGACACGCATCCTGATCGCAACCACGGTCATCGAGGTCGGCGTCGATGTGCCGGATGCGACGATCATGGTTATCGAGCATGCAGAGCGCTTTGGCCTCGCCCAGTTGCACCAGTTGCGCGGCCGGGTCGGTCGCGGTGAAAAACCGTCCTCCTGCGTGCTGCTCTACAAGGACCCGCTCGGCGAGACGGCAACGCGCCGGCTGTCGGTGATGCGTGAGACCGAGGACGGGTTCCGCATCGCCGAGGAGGATCTGAAGCTGCGTGGCGAAGGCGAGCTGCTGGGCACCCGCCAGTCCGGCACGCCGGGCTTCCAGGTGGCGCGCATTGAAGCGCATGCCGACCTGCTCGAAGCCGCACGCGACGACGCGCGGCTGATCCTGTCGCGCGATCCGGAACTGCAATCCGAACGCGGCAGCGCCCTTCGCATGCTGCTCTATTTGTTCGGCCGCGACGAGGCCGTACGGCTCTTGCGCGCCGGCTGAGATCCGGCACCCACCGGCGGATTGGCGATCTGGCCGCCGATCGGCCTGCCGTTCAACGTCACCATTTGCGTCTTGACCTCCGGCGCCACCAACCCGGCCGAGACGATCAGCTTGGCGCCGTCCTCGATCGTCATGTCGAGCGGCACGACATCGGATTTCGGCACATACATCAGGAAGCCGGTGGTCGGGTTTGGCGTGCACGGCATGAACACCGCGATCAGCGGATTGCCTTCCTGGTCGAGCTTCTGATTGATCTCGGTCTCCTTCTCGCTGGCGACGAAGACCAACGACCAGACGCCCTTGCGCGGATATTCGACCAGCCCGACCTGGCGGAACATGTCGCCCTTGTTCGACAGCACGGTCTCGAAAATCTGCTTCAGCGAGCCGTAGATGCCGCGCACCAGCGGCATCCGGCCGAGCAGGCGTTCGCCGAACAAGACGATGGCGCGGCCGACGATATTGGCGGTCAGGAAGCCGATCAGGGTGATCAGGACCAAGGCGACGATCAGGCCAAATCCCGGAACCGGCGCCGGCAGATAGCTATCGGGGTTGTAACGCGCTGGAATATAGGGTTTCACCCAGGAATCGACCCAGCCGATGAACGACCAGGCGATATAGGCGGTGATCGCCAGCGGCGCGCAGACGACGAAGCCTGTCAGGAAATAATTCCGCAGCCGGGTCATGCCTGAGGTCTTGGCAGCATCGGACATGGTTCACCGCAGCATTGGTTGCAGCGCAACATTAGTGAACCGCCATCCGCTTTGGAACTGCGAAATTTTTAAACCACGCCTATTCCACTGTCACCGATTTCGCCAGGTTGCGCGGCTGGTCGACGTCGGTGCCCATGAACACCGCGGTGAAATAGGCCAGCATCTGAATCGGCAGTGCGTAGATGATCGGCGAGATGATTTCCGGCACGTCCGGCAGCACGATCGTCTCCATCGTCTTCACGGTGGCGTGCGCGGCACCCTTGCTGTCGGTGATCAGGATGATCTTGCCGCCGCGCGCCGCCACTTCCTGCATGTTGGAGACGGTCTTTTCGAAGATGCGGTCATGCGGGGCAATGACGATGACAGGCATGTTCTCGTCGATCAGCGCGATCGGCCCGTGCTTAAGCTCGCCGGCGGCATAGCCCTCGGCATGGATATAGGAGATTTCCTTGAGCTTCAGCGCACCTTCCATGGCCAGCGGAAAATTGGTGTCGCGGCCGAGATAGAGCACGTTCTTGTAGTGCGAGAGGTCGCGCGCGACCTTTTCGATCTGCTCGTCGAGCTTCAGCACCTGATTGGCATAGCGCGGCGCTTCCGACAGTTGGCGCACCAGCGTCGTTTCCTGCTCGCGCGAAATCGTTCCGCGCGCCACGCCCGCCCGCACGGCAAGCGAAGCCAGCACGGACAATTGACAGGTGAAGGCCTTGGTCGAGGCGACGCCGATCTCCGGCCCGGCCAGCGTCGGCAGGATGACGTCGGATTCGCGCGCCATCGTCGATTCGCGGACATTGACAACCGCGCCGATCTTCATCCCCGCCTTGCGGCAATAGCGCAGCGAGGCCAGCGTATCGGCGGTCTCGCCAGATTGCGAGATGAAGAAGGCGGCGTCGTTCTTCGACAGCGGCATTTCGCGGTAGCGGAACTCCGAGGCGACATCGATGTCGACCGGCAGCCGCGCATAGCGCTCGAACCAGTATTTGCTGATCAGTCCGGCCAGATAGGCCGTGCCGCAGGCCGAAATCGCCAGCCGGTCGATTTTGGCGAAATCGAACGGCAGGTCGAGCGGCTTCGAGACGCCGCCGACAAAATCCACATAATGCGCCAGCGTGTGTGAGATCACTTCGGGCTGTTCGTGGATTTCCTTCTCCATGAAATGGCGCCGATTGCCCTTGTCGACCATGAAGCTGGTGCTGAGCGACTGCTGGCGCTTGCGGTCGACCTTGTTGCCGTCCATGTCGAAGATGGCGACCTCGTTGCGGCGCACCACCGCCCAGTCGCCGTCCTCCAGATAGGTGATCGAATTGGTGAAGGGGGCGAGCGCGATGGCGTCGGAGCCCAGGAACATCTCGCCATCGCCATGCCCGACGGCCAGCGGCGGGCCGTTGCGCGCGCCGACGATGAGATCCTCGTCTCCCCTGAACATGATGGCCAGCGCAAAGGCGCCCTCCAGCCGCTTCAGCGCCTGGTGCGCGGCCTCGACCGGCTTAAGACCCTTGGCCAGTTCGCGCGCCACCAGATGTGCGACCACCTCGGTGTCGGTCTGCGATGAAAATGTGTAGCCGTCACGCATCAGCTCGTCGCGCAATTCGGCGAAATTCTCGATGATGCCGTTATGGACGACGGCGACGCCGTCGGAAAAATGCGGATGCGCGTTGGTCTCGTTGGGCACCCCATGCGTCGCCCAGCGCGTGTGGCCGATGCCAACCATGCCGTCGAGCGGTTCGTCCTTCAGCCGGCGCTCAAGATTGACCAGCTTGCCCTCGGCGCGGCGACGCGCAAGCTTGCCGTGCTCGATTGTCGCGACGCCGGCCGAGTCGTAGCCGCGATATTCGAGCCTTTTCAGCGCGTCGACGATGAGTGGCGCGACCGCCGAGTGACCGACAATTCCGACAATACCGCACATAGACGTTTGCCCCCGATTCCGGCATGAAACCCAGCGCCATTTAGGGACGGCCGGGCTGCCGCGAAAATCACATTGCGTTTCGTTCCGTATCAGCCGGAACGGCCTTGCAGATGCACCATGACAGAGCGCTGTTGCAATCCGGTTACCGCAATCGCTCAGTTTCTCCGTGCACGCATCCTACCTCGCCTCGGTTGTTCCTGAAATCGGTCAAAGATATGATGCGGCCATGGACGAACAAATCGACACGGTGACGCTTTGGCGTCCGGTCGGGCCTGAAGAGCTGAGACTGATCGAGGGGTCGGGCATGCCGGCATTTCCGCCGCGCCTTCCCGATCAACCCATTTTCTATCCTGTTCTGTCCGAGGCCTATGCCGTGCAAATCGCGCGGGACTGGAACGTACGAGCCAGCGGCTCAGGCTCCGTCACCCGGTTTGACGTTCTTAAGAGCTTCCTCGACCGATACCGGATGGAGCATGCCGGCAGCAAGGCGCATCTGGAATACTGGATCCCTGCCGAAGACCTCCCTGAATTCAACAGCGCAATTGTCGGCAGGATCGAGGTGACGGCTGCCTTCGGCAAAGATGCGAATCTACCAGTCAACGCCGAATGATCACCCACTAGCCTTTTTCGCCGCCGCGGCCGAAGCAAAACGCTCGCGCAATTCCTTGCCCTTGCCGGGCAGCGTCCTCTGGCGGGCGCGGCCGAAGGCCAGCGCATCGTCGGGCACGCTTTCGGTGATCACGCTGCCCGAAGCGATGTAGCCGCCCTTGCCGATTGCAACAGGCGCCACCAGCGAGGAATTCGAGCCGACGAAGGCGCCCTCGCCGATGTCGGTGAAGAATTTCGAATAGCCGTCATAGTTGCAGGTGATGGTGCCGGCACCAATGTTGGCGCCGGCGCCGACGCGGGCGTCGCCGATATAGGTCAGATGATTGACCTTGGCGCCCTCCTCAAGCGTCGCCTGCTTGACCTCGCAGAAATTGCCGACCTTGGCCTTTTGCCGGAGATCGGCGCCGGGCCGTAGCCGCGCGAACGGACCGACATCGCAGTTCGAGGCGATGGTGGCGCCTTCGATATGGCTGAAGGCATGGATCTTGGCGCCCGTCGCGATTTTCACGCCCGGCCCGAACCAGACATTGGGTTCGACCACCGTGTCGGCGCCGATCTCGGTGTCGTGCGAAAAGAACACGGTTTCCGGCGCGATCAATGTGACGCCGGAGAGCATGGCCTCGCGCCGCCGGCGCGTCTGCCAGATGCCTTCAGCCTCGGCGAGTTCGGCACGGTTGTTGATGCCGAGCGCGTTTTCGAAGCTGGCTTCGGTGGCAACGACATCGAGGCCCTGCCCGCCGGAGATCTCGACGATATCGGTGAGGTAATATTCACCCTTGGCGTTGTTGTTGCCGACTTGATCGAGCAGCGTCAGCGCGTGCTTGCCGGCAACCGCCATCATCCCGGCATTGCAGAAGGCAATTTTCTTCTCCTCGTCGGTGCAGTCCTTCTCCTCGCGAATGGCCGTGAGCTTGCCGCCCTTTTCGATCAGGCGGCCATAGCCGGCAGGGTTGGGGGGGCGGAAGCCGATAACGACTACGGCGGCGCCTTCCGCAAGCTTCTGGCGGGCTGCCGCAAGCGCGCCCGGATCGATCAGCGGTGTGTCGCCGAACATGACGAGAATATCGTCGTAACCCTTTGATATCGCAGCACGGGCCGCCAGAACGGCATGCGCCGTGCCGAGCCGCTTGTCCTGGACGAAGGTCTCCGCCTTCGGCGCGAACTTTTGCGTCGCCTTGCGCATCTCGTCCGCCCCGTGGCCGATCACCAGCGCCTGATCGCCTGCTCCGGCGGCTTCGGCAGCCCTGACGACATGGGCGACCATCGGCAGGCCGGCGATCGGGTGCAGCACTTTTGGCACGACGCTTTTCATGCGCGTGCCCTCGCCGGCGGCGAGGATGACGGACAGGCAGGTTCTCTGGCTCATGGAATGGCAACCATATGAAAAGGGTTGGAAATCAAGGCATGTCTAGCACTGGCGCCATGCTGCACCAATGCGGTTAAATTCCGGTGAGGTGGTGGAGCAGCTGGCTCCCGGCCAGCGGTCCACAGTTCGATCCTGCGCGTGTGCTTCGCTTCCAGATGGGCAGTAGGCCTACCCCAACTGCCCCAGCACTGGGAAATTCTCCAGCAGCCAAAAGGACATGGCCTGCACGCCTCCCGTCAGGAAAAAGACGCCGGCGACGACCAGCAGCGCGCCCATCGCCTTTTCGACACGGCCGAGATGGACGCGGAACTTCGAGAGAAAGCGCATGAAGGCGCCGGAAAACAGCGCCGCGATCAGGAACGGGATGCCGAGGCCGAGCGAATAGGCGGCAAGCAGAGCCGCGCCCTCGCCCACCGTCTCGCGACCGCCGGCAAGCGTCAGGATCGGACCCAGCACCGGGCCGATGCAGGGCGTCCAGCCGAAGGCGAAGGCCAGCCCCATGACATAGGCGGCAACGATACTGGCCGGCTTGCCCTGCGACTGGAAGCGCGCCTCGCGCGACAGCAGCGGGATGCGCAATATGCCGAGGAAATTCAGACCCATCAGGATGATGAGCACGCCGGCGGCCATCGCCAGCGGCTCCTGCCAGACGCGCAGCAGCCGGCCGATGGTCGAGGCGCCGGCGCCTAACGCCACGAAGACGGTTGAGAAGCCGAGAACAAAGGCGATCGAGGCGTAAAGCAGCGCGCTGCGCGCATCGGCTCTGGCCATGGCGCCGGCATTGCCGCGGAAATCATCGACCGACACGCCGGCCATGTAGCAGAGATAGGGCGGCACCAGCGGCAGCACGCAAGGCGACAGGAACGAGATCGCTCCCGCCCCGACCGCGCTGACATAGCCGATATCCAATGCCATTCCCGAACTCCAACCGTATCGCCGCCGATATAGCGGCGCACGGGCTTGTCCGCCAATCACCATTGCGTGGCAAGTTGCCGCCCTGCATCGAGGAAGAAACGACACACCAGGCGCGTTGATGCAACGAGGCCGCGACTTTCCGCGCGCTTCTCAATGATATCAGGGAGAATGTCATGAAATCGATCACGATTGGGCTGGCGGTGCTTTTGCTCGGCACCGCCGCTTCCTACGCCGCCGAGGCGTGGAAGGAAGCCGATGTCGGCGGCACCAAGATCTACACCGATGCCAACGGCATGACCCTTTACACCTACGACAAGGACGAGGCGAGCAAGTCGAACTGCTACGACAAATGCGCCACCAACTGGCCGCCGCTGAAAGCCGAGGCCGATGCCAAGGCCGAGGGCGAATGGACAATCGTCGACCGCACCGACGGCACCAGGATGTGGGCCTATGAAGGCAAGCCGCTCTACACGTTCATCAAGGACAAGAAGGCCGGCGATGTGACCGGCGACGGCGTCGGCGGCGTCTGGCATATAGCCAAGGCCGACTAAGCCCGAACCTGCATCCCGCCTTGACCGGCGAAAATCGCTGGCTGCCGCGTATCCCTGCAAGCCTCCCGGCGGCCAGCTTCTTGTACTGTCCCGCTCGACATACGAGCCCCGCTCGCCACGTCTGCCTCGCCGCCGACAGAGCATCATATTGGACGTCTCTTCAGCAGGGGCTGGCGCATGACCGACGTTTCTCTTATATCCGCGGGGGAATTTATCCCCGTTTCTCCCGGATTCATTACGGGCTCGCCCAACGACAGGCAGCCATTTCCTCCATCCAGGATTGCGGATTTCACATGACGCGCTCTTGGTTTGCGCACTCGATGCAGGACTGCATTTTGGGTGTCTCCCCTTGACCGGATGCAAAAGCGCGGCCATGTGAGCGACAATTGTACGAGATTTCGTCGCGCGCAGCGGAATTCTTCTGCCGCATCACAACTGATATGAGACCTCATGGACGTCGTCGTCGTCGAATCGCCGGCCAAGGCGAAGACAATCAACAAGTACCTCGGAAAGAACTATAAGGTCCTGGCCTCGTTCGGCCACGTCCGCGATCTGCCGGCCAAGGATGGCTCGGTGCGCCCGGACGAGGATTTTGCCATGTCCTGGGCTGTCGACACCGCCTCGAGCAAACGTCTTGCCGACATCGCCAAGGCGGTCAAGGACGCCGACGGCCTGATCCTCGCCACCGACCCGGACCGCGAGGGCGAAGCCATTTCCTGGCATGTTCTGGAAGTGCTGAAGCAGAAGCGCGCGCTGAAGGACAAGCCGGTCAGCCGCGTCGTCTTCAACGCCATCACCAAATCGTCGGTGCTGGAAGCGATGGCCAATCCGCGCCAGATCGACGCGCCGCTGGTCGACGCCTATCTCGCCCGCCGCGCGCTCGACTATCTCGTCGGCTTCACGCTGTCGCCCGTTCTGTGGCGCAAGCTGCCGGGCGCCCGCTCCGCCGGCCGCGTCCAGTCGGTGGCATTGCGCCTCGTCTGCGACCGCGAATCGGAGATCGAGCGCTTCATCCGCGAGGAATACTGGCAGATATCAGCTCTCCTCGGCACGCCGCGCAACGAAAATTTCGAGGCGCGGCTGACCGCCTTCGACCGCAAGAAACTGCAAAAACTCGACATTTCCAACAAGGCGCAGGCCGACGACATCAAGGCGATGCTCGAAGGCGCGACCTTCAAGGCGCTGTCGGTCGAAGCCAAGCCGACCAAGCGCAATCCAGGTCCGCCCTTCACCACCTCGACGCTGCAGCAGGCCGCCTCCTCGCGCCTCGGCTTTTCGGCAAACCGCACCATGCAGGTGGCGCAGCGGCTCTATGAAGGCATGGACATCGGCGGCGAGACCACCGGCCTGATCACCTATATGCGAACCGACGGCGTGCAGATGGCGCCGGAGGCGATCGCTGCCGCGCGCGATGCGATCGCAAAAGAATTCGGTCCCAAATACCTGCCCGAAAAGCCGCGCTTCTACACGACCAAAGCCAAGAACGCCCAGGAAGCGCACGAAGCGATCCGCCCGACCGATTTCATGCGCACGCCCGCTTCGGTCAGGCAATATCTCGATGCCGACCAGGCGCGGCTTTACGAGATGATCTGGAAGCGCGCGATCGCCAGCCAGATGCAGCCGGCCGAGATCGAGCGCACCACCGCCGAGATCGAGGCGGTCAACGGCGCCCGCACGGCGGAGCTCCGCGCCATCGGTTCGGTCGTTCGCTTCGACGGCTTCATTGCCGCCTATACCGACCAGAAGGACGAGGATTCGGAAGACGAGGAAGACCGCCGTCTGCCTGAGATCCGTGCCGGCGAACAGCTCGCCCGCGAGGCGATCAACGCCACCCAGCACACCACCGAGCCGCCGCCGCGCTATTCGGAAGCCTCGCTGATCAAGAAGCTGGAAGAGCTCGGCATCGGCCGGCCGTCGACCTACACGGCGATCCTGAAGACGCTGGAGGACCGCGACTACGTCAGCATGGACAAGCGCAAGCTGCTGCCGCAGGCCAAGGGCCGGCTGTTGTCGGCCTTCCTCGAAAGCTTCTTCGAGCGCTATGTCGAATATGATTTCACCGCCTCGCTCGAGGAAAAACTCGACGAGATTTCCGACGGCAAGCTCGCCTGGAAGGATGTGCTGCGCGATTTCTGGAAGGATTTTTCCGGCGCTGTCGCCGACATCAAGGAATTGCGTGTCACCGACGTGCTCGACGCGCTCAACGAGGAATTGGCACCGCTCGTCTTTCCAACGCGCGAAGACGGCTCCAATCCGCGCATCTGTCCGAAATGCGGCACCGGTAACCTGTCGCTGAAACTCGGCAAATTCGGTGCCTTCGTCGGCTGCTCGAACTATCCCGAATGCTCCTTTACCCGCCAGCTCGGCGACGCCGCCAATCCCAATGGCGAAAACGGCAATGGCGAGGACGGCACCAAGGTGCTTGGCAAGGACCCCTATACGGCGGAGGAGATCACGCTTCGCAGCGGTCGTTTCGGCCCCTATATCCAGCGTGGCGACGGCAAGGAAGCCAAGCGTTCCAGCCTGCCCAAGGGCTGGACGGCCGATTCGATCGACCACGAAAAGGCCCTCGCTTTGCTGTCGCTGCCGCGCGACGTCGGCAAGCATCCAGAATCCGGCAAGATGATTTCGGCTGGTCTGGGGCGCTATGGTCCGTTCGTGCTGCATGACGGCACCTACGCCAATCTCGACAATATCGAGGACGTGTTCTCGATCGGTCTCAACCGCGCCGTGTCGGTGATCGCCGAAAAGCAGGCGAAGGGCCCCGGCGGGCGCAATGGCGGTACTGCCGCGGCGCTGAAGGAGCTTGGCGACCATCCGGCGGGCGGCGGCAAGATCGTCGTGCGCGACGGCAAATACGGGCCTTATGTCAATTTCGGCAAGGTCAATGCGACGCTGCCCAAGGGCAAGGACCCGCAGTCGGTGACGATCGAGGACGCGGTGGCGCTGATTGCCGAGAAGGAGGCCAAGGGCGGCAATGGCGGCAGAAAGCCCTTCCGCAAAGCCGCCGCACCTGCCAAAAAGCCTGCGGCAGCAGCCAAAAAACCGGCGGCCAAAAAAGTGGCCAAGAAAAAGGGATAGGGCGGCGTGGCGCGCAGAGTCTCCGGAAGAAGCCATGGCGATCTGCGCACCGCCGACACGAGGGCCAAGGTCAAGGACGACTACCGGCCCTCCCGTGACGAAATCCTGCGCTACATCGCAGAAAATCCGGATCGCTCCGGCAAACGCGACATCGCCAAGGCGTTTGCGCTGCGCGGCGAGGACCGGATCTGGCTGAAGGACGTTTTGCGCGACCTGCAGGACGAGGGCCTGCTGACCAAGGAGCGCAAGCGGCTCGCCCGCGTCGGCGCCCTGCCCCACGTCGCCGTGCTCGACATCTTTGGCCGCGACGCCGACGGCGTGCTGCTGGCGCACCCGACCGAAGCCCTGGGCAACGGCGAGCCTCCTGTCATAGCGATCCGCGTGTCGCGCGGCGGCGGCGGCCCGACACCGGGCATCGGCGACCGCGTGCTGGCCAAGACCTTTCCAACCGATGACGTGACAGGCCCCGCCTATACCGGGCGGGTGATGAAGATCTTCGAGAAGCGCACCGATGCCGTTCTCGGCGTCTTCCGCGTGCTGCAGGACGGCACCTTCCGCATCGAGCCGGTCGAAAGACGCCAGCCGGAGTTGGTCGTCGACAAGGAATTCCAGAACGGTGCCAAGAACGGCGATCTGGTCGAGGTCGAGCCGGCGCGGGCCTCCCGTTACGGGCTGCCCAGAGCCAAGGTGCTGGCGGTGCTGGGTTCGCTGACCAGCGAGAAGGCGGTCTCGATGATCGCCATCCACGCGCACGACATTCCGCACATCTTCCCGGCGGACGTCATTGCCGAGGCGGAGGCGGTCAAGCCGGCGACGCTGGCTGGCCGCGAGGACTGGCGAGACCTGCCGCTGGTCACCATCGATCCTGCCGACGCCAAGGATCATGACGACGCCGTGTTCGCCCTATCCGACCCGGACGAGAAGAACCCCGGCGGCGTGGTCGTCACCGTGGCGATTGCCGATGTCGCCGCCTATATCCGCTATGGCGCTGCGCTCGATCGCGAGGCGCTGAAGCGCGGCAATTCAGTCTATTTCCCGGATCGCGTCGTGCCGATGCTGCCGGAGCGCATCTCCAACGACCTGTGTTCGCTGCGCGAAGGCCAGGACCGCCCGGCCCTGGCGGTTCGCATGACGTTCTCGGCCGATGGCCGCAAGCTCAGGCATTCGTTCCACCGCATCATGATGAAGTCGGCGGCGAAACTCGCCTATCCGCAGGCGCAAGCCGCGATCGATGGAGCACCGGACGACAAGACCGGCCCGATCCTCGACACGGTGCTGAAGCCGCTGTGGGACGCCTATGCCGTGCTGAAGCGCGGCCGCGACACGCGTCAGCCGCTCGAGCTTGAATTGCCGGAGCGGAAAATCCTGCTCAAGGAGGACGGCACCGTCGACCGGGTCGTCGTGCCGGAGCGGCTCGACGCGCACAAGCTGATCGAAGAATTCATGATCCAGGCCAATGTCGCGGCGGCCGAGACGCTGGAGGCGAAACGACAGGCGCTGGTCTACCGCATCCATGACGCGCCTTCGCTGGCCAAGCAGGAATCGCTGCGCGAATTCCTGCAGACGCTCGGCCTGTCGCTGGCGCGCGGCGCGCAGATGCGGCCGAACCAGTTCAACGGCATCCTGGATCGCGTCCGCGGCGCCGACCATGAGGGGCTGGTCAACGAGGTGGTGCTGCGCACGCAGATGCAGGCCGAATATTCGCCCAGCAACATCGGCCATTTCGGCCTCAATCTGAGGCGCTATGCGCATTTCACCTCGCCGATCCGCAGATATGCCGACCTGATCGTGCATCGCGGGCTGATAGCCGCGCTCGGTTTCGGTGCGGGCGGGTTGACGCAGGACGAGGCTGAGCGGCTGGAAGAGGTTTCCGCGCTGATCTCAGCCACCGAGCGCCGCGCCATGGCCGCCGAGCGCGACACGGTCGACCGGCTGATCGCCGCCTATCTGGCCGAGCGTGTCGACGACCATTTCGATGCGCGCATTTCGGGCGTCACCAAATCGGGACTATTTGTCCAATTGCCGCAGTATGGCGCAGATGGTTTCATCCCGGTGTCAAGTCTGGACGGCGATTACTATATATACGACGAAACTGCCCGATCGCTTTTCGGAGAACGTACCGGCAAGGGCTATCAGCTTGCCGATCGCGTCGAGGTTCGCCTGATCGAGGTGGCGCCTATGGCCGGCGCAATGCGTTTCGAGATGTTGACCGACCCAAAGCCGCTGCCCGGCTCCAAACGGTCGTTTCACAAGGCCAAGGGCCGCGCCCGCGCGTCGCAATCGCGTCCAGGCTCGCGCGGCAGGAGACGGTAATGCCAAGCGATTTGAAAATGAACCAACAGGTTTTCGGCGGCGAACATCATTCGGGCCGGGTCGCCCGACCGCTGTGGACGGCGATGAAGCGCGGCGCGCTCGGCCGCTGCCCGCATTGCGGCGAAGGAAAGCTGTTTCGCGCCTTCGTCAAAACCGTCGACAAATGCGATCGTTGCGGCGAGGAGCTTCACCACCATCGCGCCGACGACCTGCCCGCCTATCTGGTGGTGGTCATCGTCGGCCATATCGTGCTCGGCGCCTTCATGGGCATCGAAGCGACCTCCACTCTGTCCACCTGGCAGCACATAGCCATCTGGGTGCCGCTGACCATCCTCCTGGCAGTCGTCTTGCTGCAGCCGATCAAGGGCGCCGTCATCGGATTGCAATGGGCGCTCTATATGCACGGCTTCGGCGGGGAAGAAGACCTGATCGAGTCGCATCCCGAGGCTTGAAAACCGAGGCTGGCGCAATCGGCATGGCTGGACGCCACTTTCGCATCGGAGAAGATTCCGCTAGGTCGTGCGCATGGACGGTATGACCAAGGCGGACGTCGACAGGGTTGAGCGGAGCGCGATTGCGCTTCACGCCCAGCCGATTCGCCCGCGTGACGCCGCGACACTGATCCTGCTCGACCGCAAAGGCCAGGAGTTTCGGGTGCTGATGGGCCGGCGCCACGCCCGCCACGCCTTCATGCCGGGAAAATTCGTCTTTCCCGGCGGCCGCACCGATCCGGCCGACAGCCGCATTCCCATAGCCACAGCGTTGCACCCTGAGGAAGAGGCGAAGCTGACCGCAGGTGTCGGCCGCACCAGCCCGGCCCGCGCCCGCGCCATCGCCCTGTCGGCGATACGCGAGACCTATGAGGAGGCTGGCCTGCTGATCGGCCGGAAAGGCGCCTTCGCGACGACCAAACGCGATTGGCAGGGTTTTTCCGAGCACGGCGTAAGGCCTTCGCTGGAAGCGCTGCGCTTCATCGCGCGTGCCATCACGCCGCCCAACCGGGTAAGGCGCTTCGATACGCGCTTCTTCAGCGCCTGGCGCGAAGACGTCGCCGTGGAGCTGCCCGACGGCGGCCCGACCAACGAGCTGGAAGAACTGGTCTGGCTGCCGCTCGCCAAAGCGAGGGGGGCCGATATTCCCGACATCACCAGGGCCATACTGGAGGAACTGGAAAAGCGGCTGATCGATGATCCGCTGCTGCGCCCAGGTGGTTCCGTGCCCTTCTACCGGCTTGTCGGCAATCGCTTTGTCCGCGAAATTCTGTAAAGCATAGAGCGTTCACATCCCATGACGGTCGATACCCAGCAAGAGGTCGAGGAACGCGTACATTGGTTGCCGATGATCGCGGCGATCTCGTCGATCAGCGTCGTCGGTATCGCCATCGGTCTTGGCATGCCGCTGCTCAGCGTCATCCTCGAAACGCGCGGCCATTCGGCGTCGATGATCGGCCTCAATACCGCTGTTGCCGGTCTCGCCTCGATCGCCGGCGCACCGCTCGCCACGCCGCTCGCCATGCGATTCGGCGTCGCCTGGACGATGCTGGCCATGATCGCCACGGGCGTGCTGGCCTTCGTCGGCTTCCACTTCGCGCCTGACTTCTGGATGTGGTTTCCGCTGCGCGTCCTGCTGCACATCGCGCTGACGGTGCTATTCATCCTGTCGGAATTCTGGATCAGCACATCGGCGCCGCCGCACCGGCGCGGCCTGGTCCTCGGCATCTATGCCACCGTGCTGTCGCTCGGCTTTGCCGCCGGGCCGTGGCTGTTCGCCCATCTCGGCAGCAGCGGCTTCCTGCCCTTCGGCGTAACCATAGCGCTGGTGACGCTGGCCGCCATTCCGGTTCTGGCGGCACGCAACGAGAGCCCGACGATCGTCTCCAATGGCGAAACCAGCAACTTCCTGCGCTACATCTGGATGGTGCCGACCGCGACCGCCGCGGTGCTGGTGTTCGGCGCGGTCGAGACCGGCGGCTTTGCGCTGTTCCCTGTCTACGGCAACCGCATCGGCTACTCCGAGGCCGACGCCGCCCTGCTGCTCACCATGATCGGCCTCGGCAACGTGCTGTTGCAGATCCCGCTCGGCATGGTCAGCGACCGAGTCAGCGACCGCCGCTATCTGCTTCTGGCTTGTGCCACCATCGGTCTTGCCGGCACCATCTTCATGCCGTACTTCGCGCAGAACTGGCATCTGATGGCGGCGCTTCTGTTCGTCTGGGGCGGCGTGGTCGCAGCCATGTACACGATCGGCCTGGCCCATCTCGGCTCGCAACTTTCCGGCCACGAACTGGCCTCGGCCAACGCTGCCTTCGTGCTCTGCTACGGTGTCGGCATGGTGCTCGGCCCGCAGGCGATCGGCATCGGCATGGACATTTTCGGACCCTCGGGCTTCGGCTGGGCGCTCGCCATGTTCTTCGCCTTCTATATCGCGCTGGTCGGCGCCAGGCTCATCCGAAAAATCCTGTAGAAAGACCCGATCGATGCCTTCTGCGGCGCGAGGCTGCTGACATAACCGTGTCAGCAGCACCTGGATAGAATGTCAGCAACACGCCACGAGTTTGAGGATGCCGTCATGATCGATTCCGGGTTTGAAACAAAATCGGTGCGGATGGAATTGCTGCTGCTGGTGACCTTTCAGGCACCGGTCGGCGATGTCGACCGTATCATGGAAGCGGTGGTTGGGATTGCCCCGCTGACCATGGGCAAATACGACAGCAACGCCTACCAGTCGGCGCACGGCATCGAGCGCTACCGGCCGCTCGAAGGCGCGGCTGCAGGCGCCGAGACGGAATTGCGCAGACGGCCGGGTACGGTGGAGGTGTCGTTCGAACTGCCCGACGACCAGGCGCTGGCCGCCCGCATCGTCGAAGCGATATTCCAGGTCCATAGCTATCAGGAGCCGGTGATCCGCATTCAGCCGATCCTTGCCAGCCGCTCCAAGGGCCTCGACGACCGCTCCAACCCAAATCGGTGGTGGAACACGACGGGAGACTGGAAGAAAGCCGCGCCGCCGGTTAGGGAAGAGGCGTAGTCAGGAACGTCGCCGCCTTCCACTTGGCTCGGATAGTGGAGACGGCTTGCGCAACAGGCTGCGCCGAAGCCTCACGGGGTTGACTTTCCGGTCACGTTCTTTATGTGTCGCGCCAAGTTTCCCGCGTCCGGGTGTTTTCCCCGTGCTCCAGCGGCCAAAACTCCACGAACATAACGGACGAACACCATGGCCAAAGCCGCAAACATCAAGATCAAGCTTCTGTCGACCGCCGACACCGGTTTCTTCTACGTGACCAGCAAGAACAGCCGCACCAAGACGGACAAGCTGTCGTTCCGCAAATACGATCCGGTCGCCAAGAAGCACGTCGAGTTCAAGGAAACCAAGATCAAGTAATCCGGTTTCCCTCCGCAATGACAAACGCCGCCTCTTGGGCGGCGTTTTTCGTCGTTAAGTCGTTGTTTTCATTGAGTTTAGCGCAATCCAGCATAACGGCCTGCATAACGGAAACCGTTGCCAGTATGGCTAAACATCAGCCCAACAAATAAAAGTCGGCAGTGCGCTTGAAACGCGCTTGCAGATGGAGAGACGCCTTGCGCGCCTTGGTCATTCTCGAAACCAGCCGGTCGACTGGAATATTTCGACTGGGAATTGATCTTAGGATCAACCTTTTGTCGATTGTGTTCATAATCAGTCGACTGTTCTAGAAACTATGAAAAACCCCGCCGAAGCGGGGTCTTGTCGTTGCGGTGCCGGAAACGCTCAGGCGGGAAGCAGCACATCACCTAGGATCGTGAGGTTGCGCACCTCGCAATCGTCCAGACGACGGACGCCATACACCTCGCCATGCTTTCCAGCCCTAGCACGGTAAAGCACCTCAGACAGCATCGGTTGGTCACGGTGTGTGACCGTTGCCCCGATTTCGAATTGCCAAGTCTCGTTGTTAACTGTCGCCTGATTCATATCCCAAGCCCTTGTTGATTTTGCCGCACTGCATTTGTACAGTGTCCAAAAACGATAACAGTAAGTGTTACATTGTCAACACCAATTTGGACGGGGTACACAGATGAAGTCGGTTCAGATGAAGATGGCACGAGCTGCCATCGGCTGGGGAGTGCGGGAACTCGCCGCAGCTGCAGGCGTGACGGCAAATACGGTAACGCGTATTGAGAACGGCGCCGACGCAAAACAGTCCACCATAGATGCGCTGAGGGCAGCCCTCGAGGCGGCGGGCGTCATCTTCTTGGCGGATGGTCAAAACGTCGACGGCGGCCCTGGCGTCCGGCTGAAATAAAGAGCGCGCCCCTATGCTAAATTCAGGGCGCGCTCTGACTGCCGAGGCGTCGACAATCGGTTCTCGCGTACCAGCGCATCCGATCCGATGCGCCATCTGCAGAATAAATCGTCGAGAGACTGAACGCAACCAGCACAGTTAAATTCTGAAAAGGCGTTTTCGCCTTACAAAGCAAGATTGAATATGCGAAATCGCCTATTGTACTGGAGTCGTTTTACGAGTGGACTCTAATGTTATTTTGTGGAATCCATGCATCAGCAGGAAACGCATGAGGCTGACTCCATGAGAAACGCGCTTATCTTCGATGACATTTCCAAAATCATTGCGCAACCGCAGAGCGACTGGCGCAGGCTAGCTTACGCCGTCGCATTGGATCTTGGTGGCAAACTCGCTGCAGGGCTGGTGATTGGTTTAGGGATCGCCGTCGGCATGGCGCTGGCGGGCTGAACGTTCGCCTACCGTCGCCCACCCCTCATTCGCTAAAACCGTCAAGCGGCAACCCGCCGACTTGCGCGAACTGACTGATTAGTTCAGGCTTTCGCCGGGATATCGGGGGGGGTATGGGGATGGAAATTCTTCTATTCTGGCTCGGCCTTTCGGCCATCGTCAGCGTTGCCGCCGGCAAGCGGAACCGCAGCAGTTTTGGCTGGTTTATCCTTTCATTGGTGATCTCGCCATTGCTCGCTGGACTTCTGCTTCTCGCGCTTGGTGACAGGCGGCCACCACCCTCCCAATACACGGTCCAAGTGCCAGTCACGGGACCAGGAATCACCTTCGGACCCATACTCGAGAAGCAATGCCCCGACTGCGCTGAGATGGTGAAGGCGGATGCGCGTATCTGTCGGTTTTGCCGACATCAGTTTTGACATGGTTAGCAGATTGCTCTTGCTCTGGTGGTATGTCGTGATCGCATTCGCCTCGATCGCAAATCCACTCGTAGCGATTTTTCAGCTCTATCAGGGCGACTTGGTCGGGGGAGCTTTCTTTGGGGCTTTTACCGCCGTGTCATGGCTGGTCGTGCGCAATGTGCTTCGTGACGTACGATTCAAAAGGGGTAGCTAGCCAGATGCTCAGTAGCGAGGTGTGGCCGATTATGAAAAAGGCCGCGACTCCAGTCTTTCTAGCGTTGATGTCTGTCGGCGCCGCCAGTGCCGACGTCAAACCAAATGAAGCCAAAGAATCTTACGAAAACTGCCTGATCGCCGGGATGGTGAAATTCAAAGACCTTTGCGAACCGGCGGATCAAGTCGCGAAAGCTGTCGTCTTCCAGTGCAACCCGCAACTCGTCGATCTCATGCGGTCGCTGCCTTACATGAAGTCCTTCGACAAGGTCGAACTGGCCCGAGAAGCACCGCCAAGACAAAACGGATGAGGTTATGAGCCTGCTGCTAGAGTACCGTTTGCAGCATCCATGTCGGTAGCGGTTCCCCCTCTACATCGCGGCAATCTACCCCAAGCGCCCTTGCGGGCGAAGCTTGCGCGCGGCCCCGCCTTTCACCTATGGGGAGACACAGGAGGAAGACCGATGGCCGCAACGAAAGATCAGTGGAAGGCTTTCAGATCAGAACTAATCCAGCAGCTTGAAGATGAGCGCCTGTTCATCACTAATGCCGAAGCAGGGAAAACGGGCATTTGGACCGTTCAACCGGGCAAGGGAAAAGTCGACACCACGGCCGCCCATGTTGAGATGGCGAAGCGCGCAGTGCAGGCCCTTGAGGGGGTAATTGCCAAGATCGATCAGGACCATCTGGCAGAATAGCGCCTTCCCCTACCGCCTCTTCACCTTCGGGGTAATTTGTTCGATTTTGGCGCCCTTGCCAATCTCTTTTGCCATCGCTTCCGCCTTGGCCTTGTCCTTCGTGGTCAGTACAGTCCGCCAATACGGCTTCTCGTAAACACTGACGATGTAAGTTGGCGCCGGCTTGTCGGTCATGTTCGCCTCTATGCCTGGTAAGAAGCCCGCGCCACTTTGCCGGTTAGCGCGGGCCGATCGGAAGCCTGATCTTCAATGGATACCGAAAGGGCGATGTCCATTGCCCATTCCGAACTCTTAGAACAAGCTAATGTTCCGGTTGGAAGTCCCTTGCATTCCCAAACCCGTCGGCGTTATCATTCCAAATGTCACTGGCCGGAGTTGTGGGCGCTGGTGCTTGAGAGTTCGCAAAGCTCCCGCCCATCCTCTGGATCTACCATCATGGACCAGGACCATAAAGCCGAGCTTGTTTCGGCATTCGACCTCGAAATTCTACGCGGTGCCTTCAAAACATCGGTGACGGAATCCAAGCTTAGTGAAGAGCGTTGGGCTGAGCACGCCAGACTGCTCTTCCGCGATCTGATGCACCGCGAGCCCGACGAACGCATCATCAAGCTGATAATCGGGCGCTAGGGCTTCCTCAACATCCGGGCCTCTCGCACAAGCGAGGACCAGCTATGAGGGCCAAGGAACGCGATTAACTCTCGCGCCTGCGCATCGGTGATTCCCGTTTCGCTGACGAGACGGCGTGCAACACCATCCGTGGCCGATGGCTTACTTTGCTCGTCAACCATTTTGTGGGGAGTCCTTCCGTGTGACCCAACGGGTGTAACACACAATGGTTCCGTGAGTCGCTATCCACCACTCATCGGCGCGCGATGCGGTCTTTCATAGTCGGCCGGCCGCCCGTTCAGTAGATTGAGCGCGCGATAGATATCCCGGTGTAGTTCATCGATCGCATCGTAGTGCGGACGAAACGGCTTGAGCGCTAATTGCGCGTCCCGCAATTCCTTCGCCAGCAACCAGGCTGGCGTTCGATTCTGGCATGAAGAACGAAAGGAGAACAAAAACCTTGTGGGAAAAGGCAGCCACGGCGGGCGGTGAGTCAGGATTGGCTGTAGATTAGGCGGCGCTGGCTGGGGTTGCGGTGTCACCTTGGAAATGACATCAGCCGCAAACCCCTTGGTGCCAGACTGGCACGGGGCAGGCGGGAGGTGGTTGCAGCCACCTCCCGTTTCCGTGTACACGGCACAATGGTGCGATGTAGCGATTTTCGCAACCATACAATTCTAGACTCACAGAATTTTCCGCATCGTCGTATTTAGCCTCTCGGAAACGCCGCGGTAGGCACTGTAAACCCCGCGTCGTCGTTGTAGCGCGCCACTCCCTTTGTGATGCGCAATTCCTTGATGTTGCCATTGAAACCGTTGGTGGTCGACGTGGATCTCATG
This sequence comes from Mesorhizobium sp., assembly GCF_004962245.1. Lineage (GTDB taxonomy): Bacteria > Pseudomonadota > Alphaproteobacteria > Rhizobiales > Rhizobiaceae > Mesorhizobium. Next base: position 3,794 of record NZ_SUHQ01000045.1, on the reverse strand, counting down.
CCGATGGCCAGGACGGCGGATGAGTCGAAAAGCGCATTCGCGCCGATCGTGGTCGAGCTCGTCTCCATGACACCATCGGCATATAGGCGAAGCTTAGTGCCTGATCGCTCAAAGCACAGGTGCCTCCAAGTGGTGAGAGGAACGCCGCCGCTGGCTCCAATCAGGTTGAATGTCGTGCTGCCGTTGATAGACCAAAAGACATCCTGCTGGTTGGAGGCGTTGCATCGCCAGCTGTAAGAGATGTTGCCCGACGATCCCGCATGCACGAGCATGTAGTTGTTGTTGGAAGCTGCGGCAGTACGGGTGAACAGTTCGATTGTGAAGTCGCCGGTCCCGAAATTGAAGTCATCGCTGTCGGGAGTGGTCAGATAATCACCTGTCCCGTCGAGCAAAAGCGACGATGTTCCGAACGGAGGCGCAACACCGGTATCGAGCTGGGCATTTCCAAACACCGTCAGCGCATGGCCGGACAGGCTTTCGTCGGAAATGCTGGTCGCGCCATCGGCGCCGTCGAAGCCGAGCAGCAGAACAACGTTTGCGAAATGCGGATCGCCGTAGACCTGGAGATTGAACGGCGCAAGGTCGGCTGTCGCCCCCACATTGTCCGTGACGCGGATCACAATGCCCGTCGAGGTTCCTATCGTGGTCGGTGTGCCTGAGACAACGCCGGTTGAACTATTCAGGGTGATGCCGGTCGGCAACGTTCCGGTGTGAACCGAAAAGATGTAAGGCGCGGTGCCGCCTGTCGCGGAAACCGTGAAACCGGCATAAGGCACGTCCTCCTGGGTCGCGGTGACGGGCGTGCCGAAAATGGCAAGGGCGCCTCCGCCAGCGGTCTGCTCGATCGCTCCGAAGCCGACGAGTTGGGTCAACATAAACATTGTCAGTCGTCCGTCGCTGCGTCGGTCGTCATGTAGATGTGGACGCCATGGAGGCGCGCGTCGATTGCCATGGTGTCGCCGGCATCACTCACGTCTCGGTAGATCTGAAACACGAGAATGTCGCCTTCGGCCGGCGTGCCGCCGATGGTGATAGCGGAGCTTTCCGGCCCGATGTAGATGTCGTTGGTGGTGCCGCCAGTGTCGACGCTGGATTGAGCGGTACCGAAGGCCGCATCGGCGGCGTCGTCGTTGGACAAAGCAAGCCCCTGGCAGAACCAGGCAACGCCGAAGTTCGTCGTTGTCGCGGCATGGCTCCAGACCGGCTTGAACGTGATGGTGCCTTCGTTCCAGCTCTTGGGCATCAGGATTGAAAACTGCGCATGCTCGTCGGCTGAGGCATCAAAATCCAAGGTCTTGATCATGACCTTGTTGGTTGAAGTCTCGACCGAGCCAGCGGCGGCGCCATTCGACGTCCGCGGGATCATCGCGCCGGCAGGTATCCACAACGTGTGTTTGCCGATCGGATTCACAGAGCCGCCGCCAGCGGTAAGCACAGTGCCGCCGAGGCTGTTTGTCGTGCCGTCTGTGTTTAGAAAGCCGATTTCACCTGGCCCGACCGAGATCGTTGTCGAGCCTTTCGTGACTGTGATTGTGTTGGCCGCGTCGGTGTTGTCTACGATGAATAGCGCCCGCTTGACGGCCGGCAAGGTGAGGGCCCTGGTGGCTGACAAACCGCTAGGAACGAACGTCATCGCTGACCGAAACTGCGCAGCCGTCAGCGTGACGTTGCCTGCCGTGAAATCGACCGTATAGATATCGGCCAAGGCGTTGCCCAGCGCTGAGTCGCCGTCATTTGACGTTTGCCATTGGCCGGCGGCCTGACCATCTGCGATGGTCGGGATGTTCAGATCATTTGCCATCGGCCAAGTCCTTTTCGGCCAGCGCCTTTGCCAGTTTCAGAATCTCAGAGCGTTCGAACCCAAGAGCCCTGCAGCGTGATTCAAACAGCATGAATTCTAGCGTTATCGGAAGGAGCCGGCTGGGCTTCCGGCAATCGTCGCTGATCGCAATCTCCTCTAAAGGCTTGTGGGCACGGCTGTGCGTTCGCGCCGAGGCGCGTTGGGTGGTTGTCATTTGTTGGGTTCCTAAAATGAAAGGGCCGCTAGGGATGCGGTGCGACGACACGCCAGCAATGCTGACATAGTTGCTTCACAGATTGTTGTTGTGAAGAAAAAAGGCTATCTGTTTACTTGATAATCAAGTTCTGGATAAAAAAGAGGCAGGCGACGAATCATCGCCTGCCTCTGTCTTTAAGCGTACTCGCGGTAAATGTGGCGCCGAGTGGACGAACAAGACCGCGAGTCCGCTCCCTAGCAGGTCGGTAACTAGCGTCCTGAGGCTTTATTTGCAAGCCACAGGAGCTACGACCATGGATAAACATCCTCCCAAGGTGCCAGATGCGAATGCTCCACTTCGCTCGAAAGGAGCATTCTATGTCAGACGTTCAGGTGACTTGTATCAATAAACTGCCTCGGCAGAACACCCATGAAGGTATTACCCACCTCGGGAATTCGACCGGGAAATGGACTAGAGCTCAAGTCATCCAATGGATAGAGGAAAAGACAAATACCTTCTACACATCGGTCGGCGGCAAGCGCGCCAATATCGGTGTGGTCATAGGGCAGAACGGTAAGTACGTCCGCACCTACGCCGACGGCCAATGGAGTGACAATTTGCTCGCACTCCCCGAGTGCGCGTGAGTTAACTGACATCGGTCGTCGCCGGCTTAACTGCTGGCGGCGACCTTTTCATCGGACTTTCCGCTTCCGCCTTGTTGCGGCTCTTTGGCGGATTTTTCAGGGGAACTTTTAGATGTCTCATTATGCACGCGCTGCGGGTTGGCGGAAGGCGCGCCGATAGCTTCGCGAGGGGATCAATTTGCATGGCAATGCAGAAGGAATATCGCGTCCAATGGGTGAACGCCGGCTATGAGAGTCGCATGGGGAGCGCGGAGGTCGTTCAGCCTCCGGGGAGCGGTTTATTACGCGCTTACTACCTGACGTCGGCCGAGTTTGCGATCAGCAATATAGCGTTAGGCAGAATAAAAGTTTCCAGATTCTCTGACTTAAATGATCCTTTCGAACTTTTGGCGCTTAGGTCGAGCCATCGGTCGGTCAGGAATTTTGGGCGAATTCTTCGAGATCAGTATGACAGATCGACAGGATTGCTGTGTTTCAGCAAAAACTGGATCTCCCCGACACTGTGGAGCCATTACGGCACGAAACACCGCGGCATTTGCTTGGGTTTCGATATCGCTCGAAATGCCCTCCTCGACGTCATCTACGCCGACGATAGGAGTTCTCGAGCCAGTTCCGGACAAATCAGGACCGCCCGAAGTTTCTGACGAACTACTTGGCAAACTATCTCGGACGAAGTTCCGGCATTGGGAATACGAGGCCGAAACCCGAATGTTGTTTCCGCTGGATACAGCGGTAAAGGAAGGAGGACTGTATTTTAAAGCGTTTGGATCTGACCTGTCCCTCGCCGAGGTGATACTCGGACCGCTCTGCGAGCTGCCCTTGGACGGAATAAGGGCACTGGTCTCCTCGGTCCGACCCGGTGCTGTTGCCTTCAGGTCCCGACTGGCTTGGAACAGCTTTTCGGTGGTGCCCTCGGAAAGCTCCGTCGACTGGTGAGAAGATCAGCCAGCCGATGCAGCGGCGCGACTAAGGGAATTACCGTTTTGAGCGCGAGCAGCGTTCAACTGAAAAGGCCGCATCGATGGGCGGCCGTGGCGAAAAAAGCGTTGCTGACTTCGTTGGGCTAAATCGGAAGAACCTTGGTAGATGGGGTTTTTACATGGCAGATTTTGTTGGTCCTCTGAAAAGGACGCTCGGCGGGCTCAGCAACCCG
>NZ_SUHQ01000044.1 GCF_004962245.1 Mesorhizobium sp. | reverse complement strand
CGCTCGCGAGCGGCTTCGCTATCGCCGACCTACACCACGCGGTGGGACACGACCCAAGAGTGAGTAGAGCAGCCCCGCTACGAAAATCCCATCCTGGTTCGTTTGACGCATCGACTATTCAGATTGATTGGCGTGATACCCGGCGCGGCCGCAACACGCGAGGCCGTCAACCGCTGAGCAGAAAACCAGCCTTCGCCTTCCGCGGCGGCGGACCTCGTCAGCCTCTCGAAAGCTTGCCTGAGTAGGTTGCTCATGTGATCTGTGGAAGTGAGGATAGCGTGCACCCGTACAAACTAGACATTCATCGTGGCAGCTTGGCTGCAGGTGCAGCACGCCGTACCGCACGAGCAAGCGGACAGGCCGGCCAAGCCGGTTTTGAGCAGCACTTGGGCGAACTGCAGGCGGCGGACGAGTTGATGGGTGCGCCAGGCGAGGAGGTCCTCGTCAATGGCTCGCATGGTAAAGGTGAGTTGAGACCAACGAAGAGGCAGAGGATCCAAAGCAATCTGCAGCATGCTGTCACTGAGCGGCAACCAGGTGAGGTTGGCAACTCAGGCGCTCGCGTGATGATGCAACTCCCCACCCATCAGGTGGGTACATCGGAACGGGAGGCGCAACTTGTGATGCAGGGGGACGAGCACGAATACACCCCAGCACCGCATCTCGACGGGTCGATGCCCTCGACAGTGCAGCCGGATCGTCCAATTGTGGTCCCCGACGGTGCCGACAAGCGTCCTGTTTATTCCAACGATGCCACCGCCATCGAAGGGCTGAAGTCAGCACTCCTTGCGGGTAAAGCCAGGCCGGACACGGTCACTCGCAGCACAAATTCTCTTTTCGGCTTTAGTCGTTGGCTCTTTCAAAACAACAAGCCAGGGCTTGCTGCTCGGCTTTACCATCCGTCGCTGAGCCAGGATCTCGAGGAGTACGAGAGTAGGGGTGGTTCCTCCACCGTGGCTGGCGCACTGCGTCAATTGATGAAGTCGATGGGCGGAGCCGGCCCGATTGTGGGTCGCGCTGTCCTGAACCCCCATCCTGACGACGCCGCGCTCACCAGACATTTCAGATCCGCGAGCGGCTACGCAACTGCTCTTAACCATTTCAGTCATTACCTACGTCAAAATGACAAGCTCGGAATTGCGGGTCGCATTTACGATAAATCGCTGGATAAAGATGTTGAGAGCTACAAGGCCGCCTCCTCTAATGGTGGAGCTCCGATCGAATCTGCGCTGGTTTATCTCCGCAAGAACCCGCCGCGCGTTATACTCGGGAATCATCTGGAAAACGCGGTCAGCATGGAGGCTCGTCCCCGTGGCGACGCTGCTCAGCATACCGCACCACAGCAGGGATTCGATTGGCCAGAGGAGCTCCTGCCGGTAGGTTATAAGGAGGGCACCGATCTACCATTGTCTCTCGCCCCAACCGCGCACCAACACCAAGCGCCCGACTTTGGAGAGGCCGTCCCTCACTTGAACTGGCGCCACGGCGACCAGGGCGCCCCGGAGGAGCTGGTAGCTGCACGGGACAGGAGCAGCCCGCTGCCAAGCGAGGCGGTGCCACATAAATCTGGACGGGGACTCGCTACGCAGCCCAGATTGTGGGCGGAGAAATCCGCCTCGCCAGAGCTCTTTCGACGGCGGGCGGAGCAGGCTCTGCCGGCGTCCGCCAGAGGTGTGGAGACATCCTCCGCGGTTGATGAAGCCGCGCAGGCCGCTCGCCAAGCTTTGGCTTGGTTGCAGCAGGAGATGGAGGGGATCGAACCGATGCAGGATCCTCATAAGGTGGCTACACCGGAATGTGAGGCGCAGCTCGTCAGGCAGAGGGATGAGCACGAATCCACCCCAGCACCGCATCCCGGAGGTGGTGGGTCGATGCCCTCGACAGTGCAGCCGGATCGTCCAATTGTAGTCCCCGACGGTGCCGACAAGCGTCCTGTCTATTCCAACGATGCGACCGCTATCGAAGGGCTGAGGGCAGCATTCCACGCGGGTAAGGCCAAAGCGAACACGGTCACTTACAATGTAAATTCTCTTTTCGGCTTTAGTCGGTGGCTCCTTCAAAACAACAAGCCAGGGTTTGCTGCTCGGCTTTACCATTCGTCGCTGGATCAGGATCTCAAGGAGTACGAGAGTACGGGTGGTTCCTCCACCGTGGCTGGCGCACTGCGTTACCTCAAGAAGTCGACAGGCGGAGCCCAGATTATGGCTCGCCCTGTCGTGATCCCCTATCCTGACGATGCCGAGCTCATTAGAAATTACAGAGCCGCTTCGACCAAGGAGTACCTGGCAGCGCCTGCGACCGGACGGAATCCAGATACCGTGGGCGGCTATACAAATTTTCTTAGACATTTTAGTCAGTACCTGCGTCAAAATAACAAGCTTGGGATTGCGGCTCGGATTCACGACAAATCGCTGGATAAAGATGTTGAGAGCTTCAAGGCTGTCTCCTATGGTAATAGGCTAAGTATCAGTTCTGCATTGGCTCACCTCCGGGATATCCTGCCGCGCATTGTGCTCGGGCGCGAAACTGTCCTTTCTGCTCATCCGGCAGACGCAGTCACCAGGCGCGTTGGGGCCGCTGCTGAAGCTGGGCCAGCGGCACCGGCAAGAGCTCCCCAACCCGCCTCGCCAGCAACCGCTAGGCTGCCAGGCACCTACCGCGGCCTTCCACTGGTTGATGTGACCACACTGACTACCAGTTCCTCTGGGGCTCAGATCGGGGCGCTCGATCCGACAGCCCCGTCCAACGTTGCAACGGGGCGGGTGCTCGGCGCCGCCGAATGGCTGAGCGACGCCCATATCCAGAGAGATTACAATTTGCTGGAGGGGCAACTGCAGGGGATCAATCCGGCGCTCGCTGCCCGGACTCGGCTGGTGGATCCTTCCGTATCCCATCTACTGCGACACACGTCGCCGCAAGACGCTCGAGGCATATTGCAGTCCATCTATAATCAAAACAACGCCACAGCCGACTTCCTGTTCTTGCCAGTGAATAATGGCACGGCTACTAGCCCCGGCACCCATTGGTCGCTGCTGCTCGTTGATCGCCGCGACCCGGAAAGGCGGTTCGCCTATCACTACGACTCCCTCCAGCGAGAGGGATATAACGACGTGCCTGCAAAACAGCTCGCAGGACTGCTGAATGCCACCTTGGCGCCAGCCCCCATGGCCAGACAGACGAACCATTATGATTGCGGCGTATTTGTCCTGGAGGGCACGTGGGCGCTGGTTGAACGATTGGTGAAAGGGCAGCGGCCAGACCACGAGCCGCTGCCCCTCGACAACCTCGTTGCCGATCGGCAGGCGCTGCAAGACCGGCTAAGGAGGCGCTTGCCGCACGAGGAAGAGCCGCGGCAGCTGCTGGAGGATGAACCCGCCTCCCCACCGATGATGGCATTCGAGCCAGGGGAACTGCGGCAACTGTTGGAAGACGAGCCTGCCTCCCCACCAATGATGGCGTTCGAGCCAGGGGAACTGCGGCAACTGTTGGAGGACGAACCTGCCTCCCCACCAATGATGGCGTTCGAGCCAGGGGAACTGCGGCAACTGTTGGAGGACGAGCCTGCCTCCCCACCAATGATGGCGTTCGAGCCAGGGGAACTGCGGCAGCTGTTGGAGGATGAACCCGCTTCCCCACCGATGATGGCGTTCGAGCCAGGGGAACTGCGGCAACTGTTGGAAGACGAGCCTGCCTCCACTTGGGCACAAATCAATTCGACCCCACATGCGCGAGCGGACGGTGTTCATCAGCCAGCCCAGGCGCCGTGGCTCCCTGAACGCAGAAGATAACTTTGCGGAGGAGCGGTCACGCAACTGTCGGCGGCGCCGGGCCTCAGGGTGAATGGAAAGGATGGAGTGGCGGATGGTGTCGCGTGAAGGCGCAACACGCGTGCTGACCGACCTGATACGTAGGAAGTCGTTCATTGCTCCCAAATCGTATGTGAGGAACATTCCTGTCCCGGCTGCGCCGCGCGATGCTAGGTCGCGTTGTTCAGCGGGCCAAGCCGATGACACCTACGAAGCTACTGATCGGGCAGATCGCCGTTGTGTGCGCAATTGTCATTATCGGCGTATGGACGGCAACCCAATGGTGCGCTCAAATGCTGACCTACCAGACGCCTCTCGGCGCACCATGGTTTCTCTTCGCCGGCTGGCCAATCTACAAGCCGTGGAAGCTGTTTGAATGGTGGTTCCACTTCGATGCTTATGCGCCGGAGGTCTTCGACAAAGCCGGTACGCTTGCAGGCGCCAGCGGATTCCTGGGCTGTGCCGCCGCAATCGCTGGCTCGCTTTTGCGCGCGCGACAGCGCGGGTCGGTTACGACCTATGGGTCTTCACGGTGGGCCACGACTCATGAGGTCGAGACGGCAGGGTTGTTACGGCCGGCGGGCGTTTTCCTCGGTAGGCTGAACGATCGCTATCTGCGCCATGACGGCCCGGAGCACGTCATGGCATTTGCGCCGACGCGTTCGGGCAAGGGCGTGGGGCTGGTTGTTCCAACGCTACTTTCCTGGACCGGGTCTGCCATCATTCATGATATAAAAGGCGAAAATTGGCAGTTGACCTCCGGCTGGCGGTCGAAATTCTCGTACTGCCTTCTGTTCAATCCGACCGACCCGAGATCGGCACGCTACAACCCGCTGCTGGAGGTGCGCAAAGGCCCAGATGAGATCCGGGACGTTCAAAACATCGCCGACATCCTCGTCGATCCCGAGGGCGCGCTGGAGCGACGGAACCACTGGGAGAAGACCAGCCATTCACTCCTAGTTGGCGCCATTTTGCACGTGCTCTACGCTGAAGAGGACAAGACGCTGGCCCGCGTCGCCACCTTCCTGTCGGACCCGCAACGCTCGTTTGCCGCAACGCTACGGCGGATGATGACGACAAATCATCTCGGGACGGGGCATAACCCTCAGGTCCATCCCGTAGTGGCCTCGGCGGCTCGCGAACTCCTGAACAAGTCGGAAAACGAGCGCTCAGGCGTCCTCTCGACCGCCATGTCCTTTCTCGGGCTTTATCGTGATCCAACGGTCGCGGCGGCCACTTCGTCCTGCGACTGGCGCATCGCTGACCTAGTGGGTGGAGAGCGACCGCTGTCGCTCTATCTGGTCGTGCCGCCTTCGGATATCTCGCGCACCAAGCCTTTGGTGCGACTGATCTTGAACCAGATCGGCAGGCGGTTGACGGAGCGTCTGGAGGGGGACCCGAAGAAGAGCCGTAAGCATCAGCTGCTCATGATGCTGGACGAGTTTCCGGCGCTCGGTCGCCTCGACTTCTTCGAAACGGCGCTCGCCTTCATGGCAGGTTATGGCATTCGCTCCTATCTGATCGCACAATCTTTGAACCAGGTTTCAAAGGCCTATGGCGAGAACAATGCTATTCTCGACAATTGCCACGTGCGAATTGCCTTTTCCTCCAATGACGAACGCACGGCCAAGCGCATCTCGGATGCCCTCGGCACCGCAACCGAACTTAGGTCGATGCGCAACTATGCGGGCCATCGGCTTGCGCCCTGGCTTTCACATGTCATGGTGAGCCGCCAGGAAACCGCGCGCCCGCTCCTGACGCCAGGCGAGGTGATGCAATTGCCGCCGTCAGACGAATTGGTCCTGGTTTCTGGGTTGCCGCCGATCCGCGCCAAGAAGCTGCGCTATTATCAGGATCAGAATTTCACAGATCGGGTGCTGCCTGCGCCGGTGCTGCACGACGGGCCCTATGCGGACTGCCCTGCATCACGCCCGGACGGCTGGACTGGACAAGTGTGCAGCGTCGATAGCCGACTTGCTGCGGACGAGGAAAGCGCCGACGCGCCAGTTGAAGACGAGGGAGGCGTTCAGCAGCAACGCCATCCAAGCCTGCCCGAAGAAGACGTTGTTGTCTCTCAAGAGCCCGATCAGGCCGATCTGTACAAGCCCGCAGACGATGACAGCGAAGCGCTCGCGGACAAGCGTGTCATGGATCGGATTTCCACTGCGGCCCGCGCCTACGGTATCAACGAGGGCAGGGGCGACGATGTCATTCCCGGCTTCTGAAGTCCGCTGAGTTGCAGAGCGCACCTCAGCGTAGATAACGGCCATAAGCAATTTTGAGCGTCTGGCCGATGCTTCTCCCGTCGCCGGCGCAACGCCGGGCCGTCGGAACGAGCCGCATGAAGCCGCACCGCATTCGCCATCAGTTTCTGCTTGAGCCGGAGCTCAGCGAGAAACTGGACAACCTCAGTCGCGATCCGTCAACGACCAAATCAGCGATCGTGGCGAAGGCGATCGAGGCGTTCATCGAGCGGCGTGGCGAGAGCGAGTTCGATCGGCGCTACGGCGTAAGGCTTGACCGGCTCTCCCGCGATCTTGCCCACGTCAGGCGCGATTCCGAGGTGATCCTGGAGAGCCTGGCGCTCTTCATCCGCTTTTCGATCACCCTTCATGCCCACACGCCGGTCCCGGATCGGGCAACGCAGGCTATTGCCCAAGAGCGTTTCGAGAAATTCGTTGAGAAGGTCGGCCGCCAGATCGCTTCCGGCAAAAAGTCGCTTAGCAAAGACAATGGTGGGGGAGGGGAAGGATGAGCTCTCATCCCGAGGCCGACCACCGGCGGCGTGTCATGCTACGCACCGCCATGGGTCCGGCAATCACCGAAGCCCTGGCCGATCCGTCCGTCATCGAGGTGATGGTCAATCCCGACGGCGCGCTGCGACTCGACCGGTTAGGCGAAGGTCGGGTCGATACCGACGTTCACATGCACCCGTCCGAGGCAGAACGTATCATCCGCCTGGTTGCTTCGCACGTGCGCGCCGAGGCGCACGCCGACAACCCGATCGTCAGTGCCGAATTGCCGTCTGGCGAACGCTTCGAAGGCCTGCTGCCACCTGTGGTGTTGGCGCCATGTTTTGCCATCCGCAAGCCCGCCGCGAAAGTCTACACCCTGGCCGACTATGTTGCCGAACGCATCATGCTGCCGCTGCAGGCCGATGCGCTGAAAAAGGCCGTCCGCGAGCGGCGCAACATGCTGATCGCCGGCGGCACTTCCTCGGGGAAGACAACACTCGCCAACACTCTGCTGGCTGAAGTCGCCGAATGCGACGATCGGGTGATCCTGATCGAGGACACACGCGAACTGCAGTGCGCGGCCAGGGACTGCGTTGCCCTGAGAACGAGGCGGGGCTCGGTCACCCTTGCCGATCTCGTGCGCTCGACGCTGAGGCTCAGGCCGGACCGCATCATCGTGGGCGAGGTGAGGGGCGCGGAAGCGCTCGACATGCTGAAGGCATGGAACACCGGGCACCCAGGCGGCATCGCTACCGTACACGCCAATTCCGCGCGCTCGGCTCTCTATCGCATTGAGCAACTCGCCCAGGAAGCGGTGGTCACCGTTCCCCGCCGGCTCATCGCTGAGGCGATAGATCTGATCGTCTTTATAGCGGGACGCGGCTCGTCGCGCCACATCGACGCAATCGCCGAGGTCACCGGTCTCGACGGCAGCGGCGATTACGCCGTTGCCCCGCTCACGCTTTCGCAACTCCAGCAGCTTTGAAAGGCCTTCCTCATGCGCAAGAAGCTTCGCTTTCTTTCGTCCACAGCGCTCGCGTTTCTTATCACGGCCCCGGTTTATGCGGCCGGCTCCGGCATGCCGTGGGAGCAGCCGCTGCAGCAGATCCTGGAGTCCGTGCAGGGACCGGTCGCCAAGATCGTTGCGGTGATCATCATTATCACCACCGGCCTGACGCTTGCCTTCGGCGACACCGCCGGTGGTTTTCGGCGCCTGATTCAGATCGTCTTCGGTCTGTCGATCGCCTTCGCGGCATCGAGCTTCTTCCTCTCCTTCTTCTCCTTCGGTGGTGGGGCGCTCGTCTGATGGCCGCCGGGGAGCAGCATATCGAGGGCTTCGCAGTACCGGTCCACCGGGCGCTGACCGAGCCGATCCTGCTCGGCGGGGCTCCGCGCGCGGTGGCGATCCTCAACGGTACAGTGGCCGCGGCCATTGGCTTCGGCTTGCAGCAATGGATTGCTGGTCTGGTGCTTTGGATCGCGGGCCACTCGTTAGCGGTCTTTGCCGCAAGACGCGATCCGGACTTCGCCAGCGTGCTTGTGCGCCACCTACGTCTGAAGGGGTGGCTTGCATGCTGAACCTTTCGGAATATCGAAGCAAAGCCGACCGGCTTGCCGACCATCTACCCTGGGCTGCCTTGGTGGCGCCCGGCATCGTGCTCAACAAGGACGGCAGCTTTCAGCGGACGTTGCGGTTCCGCGGCCCGGATCTCGAAAGTGCGACGGAGGCTGAACTCGTCGGCATTTGCGCCCGGGCGAACAATGCTCTCAGACGCCTTGGCTCTGGCTGGGCATTGTTCTTTGAGGCCGAGCGCATAGAAGCGCTGGGCTATCCGAACTCGCATTTTCCTGACGCCGCGTCGTGGCTGGTCGACGAAGAACGCCGCGCTGCTTTCGAGGGGAAGGTAGCGCACTACGAGAGCCGCTATCATCTGACCTTGGTGTTTATGCCACCGCCGGACGCCCAGGCGCGCGCAGAAAGCGCGCTCGTCGACTCTCATTATTCCCAAGGAGAAAGAGACTGGCGCCAGGATCTGGCGAGGTTCCGTGACGAGACCAACCGCGTGCTCGATCTCTTCTCGGGTTTCATGTCCGAAGTACGCGTCCTCGATGATGCTCAGACGCTGACCTACCTCCACGGCACGATTTCGCCTCGCCGCCATCCTATCATGGCCCCCGAAACGCCGATATATCTGGATGCAATACTGGTCGATGCGCCGCTTACCGGTGGCCTGGAGCCGATGCTGGGTGAGCAGCATCTTCGCACACTGACCATCCTCGGCTTTCCGAACCTCACCCGGCCCGGGATCCTCGATACCCTCAATCATCAGGATTTCGCCTATCGCTGGATGACGCGCTTCATTCCGCTCGAGAAAACGGAAGCCACGAAGACGCTGACGCGGTTGCGCCGGCAGTGGTTTGCCAAGCGCAAATCGATCATGGCAATCCTACGCGAGGTCATTACCAACGAGCCGGTCCCGCTTGTCGACAGCGATGCCGACAACAAGGCGCTCGATGCCGACGAAGCCCTTCAGGCATTGGGCGGCGATCATGTGAGCTTCGGCTATCTCACCACGACCGTGACGGTGTGGGGCGAGGATCGCCAAGCCGCTGCAGAGAAGCTTCGCGCGGTCGAGCGCATCATCAATGGGATCGGTTTCACCACGATCCGAGAAGGCGTCAATGCGGTCGAGGCTTGGCTCGGCTCATTGCCTGGCCATGTCTACGCTAACGTTCGCCAACCGCTCGTTCATACTTTGAACCTTGCCCATCTCATGCCGCTGTCGTCGGTTTGGGCCGGTCCTGCGACAAACGAGTATCTCGCGAAAGTCACCCAAACCGAAGCGCCACCGCTTCTCGTTGCCGAGACCAGCGGGTCGACACCGTTTCGGCTTTCCACCCACGTCGAAGATGTCGGCCACATGCTGGCTGTTGGTCCGACCGGCGCCGGCAAGTCGGTTCTGCTTGCTCTGATTGCTCTGCAGTTCAGGCGCTATGCCGGCGCCCAGGTTTATGTCTTCGACAAAGGCAATTCGGCCCGTGCTGCAACACTTGCCATGGGTGGAGAACACCACGCGCTAGGAGCGGACAGTTCCCTTGCCTTTCAGCCACTGCGCAGCATCAACGACCAGGCTAGCCGAAGCTGGGCGGCCGAATGGATCGCCAGCCTTATTGCCCACGAGAACGTCACCGTCACGCCGGAGGTGAAGGAGGCTATCTGGTCAGCGCTGGCCAGCCTTGCCACCGCGCCGGCGCAGGAACGCACACTGACCGGCCTTTCGGTCCTGCTTCAATCCAATGCGCTGAAGTCCGCATTGATGCCCTACACGCTCGACGGTCCCTTCGGCCGCCTGCTCGATGCCGATCATGATGGGCTGGCCTTGTCGGATGTGCAGTGTTTCGAGACCGAGGAGCTGATGCACAGCCAAGGCGCTTTGCTGCCGGTGCTTACCTATCTGTTCCAGCGACTTGAGGAACGGTTCGACGGACGGCCCACGCTGATCATGCTCGACGAGGCGTGGGTCTATCTCGACAATCCGCTGTTCGCCGCCCGCATCCGCGAATGGCTGAAGGTGCTGCGAAAGAAGAACGTGTCGGTTGTCTTCGCTACGCAGTCGCTGGCTGATATCGCGGGCTCTGCCATAGCGCCGGCAATCATCGAAAGCTGCCCGCAGCGCATTTTCCTTCCCAATGATCGTGCCGTGGAACCCCAGGCGCGCACAGCCTACGAACGCTTCGGTTTAAGCGAGCGGCAGATCGAATTGATCGCCCGCGCCACGCCGAAGCGTCAGTATTATCTGCAATCGCGCCGCGGCAACCGTCTGTTCGAGCTCGGGCTTGGCCCCATCGCTCTTGCGCTTTGCGGTGCTTCCGATCCGGCCACGCAGACTCTGATCGACAGGATCCTGTCCGAAGACGGGCAAGGCAGCTTTGCCTCGCAGTTCCTGATCGCGCGCGGCCTCGATTGGGCCGGCGAACTTCTCAAGCAATTCCCTCAACCAGACAAGGAGCAATTAGCATGATGCGGCGACGCCTTCTCTCCGGCCTGATCACCGTTTCCCTGATCGCCAAGCCTATGGCCGACTATGTGCAGCCCGCCTACGCCCTTATCGTGTTCGATCCGTCCAATTATGCGCAGAACGTGCTGACGGCCGCGCGCGCCCTGGAGCAGATCAACAACCAGATCCAGTCGCTGCAGAATCAGGCGACCATGCTGCAGAACATGGCGCGCAATCTTCACCGTCTGGATTTCTCTTCCGTTGGCCAACTCACCGGTTCGCTCCATCGCATCGACGGCTTGATGGACCAGGCGAGTGGCCTCAGCTTTGATCTGGGCAAGCTTCAAGACCAGTGGCGCAGCCAATATCCGGAAAGCTACGACGCCACGATCAAGGTCAGCGATGTGGCGAGTGCTGCGCGCGAGCGTTGGCAAAGCGCCATGCAGGCGTTCCGCCAGACCATGGGGGTCCAGTCGCAAATCGTCGAGAACGTCCGCGCCGACGGCGATCTGCTCGCCGATCTCGTCAACCGCAGCCAAGGGGCGGCCGGTGCGCTTCAGGCAAGCCAGGCCACCAACCAGCTGATGGCGCTTTCGACAAAGCAGCAGATGCAGATCCAGACGCTGCTCGCAACGCAGTTTCGAGCTGAGGCCGAGGATGCCGCCCGCAAGGCCCAGTCAGAGGAAGCCGCCCGCGAGATGACGAAGCGATTCTTGGGTACCGGCTCGGCTTATCCCGGCAATTAATCACGAGTTCATCACGACGAGGAAGGCAGCGGCATGAACGACCTTGGCGTCATCGATCGCTTCATGGAGACCTTCATCCGCTACATCGACAGCGGGTTCGGTCTGCTCTCGGGCGACGTCGCCTTCCTCACTACCATTCTGATCGGCATTGACATCACACTTGCCGGCCTGGCGTGGGCGCTCGGCGAGGAGACCAGCGTTCTCGGCCGGCTTGTCCGCAAGGTGCTCTATGTTGGCGTCTTCGCCTTCATCCTGAACAATTTCAAGAACCTCGCCGATATCATTTATCGTTCTTTTGCCGGTCTCGGGATTAATGCGTCGGCCGGCAATCTGTCGGCAGACAATCTCCTGCGCCCGGGCCGCATTGCCGCGACCGGTTTCGAAGGTGCTTGGCCAATGCTTGACCAAGCCAGTCAGCTCCTGGGCTTCCCGGAAATCTTCGGCAACGCACTGACCATCTTCGTGCTGCTGATGGCCTGGTTCCTGGTCATCATCGCCTTCTTCATCCTTTCCATCCAGCTTTTCATCACCATCCTTGAGTTCAAGCTCACCACGCTGGCAGGTTTTGTTTTGGTTCCATTCGCACTTTGGAACCGTTCAGCGTTCCTGGCCGAACGCGTGCTCGGCCATGTTATCTCGTCAGGCATCAAGGTGATGGTGCTCGCCGTCATTGTCGGCATCGGCTCCACGCTCTTCGGGGAGTTCGCTTCCGCATTGCAAGGCAAGGAGCCGGATCTGGCCGCTGCCATGTCCCAGGTACTGGGCGCACTGGCACTGCTTGGCCTTGGCATTTTTGGGCCGGGGATCGCGTCGGGTCTTGTCTCAGGCGCACCGCAGCTTGGCGCGGGCGCCGCCCTCGGCACGACCGCGGCGGCAGCGGGTGTATCACTCGTTGCTGGAGGCACGGCATTTTCTGGCGCGCGTATGGCAACCAGCGGCGGTCTCGCCGCCATCCGCGCCGGCACAACAATGGGATCGGCTGCTTCCACGTCCTGGCAGATCGGGCGCGCAACCTCGCCCGACGTTGGCCTCTCCGGTGTGGCTGCTGGAATGCATGGTGTAACCAGTGCCGCTGGCGGCGCCGCTATACGCGTAGCGCGATCCGCCACTGCAAGTGTTGGGCGCAACGCCGATGCCGGGCGCGATGCCGCGTGGACCGCGACCGGCGGCACGCCGACCGCGTCAATGACCGAGCGCTCTGCCGGTTCGGCCACTGTTTCGGCGCCGACGTGGGCAAGGCGCCTACGTTCTGAACAGACCGCCCGTGCACATCGCCACGCTGCCATGCAAGCTGTCCGAGACGGAGACCGGCCGGGAGGCAGCGCCAACCCCTCTCTCAACGACAAGGATGACTAGATGCTCTTCAAGCGACCCGTGCACCGTTACGGCAAAACACCCGAACCGGTCACGCCGTATCAAAAAGCCGCCCAGCTGTGGGACGAGCGCATCGGCTCATCTCGACTGCAGGCCAGGAACTGGCGGCTCATGGCCCTTGGGTGCCTGGCCTTGGCGACCGGACTTTCCGGCGGACTCGTATGGCAGTCGATGCAAAGCCGTGTCGTGCCTTACGTCGTCGAGGTCGATGGCTTCGGCGAGACGCGCGCCGTCGCGCCGGCAATCCGGAATTATGAGCCCTCGGATGCTCAGATCGCCTGGCATCTCGGCCGCTTCATCCAGAATGTCCGTTCCGTTTCCACCGATCCGGTTTTGGTACGGCAGAACTGGTTCGCAGCTTACGACTTTGCTAGCGATCGCGCAGCGCTCTTCCTCAACGAATACGCCAAGGCGAACGACCCCTTCGGTCAGATCGGAACGCGCAGTGTCTCGGTACAGGTCACCAGCGTGGTCAGGGCCTCCGAAAGTTCATTCCAGGTCAAATGGACCGAGCAGGTGTTTGAGCGCGGAAGCCTTGCCAGCACGATGCGCTGGACTGCGATCCTCACGATCGTGATCCGCTCGCCAAGCAATACGGATCAGCTGCGCAAGAATCCGCTCGGCGTCTTCATCAACGCCATTGACTGGTCACGCGAGCTCGACAGCGCCGTCCCACCCCCCCTTTCTCCGACGGAGTCCACCAATGAAAGATAAAATGTCACCGATTCGTGCCGTGCTGATCCTATCGGTGTCGGCAGCGGTCGTTTCCGCTTGTGCATCGAAGAAGGTGCCGCCGCCTGAGATTTCCTATGACGCTGCTGACTTCAAACCGGCCGCGATCGAGAAGGCGCCGGAGAGGCCGATTAGAATTGTCGAGGTGCCAAAACCACTGCCGCTGCCTGGCCAATTGCAGCCCGAGTCCGGCAAGGCCGAGGACAAGCGCCCCCCTGAAGAACGCGTCGCTGATGCCAACAAAGCCGCGACCCAGCAACCCACCAAGTACGGGTATGTTAATGCCGTGCAAGTCTACCCCTTCACCGATGGCGCGCTTTATCAGCTCTATGCCGCGCCGGAGCGCGTGACCGACATCGCTCTGCAGCCGGGCGAGAAACTAACCGCCGTGTCGGCTGGCGACACCGTGCGCTGGGTCATAGGCGATACCGCAAGCGGCACCGGTGACAATCAGCGCACCCATGTTCTGGTGAAACCCTTCGCGCCGGGTCTTGCCACCAATGTCGTCATTACGACGGACCGGCGGACCTATCATTTGCAGCTTCAAAGCACCGAGAAGACAGCAATGGCGGCAATCTCCTGGACCTACAGCCAAGACCAGATCATCGCGCTTCGCCAGCGCAATGCTCAAGCCGAGGCAGTTACACCGGTCGCGTCGAATATCGCGCTCGAAAACCTTCGCTTTCGCTACTCGATCAGTGGCGACACACCGCCCTGGAGACCGACGCGAGCCTTCGACGACGGCAGCAAGGTCTATATTGAGTTCCCTCGTCGCATAGATCAGGGCGAGGCGCCACCACTCTTCATCGTCGGCGCAGATGGGAGCAGCGAGCTCGTCAACTATCGCGTGCGCGGCAACTATTACATCGTCGATCGGCTCTTCGCCGCGGCCGAACTTCGCCTCGGCACCAAGCAGCAGCAGGTGATCCGCATCAGCAGGATTGACGACAGGCAACCGCTACGGCGGATCTCGCTCTTTTCGCGTTCCAGCCGGTGAGGTGAGGGCTCATGATCGAAAATTCCCGCTCTGGCATCCCGCCGAAACTGGATCCCGAGGAACTGCAGCTTCGGGCCTCTCCCCGCCGCGTGGTGCGGTTCAGGCGCGGTGTGATCATCGCGATCGCAGCGCTCGGATCCGGCGCTGTGTTCGGCGTTGCCATGATGGCGCTCCAGGGGCCGGCCCTTCGCATCAGGGATCAGGCGGAAGATCCCTACAGCACTGAGCGCAAACCAACCGTCGAGGGACTCGATACGCTTCCCCATGACTATTCCGGCATGAAGCCGAAGCCTCCCGTCCTTGGGCCACCTTTGCCGGGCGACCTCGGTCGCCCCATCCTCGAGCGGCAGCGCCAGCTCGGCATCGTGCCGGGTCAAGACATCTCGGCCGAGGAGCAGCGTCTAGCGCAGCAGGCGATCGAAGCGCGTGAATCGCAGGTGCTTTTCCGCGTCGAAAATCGAGCTCAACAGACAGATGTCGGTGAGAGCGTGCAAACTGCTCAGCATCCATTTGAGGCACTTCCCCAATCCGAAGCAGCACGCGCGTCTGCCTCGGTGGCGCCGGCGGAAGGCGACCAGAACAATCAGCAGCGAAAGCTTGATTTCCTCAGCCAGCGGAGCACTGGCGGGATCTACAATCCGCATGCGCTGCAGACGCCGATCTCGCCGTATCAACTGATGGCTGGCAGCGTGATTGCCGCCAGCCTGATCACCGGCATCAATTCCGATTTGCCGGGCCTTGTCGTCGCGCAAGTCACCGAGAATGTGCACGACACGGTCACGGGCAACATATTGCTGATTCCGCAGGGCTCACGTCTTATCGGCGTCTACGACAGCGTCGTCGCGTTCGGGCAAAAGCGAGCGCTGCTGGTCTGGCAGCGCATTCTGCTGCCCGACGGCTCGTCGGTCGAAATCGACAATCTGCCCGCGAGCGACACCGCCGGCTACGCAGGGCTGGAAGACAAAGTCGATTTCCACACCTGGCAGCTGATCAAGGGGGTGGCGCTTGCCACATTGCTCGGTGTCGGCACGGAATTCAGCCTCGGCGAAAACGAGAGCGATCTGGTCAAGGCGATCCGGGAATCAGCCCAGCAGAACGCCAGTCGAGCCGGCCAGCGCATCACCGAAAAAAACCTCAATATCCAGCCCACCATCATCGTCCGCCCAGGTTGGCCACTGCGCGTCATCGTGCACAAGGACATCGTGCTGCGGCCATACGCGAGTTGAGCAGGAGTTACCATGGCTGACCTGAAACTTGGAAAGCTTCCAGACCGAACAGCTTCGAAGATCACCATTACCGTCAGCGCGGAGCTGGGCCAAACACTCAAGGAGTATGCTGCACTTTACCGTCAGACCTATCGTCAGTCTGAAACCGTGGCAGAACTCATCCCTTTCATGCTGGCGGCGTTTCTGGAAGGCGACCGAGCCTTTGCCAAGGCCCGAAAAGAAGGTCTGCCGACGGAGCTTGCCGAAAAATCGTGACTCCTCCGCTAGAGGCAGCTGGAACATTGCCTAGCTGTCGCGGCCTACCTGCTCCTCGCGAAGCATAGGATCAAACACCTTGGAATGCAGGTATGCGTAAGAGAGGATGTGGAAGGAAATACCGCGCAACAGCCTAAGTTTGCATTTTCGATTGGATGCGGT
The DNA here is from genome assembly GCF_004962245.1 of Mesorhizobium sp. Lineage (GTDB taxonomy): Bacteria > Pseudomonadota > Alphaproteobacteria > Rhizobiales > Rhizobiaceae > Mesorhizobium. The sequence continues at coordinate 15,956 of NZ_SUHQ01000044.1, read as the reverse complement.
AGTCGCCTATGAGCGGTCAAAATGAAACGCAGCTGGTTCGCGATCGACCAAACGGCGAGCGCACTGTGCTTTGCTCAGACCGCCACCGAGTGCCTCGCCGTTCCCCCTTTGAAATATGTATCGAACTTGGCCGCGATGGTTCGAACGAAGGGGCGACTTTCAGCCCGTACGACGAAACTGTCGCCATCGAATTCAAGCGCTCGGGCAGGATCGTGGAGGGCGATGGACCTCGAGCGATGAAGGAGCTTCTCGCCGGCTTTGCCGAACCGCTCCACCAGATCGACTGCCGAGAAGGCAAAATCACACATCAGCCGCTCGATTATCCAGCCACGGACGCGATCGTCGTCGGAAAGGGCAACGCCCCGGACGGCAGCCAACCCGCCATCCGCAACCATGCGCCCGTACCCGGCAGTCGAAGCCATGTTCTGCACGTAGCCTTGGCGAAAACGACCGATGGACGAAGGGCCAAGTCCGATCAGTGTCGGGCAGCGATCCTCGGTGTAGCCCTGAAAATTGCGATGCAAAACCCCTGCGCGGGCCGCTATGGCCAGCGCATCGTCGGGCTTCGCGAAATGATCGAGTCCTATTGCCTCATATCCCTTGGCGACAATTGCCCGCGCCGCGAGTTGAGATTGGGCGAAACGCTCGGTGGGACTCGGCAGCCATGCCTCGTCGATCATCGTCTGATGCTTCTTGAACCAGGGCACATGTGCGTAGCCGAACAGAGCCATCCGGTCTGGTTCCAAGGTCAGTGCCTGCGCCACCGTGGAACAGATCGTCTCGCGTGTCTGATTCGGGAGCCCGTAGAGCAGGTCCAGATTGACCGATTCAACGCCCCGCGAACGAACCCCGTCGACGACTGCCTTGGTCTGCAAAAAACTTTGCTCACGATTAATTGCTTTTTGCACTTGCGGATCGAAATCCTGCACGCCGAGGCTCGCCCGCGTTACGCCGATTTGAGCAAGCGCATCAAGGCGCGCCTTGTCCATGTCGTTGGTTCCGATTTCGATGCTGACCGTAGCATCCGGGAGAAGGTCGAAGCTGTCCCGCAAGGCCGCTCCAAGAGCAACCATGTCATCGGGCCTCAGCATCGTTGGCGAACCGCCACCGAAGTGGATTGCACGGACATGTGCCTTGCCGCTCACCAGACCGGCAATCGTGACGATTTCGGCATTCAGCGAGCGCAGATAAGCGGCCACCGGCTCATATTGGTGCGTCTGCTTGGTGTGACAGGCGCAGAACCAGCAGAGCTTGTCGCAGTAAGGAATGTGCAAATACAGCGAGATTTCGTCGCCACTTTCCAGCGCCTCCAACCAGCCACGGTAAATGGCAGCATCGACCCCGGAATGGAAATGCGGCGCCGTCGGATAGCTTGTGTAGCGTGGGACGTTCTCGCTGAGTTTGACAGCTATTTCCGATTGCATCTCGCGTTCACCGTGTTGCCCGCCGAACACTGCACGCATCGCTGAAGCAGACCCTGATCTCGATCAGCCGCGCGCATGGACAAACCGCCGCAGGACTTCTCTACCCTGGATGGGTATCCTGCCGGCAGTTAGGATCGGGTAAAGCGAACGCATGACCTTTCGGCAAGACATTCATACTTCCGGCATTCCTGTTCTTTGCCTCCCTTGCGAGGCACGGCGTCGCGGTGTCTGCGGTGCGCTCGATCCAGACAATTTGGTTGGGCTCGCCAAGACTTGCTCGCGTCGCCGGATCGAGTCAGGAATGGAGTTGACCGGCGAGGCACAGAACGTCGACAGCTACTCGAACGTGCTTTCAGGCGTGGTAAAGCTATCAAAGAGCCTGTCGGATGGGCGCCAGCAGATCGTCGGTCTCCAGTTTGCACCGAATTTTCTGGGACGTCCTTTCAAGGTGGAAAGCTCGATCAATGCGGAAGCGGCAACAGCAGTCACGCTGTGCTCGTTTCCGCGAGCGGCCGTCGAACGGATGATGAAGGCGTCACGGGAATTCGAGCATCGCCTGCTCAAACAGACGCTGAATGAACTCGATGAGGCGCGCGAGTGGATGGTGACGCTGGGGCGCAAGACAGCTCCGGAAAAGGTGGCGAGTTTTCTCCTCATGATGGCCCGGAATATCGATTCCAGTCTCGACGCGGCTTCCAGGTCAGCGTCCTTCGATCTGCCGCTGACGCGTGCCGAAATCTCTGATTTCCTTGGAATTACCAACGAAACCGTGAGCCGCCAACTGACGCGATTGCGGGCTGACGGGGTGATTCGGATTGAGAACGCACGCCATGTGACGGTGGACAGCATAAGCCGTCTGGAGAAGCGCTGTGGCGGCGGACGCGAGCGGCCCTAAGCGGCGAGGCCCATGTCGCATGGCTCCGGGGCGGGCCGTGCTTGCCTTCTAATGCGATGTCGCCGCGCCTTCGAAGAAGCGGCGTCACGGTCGAGACAGACAGCTTTCGGGCTTTGATAGGGACGACGACCAATCGCCAGGTGTGTTTCGGCACATACCGGCGAAGCACGGTCCTTAAGCTGCCACGGCTCGGCCGAACGATCGCGTTCGTTTCCAATGGGATCCGCCAACGTTTGGCAGGGCATCGGCAATAGCATCCAACGCGTCGCAGAGCCTCAGCTTTCGCCTCAATCGATCGCGTCTGCGCCCGCCCAACCCAGGGAACGCCTTCCATGAGGGGGTGAGCCCGCGCTGCGTTCCTCGTTCATTCGCCACCTGCTCATTGCGCCGCCGACACAAAATCGTGCGGCCTGACATAGATCAGGGCGAGGGGGCGGCGGCTGCGCAATTAGTGCGCTGCGGATTTGGCATCCACCAGATTCGAGATCGGGATCTGCAATGAAATTCGGCACAGAGATCGTCCTTCTAAGCGTGTTCGCTTTTGCGGCCCTGGTGGCCGCCGGCTTCGGCGTGGATGAACCTTTCCGCCGACATATGTGGGTGTTGTTCTTCGCAGTGGCTGGTTTCACTGCGATCCTGTTGCGCAACACGGAGTTCAAGCCAGCAGCTCCGATTGACCCATCCGCTTACATGGATGGTCCGATCCGCTACGGCGCGATCGCCACCGTGTTCTGGGGTGTCGTCGGGATGCTGGTCGGCGTGGTGATCGCGCTTCAGCTCGCCTATCCCGATCTCAACATCCAGCCCTGGTTCAATTTCGGCCGTTTGCGGCCGCTGCATACATCCGGTGTCGTCTTCGCCTTCGGTGGCAACGCGCTGCTTTGCACGTCTCTGTATGTCGTGCAGCGCACCTGCCGCGCCCGCCTCTTCGGCGGTGATCTCGCCTGGTTCGTCTTCTGGGGCTACCAGCTGTTCATCGTCATGGCCGCGACCGGCTATCTGCTCGGCATCACCGAGGGCCGCGAGTACGCCGAACCCGAATGGTATGTGGATGTCTGGCTGACCATCGTCTGGGTCGCCTACCTCATTCTGTTCCTTGGCACGATCCTGAAGCGCAAGGAACCGCATATCTACGTCGCCAACTGGTTCTACCTGTCGTTCATCGTGACCATCGCGATGCTGCATGTGGTCAACAACCTGTCGATGCCAGTCTCGTTCCTGGGCTCCAAGAGCTACTCCGCCTTTTCCGGGGTCCAGGACGCGCTGACCCAATGGTGGTACGGCCACAACGCGGTCGGCTTCTTTCTCACCGCCGGCTTCCTTGGCATGATGTATTATTTCGTGCCCAAGCAGGCGAACCGGCCAGTCTATTCGTACCGGCTGTCGATCGTCCATTTCTGGGCGATCATCTTTCTCTACATCTGGGCTGGCCCGCATCACCTGCACTACACCGCCTTGCCAGATTGGGCGCAGACGCTCGGCATGGCGTTCTCGATCATGCTGTGGATGCCGTCCTGGGGCGGCATGATCAACGGCCTGATGACGCTGTCCGGCGCCTGGGACAAGCTGCGCACCGATCCGATCATCCGCATGATGGTGATGGCCGTCGCCTTCTATGGCATGTCGACCTTCGAAGGCCCGATCATGGCGATTAGGGCGGTCAATTCGCTGTCGCATTATACCGACTGGACCATCGGCCACGTCCATTCGGGCGCGCTCGGCTGGGTTGGCATGATCTCGTTCGGCGCAATCTACTACATGGTGCCGAAGCTCTGGAACCGTCACCGGCTCTACTCGCTGCGGCTCGTCACTTGGCACTTCTGGCTGGCGACACTCGGGATCGTCGTCTACGCCTCGGTCATGTGGGTGTCAGGCATCATGCAGGGCCTGATGTGGCGTGAATACGACCAGCAGGGCTTCCTGGTCTATTCCTTCGCCGAAACCGTCGCTGCCATGCACCCATACTACGTCATGCGCGCCATCGGTGGGGCCATGTACCTCTCCGGCGCCCTTATCATGGCCTGGAACATCACCATGACCATCCTCGGCCACCAGCGCGAGGAGGAGCCGATGCCGAGCCCCGTCGCCATCCGACCTGCGCGATCAGGAGCCAGGTAATGGGCTTGATGGACAAACACGCAATCATCGAGAAGAACGCCACGCTTCTTCTCGTTGGCTCGCTGCTCGTGGTGACGGTCGGCGGTATCGTCGAGATAGCGCCTCTCTTCTATCTCGACAATACGATCGAGAAGGTGGAAGGCATGCGCCCCTATTCGCCGCTCGAACTTGTCGGGCGCAACATCTATATGCGCGAGGGCTGCTTTCTCTGCCATAGCCAGATGATCAGGCCGTTCCGCGACGAAGTTGAGCGCTATGGCCACTACAGCCTGGCTGCCGAGTCCATGTACGATCACCCCTTCCAGTGGGGATCGAAGCGCACCGGGCCGGATCTCGCCAGAGTTGGCGACCGCTACTCGAATGCATGGCATGTCGCGCATCTTACCGACCCGCGCTCGGTGGTGCCGGAATCGATCATGCCGAGCTATGGGTTCCTGAAAGACACGCCGATCGACGTGAAGGATTTCTCGACGCATCTGGTCGCCAACAGGCGTGTAGCCGTCCCTTACACCGATGACATGATCGCGCACGCCAATGCGGATCTGGCGGCGCAGGCCGATCCCAATGCCGACACATCAGGCCTTGAGGCGCGTTACCCCAAAGTCAAGATCGGCGACTTCGACGGCAACCCGCAACAGGTCACCGAAATGGATGCCCTGCTCGCCTACCTGCAGATGCTTGGCACACTGGTCGACTTCAAAAATTACGACGAAGCCGCCGGCTACCGCTGAGGAGAACGCTGATGACCTACAATTTGATGCGGGCGTTTGCCGACAGCTGGGGCCTGGTTGCGATGGCGCTGTTCTTCGTCGGGTGCATCGCCTTTGCCCTACGCCCCGGCAGCCGAAGGCTGGCCGACGAAGCTGCCCGCATTCCGCTCGAGGACGAGTGATCATGAGCGACGAGCACATCGATGAGGTCTCCGGCGTCTCAACCACCGGCCATGAATGGGACGGCATCAGGGAGCTCAACAATCCTCTGCCGCGATGGTGGGTGATTACCTTCTACGTCACCATAGCGTGGGCGCTCGTCTATACGACCGCATACCCGGCATGGCCGATGCTGACCTCGGCAACCAAGGGCATGCTCGGCTATTCAAGCCGTAAGGACGTCAAGAACGACCTTGCCGCGGCCGAGGCCGCCAAGGGCAAGTATGTTGCAGCCATCCAGGCAAAGAGCGTCTCGGAGATCTTGACCGACGATGCCTTGCGCGAATTCGCGGTCGCTGCCGGGGCTGCCGCGTTCAAGGTCAACTGTACGCAATGCCACGGCTCCGGCGCTCAGGGGTCGAAGGGCTTTCCCAACCTGAATGACGATGACTGGCTCTGGGGCGGCAGCCCCGACCAGATCAAGCAGACGATCACGCACGGCCTCCGCTTTGCTTCCGATCCGGACACGCGACTGTCAGAAATGCCGGCCTTCGGCGACATCATCACCGCCGACCAGATCGCACAAGTCAGCGCCTACGTGGCCAGCCTTTCCGGCAAGGTCCGCGATGCAAGTCTGATCCAACCCGGCGCCAAGGTCTTTGCCGAGAACTGCGTCGCTTGTCACGGCGACAATGCAAAAGGCAACAGGGAATTCGGCGCCCCCGACCTGACTGACGCGATCTGGCTTTACGGGTCCGGCGAGACGGCCATCGCCGCCCAGGTTCGTGCGCCAAAGCAGGGCGTCATGCCGGCCTGGGTTGGCCGTCTCGGCGAGATCAAGGTCAAGGAACTTGCAGTTTATGTCCATTCGCTTGGCGGCGGAGAATAGGAATGGAAGCCCTATTCTTCGGTCACCCCTGCCAAGCGGACGAGGCCCGGCGCGAGCCGGGCCTCGACACCATTCCTAATGCGATCTGCACAACCCGGCAAGGCTGTCCTACCGCGAGGCTTTTCGACAGGTGCCCCTGACATTGGCTGGGAAAGTGGAGTTGCACGTGCGTGACAAGACGCAGTTGACACGGCTCGAAACAGAAACTGTCAATGCCGCCAAAACCCGCAAGCCCCTTTATGCCGCGCGTCAAAAGATCTTTCCGAAGCGCGCCTCGGGCAACTTTCGCCGCTTCAAATGGCTGGTGATGACGATCACACTTGGCATCTATTACCTGACTGCGTGGCTGCATTGGGATCGTGGCCCATTTGCCCCGGACCAGGCCGTGCTGCTCGATCTCACCAATCGGCGCTTCTACTTTTTCTTCATCGAGATCTGGCCGCAGGAATTCTTCTATGTGGCCGGCCTCCTGGTCATGGCCGGTGTTGGACTTTTCCTGATTACCTCTGCTGTCGGCCGTGCCTGGTGCGGCTATGCATGTCCGCAGACCGTGTGGGTCGATCTGTTCCTTGTCGTCGAGCGTGCGATTGAGGGGGACCGCAACGCCCGCATGAAACTCGATGCCGGCCCCTGGACCGCCCGCAAGCTGATGCTGCGGGTCTCGAAACACGCCATCTGGCTTGTCATAGGGGCGGCGACCGGTGGCGCCTGGATTTTCTATTTCGCTGATGCACCAACACTTGTGGGCGAGCTTTTCACCGGTACCGCCGCACCTGTCGCCTACATCACCATCGCCGTGCTGACGGCGACGACCTACACCTTCGGCGGCCTGATGCGCGAACAGGTCTGCACCTATATGTGCCCATGGCCGCGCATCCAGGCAGCCATGCTCGATGAGAATTCGCTCACCGTCACCTACAATGACTGGCGCGGCGAGCCGCGATCGCGCCACGCCAAGAAGGTGCAAGCCTCGGGGCAGTCCGTCGGCGACTGCGTCGACTGCAATGCCTGCGTCGCGGTCTGCCCAATGGGAATCGACATTCGCGACGGCCAGCAGCTCGAATGCATTACCTGCGCGCTGTGTATCGACGCCTGCGACGGCGTCATGGACAAGCTCGGCAAGGAGCGCGGGCTGATCTCCTACGCGACGCTCTCCGACTACAACGCCAACATGATGCTGGCGACCGCAGGCGGCTCCAGTTCAATCAATCCGTCGCTGGTCAGGACTGCTGTCGGCACCTTCTCCGATCAGGTGGCGCATTTTCACATTCGCAAGATCTTCCGGCCGCGCACCTACGTCTACATGGGCTTGTGGTCGCTGATCGGGCTGGGCCTGCTCTATTCGCTGCTGACGCGCGATCGGCTCGAACTGAACGTGCTGCATGACCGCAATCCGCAATTCGTCACACTATCCGATGGCTCCATCCGCAATGGCTATAGCGTCAAGCTGCTCAACATGATCCCTGAGCCAAGGACAATCGTCGTCACCATGCAGGGTCTGGAGGGTGCCGACATGGTCGTCGTCGGCGACGACATCCCGGCCGGCCGGTCTTTCGCCATCCCGGTCGAACCCGACCGCCTGAAAACGTTGAAGGTCTTCGTTCGCCAACCGGCGGACCAGATCCACGCCCCGGCACAGACCTTCAAGTTCCGTGTCGAGGATAAGGCGAGCTTCGAGTCGAACGAGTACGCCGCCACATTCAACGCGCCAGAGGCCGCCAAATGACCGCCAATGCCCAAAAGCCTCGCGAATTCACCGGCAGGCACATGCTGGCCATCATTCTCACCTTCTTCGGGGTGGTCATCGCGGTCAACCTGACCATGGCCACGCTCGCCAATACGAGTTGGACCGGCCTCGTCGTCGAGAACACCTATGTGGCCAGCCAGCAATTCAACAAGGAGGCCGAGGCCGGCCGCGCTCAAGCAGCGCTCGGTTGGACCGGCAAGCTGACCATCGCATGGGGCGAAGTCCGCTACAGCCTCTCCGACGCTGCAGGCAAGCCGGTTCCTCTGCACGGCGTCAAGGTGCTGTTTCGTCATCCCGCCTACGAGAAAGAGGACAAGTCCGTCACGCTCGCCCTCGCCTCCGGCCAGGAGTTCGCCGCCCAGCATATGCCGAAGGACGGCGTCTGGATCGTCGAAGTCGACACCGATGCCGGCCTGACACGACCCTATCGCGACGTCCGCAGGATTATGATTTCTCATGGAGCGCTGCAATGAGCTGTTGTGCACCGGGCGCTGAAATGGCGCTGGATCTGAACGGCGCCACGTCGGTCCTGCCATCCAGCCAGGAGATCAGGTTGGCGAGCCGATCGCTTGGCGATGATCTTCGGCAGACCGATCTTTCAGTGCCGACGGTTCATTGCGCCGCCTGTATCCAGACGATCGAGGCGGCACTTGGAAAGCTCGATCACGTCGAAAGCGCGCGCGTCAACCTGTCGACGAAGCGGGTCGCGGTCCGGTGGCGAGGAGACGAGGTGCCACCCTTCGTCGCCGCGCTTGGCAGGCTGGGCTACGAGGCGCATCTGTTCACACCCGAGGTCGATGACAAGGACAAGACGCTTGCCGAACTGATCCGCGCTGTCGCTGTTGCCGGCTTTGCGGCGGGGAACATCATGCTGCTTTCGGTCTCTGTCTGGTCCGGCGCCGAAGGTGCTACCCGCGACCTGTTTCACTGGGTCTCGGCGCTGATCGCCATTCCTGCCCTCGCCTTCGCCGGCGGAATCTTCTTCCGTTCGGCCTGGAATGCTTTGCGCCATGGTCGCATGAATATGGACGTGCCCATCGCGGTCGGTGTTTCGCTCGCCTATGCCATGAGCCTCTATGAGACGATCAATCATGGCGACCACGCCTATTTCGACGCGTCGGTATCGCTGCTGTTCTTCCTTTTGATCGGGCGCACGCTGGATCATGTGATGCGGGAGCGTGCCCGGACTGCCGTGAAGGGCCTGTCTCAGATGGCCGCGCGTGGCGCCATGGTGATGCGCGGCGACGGCGCGCGCGACTATCTGCCGGTCGGCGAGATCGAACCAGGCATGCGGTTGTTGATCGCGGCCGGTGAGAGGATCCCCGTCGACGGCAAGATCATCCAGGGAACGTCGGATCTCGACTGCTCGCTGGCCTCAGGCGAAAGCACGCCGAAAAACGTGGCGCCGGGCGAAGCAGTACAGGCCGGCGTGCTCAATCTTACCGGCCCGCTGACGATCCAGGCGACAGCCGCCGCAAAGGATTCGTTCCTGGCGGAGATGGTTCGGCTGATGGAATCCGCCGAGGGCGGTCGCGCGCACTATCGCCGCATCGCTGATCGCGTGTCGGCACTCTACGCGCCCCTGGTTCATCTCACCGCCTTCGTGACATTCCTGGGCTGGATGGCGGCGACCGGCGACTGGCACCGGGCGATGACGATCGCCATCGCTGTTCTCATCATCACATGCCCCTGCGCGCTCGGCCTCGCCGTGCCGATCGTCCAAGTGGTCGCGGCGCGGCGGCTTTTCGAGAGCGGTATCATGGTCAAGGACGGTTCGGCCATGGAGCGCCTCGCGGCGATCGATACTGCCGTGTTCGACAAGACCGGCACGCTCACGCTCGGCCAGCCCCGGCTGGTCAATGCGGACTCGATTGATCCGGGCATGCTGGCAATCGCCGCCGACATGGCCGCGCATTCGCGTCACCCGTTTTCAAAGGCCATGACCGGCTTTGCCGCTCCTGGCGGGCAACACAAATTCGATGCCGTCACAGAGCATCCGGGGTTCGGGATCGAAGCCACTGTCGCCGGAAGCACTTGGCGGCTGGGTCGACGCGGATGGGCTGGATGGAAGGCCCGGACCGGAGGTGAAGGCAAACATGGCTATGGTGGAACGGCCCTGACAAAAGACGGGTTCATTGTCGCGACCTTCGATTTCGAGAATGCGCTGCGCGCCGACGCGGCGGCGGCGATCAAGCGATTGAACGATGCCGGGGTGTCGATGCAAATGCTGTCGGGCGATACCGCCGCAGCCTGCGCCGAAGTGGCAAAGCTGCTGGATATCGACGACTTCGTTCCGTGCCTGCTGCCATCGGGCAAGCTCGAACGCATCGAAACCCTCGCGAAAGTTGGGCACAAGGTTCTGATGGTTGGCGACGGCCTCAACGATACGCCGGCCCTGAGCGCGGCGCATGTCTCGATCGCACCGGCCACCGCCGTCGACATTGGCCGCAACGCGGCAGACTTCGTCTTCCTGCGCGAAAGCCTCCTGGCGGTGCCGCTCGCCCTGGGCGTCTCGCGCAAGGCAGGAAACCTGATCCGGCAGAACATCGCAATCGCAATCGTCTACAATGCGGTGGCAGTACCAATCGCCATCCTCGGGCACGTCACGCCTTTGATAGCGGCGATTGCCATGTCTGCCTCATCGCTGCTTGTTATTGGAAACGCATTGCGCTTGCACGGCTTCATGGCGAATGCGACGGTGCAAGTTATTCAAAAAGTCAGACGCTCCGCAGTCGGCTATTCGGCACAATCCTCGTGACGACCTTGCTCTATCTCATACCAGTGGCCCTTTTTCTGGGTGCACTGGGCCTGTCCGGCTTCGTCTGGGCATTGCGAAGCGGTCAATACGAAGATCTCGACGGAGCCGCCGAGCGGATACTAATTGATCGGGACGACAAACCGGGACGCTGATTTCAATCAGCTGTGCATAAGATGCGCGGATCCCGCTCGTCAGTCGAGCCGGCTCGGTCGGGAACAAGCTGTCCATGCTCCATGACCAGCTTGACCTAAGCTGGGCACTACATTGATTTGTGAAAATCCACTGTCGTGCGAAGGACTGCCTTCCCATGCACCCAGTATGAGGCGGCTGATGCCGCGAGAGTACCTCGCGCGGCCGGACGAGCTTCGCACTGTGCGCACGGGTAACAAGTTGAGCGTCGCGATCGATCACCCGAGCGTGAACTACCAGTGCCGGTTGATCGTGCCCTGGCTGATCCAGATCAGGGTCATATTCGCATCAGTGGTGCTTTATAGGCCAGTCTTCGAAGGAGAATGCATGACTTATGTATCGCGGCCAGACGCGTCCACCTCTGATGGGGTTGCATGCTTCATTGCCGATCCATGCCAATTTCCGGCCCTGCGCCTTGCAGCAATGCGGTCACCGAAACTCAGCGCAGATCACGGTGTTCCGCACGTGGTATCCACTCGTCACGACGATAATAATAGGCAGAATCCCATGAGCGCCGTTCACATCATCGACTGCCACAACGCGAATGACTACTTCGCCGACAGGGCGGACGGACCGATCACACAGAAGATGCTAAAGACTGTCAACATCCGCGCGGAGCTCCACATTGCTTTGGACCGAAAGCATTTTCGTGAGGCTGTAGTCCAAGCGAACAAGGCGAAGTGCGACGTGCTTCACATCGCTGGGCACGGCAATGGAGACGGGATCGCTTCGTCCAGTGGGCGAGGTAGCCTTCTTTGGGCTGACTTCGTAGAAATGTTCCAAGGCTCGGATCCAGCGCCGAAGATCCTCGTGATGTCAATGTGCTGCGGAGCATCATACGCGTTGGCGGCGGGCACGGAGCTCAGCGGATGTCAGTCGGCTCAGTTCCACCGTTACACGAGGATAGCCGACAGGATGGCGGCACGCTGATGGGCTCTGACGACAATTTTGACATCGTTGTCGTTGGAGCCGGGCCGGTCGGCCTTTCGTTCGCTGCGTCGCTTGCCCAAAGCGAACTCAAGGTGGCAGTTGTTGAACAGAACACATTCGATAGTCTGGCGAATCCGGCTTTCGATGGTCGCGAAATCGCGCTGACCAACGCTTCGATCAGAACCCTTCGCGAGCTCGGCGCCTGGGATGTCATCCCGGCTTCGGACAAATCAGCAATTCAAGGCGCGCGCGTGCTCAACGGCTCGAGCGCATTCGCTCTTCGTTTCGATCCTCCCAGCAACTCTGGAGAACCGCTGGGGGTTTTGGTTCCAAATTGCCGGATCCGCGAGGCGCTGTTCAAAATCGTCCGCTTGCAGGATCGCGCCCGGCTGTTGTGCGGCCACTCGGTCGTCGATGCAACAAACAGCCAAGAAGGAGCAGTCGTAACGCTCTCTAATGGCGCGCGTTTAACTGCTCGGCTTGTTGTTGCCGCGGATTCGCGTTTGTCCGCCACGCGTGATCTGCTGGGCATCGGCGCCGATATCAACCGGCTTGGCCACTCGATGCTGATTTGCCGAGTGAGGCACGAGCGCGCCCACCACCAGATCGCCATCGAATGGTTCGATCACCATCAGACGATAGCGATATTGCCCCTCGCGGAGGGCGTGTCGTCGCTGCTGCTCACATTGCGCTCAAACGAGGCCTATAGACTGCTTGCCTTCGATGACGATTTGTTCCTGTCGGAGTTGACGAAACTGTGTCGAGGGCGCCTTGGAAAAATGACCTTGGCAAGCAAGCGCCATACCTATCCGCTGGTCACGACCTGGGCGCACAAATTCCGGGCCCCGAGCGCCGCACTCATCGGCGACGCTGCCATCGGCATGCACCCGGTGACCGCTCACGGATTCAACATCGGTCTCAGCAGCCAGAAGCAACTCGCCCGTGGAATCATGACTGCGTGCCGCGACGGCCGCAATGTTGGCGACCCCGACATGCTGCACATATACGAAAGGCGGCTGCGCCTGTCGGCGGCGCCGCTCTACCATGCAACGAACATACTGGTTGGACTCTACTCCAGAGACCACCTGGCGGCACGGCTTGCAAGGCATCTGGGGCTTCGCTTTGCCCAACATGTTCCCCTTGTCCGGCATGGGATTTCGGCGGAGCTCCAGCGGTGATACTGCACCAGCAGTTGCATTTTGCGCGATGTGCTGGGCGAGCGATGGGAGAGAGTGCATCATGCGCCGGAGTAATCCTGCTCCCGACGCTGATCTCCGATTGAAGAATTAACCCGTCCTTCAGGGGGGCTGCATAGGCTGCGGACAAGCAGGAGTAAGCAAGCTGACCCGTCCAGCCCTGGAAAAAGAAGATCCGCTGGAGGCGAGAATCCTTCAGGACCAGCTCGCTGATCTGAGGGCAGGCCTTTTCGTCTCAATGCCGATAAGCATTGTGCTGTCCGGGCTGATTTTGACCGTGCAGGCCCTTTCCGGGAACGGTCTTGCTGGCGCGGCCTAGTTTTCGGTCGTTAATGCGATAAATGCCGCCCGCCTTGCACTCGCCCCTCATCAGCTGAAGGAACCCGGAGTCCAGGATGATCTGACACGGGTTTGGCTGCGGCTTCGCTGGTTTGGCAGGCTTGCTCTTCTGGCGGGATTCACCTGGTCATTCCTTGCCGTCCTAACGGCTGGGTACACGACGTCTCAAGCATCGCTGCATCTAATAATTCTGGCGGGCATTTCAGCTGGCGCGGTCACGTACGGCAGCTCATATGCTGCGGCAGCGATATACTTCATCACACCGCCACTCCTCATTGCCGCCGCATGCTTGCTGACGAAGGGAACCCTGGAAAACTACATTCTGGCTTTTGCCGTCCTGCTTTTCGAGGGCGGCCTGGCTCGAGCCTCGTTCGTTGGACAAGCGCGCTTCCGTGACGCGAGCCGCCTGAGACATCAAGCCGAGCGGCTTGCCGCGGAAATGGAGCGCAATTCCAGGGAGGACCATCTTACCGCGCTCCTCAACAGGCGCGGCCTCGAACATGCAATCGATCAGTTTGAGAACACTGATGGGCCCTTTGTGGCCATGCTGATTGATCTGGATGGGTTCAAATCTGTCAACGATACCTACGGTCACAGAACGGGTGACGAGCTGCTTGCCAGGATCGCCCGCCGAATAGAGGAAGAAGCACCGGAGGGCTCAACGCTCGCCCGCATCGGTGGCGATGAATTCGTGCTGGTTTTTTCCTCGCTTAGAAATTCGCCTTCTCCCAGCAATCTCGCATCCAATCTCATATCCAAGCTTGCTCGCCCCTATCCTGGCGTCGCCTCCGTCCGGATCGGGGCATCCATAGGAATATACTCGGCTAAAAACCCGGGGCTGACGGAAATGTTGTTGCGGGCGGACATCGCCCTTTACACAGCTAAGCGCCGTGGCAGGAACGAATTTTGCCTGTTCGATGCCGAGCTCGACCGGGAACTGCAACGCCGCCAGTCCATCGAACGCGATCTTCATTCGGCGATAAAGACGAGAAGCTTGGGCCCTTGGTTCCAGCCAATCGTAAGACTCGACACCGAAGCTGTGATCGGTTTTGAAGGGTTGCTAAGGTGGTCCCATCCGATTCACGGTTCCATCTCTCCGCCCGAAATCATGACAGCGGCACGCGAAACCGGAATGCTCCAGCTGCTAACTCAAGCTGTATTTTCCGAATGTTGCGCTTTTATCGACGCCTTGGTGAAAGCTGACTGTCGTGATGTTCGTGTGACGATGAACGTTTCACCGCGCGAATTGGAGGCCGGCGATATCGACGAAATGGTTCTGAATGGTCTGGCGGCAAAGGACCTCCCTGCAACGATGTTCGAAATTGAGATAACAGAAGAATCGCCCGTGGACCCGGACAGGGTCGATGAAAAGCTCGGACGGCTTTCACATGCCGGCATTTCCATCGCGCTCGATGTCTTCGGCACCGGCTTTTCCACGTTGGCATCGCTCAAGGACAGTCGGATAAGGAAGGTGAAAATAGACCAGGGCTTCATTCGCGGTTTAGCCAATCGCGGGAGGATCGGCTGCTTGTCAAAACCGTGATCGATCTTGGTCGGACGCTCGGGATCGAGGTCATGGCCGAGGGCGTCGAGACAGAGGCGGATCGGCAAACTCTGCACAAGCTTGGCTGCAAAACCGCTCAGGGCTTCCTGTTCTCCAAGGCGGTGCCACTCAGCCAAGCGCTTGGTTTGGCAGTTAAAGAGCGCCAGGAGTTGTGACCGGCATCCGCCATTCGCTCACGCGCGCCACCTCGCCGGGTTCAGCGGTATCCTGCAAGTGGATGGCTACTCGGCCTATACCAACCTGGTCAAGGCACGGGACAAAGCCGGCAGCAATGAAACAATCCGGCTCGCCGGGTGCTGGGCTCACCTGCGGCGCAAATTCTACGACCTGCACATCAGCGGGATCTCGCAGGGCCGCGACGGGTTCGATCACCGCCATGACCGAATTGTGGAAGGTCGAGACAAGGTTCGTGGCAAGGATGCTGGAAGCCGCGCCGCGCTGCGTCAGGAAAAGTCCGTGGCCATTGTCGCGAGCCCCTTCGATCTATGGGAAGCGGAACTGGGCAAGGTCTCGGGGAAATCCAAAACCGCCTTGCGGGGCTGACCTTCCATCTGGTCCGTGGTTAGCTGATAGGCGGTTTATTTGTCGTGCAACGTGCTCTTTCAGCCTAAGCTGCTCCACGCGTGGGGTACCAAATGTCAGACTTTCACCACTAGGAAATCGCGAACGGGCGCGGCGCTTACTGGCCGCATTGCCGCAAAATAGCGTCGGAAGGTGGGATCGGCGTGACGTTGTTACTCAGAGTGAGTGGTCCCGAGAGTTGAGGGCAGAATCGAAATTCGCGTGTTCCTATAGCGCATCTCCGATCGGGGGCCATCGCCACGAGCAGCAGATGAGGCAATGCGAAGCTTGGTCGATCGACAGAGTGATGCGGCACGACATCCATTTCCTACCAGCCCATTCCCCCCGATACAGCCGCGCGTCTACTCGAACCTAGAGCTGTCGAGCATGAGCAAACACCGTCCTTGTTGTGTTCTGAGAACGGTCGTGTCCCACCGCGTGGTGTAGGTCGGCGATAGCGAAGCCGCTCGCGAGCGC
>NZ_SUHQ01000043.1 GCF_004962245.1 Mesorhizobium sp. | reverse complement strand
GACAACCTCAGCTTTCTCGGTCGGGGCCGAATGGACAACCTCCTGAAGGCTCACAACTAGATCAGCCCGAAAGCGGTGGCATTGACGACCGTACCGGTGCGGGACGCGCCGCAGGGCACCTGCAGCCACCGCTATCAATGACAATTCGCTCTGCAATGCCGACGGCTACCAAGAATGGCATCCTTGGACTGACACCCGCACTGGCGCATTGCGGGTAAGATCCACGCTCTCAACTACCCCATGTGGTCCTGCGCCAGGGATGTTTGACTTAGCGTTTCGCGAAGTTCGACGCTTCTGAGAAATTGCAGCCTTGACGCGATGTGCATTAGGTCGTTTGTTTGTTGTGGGCGGGGAGGCCACGGGAGGAAACCATGGAAGTCACCCTGGGGGCGGACAGCCTCGCAGCGCGTTTCCACGTTTTCACGCCGAGGCACGTTTTCACGCCGTTGACGGGCGAAGGCTGCCGCGCATGAATTCCGGAGCAATCCTCGAAGCAGCGGGATTGACTAAGGAATTTAAGGGTTTTGTTGCTGTCAACAATGTCAATTTGACGGTCGAGCGAGGTTCGATCCACGCGCTGATCGGCCCCAACGGCGCCGGCAAGACGACACTCTTCAACTTGCTGACCAAATTCCTGCAGCCGACGCACGGCGCGATCCGCTACCAAGGCCGGGACATCACCAGGATGCAGCCCGCCGACATCGCGCGGCTGGGCCTTGTGCGCTCCTTCCAGATATCGGCGGTGTTTCCGCACATGACGGCACTCGAGAATGTCCGTATCGCACTGCAGCGCCGGCGCGGCGACAGTTTCGATTTCTGGCGCTCCGAGAAAGTGCTCTCCAAATTCAACAGCGAGGCCGCGGCTCTTCTCGCCGATGTCGGTCTGACCGAGTTTTCGGATACCCGCGCCAGCGATCTGCCCTACGGCCGCAAGCGCGCGCTTGAGATCGCCACGACGCTGGCGCTGAACCCCGAAATGCTGCTCCTCGATGAGCCTATGGCCGGCATGGCGCAAGAAGACATCGAGCGCATTTCGGCGCTGGTCCGGCGCATCTCCAAGAACCGCACCATTTTGATGGTCGAGCACAATCTGTCGGTCGTCGCCTCGCTGTCGAACCGCATCACCGTGCTCGCACGCGGCAAAGTCCTCGCCGAGGGCGACTATGCCGCCGTTTCCAAGGATCCGCGCGTTATCGAAGCCTATATCGGGGCTGGACATGTCTGACGTTGAACTTGCGAGCAGGCCGGCTGCTGCCCCTTTTGCGAGACCTCTGCTGCGCGTCGACGGCCTGCAGGGCTGGTACGGCGAGAGCCATGTGCTTCACGGCGTGAGTTTCGAGGTTGGCCAGGGTGAAGTGGTGACGCTGCTCGGCCGCAACGGTGCCGGCAAGACGACGACGCTGAAGGCCATCATGGGCATCCTTTCCAGGCGCTCGGGCTCGGTCACCTACGACGGCCGGGAGACGATCAAGCTGCCGTCGCGGTTGATCGCACAGATGGGCATCGCCTACTGCCCAGAGGAGCGCGCGATCTTCTCAAGCCTCTCGGTCGAGGAGAATTTGATGCTGCCGCCGCAGGTGCGCCCCGGCGGGCTCACCGTCGAGCAGATTTTCGAGCTCTTCCCGAACCTGAAGGAGCGGCTTTCGAGCCAAGGCACCAAGCTTTCGGGCGGTGAACAGCAGATGCTCGCCATCGGCCGGATCTTGCGGACGGGCGCGAAGCTCCTGCTGCTCGACGAGCCAACCGAAGGGCTTGCGCCCGTCATCGTGCAGCAGATCGGCCGCACCATTGCCCGGCTCAAGGACGAGGGATTCACGATCGTGCTCGTCGAACAGAATTTTCACTTCGCCGCGTTGGTCGCCGACCGGCACTACGTGGTGGAACAGGGGCGCGTAATCGACACGATCGCCAACGGCGAACTCGACGCCAACATTGACAAGCTGCACGCCTATCTCGGTGTCTGAGGCAATCATCAACGGCGCGTTGCGCCGCAATCGGAGGGAAAGTAGCGATGAAGAAAATGGGATTCATTCTGGCTTCAACGGCGAGCCTGCTGATGGCCGGCGCGGCCTACGCCACGGATGTCAAGATCGGCGTATTGAATGACCGTTCCGGCATCTATGCAGACATCGCCGGCGAAGGCTCCGTCATTGCAGCCCAGATGGCGGCGGAAGACTTCAAGGCGGCGGACAAGGGCATCAATGTGTCGATCGTCTCCGCCGACCACCAGAACAAGCCGGACGTAGGCTCGAACATAGCCCGCCAGTGGTACGACACCGAAAACGTCGATGTCATCGCCGACGTACCCACCTCGTCGGTAGCGCTCGCCGTCAACGAGATCACCAAGGAGAAGAACAAGATCTTCCTCGCCTCGGGTCCGGCCTCCTCCGACCTGACCGGCAAAGCCTGTTCGCCCAACACCGTCCACTGGACCTACGACACCTGGGCACTGGCCAACGGCACGGGTTCGGCCATGGTCGCGCAGGGCGGCGACAGCTGGTTCTTCGTCACGGCGGACTATGCCTTCGGCCACGCGCTCGAGCGCGATACGTCGGCGGTCGTCGAAGCGTCGGGCGGTAAGGTGCTCGGCGCCGTCCGCCATCCTTTCCCGGGCCAGGATTTCTCGTCCTTCCTGCTCCAGGCGCAAGGGTCGGGTGCCAAAGTCGTCGGCCTCGCCAATGCCGGCGGCGATACGATCAACGCGGTCAAGCAGGCGTCGGAATTCGGCATCACGCAGGGCGGCCAATCGCTCGCCGCCCTGCTGATGTTTATCAATGACGTGCATGCGCTTGGCCTCGACGTGGCGCAAGGCCTCGTGCTTACCGGCGCGTTTTATTGGGACATGAACGATCAAACGCGTGAATTCTCTGCCCGCTTCCAGGAGCGGAATGCCGGACAGAAGCCTTCGATGATCGAGGCCGGAGTCTACGCTTCGGTCCTGCATTATCTCAAGGCCGTCGAGGCCGTTGGCGACAAGGATGCGGCCAAGGTGATGGCCAAGATGAAGGAAATGCCGACTGACGATCCGCTGTTCGGCAAGGGTACGATCCGCGCGGACGGGCGCAAGCTGCACGACATGTATCTGTTCCGCGTCAAGAAGCCGGAGCAATCGAAGGGGGCGTGGGATTATTTCGAGACCGTGGCCACCATTCCGGCCGACAAGGCGTTCCGTCCGCTCGCCGACGGCGACTGTCCGCTCGTCAAATAAGCGAACCTCGCCAACGACGCGCCGAGCCGCTCGGCGCGTCGTTCGTCGACAAGTCAACTGGAGCGACCATGTTCGAACTCCTTGGAATTCCGCCGCAAGTCCTGTTCGGCCAATTGCTGCTCGGGCTGATCAACGGGTCCTTCTATGCGGTTCTGAGCCTTGGGCTTGCGGTCATCTTCGGCCTCCTGAACATCATCAACTTCACGCATGGCGCGCAGTACATGCTGGGTGCCTTCGGCGCCTGGATGCTGCTCAACTATCTCGGCGTCGGTTACTGGTGGGCTGTGTTCATCGTCCCGCCGATCGTCGGCGTCACCGGCATCGTCCTCGAGCGCCTCCTGATCCGACGGCTCTATCATCTCGACCATCTCTACGGGCTGCTTCTCACTTTCGGCATGGCGCTGATCATCGTCGGCTTCTTCCGCCAGTTTTTCGGCGTATCCGGCCTGCCTTACCCGCCGCCGCCACTTCTAACGGGCGGGCATAATCTCGGTTTCATGTACCTGCCAAATTCGCGCGCCTGGGTGATTTTCGCTTCACTGATCGTGTGCCTCGCGACCTGGTTCATCATCGAAAAGACTCGCCTTGGCGCCTATCTCAGGGCAGCGACCGAGAACCCGACCATGGTCGGCGCGTTCGGCATCAACGTGCCGCTGCTGGTCACGCTCACATATGGTTTCGGCGTCGCACTCGCTGGCTTCGCCGGCGTGCTCGCCGCGCCGATATACGCAGTCAATCCGAACATGGGGTCAGACCTGATCATTGTCGTCTTCGCCGTCGTCGTCATCGGCGGCATGGGCTCGATCCTGGGCTCGATCCTCACCGGCTTCGGGCTTGGGCTGATCGAGGGACTGACCCGCGTGTTCTATCCGGAAGGCTCGGCCGTGGTGATCTTTGTCATCATGGCGCTCGTGCTGCTGGTCAAGCCCGCCGGCCTGTTTGGGCGGAGCGCGTGATGGCAATCGACACCAACCCGATCGCTATGGCGGCCATCACGTCCGTTGGCACCGCGGGCATGCCACGCCATCACCTTGCGATCTTCGCCGCGCTGCTCGTCTTCCTCATTGCCGCGCCATTTCTGCTTTATCCGGTCTTTGTCATGAAGGTGCTGTGCTTTGCGCTGTTTGCCTGCGCCTTCAACCTGTTGCTCGGCTTTGGCGGGCTCCTGTCCTTCGGCCACGCTGCCTATTTCGGCATGGCGAGCTATGTTTCGGCCCATGCGGCAAAGGTATGGGGCTTGACGCCTGAACTCGCCATTGTCGCGGGCACGCTGGTGGCAGCCGTGCTTGGTCTCGCCATCGGCTCGCTCGCCATCCGCCGCCACGGCATCTATTTCGCCATGGTGACACTCGCCTTTGCGCAGATGGTCTATTTCTTCTCGCTGCAGGCGGCGTTTACCGGCGGCGAGGACGGCATTCAGGCCGTGCCGCGCGGCTATCTGTTCGGGCTGATCGACCTGCGCTCGAGCGAAGTGCTCTATTTCTTCGTGCTCGCCATCTTCTTTGCCGGCATATTGCTGATCTACCGGATCATCCATTCGCCGTTTGGACAGGTGTTGAAGGCGATCCGCGAGAACGAGCCCCGCGCGATCTCGCTGGGCTATCGGGTCAACCGCTACAAGCTCGCCTTATTCGTCCTGTCGGCCACGCTCGCTGGCGTCGCCGGCGCAACCAAGGCGATCGTGTTCCAGCTGGCGTCTCTTACCGATGTCTACTGGACCATGTCCGGCGAGGTCGTGCTGATGACGCTCCTGGGCGGCATGGGTACGGTGTTCGGACCGATTGTCGGTGCCGCAGTCATCGTCACGATGCAGAACTACCTCGCGACATTTGGCGACTGGGTCACGATCGGCCAGGGCCTTATCTTCGTTGTCGCAGTGCTGTTGTTCCGGGAGGGCATCGTTGGCGTCCTGGCAAAATGGATCCGGAAACCGCTCTGAGCAGGTCAGGAGACTGAAATTCCAGATTGATCGACGGGTCGACGCCGAGGAACATTGCGTTGGAACGTCCTGCGCGAAAACGCCAGTTCGACCACAGCAATCACCGTGAACGACGTCAACCAGGGGCTGAGTGACCGTTACAGCCGCCATGGAGAGGCCCGCGCCCCATGCCGAGCGCGGGCCCCACCGGCATCTGCAGTGGACAGAGGGGGGCTCATACAGCCCACTGCCCGTACCAAACTGTTAGGAACGGCTAATGTTCCGCTTGACGACAGCCAAAGCCACACCAGAATATGGCGCGGGATATCCTGATCGGCGATGAAATAACGCTGACGGCAACAATTCTGAAGATACTTCCGGACGGCTCGCGAGCGTTAGCATTCCGACCTACAAGTTTCCCTACTCCATCGACGCGCCAAGAAAAGGCAAAGCCCGGCATGAAGGTTGAGCTAATTGGCTACGCCACGCGCGTCGATGATGAAGACGGCAAGGTGACCGTGAAGATTGGCGACCTGGTCATGGTCGACCAGGACTCTATCACGACTTGGAAGCGCGAACGGACAGTGCTTATGGATCGCGCAGACTAAAAAATACTGCTCGCATTCGCGGACCACAGAGCGCGCTACCCACACCCATTTAGCCATGGAGTCGCCTCCAGGATCATCCGATTTGACGGCCATGGTTAAAGAACATGACAATTTTACTAAATTAGTAAACACGCATGGAGCGCCTATAACTGCCCAGCCGGCGACCGCAACCCCAAACCGACAGCCGGTCAGGCCCGGCGGCTTCTCGTGATCCTTGAGCGGCCGTCGGGCCGCTGCCGGCGTCCACTGTCGGCGGATCAATCCTCGCTGAAATCCTGCGACGACGCGTGCCGCTAGGCCCCGAGGCGCATGGTCAAAGAACAGTGGCTCCCATCGAGCACTCGTTAGAGGAGCGTAGCAACCCCTCCTCCTCGGCAGCGGCCTCGAAGGCCTTCCTTACATCGTCGGGCGTGCGCTCGCCTTTAATGAGAGCGACGAACGCCTCGATGGCCTCCCTCCACTTAGGTCCGCGAATGGTCCAGTTCATGAGGTCCGCTGCGGCACCCTCGACGTTGGTACATGCGTAGGTGAGCCCAGATCGGTCGGTTCCGATATAGACTGGACGGTGAAACCAATGGATACCCCTGAGGGTGCCGCAGCCATTCCCGCCTGAGTTAAGAACGGTTGGACCGCCCGGCATGGTTACCTCCCCCATCGCTGAATGATCATTGGCCGGCAAACGGGATGGGCAGCACTCGGTTCCGCCGCTGGGCTTTGGTCCGCCATGCGGTAAGACTGAAGTCTTTGCGGCATAGCCAGAGGGCTGAGGGTCGGCAACCAAGACCTTACCAAGGCATTGCTATTCGGCCGCCGAGCAAAGTCCCTTCATCGGTGGTTCACCGGGTGCCCGCTGTTTGCCCCCGATCAGCGGGCACCCGAAATGACTCCCCTAACAGCGGAGAGAACTGTGACCATTATCCGGAGCAGACAGAACGTCCATGAGGTCGCAGGGCGCCCCGCAAACGACAATCAAACTCCTAAACCAACGGATTTCTCGGTGGTTGATCTCGTTTCGTCGCGCGACGACGAGGTCGCTGATATGGTCAGGCGAACAGAACGCCTGGCCCTTTCCGTGATTATAGCAATGGCGATCTTCCTGATCTTTGCACCGGTGATCTTCATTGCCCTGGTGTATGGGATCTGAGACGTCCCGCTTAATCCTCGTCCCAGGACGATTCAATAAACTTGTTTGTCCCAGGACGATTCAATAAACTTGTTTGTTTCGGTTTCCCTGAATGCAAAGAGCCCCGCGCTCCCAGGGTGTGGGCCGACCGGATGGCGCATTCCGATCTCGCAGCCTGCTCTGCTACACGCTGCCAATCAGTCAACTGCCATCCCACGCCTTTGTTCCGTCTACCTCAACCCGCCGCGGCGATCGGGCATGCCAGGTGGAGCATACCCCGTTGGAGCCTGTGAATTGAACGCAAGAAGCCCGCCGCACCTTTCGGCACGGCGGGGTCAGCCTGAAGAGTTCGTTTCAGTCGTAGACCTTCACAATCTTGCGGGTAGATGGGTCGACCAAGACGGTTCGGCCATCGACGATTACGTAGCGGTACTGAACGTCCGGCACCTCGTAGAGCTCGACTGTCTCGGGCAGTGCTGTGCCGACGTTGACCTCCACGCCGAGAAGGCTGATGGATGCCATCGGTTTCTTTTTTACGTATTCCCGGATCACAGTATCCTGTTCGGGTTGAATGATAACGTCCTGGGCGGCGGCGGCGCTGACGCCAGCGAGCAGAAGGATTCCTGCCGCGGCCGCGGAAAGGTGATTTCTCATATTACCTCCAAGCAAAAACTCCACCACGGCGCTTCATTGCTGCCGCGACGGGTTGCTTAGCTTGAACGGTGCGGAGCAATTGTTGTTCCACTGGCAGTGTTCGAATCCGCTGGATCTGATCAATACTCCGGGAACGATTGCAGCAGCATCGGGCAAGCGCGCTGCAGCGGAGGCGGCTGCTCTATCCGCACCGGTCAACGGCCCGATCCGGTGCCGTGCCTGCTGCTCGGGCAACTTGCAACCGACATCGGCTGGGTGGGTCGCGGGATTGGAACAGGTCTGGTCAAACACGCTCTTGAGCGCTGCGGAACTGCGGCCGGGCTCGTGGGCGGTCGCGCACTGATGGTCAACGCCGTTGACGACGAAGCCGCTGCCTTCTGGCAACGGCGTGGCTTCGTTCCGTCCAGGGACGATCCGCTCGCCTTGTTCCGCTCGATCGCTGCGATTGCCGCTTCGATTGCCGCAGCACAAGGATAGATCCAATTTCAGCAGTGCCGACGAAGCTCTTATTCGGTTCATCCAAAACGCGCCACCCGCGATCGGCAGCCGCCTCAAGGTTCGACAGGAACCGGGGCGCATGGTGGTTGGCATCCTACGCTAGTCCTCATCGGATGCGACGATCAGCAGTTCGAACGTCACGCAGACGGGGTTAGCGCCGCGGCGAAGGCGGCCCGTGCCTATCGCACCGTCGATGCCGACCAGCGCGATGTCGAGCGTGCAACGTCCGGAGCGGACGGCGCCGCCCGTAACGAGAACCTCGGTCGCGTAGGAGGAGACGGACGAGCCGTTGTCGAAATCCGCGCCGACCAGGCTGCCGATGCCCTGGATCGAGGCGTGGTCAAAGCCGTGCCGTCGGCAAACGGCTTCGATCGCCTGGCCGATATCCTCGTTGGGCTTTACCGTGCAGATGGCTGCGCGGCGGCCGCGGCGCTCCCCCATGACCGGAGCGTTGATCGGCACGAAAAGGCGAAAATTCGTCTCGGCGTCGTCGCGCACGTCGAACAGCGCGCCTGCGATGCCCCAAGCGGTAACCTCGACCGGCTCCGCCAAATGCGAATCGAGCGGCAGGAGATGCCCCATGCGGCGCACGCCGTCTGGGGTACGCCAGATGCCATGGCTATGAAGAAAGGGCCCGTTGTCGCGCCGGCCGGCGACGAGGCCCGCATCCTCGATGACCGTTATGCCCTCGGGCGCGACTGTATCGCTGTACCACGCGGCATGCGTGCCGTCGGGAGATGCGGCCGGGATGACGTAGCGCATTGGGTCAACCCGCGCGTTGCGCAGGCGGATATACCCTCCGCTGAAACCGGCGTCCGCGAAGGCTTGCGCCACGGCGTCGTTGATGGAGCGCCCGGATTCGAGCCGCAACGTCAGCGGCTCTGTCGCGCAGGCCTTCGCTGTGAACCGTTCCGCCGCCATCGGGCCGGGATGGCGGATGCTGCGCATCGGAGCCATCTCAGGCTGCGAGGCCGGCATGGATGAAGCCGCCGTCGACGGCGAGAATCTGGCCGTTGACGTAGCTGGCATCGTCGGAAATCAGGAAAGCCACCGCTCCCGCGATCTCGCGCGGCGTGCCGTAGCGGCGCTGCGGCACGCGGTCCAGCCACTGCCGGCGGACGTCCTCGGTGTGGACGGCCTGAGTCAATGGCGTATCGACCGGCCCGGGTGCGACGGCGTTGACACGGATGCCATTGACGCCGAGCTCGTTGGCCATGACGAGCGTGAGCAGATTCTGTCCGCCTTTCGACGCGCCGTAGGCGCTGCGGCCCTTGTTGCCGCAAAGACCCGAAACCGAGGTGATATTGACAATCGAGCCTGGCAGCTTCCGTTCGAGCCAGTAACGCGCCGCAGCCCGCGAGACGATGAACGTTCCGGTGAGGTTCACGTCGACGATGCGGCGGAAATCCTCGACTGCGGTTTCGACCGACGGCAGGTCGATCGCTATGCCGGCAGAATTCACGACCGCAGCAAGGACGTGCGCGGCCGTGATCCGGCCGATGGCCTCATCGACAGCCGCTTCGTCGACGACGTTGCAGACAATGCCGCGTGCCTCGGGCAGGCCGAGATCCGCGCAGGCCGAACCCAACGTTGCCGCGGCGAGGTCGAGGAGGAAGACCTCGAAGCCGCGCTCGATCAGGAGACGCGCGGTCTCAAGGCCGATGCCGGATGCGCCGCCGGTGATCGCCACGGCGCGGGCTTGGTGGCTGCTGTTCATCGCCTGCTTCTCATGGCGAGAGCTTGCGCCCGGACGGGCCCAACTCTCCGCCGCGCTCCAGTTCTTCGCGGATCAGCTTCTTGGCGATCTTGCCATAGGCCGATTTGGGCATCGTCTCCCACCACACGAAGCGCTTGGGCATCTTGTAGCGGGCGAGTTTGCCCTCCAGCCAGCGCCCAAGCTCAATCGTTTCGGGCACAACGCCGGCGCGAGCGACGCAAACCGCGATGCCGACCTCGCCCCAAACGGGATCGGGGATGCCGAGAACGGCGGCTTCACTGATGTCGGGATGGAGCAGGATCTTCTCCTCGATCTCGTGCGGATAGATGTTGGAACCGCCGGAAATATACATGTCGGACGAGCGGCCGGTGATGTAGACGAAACCGTCCTCGGCCATGTGGCCGAGGTCGCCGGTGCGGAACCAGCCGTTGCGGAACGCTGCGGCGTTGGCTTCCGGGTTGTCGTAGTAGCCGGCGAAGACTGCCGGCCCGATCACGCAAATTTCTCCGGTTTCGCCCGGCGGGACCGGATTGCCGGCGTCGTCCTGGATTTCGACCTGCATGGCCGTGCGCTCGAAGCCGCAGGTCCCGATGCGCGCATGCGGGCCGTCCTCGACGGAGTGATAGGCCGGAGGCTGCACGGTGATGTTGCCGGTGACTTCGCCCAGGCCGAAATACTGGACCAGAACCGGCCCCAGTTTCTCGAGCGCACGCTTCTGGTCGGCGCGGTACATCGGCGCCCCGGCATAGATGACATAGCGCAACGAGGAATGGTCGAACCGGTCGACGCTGTCATCCTCCACGAGCATCTTGAGGATGGTCGGCACGGTGAAGGCGTTGGTCACCCGCCATTTTTCGACCAGCGCCCAGACCGTCGGCACATCGAGCTTATCGGTTGGCAGGAGGATAGACTTGGCGCCATGCGCTACCTGTACGAGTTGGTGGATGCCGGCCCCATGCGAAAGCGGGGCCACCACGATCGAGGCGTCGTCGCGTGTCGTGGCGGGCATCAGGTCGCACAGATGGTTGGTGACGACAAAGCCCATCTGGCCGTGCGTGAGCACGGCCGCCTTCGGCCGGCCGGTCGTGCCGGAGGTGAAGAAGAACCAGCAGGGGTCGTCGCGATCGACGGCGACGCTGGGGACGGTCCGGCCGGCAAAACGCGCGACGACGGCGTCGTAATCATCGCCGAATTCGGCCTCGCCGATCGACAGGACGAAGCGGATTCCGGAGGCTGTTTTTCGGCAGGCAGCAGCATGAGCCGGGAAGTCGGCGCCGCAGATCAGGCCGCGCGCGCCGCTCGCCTTGGCGAGGTAGGCGACCTCGTCCGGCGACTGGCGGTAGTTCGCCGGCACCCAGACAGCTCCGAGCCGGAAGCAGGCGAACATTGATTCGAACATCTGGTTGCAATTGACCGACTGGACGAGGATTCGGTCGCCCTTCGTCACGCCGAACTCGTCGCGCAGTGCGGCGGCCATCGCGTTGACGCGCGCCTCCATCTCGCGCCATGTCCACTGCCGCGCGCGCCAGACGAAGCCAATGTCGTCTGGATTGCGTCGTGCCGCCTGGGTCAAGAAATGCGAGAGGTTCATGACGCGTGTGGAGGAAGGCGTCACGCCGCCTGGAGCCATGGTCATCACTTCGCGCGCTCCGCCTGCTCGGTGTTTTCCAATTCCGATTTTCCAAACAGGGAATGAGCCTTGGTCATCGAGGCGTTCTCCTCGCATGGGTTTTTACGGGCTGGTGCTCGCGCATGAGTGCACGCGAGGTGAACATCTGGGCGAGCCGTTCCTCGACGCGCCTTGCCTCTTGCGTGAGATATCCAGCGAGTTCGATTTGTCTTGCCGGCTGCATTCGGCTGTCGATGGCGGCGATCGACAATGCGCCCACCGGCCGGCCGTCCGCGCTGCGAAGCGCAACCCCGACCCCCCAGGAATTGGCGACGATCCGGCCGGGATTGAGCGAATAGCCGTTGGTGCGCGTCGTTTCAACGTCGCGCCGGATCTGCTCGGCCGGGAGCATCGGGTAGTCCGATTTCAGCACCGCGTCATTGGCGGCCAGCACCCCCTCCACTTCTTCGTCGGGGAGCGCCGCGAGCATGGCGAGCGAGCCGGCGCCGACGCCCAGTGGATGCTCGAAGCCGGCCTGTAGCGCGTGGGTCCTGACCGGGTATGTGCCTTCCTCGCGATACAGGCAGACTGAGAATGTGTCGCGGCGAACCGAGAGGAAGCTCGAATCCTGGGTCTTCTTCGAAAGGCGCAACAGGCTTTCCATCGAGACCTGAAGCAGGCCGAAACGCCGGGAGGCGAGGCTGCCCAGCACGTAGGCCTCCTCGCCGAGATAGTAGCGCCGCGTCGTCTCGTCCTGCTCGACCATTCCCGCGCGCATCAGCGCCAGGAGCAGGCGGCGCGTCGTCGGCTTGTTCAGCCCACTCTCTTCGACGATGTCGGAGAGCGAAACACCGCGGTCGGCGTGCCGGCCGACCATCGACAGAAGGCTCAGGGCTCGGTCGACGCTCTGCGAGCCGGTCTGATCACGTTCTGGGGGCGGCGCGATGTTCATGGTCAGCGCAACTCGGAGACGGCACAGCTTTGGCCACCATCGACCGGCAGGCAAACGCCGGTGACGAAGCGCGCCTCGTCGGAGGCAAGAAACACGGCCGCCGCAGCGACGTCCCACGCCGTTCCCATCCGCCCCATGGGCACCATGGCGTTGCGGGCCGCCACCATCTCGTCGGCCGAGCCGTACTGGGCGGAAATCTGCTTGTAGATCATCGGCGTATCGATCAGGCCCGGCATGATGCAATTGGCACGAATGCCTTGCCGCGCATATTGCATGGCCAGCGCCACGGTGGCCTGGTTCACCGCGGCCTTTGTCGCATAATAGGCGAAATAGGGATAACCAACGTAGCGTATCGCGGCGAGCGACGAGATATTGACGATCGCACCGCCGCCGCCCTTCAGCATATGTGGCAACACCGCCTTGGCGGTGCGGTAGACCGGTCCGATGTTGAGGTCGAGGGAGGCCTGGAACTCGTCCTCGTCGAGTTCGACGGGACCGCCCATGTGGGTCACGCCGACATTGTTGTGCAGGATGTCAATGGCGCCGAACACCTCCATTGCTGCCGCTGCCGCAACCTCGACGGAGGCCAGATTGGTCACGTCGGCCGATAGCGCGATTGCCTGGTTGCCTTCATCGCGGATGATCGCCGCGGTTTCGGCGGCGGCCGCCGCGACGAGATCGACGCAGGCGACACGCGCCCCTTCGCGCGCGAAAGCGACCGCCGCGGCCTTACCGTTGCCCCAGCCGGCTCCGGACGACCCTGCGCCGAAAACGATTGCGGATTTTCCTGTGAGCCGGTCGACCACGTTCGAATTCCTTAGAAAACCGCGCCTGTTATCTGGCGGACAAACCACGTTGCCGGCCCGCCAGATCTTCGCTTTCTGTACGATCCCGCCCGAAAGGCCGCGATGTTTTACTGCGCTGCCTTCGGTTGGGAAGCAGCCCGGCGCTCAGGTCAGGCTGGCGCCAACGGCTTTTTCCAGGATCGCCCAGGCCTCGTCGCCGTACTTGCCTTTCCATTCGGCGTAGAAGCTGGCGTCCTTCAGCGTCTGCCGGAACGGGGCTGCATCCGGCTTGTTGATCTTCATGCCCTTAGCGGCGAGCTCCTCCTCAAGCGTGGCATTGAGCTTGGCGACGTCCTCGCGCTCCTTTACGCCGGCATCGTTGATGTTCCTGGCGACGATCTCGCGCACATCTTCCGGCATCGCCTCCCAAGCCCGCCTGTTGGCGAGGAACCAGAAGCCGTCCCACATGTGGTTGGTGACCGAGCAGAACTGCTGCACCTCGTAGAGCTTGGCCGTCGAGATGATGGCGAGCGGGTTTTCCTGCCCGTCGACGATCTTCGTCTGCAGCGCCGAATACACCTCGGCGAAGTTGATGCTGGCCGGCGCCGACTTGAAGGCGGTGAACATGGAGGTCCAGAGCGGACTGACCGGAACGCGTATCTTGAAGCCTTCGAGATTCGTGGGCGTCTCGATCGGGCCGACGGAACTGGTGATCTGGCGGAAGCCGTTGTCCCAGATCTTCTCCATGACCACCAGGTTCGATTTTTCGATCTCGCCGCGCACGTATTTGCCAAGATCGCCATCCATCGCCGCCCACACGGTGTCGTAATTCGGGAAGGCGAAGCCGATGCCGCTGATCGAGGCATTGGCGACGAGCGTGGAAAGGATCAGCGGCGACAGCGTGAAGAACTCGACGCCGCCCGAGCGAACCTGGCTCAGCATGTCCGTGTCGGCGCCGAGCTGGTTGCTGGGGAATATCTGGATGGCGACGCGGCCGCCGGTCTCCTCGCGGATCTTGTCGACGGCTTCCTGCGCACGCAGGTTCATCGGGTGGGTGAGCGGCAGGTTGTTGGCGTATTTGTAGTTGAACTCCGCCGCCTGAGCCCCGGCGTAGCGGATGGTGCTCACGAGCGGGATGAATGCGGCTGTGCCAATCAGCAAGGTGCGGCGGTTGATGTTCATTGTGTTTCCTCCTGGTTGAATCCGGGTGCCTAGAGATAGGCTATCGACAGCGCCGGGACGGCGGCGATCAGCAACAGGCCAACAAGCAACGCACCGAGATAGGGCCATATGGCGCTCATAGCCTCGTCGGGTGAGACGTCACCGATCTTGCAGGCGATGTAGAAGCCAATGCCGATAGGCGGGGCCATGAGCCCGATGTTCATTGCTGTCACGACGACCATCGAATAGTGCACGTCGTTGATGCCCAGCCGGGCGGCGATCGGGAACATGATCGGCGCCATCAGAACGATCGCCGGCAGGCCTTCAAGGACGCAGCCGAGAACCATGAAGACGGCGATCGTGACGAGCATGAAGGAGAACCAGCCTCCCGGCAGGTCCGTCATGTAGACGGCCAGCTGGTTGGCGAAGCCGGTTTGCGTCAGCGCCCAGGCCATCGCCGAGGCGGTGCCCAGAATGAGCAGGATGGCGCCAGAAAGCGCCGCCGTCTCGACCAGCATGGCGTAGAACTTCTTCACGCCGATGCCGCCATAGAACAGCGCGCCGATAACCAGCGCGTAGAGCACGGCGATCGTGGAAACCTCGGTGGCGGTGGCGACGCCGCCGCCGACTGCACCGCGGATAAGGAAGGGAAGCACCAGCGCGGGGGCGGAGACGAGCAGCGTCTTCCACACAACCGAAAACGGAGCGCGATGCACGCCTTCCATGCTTTCGCCCGAAGCCTTCCAGCGCGCCAGCACCGCAAGGACGAGCAACAGAACCATGGCGATGACGAAGCCGCTGGTGAAAAGCGCGGCGATCGAAACGCCGGCGACCGAGCCGAGCACAATCAGCACGATGGACGGCGGCACCGTATCGGCCATCGCAGCGCCGGTCGCGAGCAGCGCGATCATCTCCTTGGGCTTGTGACCGCGCCGCTTCATTTCGGGAAAGAGTGCCGGGGCGACGGTCGCCATGTCGGAAACCTTCGAACCGGAAATGCCCGAGACAAGGAACATCGAGCCTAGCAGCACGTAGGACATGCCGGCCTTCACATGGCCGAGCAGCGACGCCATGAACTCCACGATCGCCTTGCCCATGCCTGTCGCGTCGAGCACACAGCCAAGCAGAACGAAGATCGGCACCGACAGCAAGATGAGGCTCGACATCCCCTCGTCGATGCGGCCGACAAGCACGATCATCGGCACATGGGTGCTGAAGGCGATGAAGGCGATCGTGCCGATGCCGAAACAGAAAGCGATCGGCACGCCGAGCAGAAGGCAGACGGCCACCACACCGACGAGAAAGATGGGAATGTTGGCGTAGCCGAGCGTGAGGAACAACGGCGAAAGCAGCCAGCCGAACACGGCCAGTGCAGCAATCACGGCGACAGCGGCGGCCAGGTTTGCGAGTGTCGCCACGCGGATCGCGTGGCCCACGGCGATGACGGACATCAGCGCCAGCCCGACGACAATTGCCGAGGCGCGGAAACTCATTGGAATGTTGAGCGCAGCTGACGTGACGTACCACTCATCCTGTACATACTGGCTTGCAGGCACGATCAGCGCGAGCAGCACCGTCGCCACCACGAGCAAAGCAAGCGCGTTCATGAAGTCGCGGGCGCGCTCGGGGATCATGCCGAGGAAGATGGTAAGGCGCAGGTGCTCGTTGCGGTCGATGGCGATTGCCGAGCCGAGCATGGCGAGCCAGAGAAAGGAGATGGAGGCGGCCTCGTCGATCCAGACGATCGGCAGCGATAGCACGTAGCGCGAGATGACGCCGGCAAGCAACAGACCGACGACGAGGACGAGCAGGATCGAAGCCGCCGCCTCCACCGGCCACATCAACCGCGAACCGGGCCGTGCATCCAGCACCTCGGCCGGCGTATCGACGATCATCGTGTTGTTGCTGGCTGCTGTCATGCTTCAAGCTCCTCCGCTCGAACCTGAACGTTCACGCCGAAACCGGAGCGAAGCGATCTCCTCCCGCCCCCTCCAAGTTTCGCACTTAGGTCTACAGTATGGACCTAGTAGCTCGCATGACGGATTTATTGACACGCGATTGGCTGGATATCAAGCGACTTGTGGCGGATACGCGATCCATATTGTGGATCGATTAACCGGTGCTGGATGGGTTGACTGCGTTGCGTCGGTCACACTGGGAGATGCCCGCCCGCCGCGACTGACGTGCAGCCATCAGCACAATTTTGGCCGCAACTCTATGGGACTGTTAGGGCACGCTCCACAGCGCGGCCATTGGATCGCGTCGTCGGGCGCTACTTGACGTGGGAATCGTAGATGCGGTCGAACTCACCCGTCGCCTTGGCAAGATGCACCCACTGGTCGACATAGGCTTTGAAGACGACGGCACCCTCAGGAAGCATATAACCCATTTCGCCATATTGGAGCGGCTTGTCGGGATTGATTGCGCAAAGGCCAGGGTGGAGTTTCTCCTGCAACTCGGTCTCGACCGATTCGGCGATCATAATATCGGCTTTGCCGTCAAGAATTTGCTGGAAGATCGTGACATTGTCCGGGTAGATCTCGATTTTAGCGTCACTGAGTTTTTCACGCACGAATTTCTCGTTGGTCCCACCGGGATTAACAATCACGGTCACATTCGGCTTGTCGATGTCGGCGATGGTCTGGAATCTCGCCTCGTCCTCACAGCGCGCGATCGGCGCCTTGCCGTTAACAAGATAGGGTTCGCTAAAGAACACCTGCTTCTGGCGTTCCAGGGTCACCGAAATGCCACCCATCGCGATGTCACACTTGCCGGCTGTAAAATCGGCCAGCAACGTCTTCCAAGTGGTTTCCACGAATTCCGCCTCGACCCCTAGTGAACTTGCCAGAGATTTTGCGAGATCGATATCGATGCCCTGGTAACTGTTCGCAACCTTGTCACGAAAGGTGAAGGGCTTGTAGTCGCCGGTCGTACAAACGCGCAGTCTGCCGTTCTTGACAACCGCATCAAGCTGGTTTTCCGCGTCGGTGGCCTGCGCAGCCGCCGGAGGGGCTAACAGCGCCACGACGAGGGCGGCGGCCGCCGCGACAAACGGCGAGGCAAAAGCTTTCATGGAATTGATCTCCGTTGGATAGCAGCGATTCAGGCTTCGAGAAATGACCGGCAAAGGTGAACAACTCTTCCCTGGGCTGTCAATCGGTGCGGAGACCGCCGATTTACATTTGGGGGCGGCATGCCTGATTCTAGGCGCATGCCGCCCCCACTCTTTGACACAAGCCTCCCTGAAAACCTCAGGCGGCCCGAAGGTGCCGTTCAGCGTCGCGTGCGGCGATTTTGGCAAGCGGCGCGAGGATCGAACTTTCGCCCTTCAGGGCGATATCACCTAGTGAGATGAGGCCCGTCATCCGCTTCTGCCGGTTGAGCACTGGAAGGTGATGCACCTGGCGCTCCTGCATTTGTCCAAGCGCCTGCTCCAGGGTCTGGTCCTCGAAACAGAAGAATATGCCGGGCGACATCACCGCGCGGCAGGTCAACGCATCGAGGCGTTCGCCGGCGGCCACGCCGCGGCAGGTGATGTCGCGATCCGTGATCATGCCAACGAGCCGATCGTTCTCGCCGATCGGCACGCAACCAATACCTTCATCACGCATGACGCGCGCGACTTCCTGTATCGGCGTATCGGGGGAGTACCAACGCACTTCGCCCGTCATCGCTTCCTTTACCAGCATGGTAGCCTCCATGTGGCCTGGCCCCATCGGGATCGCGGACGGATGCAGCACAAAGACGGGACCGGGCAATGGCATTGCTGCGGACAGTACCGCCCACGAAGTCCCTGACATAATTATGCACCCGGACGATGCGATCTGACCAGCCCATTCAGGCGCGTGGGATCCGAAAAAACGAGCTGGCCGCAGCAAGGCCGAGATCGGTGGCGAGACAAGCACCGCCGCACGAACAAGGAGTCCTGTGGCGCCCCCTGCCCGTCACCTCCCTGATGCCGAGTTCGGCGACCAGCAGCGGCTATTTTGCTGAGCCCAACAGGAGATCGAGATCGACCGCGTCCGCCATTGCCTTGTATCCCGCGTCGTTGGGATGGAGGTTGTCACCGCAGTCGTAGTCATCGCGCAGGTATCCCGGCTTGGCCGGGTCTTCCATCACCTTGTCGAAGTCGACCACGCCGTCAAAGCCGCCGCCGGTGCGGATCCATTCGTTCACGGTGGCGCGTATCTCTTCCTTCTGTGGTGTGTAGTACCCCTCGGTAGGAAGCCCTTTGAAGGTGTCGGCGAAAGGGGTCAACGTCGCACCTACGATGCGTACGCCATGGGCATGCGCGCGGTCGATGAGTTGTTTGTATCCGCTGATGATGTCTTCGGCGGTCGGTTCCTTGTCGTCCGGCGTGATTGCATTTTCGCCGGGCCAGCCGATATCGTTGATGCCCATCATCACAACGACGGTCGGAGACATTGGGATGGCTCAGGACATCAGAATCGAATCGTGCCAGAGCATTGACCCCCATACCGTCGGTCAACACGCGGTTTCCCGAAAAAGCTTCGTTGACCACCGCGACCTTGCGATTGGCCTCCTGCAATCGATTGGCGACATGGTCTGGCCAGCGATTATTGGCGTCGGGGGTCGAACAATTCCCGTCCGTGATGGAATCCCCGAAAAACACGATCGCCTGGGATTCCGGCGCGGCATCAACCCATATATCGCTCAGAAAAAGGCGTGATTTGACTGTGCTGTCAGCCTTGAACGCTGCATCGTTTGTGAAATTGCCCGGGCCGGAGATGGAGGCGGTTTGCACACCATCCCAATGCACCCACGAGAGCGCCGTCTTCTTCGGCAGGAAGATGCTGACCGAGATCTCGGAAAGCGCTTCTGCCGGGAGGGCGACGGGGTCGCTGAGGATCGGGGCTCCCGCCGGAATGACCACAGAACTCTTGCCGCCCCAGGTGAGGGGCTTCAGGGTCGCCTGATCGACGGCGCCGTCCTTGCCTGCTATTCCCACGCTGCCGGCACCGATGGTCAGCGGCTTAGCGCCGAAAGCATTCGACAGGACGACCCGGACGCTGTTGCCCCCAACACTGATGCGGGCAACTTGGCGGACGGTCTGATTCTCCAGCACCTCCGGCACTCCGAAAGGCGCAGGAAGATCATCCGACCAGCGCGGAGCAGGTGTGGAAGCCCAGGTGGTGATCCAGTTTCCCATCTCGGCGGCTTGTGCCCCGAGACCAGCGATTGCGGAACCGGCCACCACAGCCGCATATATTAGGATGGTCTGACGTCGACGCCGTTTCCTCCCTGCTGCGGCAGAAAGCACCTATTGAGCCGCATTTCATCTCCTCCTCGAGACATGCTGGTAGTGCCGCCGCCGGCCTTATTATGACGGGCTGCGCAGGGAATAAAATTGAACTTTTGTGGCGATCTTGGACCAGCGTCAGGAGCGAGATGTCTACTTGTGGCAGAGGGCTGTTCAGGAGTCCGGTGTGATCAGTTTCAGCGATGGAAAATAGGTGCGGTAGCGGCCGACGTCGCGGGTGAGCAGCGGCAGTCCATTGACGGCGGCATGGCCGCCGATGAAGAAGTCAGGCAGCACGCCAGTGCGCGATCCGCCCGATTTGCGATACTGCGTAAAGACCTTTCCGGCGAGGAACAGTGCCGCCCGGGGCATCGGAGCCATTTCGAGACCGGCTTCGTCAAGAAACGCGTCGATATCCTCTATGCGGTCGTAGCGAACGGCAAGTTCGGCATAGATTGCATCGTTGATCAACAACGGCCCATTGAGGCTCGCCGCCTCGAGCTGGGCGATCGACCAATCCGCCCAGTTCGCATCGTCCGTGACAAGATCGAGCAGAACGTTGGTGTCGACCAGCGTCACGCGTCGCCACGCGTCAGTGCCATGATCGCGTCGGTATCGAGTCCCTTGCCGGCATGGCCGCGCAATTTCGCGAAGCGGCTCGCGGGCTGCTTCTTGTCGCTACGCACAATCACCACATTGCCGTCATCGGCGCGGCGGAAATCAACCCTGCTGCCCGGAACGATCCCGAGCAGGTCGCGGACCGGCTTCGGGATGGTCACCTGTCCCTTGGCTGTGACTGTCGTGGTCATGTTCGCACCTCGGTAATACCCATTTTCCAGAAGGTATTACCTTGTGGGTCGGATTTCAACCTCAGCAAAACGCAAGTCTTTGCCCGAAATCGGCTCACAAAGGCGACCATCGCAATGTCATGGCGGCATGCAGGGACTGCCCTCGTTCCAGCACCGTCAATCCCGGGCGGCCGGGCAGATTGTAGGCGTCGACCGCATGGCTCACGGGCTCGAAGCAGAAGAAATCGGCGTCTGGACCGGGCGAGTAGACGACGGCGACATCGAGGTTCGGCGAAGCCTCGATGTCGATCGCGATGTGCAGGCCTGGTTGGCTAATCGTGGCGGCGCCGAGGCAACCGTGAAGGCATTGTTGATCCAGGCCTTCGGCAGAGGCCAGGCGGCCGAAAAGTCCCATTGCGGTCGAGCCGCGACATCGACCAGCTCGGTCGGCAGGTGGCGGGTGTCCTCGAGCCAGACGTCGGACGCCCGGAAGCGGAGCGTCGTCCCGGCAAATCGAGGAAACCACGGATGAAAACCGGCGCCGAAAGGCAGCGGCCCGGATGTCTCGTTGGTGACGACGACTTCGACATGCAAGGCCCCATCCTCCAGATGGAACAGTTGTCGGGCCCCGTAGCGGAAGGGGCCGATCTGCCCATTGCCAAGCGTCAGGCTTG
This sequence comes from Mesorhizobium sp., assembly GCF_004962245.1. Classification (GTDB taxonomy): domain Bacteria; phylum Pseudomonadota; class Alphaproteobacteria; order Rhizobiales; family Rhizobiaceae; genus Mesorhizobium. Next base: position 13,188 of record NZ_SUHQ01000043.1, on the reverse strand, counting down.
CAGCTTCGCCGCTCGTCATCTCGATCGCCCAGGCCCTCTGGAACCCGTCGCCGTGAATCGGGAACCCCTCACCCGCGAGATTCGGCGCGATCGCGTGAAAGGCGCCCCGGAATGTGAAGCCGCCACCGGAAATCCGGTTTGAAAATGGAACCAGCACATTGCACGCCAGGGCGAACGGACCATCCGACTTGCTGTGCGTCCATCGCCGCAGGACGGGGACATCACGCCCACCCGGCAGAAGCGCCTCCATGAAGGCTATTCCCCCGCCGAGTTCCGGAACGATCCCGACCCTCGTGCGGGAGTCCTGCAACACGAGGACATCCACAGCCTACCACCCTGCGTCAATTGCGATGTTCTGACCGGTGATCCTGTCGGCGGACGGCGAGACGAGAAAATGGACCAGATCGGCGACATCCTCGGGCACGATGCGCAGCTTCAGGCACTGCCGGTCGATCACCCAGTCATTGTATTCCTGGAGCTTGTGCCCGAAGACCCGCTCCTCCGCCTCGGACACGACAGCCCCTGGCGCAACGGCATTCACGCATATGCCATAGGGTCCGAGTTCGCGTGCCAGCGATTTGGTGAGGCCGAGCATCGCGCCTTTGGACGCGATATAGGGGACATAGCCGCCAAGCTGGCCGTTGAGGGTGACCGACGTGAAGTTGATGATCTTGCCCCAGCCCTTGTCCTTCATGTGAGGGGCACAAACGCGCACGAGTGCGAAGGCCGCGGAGGAATTCACGCGGATCTGCTGCTCGTATTCCTCCAGGCTGAACTCTGCATAGGGCCGGTTGATGATGAGCGCCGCATTGTTGATCAGGATGTCGATGCCGCCGACGTCCGCGACGATCCCTTCGACCATCTTCGTGGCCTTCACCAGGTCGTCCAGATCGCAACCGACGAAGCTGACCGTCGCTCCGAGCCCCCTCGCCCGCTGCACGGCGTCCTCGATCTCGGGCCGGTCGAGCACGATGACATCGGCGCCCTCCGCCGAGAGCTTCCTGGCCTGTGCCCGACCAAGAGTCCCCAGACCGCCGGTCAGAAGTACTTTCCGGCCACTCAGATCAGGCATTGCTTCCTCCCGTCACAGAACCTCCTGGACTTCCTCGATCGAAGTCTCGCCGATCCGCTTGTCCAGAACGATTTCGCCGCGCGCCATTGCAACGACCCGGTCGCAGCATTCGAAGACATGGTGCATGTTGTGGCTGATGAAGATGCCGGTGACGTTCTGCTCCTTCAGCGATCGCACGAAGCCGATCACCTTCTTCGTCTCCTTGACGGACAGATGGTTGGTCGGCTCGTCGAGGATCATCACCTTTGATTTGAAATGCATGGCCCTGGCTATGGCGACGCCCTGCCGTTGACCGCCCGATAGTTCGCCCACCAGAGCGTCGGGGGAGCGCAGGTGAAGATCGACATCGGCGATGGCTTTGACGCTTTCGCGGCGCATCTGGCCCAGATCCATGACGCCGATCCCGCCGATCGCAAACTTCAGCGGTTCGCGCCCGATGAACATGTTACGGGCGATCGACATGGTAGGAACCATCGAATTGTACTGGTAGATGGTCTCAATGCCGAGGCGCATGGCGTCGCGCGGATTGCTGATGTGAACTTTTTCTCCTTCGATCAGCACCTCGCCCTCATCCTCTCTCTGCACCCCGGAAAGGATGTTGATCAAGGTCGATTTGCCGGCGCCATTGTCGCCGATCAGGCCGAGCGCCTCATTCGGATAGATGTCGAGCGAGATGTCCTTGAGGGCGTGGACGCCGGAATACCACTTGTGCAGATTGCGGATCGAGATGATGGGATCGGCCATCGTCAGATCTCCGACTTTATCCGCTTGGCGCGCCGCAGCAGCCAGGCGTTCGCCACCACAGCGAAGATGGTCAAGGTTCCGATGGCGAACTTGAACCAGTTCGCGTCGACGCGACTGAGAACCAGCCCATTGTCGATCACGCGGATCAGGACGGCACCGATGATGCCGCCGATCACTGTCCCGATCCCGCCGGTGAGCGCCGTGCCTCCGATGACGGCGGCGGCCACCGCCTGCAGTTCCATGCCTTCGCCGATCGACGGGAGAGGCGATCCGAGGCGCAGCACCTGGATCATGCCTGCAAAGCCGGCAAGGACGGAGCAGAGCATGAAACAGGCGATCTTGACCCGCGCGGTCGGTATGCCCATGGCGCTTGCCGCCGGCAGAAAACCGCCGGTTGCGCGCACCCAATTGCCGAAATTGGTCCGCGACAATACAAAAGTCGCGAGACAGGCAATGGCGACAAACCAAACGAACGACATGCGAAACAGAGCACCCGGTCCGACGAAAGCGGTAAACAGCCATTTTGGCAGATCGTTGGGAAGCAGCGGAGGAAAGCCACCGGAAATGACGACAGTGAGCGAACGCGCGATGAAAAGCATGCCGAGCGTCGTGATGAAGCTCGGGATGGCGTAGCGGATCGTCAGGAACCCGTTCAGGAACCCGATCGCTGCGGCCACCAAGATGCCGACGCAGAAGGCCAGGGCGAAAGGCGTCCCGCCCTCCATCATGATCGCCATGACCATCGGCATCAGCGCGAAAACTGATCCCACGGATAGATCGAACTCGCCGCAGATCATGAGGATGGTCACGCCGATGGCGACCAGCCCCATCTCCGGCAGAAGGCCGAGAATTCCCCGCAGATTGTCCTGGTTCAGAAAGACGCCGTTGGACCGCACCTGGAAGACGACGACCAAGATCACCAACAGCAGAACGCCTGCCAACTCCGGTTTCTCGAAATAGATTTTCAGCAGACGTTTCACATTATCCTCCCCGGTGAAGGGCCGCGCCAACCTCATGCGCGGCCCCGTATCCCGCCTGGAGCGGGATGCGTTCAATCGAACTGGCATCCCGCTCTATCTATTTGTTTTAGCCGCATTTCTGCGACGCCAGGTGATTCCATCACTTGGCTGCAAGATGCTTTAGCGCAGGCCCTGCTTGGAGAGGTCCCAGAGTGCCGGCACGTCGGCAGGGCGCACGATACCCTGGCCGGTATCGATGTCCGCAGGGGCCAGGCCGACGGTTTTGGCCAGATAGGCCTCCATGACGGGCATGAAGCCCTGCATGTAAGGCTGCTGATCAACCTCGACCTGAATATACCCGGCCTGCATCTGCTGGAGCACTTCGGCGACGATGTCGAAGCCGCCGAGCAGGACCTTGCCCGGCTCGACGCCGCGGTCGGCAAGCGCCCGGGCCACACCCGCGTGCCACAGCCCTGTGTCGAAGTAGACCGTCGTGTCGGGATGCGCGTTGAGATAGGCGCCGACACGGTCGGCGACGACGGCGCCATCGGTGCCGGTATCGAGGCGGTTGATCTCGACTTCGCGGTTCGGATTGGCGGCCTTGAACTCCTCAAGGAACTTGATCACACCCGCCGCGCGCTGTTCGGACCAGTTTTGGCCCGGCGCCGACACGCCTACCAGTGCCTTGATCGGACCTTCGGCCGGAAAGCTCTCCGACATTGCCTGGCCGAGCGAGTAGCCGGCCGGAACGAAGCCTTGGCCGATGAAGGCCTGGCGGGCATTGCCCTTCGCGCCATCCGTGTCGTCGACGTTCGAGGCGATCACGATCACACCGGCGGCGCGGGCGTCGCTGATGATCTGGTCGAAGGCATTGTTGTCCACGATGCTGGTAATCAGGGCATCCGGCTTGCCTGCCAGCGCGGCCTGCATGTTTGCGGATTGCTGCTCGATCGAACCTTCGGTCTGGGTGAAGATCATCTGGCAGCTGGCCTCGAGCTTGCTGCAGGCGTCGTCAAAACCTTTCTTGACCGCTTGCCAGAAGGGATTGGATGCGGACGAATGGTGCGTGAACACGATGTTCATGCTGTCCGCGAACGAGGCCGTTGCCGAACCTCCGGCCAATATTGCTCCCAAGGCTGCCGAGCTGAGTAGCTTCTTCATGGTTCTCCTCCGTAGAAAGCTGTTTCAGGTTCAGTTTCAGAAAATCGATGCGTCAGTTACCCGTCGAAGCGCGGTGAAGGCGCGATCGATCTCCGGGTTCAGCTCCATGCCAAGGCCTGGTCCGGGCGGCACGGTGATCATGCCGTTCTTCACCTCCGGCAAGGCGGTCACGAGGTCGCGGTACCAAGTCTTATAGAAGGCCCTGACACTCTCCTGGACAAGCGCGTTCGGCGCATTCAGCGACAGGTGGGTCGACGCGCCGAGTACCACCGGACCGGTGCAGTCGTGCGGCGCGACCGGCAGGTGCCACGCTTCAGCCATGGCAGCGATCTTGCGCGCCTCTGAAAGCCCGCCGCACCAGCTGATGTCGAGCATGATGACGCCGGCCGCGCCAGTCTCGAGAAGGTCGCGGAATGCCCACCGCGAGCCGAGAGTCTCGGAAGCCGATATCGGCGCCAGCGAAGCCTCGGCATAGCGCTTGAGGCTGGACAGACTGTCCATCCTGATCGGATCTTCATGCCAGAACGTCTTGTGGGGAGCGAGTTCTCGAGCGATCTGCATGGCCGGCAGCAATTGCCACATCGAGTGGAACTCGACCATGATGTCCATCTTGTCGCCGACCGCCTTGCGGATTTTCTCGAATGGTGCCAGCGCGGAATTCAGATCAGGCTGCGATATATACAGGCCTTGCGTTTTCTCGGCAGCCATGTCGAACGGCCAGATTTTCATGGCCGTGATGCCTTCCTCGAGCAACGAGTGCGCCAGTTCGTCGGCGCGGTGAAGGAAGCCGTTCAGATCATCAAAGGCGTCATCACCGGCTTTATCGAGCCCATAATTGGCCGTCGTCTGGCCTGTGGCTTTCTTGATGTATTCGGGTCCGGCACAGGTGTTGTAGGTCCTGATCTCCTGCCGCGTGAAGCCGCCGAGAAGTTGTGCGATCGGCTGACCGGTAGCCTTTCCGAACAGATCCCAAAGCGCGATGTCGAAGGCGGAGTTGCCCCTCACTTCCGCGCCCGTCGATCGAAAGCCGAGATATCCGACGAGATCGGCGGCAAGCAGGTCGATCTGCAAGGGATCGCGCCCGATCACCCGTGGCGCCACATATTCGTGCAAATAGGTCTCGACGGTCTCGGCAATGAAGAACGTCTCGCCCAGCCCGACGAGGCCCTCGTCCGTATGGACCAGCACCCAGAGAAGGTTGGGCCGCTCCTTGAGCCGCAGCGTTTCGAGTTTCGTAATCTTCATGCGCCCGGCTCCCTCAGGCAATACCGGCCGCCAGCAGGGCCTTGACGCTCTCGTCAAAATGCCTGCCCATCAGGTCGCGGGCGGACTGGGGATCACCCGTCGCGATGGATTCGGCGAGTTCTATATGGATCTGGATCATCTCCAGTTGCTCGGCGTCGGAAGGGCGGCTGCGCCAGCCGATCGGCCAGGTCTGGCGCGACACTCGCTCGAACGCGCCGACGATGAGGCTGAAAACCGGATTTTTTGCTGCCTTGGCGATCTCGAGGTGAAAGGCGAGATCGTGCTCCATGACCTCTTCCGGTCGCTGGAAGTTCTCACGCATGGCGCGCGCGTGGCTCCTGATCCTTTCCACTTCATCGGCTGACCTGCGCAAGGCCGCCAACATGGCGGTGCGCGTCTCGATGGTGCGACGCACGTCATAGATTTGCTGCACGGTGATCTGTTCGGTGTGAACGCCGTGCTCGATCACCAGCGACATGGTGCCGTAGTCCAGCTCGGCGACGGTGGCCCGCCGGCCTGCCCTCAGATCGATGAGCCGCATGGCGGCGAGCGAACTGAAGGCTTCACGCACTACGGTACGCGAGACGCTCAATTGCCTGGACAGTGCGGCCTCGCTGGGAAGCCGGTCCCCAGGCCCGAGCTCGTGTGTGCGGATGTGGCGGGTGATCTCGCCGATGGTGTTGCTGACCAGACTCGCTGCGTCGGAATTCTTGGCGGGCGCAGCCATGACCACGGCAAATCCTCACATCGGAAGGCGCAAACCTGTATGGCAGGTTTGTCAAATCCGTTGATAGTATGCGCTAAAGATGTGTGTCAAGACGGTCCCGGTAGAACTGCCACGATCACCGATGTTCTCGAAATACAGATGCGCGATGCCCGCGCGGCTCAGTGCCACAGCGGCGACGTGCCGTCGGGCGGGCCGTCGCAAATCTCCTGAAGGTCCCGCAGCCGTTACTTTGCCGGGTCACTGCGCGTCGCCACCGCGTCCTTGACGGCATTCGCAAGGTTGGCGAGAATTCTCCATTCCTGCTTGAGACCTTCGAGTGTCGCCTCAAAGGAGCGAGTGCCGATAGTTCGGATACCGGCATGGCTCGCGACAGCGCGCGAATAGAGATCGATGGTCTGCTGCGCGGTCGAAGATCGTGAATAGGAGGCCGCAGTCAGTCTGGCCTCTTCTTGCAACATCTCTCGGCCCGGTGGAGCGATCGCGCGGACTTTGGCGAGAGCTTTTGAGAATTGGGCTGGGGACGCATCGGCCGACAGGAGATAGCCGTTCCTTCCGTTGCGTACCACTTCACGGACTCCAGGTTCATCAAGCCCAACCACGGGAACGCCGGCTGCCATCGCCTCGACGAGCACAAGACCCTGGGTTTCGGAACGCGACGAGAAGGCGAAGACATCCATGGCGGCATAGACGTCGGCCAGATCAGCGCCTTCGACCACGCCCAGCAGGTGGCATCTGTCCTGAAGACCAGCCTCGTCCAGCATCCGGCGCATTACGGACGCTGACGAACCGTCGCCGGCGACGATAAAATGCGTGCGCTCATTTTGCGAAAGAAACAGGCAGACTGCTTCGGTGAGGTAAGTCAGGTTCTTCTCCGGCGCCAACCGACCTACGTGCCCGACGATGAAATCGGTTTCCGCTATTCTTAAGCGGCTCCGCAATCTCAGCCCATCTCCATTGGAGAACCTGGCTAGATCAATCCCTGTCGGGATTATGGCGATCGGTTTGGTGACATCGTGGTGGCGCAAGAGGTCGGCAATGCTGAGCGTTGGAGCGATGATATGGTCGCACAGATCACAGTAGCCGACCGCGAGGCTGAGCACGAGCCGTTGGAGGACCGGTGCATCCTGGGCAACGTAGTGTCCGTAGAGTTCGTAGCGGGTGTGATAGGTGAATATGGCCGGCAACGCTCGCGACGCGGCGGTGCGAAGGGCGGTGTCGCCGAGAAGAAACGGGTGGTGCGAATGGATAATATCCGGCTCGAAGGCGTTCAGCGTCTTCTCGAGGGAGCGCGTGAACGGGATCGGCACTGAAAAATCGCTCCCGTTAAAATTCTGGATCGCAGGGACGCGAAGGATATCCCTTTCTGATCGACCTGCTTCCGCATAGTCCGGCGCCACGATCAGGACTGCATGTCCCAACTCACGCAGCGTCTCCGACAACCACGCAACACTGTGTGCAACGCCGCCGACATGCGGGCTGAATGTGTTGGTAAACATCACAATGTTCATGCCAGACTTATCCAGTCCCGCGTCAATTGATCATGGAGGCGTGGCCGCCAAAGAAACCGTCGCGGCCGGCTTGTCACGCTGTCGGAGGATCGAAATTCGGTCTTCCACAGTCCGGACCCCGAGCGACCACTACCGGCGCATCTGCAGCCTGACGCCGAACAGGCCTTGACCTCAACGGCTACGTTACCATCCCGAACGTTGGCGCGAATAGCCTGAGCGTCCGTTTCGGCGTCGTGCTTCGGCGTTGCCTCGCGCCCCAGGAGCCGGTCGCCGTGCGCTTCATATGCATTACGTCTCCCGAGTGCGGACCTAATCCCGCCGAGGATACCGAAGACGCTCTGCACGAAGAAGTGCGGCTTGACGATGCCGCGGTCCGCGAAATGCACCAGTGTGTAGAGGTGACCGATATCGTAGCAGTCGAGCTCGAAGCGGGTGCCGTTTTCGGCACAGGTGGTCAGGAAGTGCTCGATGTCCGCAAACGTATTCTTGAAGATGCGATCGAGCGAGCAAGCTAGTCCCGCTAAACACTGCGCATGAAACGGTGACACATGCCAGAAAAGCTCCTGCACCCTGAAGACGGCTCAAGCCCGGAAGAAGATCACGTAGCGTGCCACCGCCGATGCCGTCACCGTGCCGATCATGACCGCTAATCCCGTTCGCTCAGGTGGTAACCATATCTAGCGATTGTTGCTGACGGATCGCCTCGCCTGCCTTGTTGGCGTCGGCATGGGCGAGGCGCTGTTTCCGACCCGGTGGAAGAACGACAAGCCACCGTCGATCGAGAAGTTCGTGGAGACTTTCCGCGACGATTACGCATGCGCCAATTACCTCTTCAACAAGCGCTGGCCGGGCGGCTTCGCATGCCCACGCTGCGGTTCCAGGAAAGCATGGCGCCTGGAGGCGCGCGGCCGTGGCTTTTCGAATGCGCAGGCAAAGGGGAGAGGCCTGGGTGCAGGAAACAGACCTCCGTGATCGCCGGGACGGTCATGCAGGGCACGCACCTGCCGCTGCGCAAGTGGTTCCTGGCGGCGACCTGATGGCGACGCACTCTAATTCGATTTTCGACGCTGCAGCTCCAGCCTAAGCTGGGCGTCTCTTACAAAACCGCCTGGCTGGTGCTTCACAAGCTCCGGCGGGCAATGGTGAACCCAACCGGACACCGCTTTCCGGAACTATCGACGTGGACGAGTCCGCTATCCCGTATCCGCGCAAGGAGGACGCGCTGGAGAGGGGCGGCGGCAGCAGCACAGCCAACCAGATATGGATCGCTGGAGCGGTCGAGACGGTCGGCAACCATGGCGTCGGTCGCATCAGGCTCGCGCGCATCGCGGACCGTTCGGCTCAAAGCATCGTTCCGTTCGTGGTAGCGAATGCCCTTCCCGGAGCGGCGTTGCGGACGGACTCCCTTGCCTCGTACGACAAGGTGGCCGGCCGTCGCCTCAGGAGGGTTAATCCGAGTGATAGGACGATTCCCGCCCATATCGTTTCCAAGTGGATTCACGTCGTTTTTGCGAACCTGAAGAGGTGGGCGCTGGGCACGTTCCACGGCTTTCGGGAGAAGCACCTCGATGCCTACCTAAACGAGTTCGTGTTCCGCTGGAACAGGCGGCGGCACTTTCACACCGCGATGGACAGGATGCTCGGGATAGGCCAGCGCCTCGAGCCCGTCACCTACCGCAGCATCGTCGGCGACACGACGGATTGGAAGAAAGAGCACATCCGCGAAATCCTCAAGATGTGCCACCCTAACAAACGGACAATTGTGGAGGATCTCGCGAGCTACTACCGCGTCCACAAGGTGACGGTACAGGAGGAACTCGCCTAGTGGGTGGATCGCCTCAAGGAGGAGGATCCTGACGCGTATGGCGGCTTCCAATGGGATTTCGACGGCGTGCGAGAGTTCGGCGAGCGGCGCCATTACACACGTCGGAAGCCGGGGCGGCCAGTGCTGACGCCGCGGCGGCAAGGCGAGGAACGGCTGACGGGAAGGCGCTACAGCAGGCCGGATCCGCTCATCCCGCGGATACTGGCGTTGCCTCCCTTCCGGCGGCCCGCCATCGCGTTGGCGGCCGAGTAGCCGCGCGCTGGAGTGGCCGTTCCGACGGCCCCTCGCTAGGGCGACGGGGCAGCCGACTCGTCCTCCATATCGAGCGATTCTTCGACTGCTTCCGGATTCCGGGCGATGATCCAAAGGAGCGTATTCGCCGCTGCATCCGGTTCCGAGCGACCTTGCTCCCAGTTTCGAAGCGTTGCCAGATCGAGGCCATACCTCACGGAGAACGCCTCCTGGGATAGCTTCGTGCGATCCCGGACTTCGCGAACGCTTATCGGCTGCGGCGCATGAACCTTCGCGATCACTCCTGCGGAAGAGAGTTCATCCTTCAGTGCTCGAAGGTCGTCGACGCAAGGAACCGTCACGAATGCCTTGCCTTGATCAACCATCGCCGTGAGGACAGCGTGGGCCGTCCTCAGCGGCAGCTGTCTCCTGACGAGAGCCCGAGCAGCCTCAGGAGTATTCGCGCCGGGTAGAAAGCTGAGGCTCAGCCGGACGGGAGAGCCTGACGACACCCGGACGACGTCCCGGGTTCGCACCCGTTGTCCGAACCGCTCCATGAACTTCGATGTAGTCGACATTAAGCTTCTCCGCGATCACTCGACCGAGCTTGCGCAATTTGGACCAACCCCACTGGACCTGGGCATCGCCCCCAATATGGAGGTCACGGACGACCAGATGGTTGCTGCCCATCTCCACGTCCCCCAAGAGCTGAAGCACGCCATCGGGCGTGACGACATCAAAGAGGAGGCATGGGTCCTCCGAAATGTCAGCGTCCAAAATGAGTTCGATGTCATCGGGCTGCACACGCGATCTCTACGCAAGTTGCTTATAGAAAGTATGTCGGGTGCTGGCGAGCGTCAACGCCTAACCGATCTCCGAATTGGCGGGATGCTGGCAACATCCCAATCGTGCCACCTTGGCCCAGTCTACGTTAATCGACCGGGAGAAGGGGGACAGACGCAGCACCATATATTGTAGCCACCTGAGCGAACGGGATAAGCGGTCGATCAGGACAATGCCGACTACATCCATTTGCCTGCGCGAGGCGACCAGCGCGCCCGAATCGCAAAACGATCAAGCTCAGTCAGTCGAGAAGTGCGGCGAAAACGGTGTGTTGCTGGCGCAGCGATGAGATCAGTGCGTGCGTGATGTTATCTCACGGTATGACAGTAGTACGTAGATAAAGGTCAGTGTCCCGGCAAGTTCGAGACCTTCTTCGATGTTCGCCAAAATGCGGTAGCGCAAGGAGTCCACGCCTTCCGCCTCTGCAACGCTGCCGCCGACCATTTCAAGCCCGACCGCTCCGCCAAGAAACAATATCGCCGAAACCGCCAACAGCACAGCGAGTGATGTTGGGAAAGAGCGGATGAATGGAACAAAGGCAGCTAGCCCCACCAAGCTAAGGATGCCTGCCGGCGCTGCCCATGCAAAATACAGCAGGCCCGTATTGGTTGACCTCGCAGCCAACGCAGCGGATAGCTTCTCATGGAGGCCAGCGAATTCATCGAAACAAAGAAGCAGGAACAGGAAGCCCAAGAAGTACCAATGCCAGGTGAATTGACTGCCGCGGTCCGCCGCATCGTCTCCGCACTGAAAAAGAAGACGGCTGCAGAAGAAAAGCACCAGCACGGAGATCCAAGTGAACGCGCTCCGTTCTACATCGACATCAAGGAGCCATATTTTTGTCGAAAGGTCCGGCTTCTGTACAGCGTACAAAATTAGATCTTGTACAAAACTTGCACAAAGAATCAGGAGAGATACTCCTGCAACAATGGCGAGTATCGGTCTCCATTTCCTGAACAGAAGCGGGGCTTCCTTTTCCACACTTGAAATTGTCATAAAAGTGTCACATAGAGATTAGTAACTTGTCAACTAGTGGCGTTCCAATGCGCAGCGACGGAAACAAGTTCGAGTCTTTACTCGGCGCAGGCTTGCTTGCTCTCCTAGTGGCGTTGGCCGGGCTCATCGTTTTCTACGAGCTCGAGGTGGTATTTCCGTTGGGGTGACGCGATGGCTGGGGCATCTCGAATCTTATGAGAAACCGTGTCCTGGTGTGGCCCGGCGCTGAACCTCAAACAGATCGAGACGATCTGGCGGCGTGAGGGCTGAAGGCACTCGCCGGACTTCCGCCAACCGACGCATTCGCGTCAGATGCAGCGCTTTGTCAGGTCGTTGCTGACGGCATCCACTGGAGCATCCCCGAAATTTCCTAAGAGCTGCCACCTGCAGAACGCTGACAGGGGTCATGTCGCGACTTCGGAGCGACAGATCGGAGATGCGCAAAGCGCTGTGGCGTCGCCGTTGGCGAATATGCCGAAGAGGGTGCAGTCAGGCGTACGCGAGGCCCTCATGCAGGAATCTGCGGGCCGCACTCGGTGAGGCTTTGGGGCATACCAGCGCCTTTCGCGAACTGCCGGATTGGGGGCCGGGGCGGCTGCCAGGTGGGTGGTAGATCGGTGTGTCCCCCACGGGATCAATGGAATCGACAAGTTGGGTGCAAATCTCGACTGGCGAAATGCCTGACGGCGGCGCATGCTCGAGAACTCACGGTCGACCCTCCTGCGCTCAGCCAAAAGGGCGAACCGACCTTGCCGCGGTGTCTGAGCAGCGCGGCAAGGCCAGCAGCGGCTATTTTGCTGGGCTCGACAGGAGATCGAGATCGACCGCGTCCGCCATTGCCTTGTATCCCGCGTCGTTGGGATGGAGGTTGTCACCGCAGTCGTAGTCGTCGCGCAGGTATCCCGGCTTGGCCGGGTCTTCCATCACCTTGTCGAAGTCGATCACGCCGTCAAAGCCGCCGCCGGTGCGGATCCATTCGTTCACGGTGGCGCGTATCTCTTCCTTCTGTGGTGTATAGTACCCCTCGGTAGGAAGCCCTTTGAAGGTGTCGGCGAAAGGGGTCAACGTCGCACCTACGATGCGTACGCCATGGGCATGCGCGCGGTCGATGAGTTGTTTGTATCCGCTGATGATGTCTTCGGCGGTCGGTTCCTTGTCGTCCGGCGTGATTGCATTTTCGCCTGGCCAGCCGATATCGTTGATGCCCATCATCACAACGACGGTCGAGACATTGGGATGGCTCAGGACATCAGAATCGAAACGTGCCAGAGCATTGACCCCCATACCGTCGGTCAACACGCGGTTTCCCGAAAAAGCTTCGTTGACCACCGCGACCTTGCGATTGGCCTCCTGCAATCGCTTGGCGACATGGTCTGGCCAGCGATTATTGGCGTCGGGGGTCGAACAATTCCCGTCCGTGATGGAATCCCCGAAAAACACGATCGCCTGGGATTCCGGCGCGGCATCAACCCATATATCGCTCAGAAAAAGGCGTGATTTGAGTGTGCTGTCAGCCTTGAACGCCGCATCGTTTGTGAAATCGCCCGGGCCGGAGATGTAGGCGGTTTGCACACCATCCCAATGCACCGACGAGAGCGCCGTCTTCTTCGGCAGGAAGATGCTGACCGAGATCTCGGAAAGCGCTTCTGCCGGGAGGGCGACGGGGTCGCTGAGGATCGGGGCTCCCGCCGGAATGACCACAGAACTCTTGCCGCCCCAGGTGAGGGGCTTCAGGGTCGCCTGATCGACGGCGCCATCCTTGCCTGCTATTCCCACGCTGCCGGCACCGATGGTCAGCGGCTTAGCGCCGAAAGCATTCGATAGGACGACCCGGACGCTGTTGCCCCCAACACTGATGCGGGCAACTTGGCGGACGG
>NZ_SUHQ01000042.1 GCF_004962245.1 Mesorhizobium sp. | reverse complement strand
CGCAAGATCATCAAAATCATTGAATGACCTAAAGCAACTGGGAGGACAGCCCGCCGCTTACGAGCGGCGGGCGACTTGATGCCAAATGCGAATGCTTAGCAAACTGTTCGATTCATATGCGCAGACAGCATGTGCCATTGCCGCGCTTCGGGCAGCGGGAGTTCCTCGCGAACAGATTGGCGTCGTCGGCTGTTCCAACGACAACTGTGAACAATTTGCGCCGTCGGGTCTAACAACGATGAATGAGCGCCGTCCGGCAGAGTCCCGGCGCAGGTGTCGTTCTTGGCACGACAGTTGGTCTGTTAGCAAATCTGGGCATCTTTGGAGACTCCGGCAGAGGTCCTTTCGGAGCGGTCGCTGCTTTGACTCTCGTCGGCGCCGTCCTGGTGCGGCTTTGCTGGCGGGCTTTTCGGGACACTCGCCGATCTTGCCAAAAAGCCCGGCGATCCGAACGCTGCACAAGGTGTCATTTTGGTGGTGGCGCGCGTCGATTAAAAGCAGGATCCAGCCTATAGACCCGTTCGGGCTGATGACGAGAGGCGCCTATACAAATTCAAGCCGGGTTCGCGTCCAGTCGGGTGGCAAATGAAGTTGTCCGGGAGATTGATGAGAAAAGTTGCTGGCACAGCTGCCGTGATTGCATCCATCGCATTGGTCATCGTGCTGCTCTTCATGGCGCCCAAAGGCTTCGAGCTCTCGGCCCCGAATCCGCTCGTCAGCTCCGACACCCCAGCGCCTTAATAGCCATCGGGCGTTCGCAATAGGCGACTTTCCACATTTGCAAAGAGGGGACGGCCGGCACCAGTTGGGCGGGGGGCTTGACAGGCACCGGCCTAGCGGATGGGGCTCCGCTGCCGCTGGACAGTATTGAGTATGGCGATTCGAGTAATTCCGTGATCGCGGAAGCCATCGTGAAGGAACTCAATCCAAATGGTCGCGTTAGGCTGCCTAGGGACTTTTTTCCGATGGCTGACGATAGGGACAGAACACCCAGCGCCCCCCCTGACAACTCTATTGTTCAGCGCTTGGTTAAAGAGGCGGGTGTCACCGAACAGCAGGCTCGCGACCTTATCGCCGTGTTGGGATATAGCTGGGCGTCGCTTATACGAGAAGCCCGCTTTCTGACCAAAAAACGCTAGACCCCTCCGAACTGGGTCAATCCCAGGCGAGATTCTGTTGCAATTGCATGCGACAGTCCGAATAGTGGTTGTCCTGGCGCTTCTTTTCGCCTTCGGATTCGCAAAACTCGTGGACCGCGGCAGCGAGGGCGATAGGCCCGCTCCTTGTGCGCAATGGTCCAACCTCGATTGCTCAGACCGGAATGCGCCGCCAGCTTCGCCCAAACGGGGGCTTGACGATGGGCAGTAGGACTGGCGCTGGACCGCTAGCCGCGCGTTCTGGGTTTCGGTTCTGTTGAACTTTCCGACGGGTTTGCGGCCAATTCGGCAGATCGCCGATCTTTCAGCCACAGGGATTTCTTTTTTCTTGCCAGCATCTCATCGCGATCGCCATCAGCGGTCGGTCGACCATGCTGCGCGGCAATCACATAGTCTGCTCTGTTCGTTCGATAGTCCTTTTTTGCACAGACATCATTGTTCCTCCATCGCAGCCTTTTCCCCCCTTGACCTGACGCAGAATTAACCGACCGTGCAACGCGCGAGTCTACCAATCGAGGATTGTATTAAAATGATACACTCCGCAGTCGCGCTTTACATCTCATTGTTGTCGATAGTGCCTGCTTCGCCGTCGGGGCAGATGAGGGCAGGGGGGAAGGGCCGGGGTCCCCGGCACACCATCGTCGATGTACTGGACGTTTACTAGGCGTCTTCTTCGAATTCTGTCGTTGTAGCAACTAGACGAAGTGGAATCACTGCTATCGGCCACCGGCCTGCAGCGGCAGCTGTCGGTTGTTCGACGTTGTCATTAGTCGCGGAACGATACGGGAAGACTTGAGGAACACAAAAAAAGACAATGAAATCAATGCTCAGATTACGACCTTCCGGCGCGTAGGTGACCCAGAAGACGACCAGCCAGACGTCGGCGTACCATTCGGCTTCGGCGTACTGTTTGGACTGAGTAATCTCCAAGGTATAACTCACGCGGATACAAACAACGCCTCCAACGCCTTCCTGACAACCCCTCTTCAGCTTGCCGGTCGGGGAAATCGCGCGTAGCTGCGCGCCCTGCCACAGCATTCCGCCAGCAGTCGTATTTTTCCTCGGTTTTACGACCTTCTCGAGGTTGACGTTGCTCGCGCCCGAAAAAGAACTGGCGCGAATCGAACGACAAACAGGAGGAACGCCGCGCTCCAGAGCGCGCCGCCGCAAGCAAGCACATGCACGTACCACTCGCCCGTGAAAGGAGCCGCCACCCGCAGGACCGCGCCCAGCGAAACCGCGCAGTAATTTGCGACGACGGTGCGGTCCGCGACGATCTCCCTGCCCGTGTGACCAAGACTTGCGCGCGTCATGACAGCAAGCGTCATGGTTCCGATCGCGCCCGCAGTCAGCGCGTGGAGCGCGGCGCTTTCGGGCACTGCATCCGAGACATTGGAAGCTCCGAGGAATAAGAGGGCCACAGCCAGCCATCCGTAACCGACGTGAAGGATGAGGAGGATCGGCTCCCTGACAGTCTGGTGACCCCTCCAGCGGATCAGTCTCGCAGCCAGGAGCGTTCCGGCGGCGAACAGCGCGGCACCCGTCGCCGCCGATTCCGGAACGGCGATCCAGAGGCCGGCGGCGAGCGCCGTCGTCACGAGGGCCGCCTCGTCAATCCGATCGAAGCTCGCGGGCAGTCGTGCTTTGCCAGCCTTGACCAGCCAGTTGCGCGTGAAGCTGGGGACGATTCGTCCACCGATCAGGGCGATGAGCATCGCTGCCGCGCCGAGTGCCAGCCGCAGGCCCAAATTATCGGGCGCGAGTCCAAGGTTCTCGCCGTGATGCAGGGCGTTGGCGACGCCGAACAGTGTGATCATCGCCGCGACTGGTGCATTCTTCCAGTTCCTGCCTGCGACGACCTCGCGCCAAATGACGAAAGCAAGGACCGATGGGAATGCGAGATCGGCCACCGCAGCGAAGACCGGCTCCGCCACCAGGGCGCAGGCGGCTCGGCCAATCAGCCACAGTGCCACCAGCCCGGCGAGAGGCAAGCCGCTCAGAGGAAGACGGCCCGTCCAGTTGGGTATCGCCGTGAGGACGAATCCAGTGGCAACGGCGCTCAGATACCCGAACAGCATCTCGTGAGCGTGCCATGCCAGTCCGGGGAACGGCCCCGGAAGCGTGTGGCCCGTAAAATGCACTCCGAGCCACGCCGGGATCGCAAGGCCTGCATAAAGGGCTGCCAGGAAAAAGAACGGTCGGAATCCGTATTGCAGGATCGGCGGCATCGTGGCGATACGGCCGCGACCATCGCGCGAGGTGTTGCCCGCCCTGCGAAGGTTTCGCAGGACCGAACGGTCGTCAGGAGCAGCAGCAGGAGCTCCAGCCATCAACTGTTTCCTCCTCCGGCCGCCCTTCGGGCGGCGTCTGCGCCGAACGCGGCGAATTCCGAAATGTCGTCGAACAGTCCTGCGAGCTCGTGGAAGGCGGAACGGTCCGGCTCATCCAGCGTCAGGCTGTCGAGTTCTTCCAGAAGGGCGAGGACGATCACGATGGAGTCACGCATCCGGCGGGCGTCAGCGAGGCCGCCCGTGCGCCGGATGACATCCTCATCCCATCCTATTCGGTCGAGCAGATCGTTTGCCGCTTCCCGGCACCCGCAGTCGAGGCCTGCTTCCGCCAGGCCGCGACGCATGCGTTCGACAAGCGATTCGGAGGCGAGTCCTCCGGAGATGGGGGCTGCGGTTGCATGGCGTCGCATGGGAAGTCCTTCACGGCTACAGTGGGGCGAGGGCTGCACACAGCTTGAACGAGGCTGGAGCCCGGTATTCGGGCCAGCCGTATAGCCGCCTCCATCTACTTGTTGGCGACCGCCTGGCCAAAGAGGTCGGCGAAGACCGCCTTGGCCTTTCCGGACTGCTTGGCTGCCTTGGCCTCGTCGAGGTTCACCGGGTTGCCGACCTCGATCAAGGCGACCATGCCCATGCCGTAGTGCGGCGTGCACTTCACGCCATAGACGCCTTCCGCGTCGAGCGTGACGGTGATTTCCTCGCCGAACTTGCTCTTGAAGGGTTCAGCTCCGTGCGGGATCATCCCCTTGACGGTTTCGGCGTTGTGCCCCTTGTCTGTGGGGATGAAACGGATTGTGTCGCCGGGGGCGGCCTTCACGAAATCAGGCTCGAAAACCATCGCGCCCTTTTCGCCCTTGTTGAGCATCCTGACCTCAAACTCCGCGGCGCTGGCTGTTCCGGCAAAAGCGACCGCGGCTCCGAAAGCGAGCATCGCGACAATCCTGTTCATTTTCTTCTTCCTTTCTGAGACGTGGCTTCATCCAGCCGTTAACCCGCCCTATAGCCCTCGTGCGGGATCCGTTGTTTGCGCAGTCGCAAACAACGGATAGAAAGGGAAGCAGATACCTTGCGAAGCACGGGAAAGATTTCCGTCGGACGCCATCCTTCGACAGCTCCCTATCGG
The DNA here is from genome assembly GCF_004962245.1 of Mesorhizobium sp. Lineage (GTDB taxonomy): Bacteria > Pseudomonadota > Alphaproteobacteria > Rhizobiales > Rhizobiaceae > Mesorhizobium. The sequence goes on along the minus strand of NZ_SUHQ01000042.1, from coordinate 30,083 downwards.
GCGTCTGCCAGCCTTCTGCGGCTGTCCGGCGAGAAGATCGACGACGTTAGAGGGCCCGGTCCACCCGGTCTGCCATGGTTCTAGAGATATCCTCCCAGGACGAGGAGGCGCGTTCGTTCCACCCTCCTTCTCTCCGGCCACGTCCGCGTAGTGCGGACCTCGCCGGAAGGCCACCAGTTTATCACTCGCTACATCAACGGCGGGCGAAAGAAAGTTACGGTTACTGATCCCCACGACTGATGCTGTTTGCCGAGAACCCACACTAAAGCCTAAGCCACTGAGCCTGCCATCGCCGCCTCCAGTTCCAGCACGAAATCCTCTTCGGAGATTTCGTGTTCGCGGCAGGCGTCGGAGACAGTGTGGAATGCTCCGATAGGACATCCCACGCATAGCATGCGGTGGCGGATCATCACGCGAATAGTCGTTGGCCAACGGCGCATGATTTCGTCGACAGTCACATCCGGGTCAACTGCGGGCTTGCGAGCCATTTCTAGGTTCCTTCCAAACGCGGATGTTGCCCGGACATTGGCGAACCGTCGTTGCAGTTGCGCAAACACGAGCCATTTCAAGCCAGCAGCATGTGCGACTCGACTCGGCTGCGAAGCCAGTTGCACGGGTTCCCGCCGGCGCGGCGGCGGCGACACCCGCGGCGGTCGCAGAAATTGCGCTTCAGGAGCGCGGCCAACTATCGGTCGCCGCTACCCGCGCCCGAACTCCACAAGGTGACCCGAAGCCTCCAACAGCCGCGCCCGCAGTCCTGGCCACTCCGCCACGATGCTTCGGACGGCATCCGGCTGCAACAGGCTGAAGGCTGTCGAAAACGCGTCTGCGGTGGTCGCGTCCGGCGCAACGACGGCCACGCCCCGGTAAAGGCTTGCGCCGAGCCCGCTGCGTGGATCGATCAAGTGGTTGAAACGGCTCCCATCGTTGAAGCGGAATCCATCCGGGCTGGACGTTGCGACAGCATTGTCCTCGATCTCGAGGACGGTAAAAAACCCGGCCTCGCCTGGCGCGCGCTCGACGCCGACTTTCCAGGGACCACCATCAGGCCGGGATCCGATGGCGCGGATTTCGCCCATGTCGACCAAGCTCTTCGTGACGCCGCCTCGACGAAGCATGTCGACGATCCGGTCTGTAATGAAGCCCTGGGCGATGCCGTTGAGCGTAAGCGTCATGCCCCGCCGGGCGAAGGCGATCCTGTCCTCGCTGAAGAGCACGTTGCCGAAACCCACGAGGTCCAGAAATTCGCGCAGTTGCGCCTCCGGTGGTCCGGCGGGGTCGGGCTTGGTCCCGCCGAAATGGCTCGCAAGAAACGTCCATAGGCACTGGACCGTCGGATCGAACGCGCCGCCGCTCAGCTCCCAGACGACGCGGCTTTTCTCGAGGAGAGCTACGAGTTCCGGCGGCGGTGCGGCAAGGGCTCCCATTCTGTTCAGCTGCGAAAGCGCCGAATCGGCCCGGTAAAGGCTGAAGATCCGCTCCAGACGCGCCACTTCAACGACAGCCTGCTTCACCAGCAGGCCGGCTGTGGCCCTGTCATGATGATGGATGGTCAGCGAGGCTGAGGCCCCGAGTGCCTGTCCCTCCCAGGTCACCGTTTGGACTCCTCCCTTGGTCACGGCCCCTGCCGGAAGCGGACCAAGGCCTGCGGCCGAAGCGGTTATGGAGATAAAACGGCGGCGACTCAGTTTATGGGCCATGATGCGGCTCCTGGTGGGTTGCACCGGTGGTTTCCAGCGGAACATCGTCTTGCGCGGCGGAACCGTCCGCTCCCAACACATAGTCGCGTGGGATATCGACGAAGCTAACAACTTGTCCACCGTTCTTCTCGGCGAACTTGGCGGCCGCGGCTTGCGTCGAGAATGGAACCGTCTCCGCCGCGCCCATGCCGCCGCGCACCGAACTTCCAATGACGTAGAAGGCCTGCCTGGCCTCGACCCAGTTTTCCGCCCCCGGCGCCTCCCAACTTGGAGCCTTGGCCATGTCGGAGACATAGATGGCGGAGATGTTCTTCGGCTCCTCCGGCAGCATGGTGAAGGCGACCACGTCGCGAGCCGACGAAAACCAGATCGGTTCGGGAATCTGCCCAAGCAGGACCTGCCCCTTCGGCCCGGGGTGGTCAAGCACGTTCATGCCGCAGTAGTGGCCGACAGCAGTCTCCGTCAGGGCGACAGGCTTCGGAATTTCTACCTCGCCGCTGTCGCTGCACCCGGCAAGCACCATGAAGGCGGCAATCGCCGCGGAAAGAAGCAGTCTCAAAGTTCTCTCCTGGCAAACACCATCGCAGCAGCCGCCAGCGGCGCAAGCGCCCAGGCGACCAGCGCCGCGATCAAAGCAGCTGGCCCGAGCGCCGCATTGTCGGCTACGCCGCCCATGCCGGACAGGGCTCCCACGCTTTCCGACCCGAGGTTCAGCAAACGGTAGGCGTCGGTCGGATTGGCCAGCAACAGCGCGCTCAGCAGCCCGCCGCCGATCGTCCGGCCCTGGTCGACGACCAGCACACCGAGCAGCGCCATGTCGTAGATGAGGACGCAGAGCAGCCAGACCCCGATGGCGATCCCTCCCGCTGTTCCGCGCTCCGCGACGAGCGCACTGACGAGGTATCCGATGGCAATGAACACCGCGCCCAGCAGGATCGAGGAAAGTATCATCGATGCGAATGCCGTCCAGCTCGCCGTATCGATCGGCACCCCGGTTGCAGCCATCGCAGCCGCGGCCGCACCGTAACCGAACAGCGTAGCGAAGGACAGGATGGCAAGGTGCCCGATGAACTTGCCCATGATCACCTGCCAGCGTCCGATGGGATAGCTGAGTAGCAAGAGCATCGTGCCGCGTTCCATTTCCCCGACGATTGCGTCATGCGAGATCAAAAGCGCGATCAGCGGGACGAGGAAGATGGTGAGGCTGGACAGGCTGACGATGACCACGTCGAGCGCGCCGGCGCCGACGGTCCCCGTCGGAGCGCTCCCAAGGAAGGTCAGCGTCAGGGCTAGCGCTGCAAGCAGCAGTGTCGTGGCAAGGACCCAGCGATTGCGCAAGCCCTCCTGGATTTCCTTGCGGGCGACGATAAGGATGTTCATCATTGAGGTGCCTCCTCAGCGCCAAGGAAGTGGGCGTAGAGCTCGTCGAGGCTTGGAGGGGCAACGTCGAGGTCGACCACCGGCGCGTCAGTGGAGGCAGCGCTTCTGAGCAGCGAGATCTTCTCACTTGGTTCCGCGTCGATCTCCAGCACATGGCCGTTGATGCGTTTCCAGGCGCCCGTCCGGCCTATCCAGTCGTCCACCTTGCCTGCTTCACATTCCGCGAGCCTGACGCGGATGCGCGTCGGCAGCTTTGCGATTTGTCGAAGTTCCTCGATCGTGCCGTCCGCGATCTTGGCTCCGCGGTTGACGATCACCACGCGATCCGCTTTGCCTTCGAGTTCCGTCAGCGCGTGCGAGGACAGCAGGACGGTCGCGCCGTCCGCCCGCAACTCGGCGACGATCTCGTAGAAGCTGTGCCGCAGCGCCGGATCCAGTCCCGTCGTTGGCTCGTCGAGGAGCAACACCCTCGGGCGACCGAGCAGCGCCTGTGCAAGGCCAAGTCGCTGGCGCATACCCTTCGAGTAGGTACCGACGCGACGGTCGGCCGCACCTGCCAGGCCGACCCGCTCGAGCAGGGCTCCAACGGTGTCAAGCGGAACGCGTTTCAGGCGAGCGTAAAAGCTCAGCGTCTCGCGTCCGGTCAACGCCATGTTGAAGGAGACGTTCTCCGGCAGGTAACCGAGCCTGCGGCGCGCGGCGAACTGGCCCGCCGCCGGGTCTTCGCCCAGGACCCGGACCATTCCCGAGTCCGGACGGATGAGGCCGAGCATCAGCTTGATGAGCGTTGTCTTGCCGGCGCCGTTATGGCCGACCAGGGCGATCGTCTCGCCCTCCTTGAGACTGCACGTGACGTCGATTACGGCAGGAACCTTGCCGTAGGACTTGGTCACGCCGGTAACGTTCACGGTGTCAGTCATGGCTGCTCTTCCGAGGTGGCGCCATCAGCGGGTGGCTGTCGACCACGCCGCCGGGCAGGAGCGCCGGAAACTGCGTCTGCGCCCAGCGGATCACCTGGACCGCGGGACTGTTCATGAGGACCTTCGCCTGCGGAGAGATCCACAGGACCCGGTCGACCAGATCGTTCGGGCGGTAAGGATTGTCACCAATGCCGTCGCCGTCGAGATCGAATGCCGGATTGTCGCTCCAATAATTGCCCCGGCCTTGTTGCGACCAGTCGAGATGGCGCGTTCCGACATACTTCACCTGGTTGCGGTTCCTGACGAAGGCGTTGCCCGACATGGCGTTTCCTTCCGAACCCGCCGTAAAGTGGATCCCGATCGAGCATCCCTCGAACAGGTTGTTGCGGAACTCGTTCTTGTTGGCATTGTAGATGAATACACACTTTTCGGGACCGAGGCGCATTCCGCGGTCATTCGGCGCGACGTCGGCAGGTCCCGTGTTTGGCACGGCATGCGCGCCGCTCATGCGGCCCGCGGCCGTCCACCTTTCCACCGGCTGAAGCCGTCCCCGCACCGTATTGCCCGTGATCACAGAACCGTTCGCATAGTTGAGCATCAGGCCGTGGTCGCGGTCGCCGTCCGAAATGTTGTCTTCGACGTGCAGGTTCTTCGAATACATGATGGCGTAGCCGACATTGTTGCCGACCGAAACGTTGCCGCTGACCTCGCTGTCATTGGTGTACATGTAATGAATCGCGAAGCGCAGGCTGCGCAACGTATTGCCTCTGAAGACGTTGCGCTTGCTCGTCTTGGTGAAGATACCGTCCCTGCCGAAGCTGATGTCGTTCTCGACCACCTGGGCGCCCGGAGCGTTCCACAGAGATATGCCGTCTCCGGCCTCGCTGGTTCGCCCTTCGCGCATACCGACGATCCTGTTGCCCTTCGCCAGCGAATCCTCGGCGCCGTGGAGGTAGATGCCGACCAGATTGTCCAGGATCGTGTTGTCCTCGACGCGCGTTCCAGTCGCCGACTTCGCAACGAAGACGCCGGAGTCCATTTCGGAGAGGTTCCGTCCCGATCCCCTGATCTCCAGTCCGCGCACGATCGACCGCGGTGCGGTGACGGTGATGACACTGCCGCTCCCGCCGCCTGCGACCACGGCCCCGGATTGGCCTTCCAGCGTCAGCACCTTGCCGATGGTGACGGGGCCCTCATGCTTACCCGCCTGCAGCCGGATGACGTCGCCGGGTGAGGCGGCGTCTATCACCGCCTGCAGGCGCCCTGCGCCGGGGGCCTGCAGGATAAGCTTGGCCCACGCGGGCGAACCGGGGAGGGCGGCGAGAAACGCCGCCATCCCCAATGCAATGATGCCAAGTCGAGCCATCGGCTCACACGCCTTGCGGCTCGACGAACATGCGGCCCTTCATCTCCATGTGCATGGCATGGCAGAACCACGAGCAGTAGTACCAGTAAACGCCGGCCTTGCTCGCGTTGAAAGTCACCGAAGCGGTCGCCTGCGGCGCCACTTCCATGTTGATGCCGTAGTTGATGATGCTGAACCCGTGGGTCAAATCCTCCACCTCGTCGATGTTTGTGACATAGACCGTCACCTCATCGCCCTGCTTGACGGTGAACTCCTCAAGACTGAATGCCGGGGCCACCGAGGTCATGTAGACGCGGACCTTGTTGCCGTCTCGAACCACCTTTGAGTCAGACGTGAGATCGATGCCATCGGCGGCCGCCTGTTTGACCGCATCGGCGAAGAACGGATCGTCGCGGTTCCAAACATGCACTGGATCGATCTTGGAGCGGTGCACGAGCGTGGCGTCGTGCGGCTCGGCGAAAGTCGGATTGTCGTGCACCAATACCATCTCGTCGCCCGAGATGTCGATGAGCTGATCGTTCTCCGGCTTGAGAGGGCCGACGTTCAGATAGCGGTCCTTTGAGAACTTGTTAAGCGAGATGAGCCATTTGCCGTCAGCCTCGTTGGTCTGGCCCATGGAGGTGTGGTTGTGCCCCGGCTGGTAGTGCACGTCCAGCTTCTGGCGGATCGGGTCGACCTGCTCTCCGGCGAACGCCCGCTTGGCGTCTTCTATGTTCCACTTGCAGATCTGGCTGTCGATGAACAGCGTCGTGAAGGCGTTGCCCTTTCCGTCATAGGCAGTATGCAACGGCCCAAGGCCCAGTTCCGGCTCGGCGACAACGGTGTCACGAGGCTGGATCTTGTCGTCAAAAAGATCGTCGAACTTTCGCACGTCGAACACGGTCACCGTCGGCGACAGCTTGCCGTTCGCCACAACATGGATGCCGTCCGGTGCGGTGTTGATGCCGTGTGGACTGTTGGGAACGGGAATGTAGCGCGTGAGCGGGGATCCTTTGCGGCCGTCCAGCACCGGAACACCGTTGATCTTCTCGAAATCGCCCTTCGCAACCGCGTCTTCGATGCGCTTGAGGTTGAAAACAACGATCCAGTCCTGCTCGTTCGCCATCATCTCGGCGAGGTTCACACCCTCTTCCGAATTGTAGCAGGTGGCGAAGCAGTACTTGCCCTGGTAATCGGCGTCGACGTTGTCGAGATTGCCGTCGACCATGATCTGCCAGGCTACCTTCATGGTCTCGCCGTCGACCGCTGTGAAGATGGCGCGGTAGGTGCTCTTGTCATTCATCGTGGTGCCGTCATTGTGCAGCGGCACGCGGTCCTCGCCGTTGCAGAACACGTATCCCGTCTTGGGATATTTTTGGACACGCAAACCGTGAACCGTGTGCTGGTTCGGCAGTTGGATGATCTTGTCGCATTTCATCACGTCGAGACGGATGCGGCAGACGCGGGTGTTAGCCTTGTCGTTGGCGTAGAGATAGCGGCCGTCATAGGTCCCATCGGTGAAGGACGGATGCGGATGGTGCAGGTCGCCGTTGTGATAGACCCCGCCCTTGTCCTTCAGGAACTCCACCGTCTCCGGCAGCAGACCCTCGGTCAGCACTTTGCGGCTCTCATTGGTCAGGCCCCAGCCGGTGGCACTGCAGCGATTGAACACCGGAATGCGCATCATTTCGCGCATGGACGGCGCGCCCACCACCCGGATCTCACCCGACTGCCCGCTCGAGAAAAAAACGTAATACTCGTCAAGCTCACCAGGCTTCACTTCGTAGCTGCCGCCAGCGGTCGACGCGGTTTGTGCCGCGGCCGGGGATACCGCGCCTCCCGCTAGAGCCAGTGCGCCGCCCGCGCCGGTCGCTCCGGCTGCTGCTGCGAAAGCGGTGGTGCCGAGCAACTGGCGTCTGCTCATACCTTTTCTTGTTTCTTCCTGTGACATTCAGCTCTCCTGTTGTTGGGGTTGTTAAATCGATGGACCGGCAACCGTTTCCGGTCGTTCGACAGGGATTCCCTTGTGGGAAATGACGGGCTTGGCGGGTCCCTTCCCGCTGGTGGCGGGAGAAGACAAAGCCTGGAATTTTTCGCGTTTGAGACGCACCTGGATCATATGCGGGCAGCGGTGATCGTCATGGTAGAGTTCCTGGCAATGCATGCAGTAGATGCATTCATTGACGTTGATCTGACCCTCCGGATGGATCGCCTGAACCGGACATTCCTTGGCGCAGCGCTGGCAGGGAGAACCGCATTCGGGCCACCGCTTCAGCCATTCGAACATCCGGATGCGGCCAGGAATGGCGAGTGCGGCGCCCAGCGGACACAGATAGCGGCAATAGAAGCGTTCGATGAACAGCCCCGCCGCCAGCAGCGTGAGCGCGAAGATGACGAACGGCCACTCGCGGGCGAACTTGAGGACGATGGCAGTCTTGAAGGGCTCGACTTCGGCGAAAACTTCCGCCAGCGCCAGCGAGTAAAACGACAGGCCGAACAGTCCCAGGAAGATGATGTATTTGATCGGCCATAGCCGTTCGTTAAGGCCGAACGGCACCTTGATCTGGGGCACTTTCAGCCATTGGGCCAGGTTGTTGGTCAGTTCCTGAAGAGCGCCGAATGGACAAAGCCAGCCGCAGAACGGACCGCGTCCCCAGAAGAGAAGCCCTACCGCCACCGACGCCCACAGCATGAAAACGAGAGGCGCTGAGAGGAAGAACTCCCAGTTGAAGCTGGTTATCAGGGAGTTGGTGAAGGTCAGAACGTTGACGACCGAGAGCTGCGCGTTGGCGTACCAGCCGAGCCAAACCAGCGTGAAGAGCAGATAACCACGGCGCACCCAGGTGTAGAGCCGCGGACGCCGCACCAGCCAGTCCTGGAAGAAGAAGATCGCCGTGAGCGCCAGAAGGGCAGCCACCGTGATGGCTATCGACACGGTGTTCATCTGCCAGATGCGCTTCCACAACTCGTCTTCCTCGGCCTCTGGTTCGCCGGGACTGCCTGCTCCAAGGCTGGCATCGGCTGACGCTCGCGGTGCGGTTCCAGCCGCGGCAGGTTCCTGAGCCGGCGGCGCCGCCTGCTTCACCACGACATATTGCTCGGGAAGGGAGTAGCTCACGTTGAACGGAAGGGACGCCTTGTCGCGTGCACCGAAGCTCCGCTGGACGAGGAGTTGCAACTCCCAAGGCTCCGTCACGTTGAAACTGAAGTCCTCCGGGACGGTGAAAAGAGCAATCTCGCGAAGCCTCGGCGCGCCCTCCGCCGCGAGATCGCCAATGCGCGTGTGATTCCGGTCCCGGAAGCGGACGCCCCCGCCATCCTGCAGAAGCTCGATGCGGTCGAAAATGCCGCCGCGGACATAGCCGGAGCCCTTGAACGAGTAAGCCCCATCGCCTGCCACGATGATCGCTTGCTGTCCGTCCTTCAGCTTCTGATGCAGGCGCTCGTAACCGCGCTCGCCCAGCAGGCTCACGCCGATCGTGGGGACGCTGACGGGAGCAACGTAGAGCTCGATGAAGAGGTCTTCGGGTTTCCGGCTCTCGGGGCGGTTCGCCGCCTCCGCCTGACCCGCCTGCTGGAATGCCTGCGTCACCTCACCTACTGTCAGCCGCAGGCTCCGGACCGACCCGTCGCCGACCAGGCTCTGCCAGCCGCGGACCTCCTGCTTTGAAAGGTCAAGCGCGCGTGTTTCCGCCGACGGCTGCGAGGACCCGGCCCCTGCAACGTCGCCGCCCCCAAGGCGGCCGCTTCGGATCAGCTTGACCGCCGACCGAACGATGCTGTCGCCCATGACGAGCACAGTCACGGTCGCGCCGCCGACGATATCGACCTCCGGATGCCTCTCGGCCCCTGCAGCCACGCGTCCGAGATCCTTGCCGATCAGAGAATTGAGAGCGGCGACTACCCTCTCTTCAGGGATGCCGATGAGAACGATCGGCTCGGAATGCCCGACCAGCTTGAAGCCGCGAATTGTTCCGGTTGGGTCGATGCCGACCAGGATGTGGATCGGCTTTCCCGAATACCCGACCGAGCTGGTGAAATCGGTGTTGAGATAGACATATCCCGCCAGTTCATTACCCCGATAAACGGGGGTAATGGGCGGGTCGCCCTGCGGGCGGCCGAAGCTCTCGGCGCCCTGGAATATCTCGGACGGCTGAGCTTTCTGGAGGAATTCCGCCAGCCTGCCTGCCGCCGAAGCTGGAATTGGGCTGGACAAGAGTGCAAAGGCTGCCACTGCGATCGTTATGAAAGCAATGAGCGACCGAACGGCGCGCCGGACGAGATTGCTGAGGGGCCATATGCTCAAGATTAGCTTCCGATATGTCATGTCGGACAGGTTTCGCGCCCGTCCTCGCCCCGACTGAACTACCGCAACTGATACCTGATTCAACCCAAGCGTCTTTGTGCCAGCGCAAATTAATGGCCTTTCTTTTCTGCTATAGATACGACCGCAGCAGGCCGGGCAGGAGATTGAAGGCATGTCGCTTCTTAAGTCGGAACCCTTCGCGGCAGTAACGTCGATGGATGAGTTGCTGGCGATCGCCTACGCCATGGAGCATGAAGCGATCGACGGCTATTCGAAGCTGGCCGACCATATGCGGCAGGAGAACAGGCCGGACATGGTGGCGGTGTTTGAACAACTGGCCGGCGAGGAAAGCCAGCATTTGGGGAATGTCGTGCACTGGTCCGAAAAGGTCAGCGGCAAGAAGCCCGACCTTTCCAACCTGCAATGGGAACCCACAGATACCTTTGACGACGAGGGGGCGAGCATGGTCGCACCCGAGCTGCTCAGCGCCTATCGAGCCTTCTCGATGGCTGTGCGCAACGAGGAGAGGGCCTTCCTGTTCTGGACCTATGTGGCTGCGCAGACAGACCAGGATCTGCTGCGAGAAGCCGCCGAGCAGATGGCACGCGAGGAGCTAGGCCACCTGGCCACCCTTCGCCGCGAAAGACGGCGAGCCTTTCACGCCCGGCAGGACGCGAGGCCGCGCGCGCCCGTCCTCGACCTGCCGGAACTGGAGCTGCGGTTGGCTGGGCATCTTGAGGCAGCGGCCGCCAACGCTTCCGAAGCTGAAGGATCGAGTCTGGAGGGCCTTGCACGGCAGGCACGCGAACGATCATTCCACATCGCGCAACAGCCATTCGGCCCTTCACCCCTGTTGAGAAACGGTGTCTCGCCGGACGTCTCGGAACGCGCCGCGGCACTGTGCGAGCTGCTGCTGGACTGCTATCTCGACTTCGGCGAGCGGCTCCCCGACCAGGACAGCCGCAGCCGCGCGCAGCAATTCGCGACAGGCGCGGTGGAATGCAGGTCGGCGATCCGCGCTTTGATGAAATGAGACGCCACTCGATCCGCACTCCCAGTGGACGCAGAGCGGGCGGAAATGGCAGCCCTTGGCGATATCTGGCCACTGGCCACGACAGGCACCGTCACCACTTCTGGCCGCCTGATTGCTTTTCCGTGCGGCGGGAGGTCAAGTCATCATCCGTCGCCCCCAATTTTGCAATTTTGGACGTTCATATCCGACCAGCCGGCCGAACGTCTCGTGCTTCGGATTTGCGGAACGTTGGCCGAAATAGACCGGCTTCTGCTCATCTGTTTGTGCCAAACCAGGAATAGGCATGTTCACTGCACAACAGAGCGTCACCACATGTACCACCAACGCTCGCATGATCAGTAATCCTCTCTAAGGATACCGCGAGTGGAGGTGCGAGTGACAGAGTCCTCTTGCAACTACGCGCAAATCAGTCAGATCCAAAGACTGACCACCGCGTGCAGTCCGGCAAACGAGTTTCACTTGATCCTCCGGTGAGAAATATTCACGCTTGCGTGCTGGTGGATGTGACCCATGGCAACAGGCAACGTGCGAGAAGGACGTTCCGCGAGGGTACTTCACAGCTCAGTGGAATGGCTTGGGGGATTGGTCGTAACGCGCACCAGCGCCGTGATTGCCACTGCTTCTTGATAGCACTGCGTGTTCACGGACGTCTAGCGCGTGCGCATAGGCCCACGAGCGGTCCCAAATATCCCTCGTCTGGGCGGTGGTCACCATCGCGTCGCGCCAACCAGCCCAGGGGTCGACGGCATCGTCCACAATGTCCGGGCGAGGAGATCGTCCTGGATTGGCTCTCTGCACCGAAATTTGGTGACGTAGCGCGCTTACAAATCACCAGGAACGCGACGGCCTAACCGATCGTTGACTCCTTTTGATCGAGCCGCCGCCATGCCGTCTACCACGATACGCAAAACGGAATACGATCCGGATAGCAGAATGCTCTCGGTGTGGTTCGTCGCCAGCGGCAAACGATACGAGTTTGAGGACGTGCCGCCGGAAACCTTCGCCGCGTTCAAAGCCGCCTTTGCCAAGGGCCGCTATTTCAACGAACACATCCGCAATCACTTCCGGTATCGGCAAATTGCGTCCTGCGACGACCCGGACTGACGGTAGGCTAGTGAAAACATCGGCAGGAGGTCGGTCCAACTGCCGGTTGGTAGACGCGGCGCCGCCGACGCGCGTATGAACGATCCGTGCACCGGGCACACGCGATCCCCCGCCCACACCCTGTGCTTGGTGAACGACTGATCGCCCGCCGACCCGCAAGGTGCGGCGGGCTTTTTTGCGACATTGCCGCCGCGCTTGAAGAGTTCCCGGGTCGGCCATCCGCCGGCGCTCGCAGCCGGCAGCCTATGATTTTCACGATCCGTCGGCCACCCCCGCGCCAATGATCACCGGAGAACATGCCTACTATCTCGATCCGGAGGATCCGTACCCACAAGGCTACGTGCTGTCGGACACCTGGGTCACGTCGACCTCCGTGAAGCAGTAGCCGCGATCTGCTGGTCGGTGAACCGAACAGACAAACTGGCCGATGTAGATTTCACTGGAGGGGTCGCGCTCAGGCCACTAACGAGCGTGGTTGTAAACTTTTTGCAAGAACTTTACAACCCTTGAACCTCGCCGCCCTGAATGGTATGGTTGTACATAAATTGCGAAAAATGTACAACCGGACATCTTGAATGAAAGAAATCGATCTCGTCTACAGAACCATGTTCGCCGAACTCGATCAGCGAACCTTCGACGCGGCCTTTACCTCAGAGTTTTCGCCTGACGGGCTTTTCGTGAAGCAGAAGGCGAAAAACCTGGAGTTCTGGTATTTCCAGACTGAAGTCGACGGAAAGCCCTTCAGGAAATATGTCGGCCCGTGTTCCGACGAAGAGATAAACAGCCGGGTTGCGAAGTTCAACGAGCTAAAGAATGACCTCAAGAGCCGACGCAAGCTGGTTTCGACCTTGGTCAGAAACGCCTACCTGCCTTCCCCGGAGCGGTTTACGGGCGACGTTGTGGCAGCGCTTTCGAATGTTGGACTGTTCAGGCTCAGGGCCGTCTTAGTCGGGAACGTCGCCTATCAGTGCTATTCAGGCCTCCTCGGAGTCCGTCTCCCTTCGACGGTCATGCAGACCGGCGATGCCGATTTCGCCCAGTTTCATTCGATTTCCGCCGCGGTCGAAGACAGCCTTCCCCCGATTTTGGAAGTGCTCAAGAAGATCGATCCGACATTTCGTGATGTCCCTCACCAGTCGGACGGCAGGTTAAGCACCCAATTTGAAAACTCGAAAAAGTTCAAGGTCGAGTTCTTGACCCCGAACACAGGAAGCGACGACTATTCAGGTCGCGCCGCAAAAATGCCAGCGCTCGGCGGGGCCTCCGCCCAGCCCCTCAGGTTCCTCGATTTCCTCATTCAGGATCCGGTGCGCACCGTTATGCTCCACAAAAGCGGCGTCCCCGTTGTGGTTCCCGCACCGGAGCGGTACGCGGTCCACAAGCTGATCGTCAGTTCACGGCGACGGAACGATGCTTCCGGCTACACGAAGCGAGAAAAAGATACGACGCAGGCCGTATCTCTCTTTGAAGCCTTGGTTCAAACCCGGCGACACGGAGACCTCGGAATGGTTTTCGCGGAAGCATGGAACCGCGGCCCTTCCTGGCGCGAAGGAATCACCGTCGGACTGTCTTACGTCGACGAGGACAAGCGCGGCCTTATGGAAGATGGACTTCGGCAAGGCTTGATCGAGATTGGCGAAGCGCCGGAGGATTTCGGACTGACAGGCGGCCTGCCGAAGCCTTAGATGGAGAGGCCACTGCCGCCCCTGCAATGGCGAAGCGGAGCGCTTGTTACGGTCGTCCGCATCCCAAATTGATGGAGGCCCAATGGGTAGGCCCTACGCCCCGTGCCAATCCCTTCGGTACACGATCGGCCTGCATGGCGTTGGACGTCTGAAGAGGCCAGGCACGAGGCGAAAGTCTTCCTCGGCCAGGTCGCGCCAGGTGGGAACCCGCCGAGGATCGCGAGCTCGCCCCAGGACTCAGCTTGCCATCGAATCTAACCTCTTTTTACCTCGGTGCCGTCCACCCGCGTGTAGCTTAGGAGGCATTCGATCACCGCTGAAGAGCAACCCGAGACGATAAGGACGATGCCCTGTTCTCGCACCACCCTCACTCTCTCCGATGCGAAACGGATGCTGGCAGCGGGCGAAGCCGAAGCCGCAAGCTTCGGCGTTGCCTACAACATAAAAGCGAAGAGCAAAGCGAACCTGAAGCTCATCGAGAAGCGTTGCCTCTCGTATCATTGCCTAATACATGTCCGAATCAGCGACGAAGCGCAGCTCGTCGCGTTGTCGCGGCAGCCGCTTGGTCGGTGAAGCACTTTCGCGGTTGTCCGAAACGTTAGCTCACGCTAAAAATGCATGGGTTGGCAGCAATATCTCCCGGATAGAGCTGCAGGTTCGGGCCCGTATTCCCGATCGGCCCGCGTCCTCCACCGGAGGCGCGGGCTTTTGCGCGCGCTGGAGCAACTGACCTGGCGGCTGGCCTCGATGAGCTGCATGTCGCTTCCGACCGCACCCGTGCGCGAAATAGGTCTCATCTGGCAGCTAACCTCTGCCCGCCTCCGCTCATTAGTGCATTTATTTCAGAAGTATTCACTGCATCGACCAAGCGGGACGCACCCCTGATCTGACGGAGGTGTCGGCTGACGGGGGAAAGATTGGACGACAGTCCTGGGCTCCGAGAGGCTTACCGGCGCGCAGTTCGACTAGTCTTTCACCACGGTCACATCCTGACCATGAATGGCGACCAAAGCTGTCCTAATGGTACAGAAATAGGGACTTTGAGGAATTTGCCAGGACGTGTCGTGTACAGGAACCAAAGATCTCTCGGATTCCTCTGTGCCCGTACGCACCCATCGCGATCATTCCCGCGCCCAAGGCTTTCGCCGTACCAAGGATCGCTTCTGCCGGTGTACCGGCTTGAAGATCTCCCAATCCAATTCCATGAGCGTTTTTGGTGCCGTGCCGTTTCAGGAGAGCGCAGGCGCGGCCCGCGGATGCTGCTGCGGCATCTTCTGATCTGTTGTCGACGGTGAGGACATGAACCTCCCGTTCTACTGGGAGGAATATGGTCCTTTAGCCCTGTTGCGGCGATCCTCAAAAACGGAGATCGCAAAATGGTCAGGCACAGACTTTCCAAACAGCTCTCAGAAGCCCAAATCGCACGCTTTCTCGCGGACGCTGAGAAGCTCCATAAGAGCATCACCCAGCCGCTCATAGCGCCTGGCAGCGATCACCACAGGGCTTTGGTGGCGCTCAATCAAACGCTCTTGCAGACGGTGAAGGAAGTCACCGGCAAGACTGCACCTTGGATCCAGTGGGGTAGCACAGGTCCGGTCAATACTGGACCGAGAGACTGATCACCCGACCGACGTCGAAGGCGTGGTCGAGATGATGCTCGACGCCACCCAGGATTGTCTGGCGCCGCTTAACGAGCATCAGCGCAAGGTCGTCAACCTCCTGTTGGACGGCTTCGAGGGCAAGCTCACCCCCTCGAAACGGGCGACGCTGACCAAGATATCAACGACACGGCGCTCCGCGACATCAATGACCTCGTCGCGCGAGGGCGTGTTCGTCAAGCACGAGCCGGGGGGCGCAGCACGAGCTATCCGCTGCCGAGGTCGGGCGGCGAGGACGGTCGTCGCACCTAGCAGGTCCACTGCGAAGGTTGGCGGACGCTGAAGGGCGGCTGCTGACTTCAGGAGGACCTTCGAGAGGTCTGCTCCAGGCTCGGCCCAGGCCACTCAGCCTTATTCCGTTCGAAGCTGAGATAATTGATGTCGCGATGGCTCGTCATACCGCTGTGCGTAAATCCAAGCTTCTTGAGCACCATTTGCGATTGGTGATTGGTGGGCCGAACCAGTCCGACCAGCTTCGGGCAACCCAACCTGCCAAAGGCGTCGGCAACAATCAAACTAGCCGATTCAGTCGCCAGGCCACGTCCTGAGGCCCGGTTGGAGAAGCAATAGCCGATTTCAACGGCATCATGCTTGAAACTGCGCAGACCGCATCGCCCTGCAAAGAGAAGATCACCATCTGGCTGCTTTTCAAAAACGGCGAAGAACGTCAGTCCAAATTCCCTCGCCTCTCTGAGATAAAGATCGAGCAGTTCGTCCGATTGATTGCGGCTCATCGGCTGGCCGCCTGTCGTGAGGCGAACGACGAGCGGATCGCAATGAAGCAGAAACAATGCGTCCGCGTCCGAGGGCAGAAGGGGCCTCAGAAAGAGACGATCCGTTTGCAGAACCATCAACGACCTTCTCCCGCCTTGATGATGTTTGATGCAAGCGTAGTTGGCGATTTTGGGCCGGCCTCATCGGATGGGACAATCGCAGCAAGAGCGTCGCATAGCCTCTCGATGTCTTTGGGGTCGTGTCCGGCCGTTGGACATATGCGCAATCCGGATCGCCCTTTGCGGACAGTTGGAAAGAAGACGGCCGACACGTAGAAGCCGCAATCAAGAATGGCGCGAGCCGCCCCGATCGAAATCAGCTCGTCGCCAATCGCGACCATGCGGATTGGCAGCTGGCTGTGGGCCTCGCTCGTCTCGAACATCCGATCAAAAAGCTGCAATCGGTCCTGGAGCGCCGACTGCAACCGATGCAGTTCTGTCGTGCGATGTAGTTCCGCCGATGCGAGTGCTGCACCGATTGCCGCAACATTCGGGGATGCCGAAAAGGCATGCGCGACGGCAAAGCTGCGAAACAGATCTTCTTGTTGTGACGTGCCCAGCATGATCAGACCGCCCGACGCACCAAAGCCCTTGCCCAGAGAACTGGCAATGATTGTGCGATCGCCAAGTGGGCCTGGAATCCGAGAGCGTGCGTAGCCTTCGCCATTACGGCCGAAGATCGAGATGCCATGGGCGTCGTCGATGTAAAGAAAAAGCCCATAGCGCTGCTGCAGCGCCAGCAGGTCTTCAATGGGCGCGCTGCCCCCCATCGAGTAGATACCGTCACAGATGTAGACCACAGCGCCTTTCTCGCGGCAGATCGTCTCGAGGGACTGCAAGTCGTTGTGAGCAATTGTAACAACTTCGGTTTCTTCGGCGATCGTGCCCTTGTGAAATGCCAGCGACGCATGCGCCAGCTGGTCAAAAACCATCACAGGCTTCTTGCCGCCGGTAAAATGTCCGGATGCCAGGATTGGAAGCGCTCCCATATTGGCGGCCAGCACCGTTGTGTAGACGATCACGCGCGCAGCGAAGAGATCCGAGAGACTGTCCTCCAGTTCCCCGATCAAAGCGAAGTTCAGACGAGTACGCGCACACGACCAGTGTAGCGTGCCGTAGCGCTCGATAGCCTCAAGAGCTCCGCCAATGATCTTTGGATGGTTGTCCAAGCCAAGATAGGAACAGCGGACGAAGTCGACGACCCTATGTTCCCTGTTCCGGTCAATGCTGATTGCCACGCCGCGTCCGGCGAGCGGGCGCGCATATAGTGCCATCAGTCCCTGAACGCGCGCAGCGGCGAAATGATTGCTAGCGCTGTCGATCAGGCCCTGCGTGTTTCGGCTTGTGTGCCTGCTGCTTTTTGCAGCGTTTGCGGCAGATAGGCTGACCATCGAATTCCTCCAGCGCTCGCGCGGCGAGAGAAACGGCAGTCCAATGACCAAGAAACCAGTTTTGCGCCGTGCCTCGTCGGTTCGAATAGTCGGCGCGTGGTCCCCGAAATTCCATAAAGCCGGAGACAATTTTGTGACAATTTTTGATGACGACTCCTGTCACGGGCCGCCAGCAGTGAGAGTTTTTTTGCCGTTCTCCTGCTCAACCGGAGGCATCCAGTCCATATCCGGCCGAACGCACCGTACGAATGAGATCGCGGCCGGCCGCCTTCCTCAAAGCTTCGCGCAGACGGCCCATATGTACGTCTACAGTGCGCGGTTCCACGTGAATGTTGGGCGCCCACGCCGCTCGGATGAGCTCCTCCCGGCTGAAAATGCGCCGAGGATCGACCATCATCGTAGCCAGCAGCCTGAACTGTATTGGCCCCAGAACGATACCCTTACCATCATACCGCACGCGATGTTGTCGGGGGAACAGTTCGAGCTTTCCCCACGAAAGCCCCGCCTCGCCAATGTTCGCGAGGCTCGTAATCTGTTTGCCCATGCCCGCCAGAGCGCGCAAGGCGCGGACGATCTGCGAAGGAGAATGGGGCGAGACCAAGATATGATCGACGCCGGCCTTCAGAAGCCCAAAATACAGGGCTTCGTTTCTCGAAGGAAGCACGGCAATAAGTGGAATTGACCGTTCCTTGCTCGCCTGGCAGAGGCGATCGATAGCGTCGGGCATACAAGATGAATCGCTGCAATCGAGCAGCACAGACGTGAAGGGGCATTGCGGCAACAGTTCCAGCGTCTTTACGCAGTCGCTGGCCGGAAGACAAGCAAAACCCTCAATTTCGAGGATATAGCTAATAAGCAGGTAATAGCTGGCATCTGAGGAGCAAACGAGAATACAAGGTCTCATCCCGATTGGACTCGCTGTTGACGGAGCGTCTCGAGCTTGCGTTCTCAACGCTTCAATGATGTTGCAACAAATACAGAAGAATCGCGCTTGAAGATATTAGGTGGCGCTACTATAACGCGCGCCGCAGGTGTCTTCTGGCGATTCTTTTTCATATTTTGCCACAACGTCCTGTTTGACGTTGCCATTATGTTGCAACATAATCCTTGCAGCTGATCGTGACAAGCCGGAGTTGTGACACTCGATCAAAGGCTAGCATGAAAAGCGGTGATGCCAGCGGGCATAGAATTCGCAGCCGGCATCATCTAACCCTTCCGTCCAGATCGCGGACCATGCACTATCGAATGATGAAAACCAGTCTTGACCACCTGCCGTCGAACAAGCAGCGCGAACTCGCCCGCGTCGTCGAGATCCTCCTCGAAGAGGTTGAGGATGCGCTCAAAGGCAGTTCGGCCGAGTTCAAAAAGAAGGGCAGAGTTCTCAAAATCATCCTTTTCGGCTCCTATGCGCGCGGCGACTGGGTGGATGAGCCGCACACCATGAAGGGCTACCGCTCGGATTTCGATCTCCTCGTCATCGTCAACAATCGCAAGCTGACGGACTTTGCCACCTACTGGTACAAGGCCAGCGATCGGCTGTTGCGCGATCGCGGTGTGTCCACCCAGGTCGGGTTGATCGTGCACTCTCGCCGGGAAGTGAATACTGCGCTTAGGCAGGGACAGTATTTCTTCTCCGAAATACGGCGCCAGGGTATCGTGCTTTACGAACTCGATGACGAACCGCTGGCCGAACCCAAACCGCAGAGCCCGGCGGACGCACTGAGGTTGGCTGGTGAGAATTTTCAGAACCGTTTCCCCGGGGCTGGTGGTCTATTAGACACCTCCAAATATGCCCTGGCAAAAGGACGTAACAACGAGGCCGCATTTCTGCTCCATCAAGCCGTCGAGCATGCCTATTCAGCATTGCTGCTGACCCTCACAAGCTACAGCCCGCCATCACACAACCTGAACTTTCTTCGCACTCTGGCCGAGGAACGGGACCGGCGGCTGACCGACGCCTGGCCGCGTGACCAACAGCGCCTTCGTGCCTGGTTCAACACGCTGAACGAGGCTTACGTGAAGGCGCGATATTCCGAGCACTATCAGATCAGCATCGAGGCGTTGGAATGGCTCGGCGAGCGAACCGCTATCCTGCATGATCTTGTCGAGTCTATCTGCAGGCAGCATCTGGAAATGCTTGCCCAACAAGTTCCTGTTGTATGAGACTGTGTTTTGGACGGGCAGCCGATTTGATTTTGGACGAGCGGAGGACAGATCAAGACTGTTGAATGAAGGCGATGTGATGCCAGGGACGACACGAAAACTCGAGGCGGATTTCCTCGATCGTGGCTCAATTGGAGTTTGAACGTCCGGCCATCCTAAAAACCCTGCGTCGGACATTCACGCAGGAACATCGTCATGCAGAAACGCGACAGACCAAATCCTTCGACCGTTCGTGGGAAGGCAAGCGCCCTCGCCACTGCGGCAACGCTTGAGCACAACAAGGCTGCGCTCGCCGCCGCTTGGTGTGCTCTTCGTGCGCGCTGTGACGGTCGCCAAGCCGATTACCGGTTCTGGTTTCGGGTTTTCGAGAGTCACTCCCGGCCGACCTCGCTGAACAGGAGAGAGTGACCTTCGTTCTCGAAGACCTCGATCCGGCAACCGATCATCCCAGCGAGCCTGGTGAAGCTCGACAAGTCGGGCAGGCTGATCGAATTAGGCCCAAGACCTGGCATCTTCATCAAACGCCAGCGGCCGCTTAATACCCGAGGCTTGGGCCTTGTTCCGGCTCTTCACCGGTGAATTCCGCAGATCAACCTAAGCGCCCGATGCATCACGCTCGCGCCGCTAGTGCATATTAGCTTTTCCCTGGCATCTTGTGGTGACCACTGGCGTTTTCTTGATGCTGTTCTCCCGCCTTGTCGCGTCGATCAAAGGCTGAGCGAAACTGATGCACGGGCATGCGCTGCCCGCCTCCAACTTTGCAGGGATCGTCGATCGGCAAGTGCACGGAACAGAACCCCTGCAACAACATTGTTAGATCATCGTTCACAACGCACGGGAGGTTTCCATGGGTCGCGGTATCTTGCTCTGGCTGCTCGGTGTCCCCATTCCGATCATCATTCTCATTATGCTTTTCGCGCGGTAGGAGGCTGTGATGCAGTCAACCCTCTTGGCCGCCGATGTTTCCGCTTCGAACGAATCCTCGGCCCCTGCTGTGAGTTGGGGTCCAATCATCGCCGGCGCCTTCGCCGCGTCGACTCTCACACTCATCCTGATGCTGGTCGGCTCGGGACTCGGCCTCACCATGGTATCGCCGTGGTCCGGCTCAGGTGTCTCGGTCACTACATTCGCGGCGTCCACCGCCGTGTGGCTCGTAGTCGTGCAGTGGCTGTCATCGGGGGTCGGCGGCTATCTTGCTGGCCGGCTTCGCACCAAATGGGTGGGCATCCACACGGACGAAGTCTTTTTTCGCGATACCGCCCACGGCTTCCTGGCTTGGGCGCTGGCCACGCTGCTTGTAGCCGGTGTGTTGGGCTCGGCCCTTTCTGCGGCACTGGGCTCAGGCGTTCAAGCCGCTTCGACCGTCGTCTCGGGTGCTGCGATGGGAGCTTCGGCCGGCGCCTCCACCAATGCCAGCGGAGCGCTCGACAACACGACATCCTACTTGGTGGATGCGCTTTTTCGGCCGGCCGACCCCAGCAAACTTGCGGCTGCTAGTCCGCAAAACGACGCCGCAACGGCCGCGCAGGCCTCGCGCATCCTGGTCGCCAGTGCGGCGGCTGGGGAGGTCTCGGCAGACGACAATGCCTATTTGACGCAACTTGTGGCCGTGCGCACCGGGCTTTCGCAGGCCGATGCCAAGGCACGCGTCGATGCAATAATCGCTAAGGTAAACGACGCGAAGATCAAGGCCCAGCAGGCCGCCGATACAGCCAGGAAAGCCAGCGCCACGTTCGCACTCCTTGGCGCGCTGTCGCTGGTTGTCGGTGCCTTCATCGCCAGCGTCGCGGCAGCGCTTGGCGGTAAACAGCGCGACGATGAGGAAGCACTCTATCTTTCGAACCGATAACTGGCCCCGGCCGGATCGGCCCGCGTCGCCGAGTGGCGCGGGCCCTTTGCGATCGTCGATGGGCGCGAACCAAAGGCATCGACCGCTATACGCTTATCGTCCTGTATTTTTGCCGTGGGTCGTCCAAACCGGTGCCGATCTGCCCGTTGCGGCAGCAGGACGTTCCAAGACGGCTTCGGAGTGCGAACGGGCAACGTTGCGAACCTCCTCCTGAATTGCTTAGTTGGCGTCGAGTTCCCCATGACTCGTGGCATACAGCTTCCAGTAGCCGATATGGCGGTCGAGTTCCGCGCTGGGTCCTGCCGGCAACACCGGGGCCGTGCGGATTGCCCCCTCTTCCGGGCCCCTGAGCCGCGCGGCGGCATCGTCGTTTCGACTGGTACAATTCGCCTGGCAGCGGAGCTTCACCTGGCAAAAATTGATGGAAATCCTGCCGGGACGAACGGAGCATGGACTGTGCCGTAGCCCGTATATCCCGCATGTGATCCCTGTGGATTGCCATCGCAATGCACCTGTTTTGATTTTTTCGCCCGTCCGACTCGACAACGCTCCCGGATAGCGTTGGCCAACGGCAGCGGACACTCAGTCGGATTGTCATCCGCCAGATCGTTGCGTGTGGTGCATTGGTCTCGGAACCAGTCCTGGCGACGGTGGTTTTGTCGACAAGAGTTCTGTTTGACATAGCGATAGTAGGGCAATAGCTTGCTAGCCTGGTATAAAAGGTATGCCACGTGATTGGGATTCAGATCAGACAGCGGAAGCTTTCCGACGAGGTCGTGGAGCACCTCGAGCGGATGATCCGCACTGGAGAGTTGGCCGAAGCCGACCGGCTTCCGTCGGAACGGGAACTCATGCGGCAGTTCGGGGTCGGGCGCCCTTCAATCCGTGAGGCGCTACTGCATCTGAGCAAGATGGGTCTTGTCGAGGTGAGGTCCGGCGAGCGTGCCCGCGTCACCCGCCCCACGCCCCAATTCGTGATCGACGCTCTCTCAGGGCCGGCACGGCACATGATTTCGGCCCCGGGCGGGGTTCACGACTTCCAGAGCGCGCGTCTGTTTTTCGAGGTCGGGCTTGCCCGCAACGCCGCCGTGAATGCCACGCCAGAGGACATAGAAAACCTCAAGGAGGCGCTCGAGATTAACCGGCAGTCGATCGGCGACCTCACGCGCTTCGAGCGTACGGACGTGGACTTCCACTACGTGCTGGCGGTGATCACCCGCAATCGAATCTTCACGGCTATCCACGCGGCCTTGGCCGAGTGGCTGCTCGAACAACGGCGGACGACCTTGGCCAAAGGTGAAGACCGCAAGGCCTACGAGGCCCATCGCGAAATCTTCGAGGCGATCGCGGCGCGCGATCCGGACGAGGCCGAAGCAGCGATGCGCAGGCATCTGGAATATGTGTCGCGGCGCTATCTGGAAATCGCGAGGCCCAAGTGATGACCAGCTTCGTTGTCTGGGTCGATTTCCGCCTAAAGCCGGGCACCCGAGACAGCTTTCGAAAGCTGGTCGACGCCAATGCGACCGCGTCGGTTCGCAATGAGGCCGGCTGCCGCCGCTTCGACGTGACGGAGGCGCGCGGCGAACCGGACCGGATCGTGCTCTACGAAATTTATGATAGCGAGGCCGCCTTCGACGAACACTGCCGCACGGCTCATTTCGATGAATTCAACACGCAGAGCGCGCCGCTCGTCGACGCCAAATTGGTGACGATCTGCGACCTCGTTCTCGAGGCTGCGCCTTGAACAAAGGATAATCGCATCGCCTTTCGGGGCGAAGGGGAGGGAAGTGGATGTCACAGCCAGGTCTCAAGGCGTTAGCCGCTCACCGCAGGGTCAAGCTCGGCACGCTCGTCGCCGAGTTCGCGACGCCGGGAATCGGGCACATTCTGAAGTCCGCCGGCTGCGACTTCGTCTTCTTCGATATGGAGCATTCGGGCTTCAGCTTGGAGACGGTGAAGAGCGCGATCCGCTATTTCGAGGCAGCCGACCTGCCGGTAATGGTGCGTGTGCCGTCACAGGATTACCATTTCCTCGCCCGCGCCATGGATATGGGCGCCGAAGGCCTGATCGCGCCGATGGTGAGTACCGTCGAACAGGCTCAGCACATCATCAATTCCATGAAATACCATCCTGCCGGCGCTCGCGGCGTAGCCTTGCAGATCGCGCATGACCGCTACCGTCCGGGCTCGGTTGCAGATAAATTCGAAGCGGCCAACCAGCGCTCGGCGTTCATCTGCCTGATCGAGACCGCCGAGGGCGTCAAGAACATCGACGGCATTTCGGGATTGGACGGGGTCGATTGTCTGTGGGTCGGACACTTCGATCTGTCGGTCTCACTCGGCGTTCCCGGCGACTTCGCCCATCCCACCTTTACCGGTGCGATAGACAAGATCGTCGCCGCCGCCAAGAAGCACAACAAATCGCTCGGACGCCTGGTGCCCAACGTGCAGCAGGGGCACGACTTCTACGCGCAAGGCTTCGATTTCATTTGCTATTCGGGCGATGTCTGGGTCCTGCACGATGCGATGGCCGACGCAGTCTCCAAGATCCGGGCCGGCTGCAAGTGAGGTGGAGGAGACGATGGCCAACGCAATGTTCAGGGTGGCGCTCTCCGGCGATTTCCGCAAGCCGGACGGCTCGCCGACCTATCCCGACTTCGACCTGGAGCCGCTGCGCAATGCGCCCGGCGTGGAGATGGCGTTCCTGGAGCCGAACAACCCGCTGCGCGCCGAGCAGCTTGAGGATTTCGATGCGCTGATCCTGCTCGCCCATCGCTTCGATGCGACCAGTGTCCCAAAGAGCGGCCGCCTGGCCGTCGTCGCCCGTTTCGGGGTCGGCTACGATACCGTCGACGTCGAGGCCTGCACCGCCGCCGGCATCGCGCTGGTCATCACGCCCGACGGTGTGCGGCGGCCCGTTGCCGTATCCGTGATCACCTTAATGCTGGCACTGACCGGCAAGCTGCTCACGAAGGACGCCCTGACCCGCAAGGGGCCTTATGGATTCGACAAGCGTTCGGAGCATATGGGTTTGGGCCTGGTCGGACGGACGCTGGCATCGCTCGGCGTTGGCAACATCGGCGCCGAGGTCTTTCGCATGGCGAAGCCCTTCGACATGAATTTCATCGCCCACGATCCATTCGCCGACAGGAATGTCGCTGCCGAACTCGGCATCGAACTGGTCGGGCTGGAGGATCTGTTCCGCCGCGCCGACGTGCTGTCGGTGAGCTGCCCGCTGACGCCTCAGACCCATCACATCGTCAATGCCGAACGACTCGCCCTGATGAAGCCGACGGCTTACCTGATCAACACTGCGCGCGGCCCGATCGTCGACCAGAAGGCGCTGACGAAGGTGCTGCAGGAGCGCCGCATCGCCGGCGCGGGACTCGACGTGCTGGAGCAGGAGCCGCCGGATGCCGACGATCCGATCCTCAAGCTCGACAACGTCATCCTGGCGCCGCACGCGCTCTGTTGGACCGACCAGTGCTTTGCCGGCAACGGTGCAGCCGACGTCAAGGCGGTGATCGAGGTGCAGCAAGGCCGCGAACCGCGCGGCGTGGTCAATCGCGAGGTGCTTTCGACCGAGGTATGGAAGAATCGGTTGGCCGGTTTCGCCGCCCGCTTCGGGGCATAGGAGAACGAGAATTCGGCGCGTCGCCGCGGCCCTTCGCGGCGGCTTCACGGGAGGAATGCTCGACCGCCGCGCCCGCGGACGAGTGACGCAAACGGAAAAATGGGAGGACCAACCATTATGAACGATCATGAAAAACGTGACTATCAGGCAGGCCTCGAAGCAGAGGTCGACGCCTTCATGCGCGGCGAGACCACCCGCCGAACCTTCATAACCCGCTTTGGCCAGATGACCGGCATGCTGGCGGCATCCGGGCCGATTCTGGGTATGATGACGGATTGGGCGCTGGCCCAGCAGAAGCTCGAACTCGCCGACGCCGGCTCGCCGCTCGGCCAGGCGCAGGCCGCGGCAATGAAGGCGTCGATGGAAGGACCGGCGGACGGTTCCGCCTTCCGCGCGGTCGAGGCGGCCAAGGCGCATTCGGGCGTTACGCTGAACATGACCTACGAGGCCGGCCTGCAGGCGCTCGACCCGCGCAATTTCAGTGGGCCGATGTGGGAGCAGCTTACGGGCATGAAGTCGAATGTGGTCGAACTGTCGAACCCGGACCAGTACTCCAAGGCCGTCGCAGAGCACATTGCCGGTTCAGGCGCTTATGACGTCCTTGACATCTCGCCAGCCTGGACGCCGTCGCTCGCTGATGGCGGCGTCATCGCACCGCTTGACGACTACATCGCCAAATACATGAACTTGGCCGACCTTGAGGATTATCATCCCCTCTACAAGGCGCTGCCGACCTACAAAGGCAAGGTCTGGGGCTTCTTCGACGACGGCGACATGTTCGCACTCTATTATCGCAAGGATATCTTTGAGGATCCGAAGATGGTGGAGGCCTACCAGGCCAAGTTCAACGCCAAGCTTGCGCCGCCGAAGACTTGGGAGGAGTATGCCCAGATCGCCCAGTTCATCACTGACCAGATGGCGCCCAACGTTTACGGCGCGGGCCATTTCCGCAAAGCGGGCAGCCCGGGCAACCAGTTCGATTTCCTGCAGCAGTACCGTGCCAACGGCGGAAAACTGTTCGGCGACGACATGAAAGCCGGCTTGGTTTCGGATGCCGGCGTCAAGACGCTGCAGAACATGATTGCGGCCAATGCGGCGTCGATCCCCGGCAACAACGAACTCGACGCCGTCTCGCTATGGGCGGCGTTCCTCACCGGAAAGGTGGCGATGATTTACTCCTGGCCGCCGTCAGGCCGCATGGCCGCGAACTATTCACAGTCGGCCACTGCAATCAACTTCATCCCGCAATCACAGATCGCCGGCAAGGTAGGCTATGCGGTCGTGCCCGGCAATCCCGAACATGCGACCGGCTACAACAAGGCGCTGTCGGCTGATTCAGCCAACCCCGAAGCGGCCTACCTGTTCATGCAGTGGATATGCTCGCCGCCCGTCTCGCTTGCTCGCTGCATGCTGCCCTATGCGCTGCGCGATCCTTACCGCATCTCCCACTTCAAGTCCGAGCTCTACGGCGCGCTGTTCCCGAGCGCCAAGGAGTATCTGAGCAATCTCAACAACTCGGCCAATGTCGGCCTCCTCGACCCGATCATGCCCGGCGCGCAGGATTATTTCTTGAGCATCGACCGCATGTGCACTGCGGTGTGGGCCGGTGCGGATCCGAAGGCGTCGCTGGAAACGGCGGCGGCCGAGTGGAACGAGACGACTGACCGGCTCGGCGTGGATTCGCAGAAGGCATTCTACACCGAGTTCCTGAAACTGCCGGGCGCCACCGCCGACAACACGGTGGAGAAGCTCGGCATGGCGGTTACCCTGTGAGGCCTCGGCCGGCGTCGGGGACGCCGGCCGGTTCTCTTGATCAAAATCGGTGTTGCGGGCGCTTGGCCCGCAACACCTCGTCGCAACCGCCAGGCGCATTCGGATTATAATCGATGCAGTACACCGCCACCATCAGTCGCATGAAAGCTGCCGGCGCCCCGCCCCGGCTGTCGGGCTTCGCACAATGGGCGGATCGCCACTTCAAATGGCTGCTGGTCGCGCCAGCAGTGCTGCTGATCCTGGCGCTGTCGATCTATCCGCTGCTGTTCTCGCTGGTCGTGTCCTTCATCAACTACGATTTCCAGGTGCCGGGCCACGCCTTTGTCGGATTGAAGAATTTCGAGCGGGTCGTGTTCGATCCCGTCGCGCGTTGGTCGCTGTTGCTGACGGCGTGGCTGTCGGGGGTCAGCGTCGCCATCGAGTTCGTGCTTGGCCTTCTGGTGGCGCTGACCATGGTGCGCGGCTTTCCGGGCCGCGGCGTGATCATGTCGATCCTGATCGTGCCGCTGTTCATCAGCCCGGTCATCGTCGGCCAGGCCTGGACGTTGCTGCTGCAACGGCCTTTCGGGCCGACCAACTACATCTTGACGCAATTGTTGGGGCAGGAGGTGACGATCGGCTGGATGACCGAAGCTCCATGGCTCTATGCCTCGCTGATCATTGCCGATGTCTGGCAGTGGACGCCATTCATGTTCGTCATCCTGCTCGCCGGGCTGACCGCCATTCCGCCGAACCTCTATGAGGCGGCGGAACTCGACGGCGTCAATGCCTGGCAGGCATTCTGGGCGATAACCCTGCCGCATCTCGCGCCGATGATGCTGCTGGCGCTGACCTTTCGGCTGCTCGACGCCATCCGCATGTTCGATACTATTTTCATCATGACCGGCGGCGGGCCGGGTACGCGGACCTACACGGCGTCCTACTATCTCTACACAGTCGGCTTCACGCAGTTCCACCTGTCGCAGGCGACCGCCGGAAGTTGGCTGTTCCTGGTCTTCACCGCACTCGTAGTGACGCTGCTGGTGCGGCGCCTGTTGAAGGCGGAGCCGGTCTGATGGCCGCTGTCGCGCCCGCCCGCCGCACGAAACGCCGGTCGGTACCCGTCGGCCGTATCCTGCTGCTCGGCTTCTTCCTGCTCTTCGTGCTGTGGCCGCTCTACTGGATGTTCAACACCTCGATCAAGCCGAGCGACGACTATCTCACCGTGCCGCCGGTCTGGTTCCCCACCGCGCCGACGCTTGTCCACTACGAAGCCGCGCTGTTCGCCTATCGCGGCCTCGACGGGCTGATCAACAGCCTGATCATCTCACTGTCGGCAACGGTGCTCTCGGCCTTGTTCGGCACCTTGATGGCCTACAGCCTGGCGCGCTACAATACCGGCGGCCAGCATCTGTCCTTCTGGGTGCTGTCGCAGCGTTTCCTGCCGCCCATCGGCATCGTGCTGCCAGTATTCCTGATCTATCGCGGCGTCGGCCTCTACGACACGCATATTGGCCTCATCATCGCCTATACGGTGTTCACGCTGCCGGTATCGGTATGGATGATGTTCGCCTATTTCCGCGGCATGCCGAAATCGATGGAGGAGGCGGCCCTCGTCGACGGCTGCACGCGCTGGGAGGCATTCTGGCGCGTCGCAGTGCCGCTCGCCGCGCCCGGCATCGTCGCCGCGGCCGTCTTCGCCTTCATCGCCTGCTGGACGGAGTTCTTCTTCGCGCTGATCCTGACCAGCCGCACTGCTTTCACGCTGCCAACGGTGTTCCGCGCGTTCATCGGCTTCCAGGGCGCGCAATATGGCGAGGCGGCAGCCCTTGCCATCGTCTCCCTCGTGCCGTCGATCGCGCTGGGAGTACTTGCTCAACGACATCTCGTGCGCGGGCTGACGCTCGGCGCCGTTCGCGGATAGAAAGGGTCGGCATGGCCGAAGTCAGGATCACCGGCTTGCACAAGCGCTACGGCGCCTTCCATGCCGTGCGCGGCATAGACCTCGACATTCGCGATGGCGAGTTCACCGTACTGGTCGGCCCGTCCGGCTGTGGCAAGAGTACGCTGCTGCGGACCATCGCAGGGCTAGAGGAGAGTTCGGAAGGCACGATCGAGATTGGCGGCGAAGTGGTCAACGATTTCCGACCGCGCGACCGCGATGTGGCGATGGTTTTTCAAGATTATGCCCTCTATCCGCACATGAGCGTGGCGAAGAACATCGGCTTCGGCCTGAAGGCTCGCAAGATGCCGAAGCCAGAGGTGGAGGCACGCGTTGCCGAGGCGGCACGCATGCTTGGCATCACCCCGCTGCTCGGGCGTTTTCCACGTCAATTGTCCGGCGGACAGCGCCAGCGCGTCGCCATCGGCCGCGCTATAGTCCGCAACCCCCGCATCTTCCTGTTCGACGAGCCGCTGTCCAATCTCGACGCGCAGCTTCGTGACGAAATGCGCGGCGAGATCAAGCGCCTTCACCAGGACATTGCCACCACGATGATCTACGTCACGCATGACCAGATCGAGGCGATGACGCTGGCCGATCGCATCGTGCTGATGCGCGACGGGTTGATCGAGCAGCAGGGCGCGCCGCTCGACCTGTTCGAGCGCCCCGCCTCGACCTTCGTCGCCGGCTTTCTCGGTTCTCCGCGCATGAGCTTCCTGCCGGGCACGCTGAAGTTGGACGGCAGCGCTGCCGCCATCCGGCTCGCCGATACGCTGCTGCCGGTCGCGCCCGGCCGGACCTTGAATGGCGCTGCGGACGGACAGGCGGTGCTGCTGGGGCTGCGGCCAGAACATCTGACGCGCGCACACGCAGCGGCACCTGCGCAGGGCATATTTCGCTACGACGCAACGATCGACCTGCTGCAGCCGACCGGTTCGCGGAGCTATGCGACTTTCCGCCTCGCTGGCGCGCCGGTGATGGCGGAACTGCAGGCGCATGACGTCAGCCGTCCCGGCGAGAGGCTGCCGATCGACATCAACATGAACCGGGCCTCGATTTTCGACGCTAAGTCCGAGCGAGCGATTTGACCGAGGCAGCATCTCGAGCGAGGCTGGTTCCCGGCAACGATCTTGAGCAGGAGCAGCTTTCGGGCGGCATCCTCTGCCACAGTCGGACATCTCGCTCCTGACGCTGGTTCGAGATCGCAACGGAAGTTCAATTTCATTTCCTGTGTAGCCCGTCATAATGAGGCCGGCGGCGGCATTACGAGCATGTCTCGAGGAGGAGATGAAATGCGGCTCAACAGGTCCTTTATTTTTACGGGTAAAGTTTCATCGGCGCTTCCCGCAGCAGAGAGGAAACGGCGCGGACGTCAAACCATTCTGGCATGTGTGGCTGTGGTGGCCGGTTCCGCAATCGCTGGTCTCGGGGCACAAGCCGCCGAGATG
>NZ_SUHQ01000041.1:22781-41253 GCF_004962245.1 Mesorhizobium sp. | reverse complement strand
GCTCGCGAGCGGCTTCGCTATCGCCGACCTACACCACGCGGTGGGACACGACCCATTTTTCGAGTGAGCGACCAATCTCTCGCTATAACTTCGATGGTGTCGTCTCGAAAATACAACAAGAAATGTCGTGACTTCGGACTGTCTGGCGATAGAACCTCCCAATTGAGGTCGTCGATTGCCCGGCCGTCGCCGATCACCTCGTAGAACTCCCCCCATTTTGGAGCCTGATTGCTGGAACGGCCTTCACCCGCAAACCACGCGTGATCGCCTGAGGCGTCCCACCGCCAACTTCCACAGCCAACGAATCGGAGTGTTACGATCTCTCCCTCTCTGGTGTCGTGGGTCGATGGGTTCAAAAGAAAGGAAAGCTGAACTGTATCGCTCTCGACGGTTAGCGTTACGTCAGGAGCAGTAGGCTCGGCGTTCCAATTAGGGGTTCAGGTGCCGGAAAGATAACGCGGTCATGCACCGATATTGCATGTCGAAAGGGCAACTTTCCACCCGTCTCGGCCATTGGCAGCACCCACCCGATCGAATTCGACCCTAGACCGGTTTCGCCGGTTTGCGCATTGCCGAATAGGTGAGCAGCGCCGAGGCGAGATAGAGCAGCAGGAAGACGATGTTGAGCGACAGCACCAGATCGGGCGTGTCCAGGATCGTGGTCAGGGCATAGGTCAGCAGAACCGCCTTCAGACCGGCGAGCAAGGCGAGGTTGATCGCCCGCACCAGCGTCTGGCCGCGCGCGAACAGGAGCTCGGCCTGGTATTCGACCAGGTTGCGCAGGCCCGGCACGCAGATCGCCAGCGCCACCAGGGGAGCGGCCTCCGCAACGTTCCTGCCCAGCGCGTTGGGGAAGAAATGCAGCACAATGGCGAGTGCCGCCAGCGCCAGCGTCGAGACAAGGAACACGCCGGCTTCGATGCCGCTCTTGACCGAAAGACGTGACAGAAGTTCCGGCGCCCGCATCATGCGCTGCACCAGCATCATCGAGAAGGTGCGGATCGGGATCGCGGTCAGGTCGACCAGCCGCATGATGATCGCATAGATGCCGGCGAGGTGCGGTCCGCCGATCGCCAGCACCAGCAGCTTGTCGAATTCCATCTGCAGATAGAACAGCACCTCCGCGCCGGCGACATAGATGGAATCGGTAAGCCGCCGCAGGTAGAGTTCCAGCCGCAGCCGCAGCCTCTGGCGCGGATAGAAAAATCCGAAGGCGATGAGCAGCGAGGCGGCGTTGGCGCCGATATAATACCAGGACCAGACGCCTATGGTCGGCTGCGCCGCGAACATGAACAAAACGGCCCCGAGCGCCCGCAAGGCCGTCGCCATGATCGTTAGCAGGGCGGCGCGGCCGAATTTGCCGAGACCGTTGTTGACGATCAGCGCCACCTCGACCGGCCGCCACAACAGCGCCTCGGCAAACACGATCGCCGCAAAGACCGACAGCGGCACGGTGCTGGCAAAGAAGATCAGGTAGACGCCGTAGGAGGCGGCAGCCAGCAACGGCAGCGATATCACGCCAAGCAGCAGGAAGCCGGCCGTGAAGGTGCCGATCAGATTGGGGCGGATGGTGGCGGTTCGGTAAAGCGCCGAGATGAAGCCGAAGGCGAGGATGCGTGACAGCATCACGCCGGCCGCCGATGTTGTGGCGAACATGCCGAACTCGGCGATGGACAGCGTGTTGGCCAGCGCGATGAAATAGGCGAGCGAAAACACCAGCCGCCCGCCCGCGCCGCTGATCGCTGAAAGATAGTCGCGAACCAGCCCCCGTCGCTCGGCCACGAAAGCGCCGATCCGGGCGAGGGGCCGCCTTTGCGGGATGTTGCCAGCCTGAGTCATGTGTCGGGGAAAGCATAGGCGGGAAAGTTTAACGCGCGGTTCTGAGGGCTTCGGTTGCGTTCAGAAGCATGCAACCGAAGAGGGAAACAGCGTCTTCAGGGGCTCGGAAATTAACCTTTTGTTTCCTATGCTTGTTTAGCGTGGTTTAACGAATGGCTGACCGCGCGTCCAAGCCGCCAAGGGCAAGCTCCACGACAATGGCCGACAGGGAAAACCGTGAAGATTGGAAGCGCGAGCGGTCTCTACTGGCGCTGGGCCAGGCGATACGCGGCGAAGAAGAAGCTGAACCATCGCTGGTTTCGATCGGCGATCGGGCGAACCCGTCATGGCGCGAGGATGCCGCCACGCGCCATCGTCTCGCGCGCTTGCGCCGCGAGGCGCGAGCGCACCCGGAACTCTCGGCAACCCCAGAATTCTCGGCAACCCAGGAACCGACTGTAACCCCGGAATTCCCGGCAAACGACGTGACAAGCCAGTCTCAGCCGGAACATGCCTCCGCTTCGGCCGCCCGGATGCCGCTTGAGGCGGATGAGGCCGTTGAAGCGGGCTATGCTGACGCCAGGCCGCGGGAGGAGCCGGTTGCTGCCGGTTTTTCCCAGGACCGCCGTTCCGATGCCGATCCTCGAGACGCCGCGTTCGACCCTCGATACGCCGCGTCCGATCCCCGATACGCTACGTTCGATCCCCGCTACTCGGCGTTCGAACCTGGATATGGCCGTGACGAGCAACGGTCTTCCCGTGAGGATGACGACGGACAGGAATGGAAGCCGTTGATCGATCCGATGCAGGTCGTCCGCGGCATTGCCCGTTCGAAACTGCTGATCGTCACGATGACGATACTGGGCACCGCGCTTGGCGTCGCGATCGCGCTGTCGACGCCGAAGAAATATGAAGCCACCGCGGAACTGATCGTCGATCCGCGCGACCTGAAGCTCACCGACCGCGATCTCACCCAATCGGTGGTTGCGTCCGACGCCACACTGGCCATCGTCGAAAACCAGGTTCGGGTGCTGACCTCCGGCACCGTTCTCAACAAGGTCGTGGACAAGCTCAATCTCGCCAACGATCCGGAGTTCAACGGGCAAGGTACCAGTGGCCTGGGCGTCATGGAGTTTATCCGGTCGGTCCTGTCGCGCAATGATGGGACGGGCGCCGATGAGGACCGCCGCCGTGCGCTGGCCGTCGGCAATCTGGCCGAGAGCCTTTCGGTCGAGCGCGGCGGCAAGACCTTCGTCATCTCCGTCAGCGCCACCACGCAAAATGGCGAGAAGTCGGCTCTCATCGCCAATACGATGACGGACGTTTTCCTGCAGACCTTCGGTCAGATCCAGTCCGACACCGCTGGCCGCGCGACCAACGAGCTGACGGCCAGGCTCGACGAATTGCGCAAGGGCGTGGAAGCGGCCGAGCGAAAGGTCGAGGATTTCAGGGCCACGCATGACCTCGTCGACGCGCAAGGCCATCTGATCAGCGACGATGAGATGCTCAAGCTCAACCAGCAGCTTGCCATCGCCCGTGCGCGCACGCTGGAACTTAACGCCCGCGCGGCGTCGGCGCGCTCGATCGACGTCAATTCGGTTCTGAGCGGCACCTTGCCGGAGGAGATCAACTCCAACACCATGAGCGAATTGCAATCGCAATATGCGACGCTCAAGCAGGAGGCCGATCGCGCCGCGATCCGGTTCGGGCCACGCCATCCCGAGCTTCAGGCGCTCAATGCCCAGCTTGCTGGGTCGCGCGAGCGCATCGCCGCGGAACTGCGCCGCATCGCCTCGTCCCTGCAGGTCGACCTGAAGCGTGCCGTGCAGCTCGAACAGGATCTGGCCTCCCGCCTGGCGCAATTGAAGGTTCGCAGCGGCGACGTCAACAGCGACCTGGTCACCCTGCGCGAACTGGAGCGCGACGCCACTGCCAAGCGCTCCGTCTACGAACAATACCTTCTGCGCTCCAAAGAGACCGGCGAGCAGAAGGACATCAACACGGCCAACATCAACGTCATTTCCAAGGCCTTCGCTCCGCTCGAGCCGAACGGACCGTCGCGCGCCGTGATAATGCTCGTCGGGCTGTTGGCTGGCCTGGCCTCCGGTGTCGGCCTCGGCGGCATGCGCGGCGCCTATGAGAGCCTGCGTGAGACCGCCAATTCGCGCTCGCGCCGCAGGACGGACGAGCGCCGGACGCCCATTGAAGACAAGGCATACCAGGCGTCGCCGCCGCCCGTTCCGCCGGTCGAGGCGACCAGGCGTTCAGGGCCGTTCGGCACGCTGCTCTCGGCCGCGGGCAGGATCATGCCGCGCAAGGCCCGGGAAGACTCTGCCGGCACGCGTTCCACGGGCTCACCGGCCAGTGGCTCACCGGCAACCGCCGAACGCGCGAAGCGGGATCCGGCCTACCCCGAGTCGTCGTCTCCCCTCGCGCCGCGTCGGCCAGTGCCTGCCGGCTACAAGCAGCCGCAAGTTCGGCAAGGCGCCTATGGTCCGCAACAGGCGATGTATCCGGCTTCGCATATGCAGGCGCACCCCTATGCGCAACCGCCGCTGGGCTATCCCTGGCAGATGCCGTCGCCAGCCGACTACCCCTATCCGCCAGCGATGGCGTCCTATGCCGGACAAGTGCCTTATCCGCAGCAGCAGCCGGCCCATCCTCAGGCCTCGTCGGCCGATGCAAATCGGGCTTCGGAAGCCGCTGAACAAAAAACCTCGATCGAGGAAATCCGGGCCAGCCTGCGCGAATTCCGCGAAGCGGTTCGCGAACTCACCGAAAGCCGATCGCGCCGCTATTTCTGAACCCGGGATAGAGCAGCCGAACAGAATAAAAGCCATCGGTTTCGAGTTAACGGCATGAGACGGCGCTCTGACGGGATTGCCCGGTCGAATTTTCGTGAAAATGCCGCGCTTGATGTGTCATCCAAAAGC
Source organism: Mesorhizobium sp. (assembly GCF_004962245.1). Lineage (GTDB taxonomy): Bacteria > Pseudomonadota > Alphaproteobacteria > Rhizobiales > Rhizobiaceae > Mesorhizobium. The sequence goes on along the minus strand of NZ_SUHQ01000041.1, from coordinate 36,502 downwards.
CTACTCCCGGTCTGACCGAGGGTGGGCGGTGGTTGGGACGACGACATGTCTGGGATAAAGCTCCAATGCGCGCCGCATCGATCCTTTCAGACGCGACGCTCTTTGGAGGGAACGGTGTTGAGGGTGATTCATGGCCGAAGTGATTGACGGAAAAAACGTCGCCGAAGACGTGGTGCGGCGGGTCAAGGCCTTGACGGCCGAACTGTTGGAAAAGGGCGCGCTGAAGCCTGGTCTCGCGGTGGTCATCGTCGGCGAGGATCCGGCGAGCCAGGTCTATGTCGCTTCCAAATCCCGCACCGCCAAGGAATGCGGCTTTCATTCGGTCCAGCACACGCTGTCCGCCGGGACCTCCGAACAGGAACTGCTTGATATCATCGGCGAACTCAATGCCGACCCGGCCATCAACGGCATCCTGGTGCAGCTTCCGCTGCCTGGCCATATCGATGCGGGCAAGATCATCCAGGCGATCGCGCCGCAAAAGGACGTCGACGGCTTCCACTTCATCAATGTCGGCAAGCTCGGCACCGGCGAACTGGAGACGGCCTTCGTGCCTTGCACGCCGGCCGGCTCGATGCTGCTGATCGAGCGCGTGCGCGGCAAGGATCTTTCCGGCCTCAATGCGGTGGTCGTCGGCCGCTCCAACATTGTCGGCAAGCCGATGGCCAATCTTCTGCTTGCCGCCAACTGCACCGTCACCATCGCGCACAGCCGCACGAAGGACCTGGCCGCGCTGGCGCGCACCGCCGACATTCTCGTTGCCGCTGTCGGGCGACCTGAAATGGTCAGGGGCGACTGGATCAAGCCGGGCGCCACCGTCATCGACGTCGGCATCAACCGCATCGCGGCGCCCGAAAGAGGCGAAGGCAAGACCCGCCTCGTCGGTGACGTCGCTTATGCGGAAGCGGCGACGACGGCCGGCGCCATCACGCCGGTGCCTGGCGGTGTCGGGCCGATGACCATTGCCATGCTGATGGCCAACACGCTAGCTTCCGCCTATCTCGCGGCCGGATTGAAACGGCCGTCCTTCTGAACCTGGAAAGCCGCAGTTTTGCCGAACCTCACTGTTCCCTCAGAGCGGCCGGTCATGAACGATCCCGTTCAGGGCGGCCGGCAGTTTGGGTTCCTGCTGGTGGACAAGTTTTCCATGTTCTCGCTGGCCGCCGCGATCGATACGTTCCGGTCGGCGAATCGGCTGCTCGGCCACGACTTCTATGGCTGGACGACAGTGTCGGCCGACGGCGATGCCGTCATGGCCTCCAACGGCCTGCCACTCAAGGTCGACTACGCTGTCGCCGATCTGCCGCCGGTCGACATCCTTTTCGTCTCGGTCGGGCTGACGACCGAATTCCCGGGCAAGAGCAAGGTGCTGGCGGCGCTGCGCAGCTGGGGCCGGCGCGGCAACGCGCTCGGCGCGCTGTCGGTCGGCTCCTATCTGCTCGCCGAGGCAGGCCAGCTCGACGGCTATCGCTGCACCATCCACTGGGAAAATCGCGCCGGCTTCGTCGAGCGGTTTCCCGACATCAACTGCACCGGCAACGTCTTCGAGATCGACCGCAAGCGCTACACCTGCGCCGGCGGCACCACCTCGATCGACCTGATGCTGGAGATCGTGCGCAGCGATTTCGGCTCGAGCCTCGCCAACGGCGTCGCCAACCAGTTCCAGCACGAGCGCATCCGTTCCGCCGGAGATCGCCAGCGTGTCGGGCCGGAACGCGACCTGACCGGCAAGTCGGAGAAGCTGCGGCGCACCGTCGAGCTGATGGCCGATCATCTCGACGAGCCGCTGTCGGCGGTGCAACTCGCCAAGTCGGCCGGTCTGTCGGTGCGCCAGGTCGAGCGCCTGTTCCTGCGCCACCTCAGCGTCACGCCCGGCCGCTATTACATGCGGCTCAGGCTCGAGCGGGCGCGCGAATTGCTGCGCCAGACCAACATGCCGATCCTCGATGTGGCGATCGCCACAGGCTTCACCTCACACTCCTATTTTGCCCAGAGCTACCGGCTGCAATTCGGCCGGCCGCCTTCCGAAGAGCGGCGCACGACATATTGAGTCGGCCGGTCGAGTGGCCCAGTCGAGTCGGTCTGGCTCGATCTTGTGGTCGACCCTCCCACGCCCGGCATCCGGGCTTGTGTCCTGCCCCTGCGTCAAATAGCTTCCCCGGACTGGCGGTGACTGACGAGGGGAAGATTTTCATGGCGGGACTTGCACGGAGCGTCGCTGCCGCGATGCTCCTGTTATGGATGACGACGCTCGGCCTTGCCGCCGACCGTGTCATCGTCATTCTCGATGCCTCCGGTTCCATGTGGGCGCAGATCGACGGCAAGCCCAAGCTCGAAATCGCCCGCGAATCGTTGCGAACGGTGCTGCAGTCGGTCCCTGCCGACAGGGAAATCGGCTTCATGGCCTATGGCCATCGCGAGAAGGGCAGTTGCGAGGATATCGAGCTCATCGTGCCGCCCCAGGCCGGCTCGGCAAGTGCCGTTTCCGCTGCCGCCGACAGCCTGAAATTCCTTGGCAAGACGCCGCTGACATCAGCCGTCGAGCAAGCGGCCGAGGCGCTGAAATACACCGAGGACAAGGCAACCGTCATCCTCATCACCGATGGGCTTGAGACGTGCAATGGCGATCCGTGCGCGCTCGGCAAGGAACTGAAGGCTGCCGGCGTCGACTTTACCGTGGACGTCGTTGGCTTCGGCCTGACCGCGGACGAGGGCAAGCAGGTCGCCTGCCTCGCCGACAACACCGGCGGCAAATACATCCAGGCCTCCGACGAGCAAGCACTGCAGGACGCGCTGGCCGAAACCATTGCCGCCGCACCGGTGCCCGAACCAGCGCCGGCGCCGCCGCCGGCTCCCGAGCCGGAAAAGCCGGAGTTCAACTTCGTGCCGGCCGTGGTGCTAGCCGAGGGCGGCGATCCCATCACCGACGGCAATTCCTGGGAGATCTACAAGGCAAGGTCCGACGGCACGCGCGGCGATTACGTCACCACCGAGTACGGCGCCTACGAGGGCAATCTGGAGCCGGGCGACTATATCGTCGTTGCGGGCTATGGCGAGGCCAGGACCGAACAGAAGACCGAGGTCGAGGCGGGCCAGGTCTACAACTCCCTCTTCATCCTGAATGCCGGCACGCTCATCCTTCATCCCAGGCCAAGTGAGGGAGCGGATGTGGCCGATGGCGCGGCTGTCGTGATCGCCTATCCGGGCGTCGATATGCCCGCGACCTACTATGGCGACACGAAAGTCGTGTTGCCGGCCGGCGACCAGAAAGTGACAGTCAAGATCGGGAAGGGCGAGGTCACCGAAACCATCCAGCTCGCTGCTGGCAGGATCATCGACAAGGATATCATCGTCGGCGTCGGACATGTCATTGCCAACGCCTATTATACTGCCGGCGGCGACAAGGCCGACGGTTCGGGCATCGGCTTCAAGGTATTCAAGGCAAGGAAGAAGATCGACGGAACGAGGCAAGAGGTGACCTATGCCTATGGCCCCGACAGCAAGTTTGATCTGCCGCCCGACGACTATGTGTTGATTGCCGAGGTCGACCTTGCCGTTGTCGAGCAGCCGTTCAGCGTCAAGGTCGGCGAACATCAGGATGTGAAAGTCGCCTTGAACGCCGGCGTGCTGGCGGTCACCGCGCCAGGCGCCTCGAAGATCGAGATTTTCAATCCGAAGAAGGACCTCAACGGCAACCGCAAATCGCTCGGTTACGCCTATGACGAGAAGTATCAGGCGGCGCTGCCGGCCGGCGACTACGTGGTCGTCTCGGAGAAGTCGGACAACAGCTCCAAAGAGGGCACGGTGACGATCAAGGCCGGCGAGCGCGCCGAACTGACGGTCCAATAAGGACGTAATTCGACGCCAGTGTCGATTGCTCGCGGCGGAAACCAGGCCGGTCAGTCTCGTCGATCCGATCGGAACGATCAGGTAGCGGACGAACCTGCCGTTAGGGCCTCAGGCAATTGCGCGGCGCGGGCGTTTGAGCGCCAGTAGCTCTGTCACGTCTTGCCGTTCCTCTGCGGAGGAAATCCCGATCTTCAGCCATTTGCCATCGTGATACGTTTCGGCCTCGTCATAGAGCGCCATGAGGCGAGGACTCAATTTGTCTCGCTGCGCTCCGGCTTTTTGCCTCTCTGCCGCTCCCAACACGACCACGGCAGAGAACGCCCGGTATTCAGGAAGAAACGTGCAGAAAGCCTTGGATTTCTTATAGCGCAGCGACCAGCCGTGCTTCTTGCCGCCATAAATCCAGTCAGGGGCGAATACGCCGGGGTATGAAGCTTCGATCCAGTCTCGCAGCGCGGTCCAGTGCTCGAACGCCTCCGGCCCGATCCAGTCGCGGATCATCGCGTCATCCGGCGGTGCCGATTTATCGGCGAGGCGGTCTCCGATCTGGGGTGAGTGTTCCAAGCTGCTTTCCTCCTAATCGCTGCATCATCGCAAATGCCGCAATGGCCGGAAAGGGCGGTGGGCTCAATCGAGCCATTCATCTTATCGGACGCCAATGACAGCAACGGGTCATGGGCGTGAATTCGGCCCGGGGGGGCGAACGCGCTTCCGCTTAGGGGTCGGACTTTGCCGTTTCTGGAAGACGCAGAAGCGCTCGATCCCGCTCCCCGCTGCATCGGCTACGAATGACCGGTCACGAGTGATAGGCCAATAATGACTCAAAGGTAACATAGTGACCAAAAAGGCAAAATCGCGTGGCAATCGACAGCCAGCGCCGCCCTTTTTCACTGCAGTGCCAATTCCACCACGTCGTTTCCGAAGGCGCTGGCGCCATGGTCGGCGCGGCCCACCATTTGCCGGAATCCAGCGAAAAGCTCCCGGCCGAAGCCGAATTCATTGCCGATGAGATCGGCGTCCGCTGCCCGGCGCAGCGCGAAATCACCTGCCGGCACCAGCACTTGCAGCGTTCCGGCCTCGGCATCGAGCCTGATGATGTCGCCGTCATGGATTCTGGCGATCGGCCCGTCCTCGATCGCCTCCGGCGTCACATGGATCGCCGCCGGCACCTTGCCAGAAGCGCCCGACATGCGTCCGTCGGTGACCAGCGCGACATGCTGGCCGCGATCCTGCAGGACGCCGAGCACGGTGGTCAGCTTGTGCAGCTCGGGCATGCCGTTGGCCTTGGGGCCTTGAAAGCGGATGACGGCGATGAAATCGCCCGTCAGCGAACCGGCCTTGAACGCCTCGTTCAGCCCTTGCTGGCTGTCGAACACCTTTGCCGGCGCCTCGATGATGCGCCGTTCCGGTTTCACCGCCGATGTCTTGATGACGGCGTGGCCGAGATTGCCTGAAAGCATTTTCAGCCCGCCTGTCGGCTGGAACGCCTTCTTGAACGGCGCCAGCACCTTCTCGTCGCCGCTTTCGCGCGGCGAGGCTTCGCGCACGACGCCGCCATCGGCGCCGAGCTTGGCTTCGACCGCATAAGGCCGCAGTCCCTCGCCCCATACCGTCTGGACGTCCTCGTGCAGGATGCCCTCGTCGAGCAGTTCGCGGATCAGGAAACCCAGCCCGCCGGCCGCGTGAAAATGGTTCACGTCGGCAAGGCCGTTCGGATAGACCCGCGCCAGCAGCGGTACGGCTTCGGAAAGGTCCGAAATATCCTGCCAGGTAATGGCGATGCCGGCCGCCGCCGCCATGGCGATCAGATGGATGGTGTGATTGGTCGATCCGCCGGTGGCGTGCAGGCCGACGATGCCGTTGACGATCGAGCGCTCGTCGATCATCCGGCCGACCGGCGTGTAGGCGTTGCCGAGCGCGGTGATCGCCAGCGCCCGCTTCGTCGCTTCCCTGGTCAGCGCGTCGCGCAGCGGCGTGCCGGGGTTGACGAAGGAGGCCCCGGGCATGTGTAGGCCCATGATCTCCATCAGCATCTGGTTGGAGTTCGCCGTGCCGTAGAAGGTGCAGGTTCCCGGACCGTGATAGGATTTGGACTCGGCCTCGAGCAGTTCGGCTCTTCCTGCCTTGCCTTCGGCATAGAGCTGGCGGACCTTGGCCTTCTCGTCGTTGGGCAGGCCCGTCGTCATCGGCCCGGCCGGGATGAACACCGCCGGCAGATGGCCGAAGGTGAGTGCGGCGATCACCAGTCCCGGCACGATCTTGTCGCAGACGCCGAGATAGACGGCCGCGTCGAACATGTTGTGCGACAGGCCGATCGCCGCGGCCATGGCGATCACGTCGCGCGAGAACAGCGACAGCTCCATGCCGGGCTGGCCCTGCGTGACGCCGTCGCACATCGCCGGCACGCCGCCGGCGACCTGGGCAATGCCGCCGGCCTCGCGCGCCGCATCCTTGATCAGTGCCGGAAACGTCTCGAAAGGCTGATGCGCCGACAGCATGTCGTTATAGGAGGTGATGATGCCGAGGTTCGGCACCCGATCGCCGCCGAGCGCCGCCTTCTCCGAAGGGCTGCAGACGGCAAAGCCATGGGCGAGATTGCCACAGGAAAGCACGGCCCGGTTGGCGGTACGGCTCGAGGCCTCGGCGATGCGGCCCAGATAGGCCTCGCGCCCAGGTCTGGAGCGTTGGCGGATACGCTCGGTGATGGCTTCGATGTCGCGTCTCGCAGTCATGGCGTCGGTCCTTTCGAGCGAGGTCCCGGGAGCACCTGACGGCTGTCTGCCGGAACCCTCGGCAAGTTGAAATCAGGGTGCCCAGAAAACCTCTACGGGCTTCTCAGCTGCGTCGAACACGGCGCGAATGGGCTTTTGCGTTCCCGCTCCCATCGCGCTTTCGAATGCCTTGCGCTTGTCTTCGCCCTCGATGTGCAGTGCGACGAAGCCGGCTTCGACGATCCGCGCCAGCGACAGCGTCAGGCGCGGCTCGCCGGCGCTTGTCGCGTGAACCGGAAGCACGACCATTTCCGAGGACGGGTCGAGCAGTTCCTCGAGATTATCGGCATCCGGAAAGAACGAGGCGGTATGGCCATCGGTTCCCATGCCAAGCACGACCACATCGAGAGGCCAGGGCAGCGACCGCAACATCCTGCTATCGGTCTCCGACGCATCCTCGATGCTTGCCGCCTCTTGGTAGAGCGGCACGAAACGTGCGGCTGCGGCCGCGTTCTGCAAAAGATTGACGGCGACCAGCCCGGCGTTGGAGCGCGCAGAGGAGGCCGGCACGCAGCGCTCGTCGACCAGCGTCACCGTGACCTTGTTCCAGGCGATCGGGATGTTCGAAAGCGATGCGAAGAATCTCGCCGGCGTCGTGCCGCCGGAAACAGCGAGCAGCCCTGTGCCGCGCTCGGCGATTGCATCGGTCAGGCGGCCTGCGACGTGGCCGGCAAGTGCTGCCGCCAAGTCCTGGCGTTCGGCGAATGCGTGCCAGTTGTAGGCGGCGCCGTTCAATTGCTCTCGTGCCATGTCCGCCCGTCGCGTTCGATCAGCGCAATCGAGGCCGAGGGCCCCCATGTGCCGGCCGTATAGCCCTGCGCCTCTTGCCTTGCGCTTTCCCATGCGTCCTGGATCGGGTCGATCCATTGCCATGCCGCCTCGACCTCGTCGCGGCGCATGAACAGGGTCTGGTTGCCACGGATGACATCCATGATCAGCCGCTCATAGGCATCGGGCGCGCGACCGTCGAAGGATTGCGCGAAGCTCATGTCGAGCGGGATCTGGCGCAGCCGCATGCCGCCAGGCCCCGGATCCTTGATCATGATGAACTGCTTGACGCCTTCGTTGGGCTGCAGCCTGATGACCAGCTGGTTGGCGAAGATTGGCCCGGCGCTGTCGCCGAAGATCGAATGCGGGATCGGTTTGAATTCGATGACGATTTCCGAAACGCGGGTCGCCAGCCGCTTGCCGGTCCTGAGGTAGAACGGCACGCCCGACCAGCGCCAGTTGCCGATCTCGGCCTTGATCGCGACGAAGGTCTCGGTGTTGCTGTCCTTGCCGAGTTCCTCGACATAGCCTTTCACCGGCCCGCCCGCCGAGGCGCCGGCACGGTACTGGCCGCGCACCGTCTGCTTCGGCGCGCCATTGCCGTTGATGCGCGTGAGCGCCCGCAGCACCTTCAGCTTTTCGTCGCGCACGGCATCGGCGTCCATCGACGACGGCGCCTCCATGGCGACGAGGCAGAGAAGCTGCAGCATGTGGTTCTGCACCATGTCGCGCAGCGCGCCGGCCTTGTCGTAGTAGGTGACGCGGTCCTCGAGACCGACCGTTTCGGCCACGGTGATCTGTACATGGTCGACATTGGCGGAATTCCACAGCGGTTCGTAGAGCGCATTGGCAAAGCGCAGCGCCATCAGGTTCTGCACCGTCTCCTTGCCGAGATAGTGGTCGATGCGGAAGATCTGGCTTTCATGGAAATCGTCGCCGACCAGATCGTTGAGCGCGCGCGCCGAGGCGAGATCGCGCCCGATCGGCTTTTCCAGCACGATGCGCGAATTCGGCGTGATCAGCCTGTGCTCCTTCAGCTTGTGCGAGATGTCGCCGAACAGCGCCGGCGCCACCGCCAGGTAGAAGGCACGGATGCACTCGCTGTCGCCGATCGCCTCCTTCAATTTGTCGAAGCCTGCGCCGCTGGTCGCGTCGGCCGAGACGTAGGAAAGGCGGGCAAGGAACGTCGTCAGTTCCTTGGCGTCGATGTCGGCCGGCTTCACATGGTCGGAAATCGCCTGCTTCGCGAAAGCCTGGAATTCCTCGTCGGTCATTTTCGAGCGCGAGGTGCCGATGATGCGCGTCGGTTCGGAAAACTGATGGTCGCGCTGGCGATGATAGAGCGACGGCAAGAGCTTGCGTTCCGACAGATCGCCGGTACCGCCGAAAATGATGAAGTCGAAAGGGTCGACGGGAATGATCTGGCTGGTCATGGTCTATCCGCTTTGACGCCGGTCGCTGTAACGCGGCTGATATATTCTAATCGATTTAAATTTTCCAGTGCCAACGGTGTCACACCCCGAGGCCAATCGACCTTTACCGATTGAGCCTGAAATGTGCTCTTGACACTGGCGCAACCCGGAGGCTTGTCGGCGAGCGAGGGCTCCAGGAGGCTTCGCAAGTGCAGCATAGAGTGGGATCTAAGCGAAAGCCAAAGGAGAATCGAGAGTGGAGATCGGTCTTTCGACGGCCATGACCGGCGGCTGCCGGAACGGTTGTCTTCAATCATGAGCGAGAAACGCATGCGCCTGGAAAACAAGGTCGCCATCATCACCGGCGCCGGGTCGGGCTTCGGCGAGGGCATGGCCAAGCGCTTTGCCGAGGAGGGCGCGAGGATCGTTGTCGCCGACCTTAACGCCAAGGGCGCCGAACGTGTGGCCAGCGAGATCGGCAAGGCGGCGATCTGGACCCAGACTGATGTCTCGTTGCGCTCCGAATTCGACGAAATGGTCCATGCCACAACGAGCGCCTTCGGCCGCATCGACATCATGGTCAACAATGCCGGCTACACCCATCGCAACGGCGACATGCTCGAGGTCGACGAAACGACCTTCGACCTGATCGCCGCCGTCAACATGAAGGCGATCTACCACGCCGCGCTGGCAGTCGTGCCGATTATGGACCGGCAAGGCGGCGGCGTCATCCTCACCACGGCGTCGACCGCCGGCATCAGGCCGCGGCCCGGCCTCACCTGGTACAACGCCTCTAAGGGCTGGGCGATCACCGCGACCAAGTCGATGGCGGTGGAGCTCGCGCCGAAGAACATCCGCGTCAACTGCCTGTGTCCGGTCGCCGGCGAGACCGGCATGCTGGAAAAATTCATGGGCGCCGACACACCCGAAATTCGCGAGAAATTCCGCGCGTCGATCCCGCTTGGCCGGCTTTCGACGCCGCTCGACATAGCCAACGCGGCGCTCTGGCTCGCTTCGGACGAGGCGGCTTTCATCACTGGCGTGGCGCTGGAGGTCGACGGCGGACGTTGCATCTGAACCGCCCGGCTATGTCGGGTTTCAAGTTTGACTTGGCCGTTCATCGCAAGCCATAAGTCGCTTGTGGGCTTTGGGGGCGGTGGTGCGATGAACGCAAAATTGCGGAAAATTCGCAAAGATCTGGTGCAACGTCTCAAGGTTTACAAGGCAAGACGCGCCCGAACCAAAAGCAAGGCGACCTTCATCGGCATAACCGGAAGTTCCGGCAAGTCGACGGTGACCGAACTGCTTGGGCACATTCTGGCCGGCCACGGCTCGGTGCATACCCAGGTCCTCGCCAATTCGATCAGGGCGCTGGTCAACATGTTGTCAAAGCGCGCTCTTACCGGGATCGACTACGTCGTCTTTGAAGCTGGAGCCAGTGGAACCGATACGGTCAAGCCGATGGGGGATATGCTGCGGCCGCACGTGGCTGTAGTCACCATGGTTCGCCTCGAACATTTTACAGCCTTCAGGACGTTGGAGAATGTCGCTCGGGAAAAGCGCATGTTGATCGATGCGCTGCGGCCGGGCGGCCTCGCTGTCCTCAACGCGGATGACCCCCATGTCATCGCCATGGCTTCCCCCACCCAGCACCGCGTCGCCACCTTTGGCAGGTCGGAATGGGCAGATTACCGTGTGACCGACATCCACGCCGCCTATCCCGACAGGCTGACGTTTTCGATCCACTGGCGCGGCGGCGTCATTGAGCTCAGAACGCCGTTCCCGGCCGAACATTTCTGGCTGCCGACCGCCGCTGCCGTTGCTGCAGCACTTGAACTCGGCGTTCCCCAGGAAAAAGTGGCGGCCAGGGTGGCGACACTCCAGCCACTGGCAAATCGATGCGAGGTGTTTGTCGTCGACAGCGGCCCGCAATTCATCCTCGACGCCGCCAAGGCGCCCTGGCATTCGATCCATCTTGCCTTCGACATGATGGCCAGGGCCACCGTCGAACGAAAGCGCATCGTTCTGGGACAGATTTCAGACTATGCAGGCTCGACCAGAAAGTACCATTACGCCTACAAGACCGCCCGTGAAATTGCCGATCAGGTCATTTATGTCGGTGACAATGCGCACCGCTCGGGAGCCGGGCAAGACGATCGTGACGCCGGCCGCTTTCATGAGTTGCGTACGCCCAGGGAGGTCTCCGACCATATCGAGCGGACGGCCGTGGCCGGCGAGCTGATCCTGCTCAAGAGCTCATCCAATCTTCATCTCGAACGGATCGCGCTGGCCTGGAAGCATGACGTCAAGTGCTGGGTTCCCGTCTGCGGTAAGCGGGAAGGGTGCGTCATGTGCGGTCTGTTCGAAGTCCCGTTCGAAGAGCATCGCAACCATGTCAGGGGACGCAGGCGTGCCAGACGATGGCAGCACTTTCGGCGCCTGCTTGGCGCTGGCACGGAACCCATCTGAGTCTTGGTGCGACGTCAAAGGATCGCCTGCCCCAGGGGATCGCCTGCCCTAGGCACCGGTCTTGATAAAGCTCTTGTAGATCCAGCCGCGTTTGCCGTTGTAGATGATCTGGCACCATTTCTTGCAGCCCATCACCTGAACCGGGGTCTTGGCGGGAACGGTGACTATGGCGGCCGCATTCTTCTTCGGTCCGGTGCGCATGGTGACGGCTCTGAGGATGCGTCCGGTGTCTGCTGCGCTCACGTCCTTGGCCTCGACTTTCGCCTGGCTGCCATCGGCCTGCGTTGCTGCCGGCAATTGCGGCTTCGGGGTGGGAATGGCGGCGGTTTGCGCATCGTCAGTCGCCGTTTTGCCAGGAGCAGCGACTTTGGCAAACAATGCTGCGGCTTTGTTTTTCGCTGCCGGATCGGCGAACGCCGCCATGGACGGCTTATCTGCCGCTTGTTCGGCCCGGCCTGCCATCCGGCCGGACTTGGTCTTCGATCCTGATCCTGTCCAGCGGGGATCATTGGGCGCCAGCGCCGATATCTCGGCCTCCGCCGCAATCGCCGCCGTCGAAACCACGTCGGTCTTATCAGTGGCCTGCTGCACCGCGGCGATCCCCGAGGCAGCGGCTGGCACGATCTCCGTTGTCTTTACTGGAACGCTTGGAACCGCCTGCTCGGAACTTGCGACTGCCTGTCTCTCGTTGGCCGGCAATGCCAGCCACAGCGCCACCGCGGCAACGCCAAGCAGCGCTGCTGTGCCAAGCGCGGCGATGACCAGATGCAAGTTCGACCGGACTTTCTGCCAGAACCTTGGCCGCATGTCGTAGCCAAACTGCATCGCAAAGCGCCGTCGTTCCGGCACGCCGAAACTGAAGGGCTCTCTCACTCTTGCAACCTCCATTTGCGGGTCGACATTCGACCAGTGCCGGAAGACCGGCGTTCGATCGGTCCCAAAACCAAAAGCGGGCAGGCCCGCAAAATTCCCCCGTTCAACTGCCCACAGCCTTCATCTTTTGCCGGCGAATGTGGCATCACTGCGCCCTTGCAGGGGATTCTGCACTCTTGCGAAGGATTCCGCAATCTGTGGTTATATCCGATCCCTCAAGGCATACCAGTTGAGCGCGAGAAAGAGCAGAGGCGCGCGGAAACGTCGGCCACCGGGAAAGGCCGGGATTTTCAGATCCTCGATCAGTCTCAGCCGATCCCGGTTACCGGCAACGGTTTCGGCATAGAGCTTGCCGAAAAGGTTCGACAGGAGGACGCCGTGGCCGGAATAGCCGCCGATCGAGATGACATTGGGCATCACTTCGCGCACGAATGGCTTTCTCGGCATCGTGATGCCGACATAACCGCCCCAGCCATGGGAGATCTCGACATCCCTGAGGTCAGGGTAAAGCTCGGCGATCTGCCGGCGGATATGGATATGGATGTCCTTCGGATCATTGACGGCATAGATCTCGCGCCCGCCGAACAGCAGCCGCCCATCCGCCGATTTGCGGAAGTAGCGCACGACGAAGCGGGAATCATCGACCGCCTCACCGCCCGGCAGCACTTTTGTGTCAGCTCCCAGCGGCACTGTCGCGCCGATGAAGGAGCCGATCGGCATGATGTGCGCGGCACTCACCGGCTCGAGCGTGCCGCCATGGGCGTTGACGCCGATCAGGCATTTCTCGGCTGATATCGTGCCTTTCGGCGTCGTAACCTTCACTTTGCCGCCAAGGGACGCGATGCCGGTCGCCGGCGTCTGCTCGAACAGCTGCGCGCCCGCCTGCGCCGCCACCTTTGCCGTGCCGATCACCAGCTTCAGCGGATGGATGTGCCCGGTGCCGGTATCGCGGGTACCGCCGAAGTAGCGCGTCGAGCCCAGCCGCTCCGCCGCCTCCTTCGCGTCCATGAAGGTGATGTGCGGATAGCCGAAGCGGTTCGCCATGATCTCGGCATGCGCCTTGTAGTCGTCGACATAGCGCTGCTTGTGCGCCAACGACAGCTGGCCGGGCATGTAGTCGATCTCGATCTTGTTGGCGGCGGCGAACTCGAGGAGATGCGCCTTGGCCTCTTCGGCGAGGTCGAACAGCGTCTTGGCACGGGAAAAGCCGTATTCCGCTTCCAGTTCCTCGGCCCAGGCGCGCTGGCCGGTGCCGAGCTGGCCGCCATTGCGGCCCGATGCGCCGTCGCCGAAACGATGCGCCTCGATCAGCACGACATTGCTGCCCGCCTTGGCAAGGTGCGCCGCCGCCGACAGGCCGGTGAAGCCGCCGCCGACGATGACGACGTCGCATGTCCGGTCGCCGTCGAGCGCCGGGTATTCGGGCCGTGCGCCGGCGGTGTCCTCATACCAGGAGCGGCCGGGGGAGATCGGGGATTGGTAGGGCATGATGAGCGACGGGGTTAGGGGAGTAGGGGAGTAGGGCAGTAGGGCAGTAGGGCAGTAGGGCAGTAGGGCAGTAGGGCAGTAGGGCAGTAGGGCA
>NZ_SUHQ01000041.1:0-22684 GCF_004962245.1 Mesorhizobium sp. | reverse complement strand
CAGTAGGGCAGTAGGGCAGTAGGGCAGTAGGGCAGTAGGGCAGTAGGGCAGTAGGGTCTATTCAGTCGACAGTTTGCGGATCAGCAGCCGCAGGAGCTTCCTTACGCTCTCGCTGTGGAGCATCAATGACTCGATCGCCTCGCGAGAGGTAATTCCAACCCGCTGTGCGATTAGAAGGTGCGTCTCCAACTCTTTGAGTGACCCTTGGGCGATCCTGAGAAATTGCTGGTAGGAAGCTCGGCTCTCCCGACCGTAACCCTCGGCTATGTTCGCTGGCACCGAGGTTGCAGCCCGACGCACCTGACCCGTCAGCCCGTAGAGCTCGTCCTTCGGCCAGGCTCTTGTCACTTCGTAGATTGCAACCGTCAGGTCCATAGCTTGCTGCCAAACGATCAGATCCCTGTACGATGCAATCTTGTCCGTCATCCTTGCCCTACTGCCCCCTACTGCCCTACTCCCCTATCAGACATTTAGCAGCAGATATTCCCGCTCCCACGGGCTGATCACTTCCATGAAGGTCTCGAACTCCGCCCGCTTGATCGCGGCATAAGTCGCGGCGAACGACTTGCCGAGCAGCGCGCAGAGTTCTTCGTCGGCTTCGAACAGGTCGACGGCTTCGAGCAGGCTGCGCGGCAGGTCGATCTCGTCCTCGTTGGCGGTGGTGAGAACCGGCGGTTCGGCCTTGATCTTGTTGGTCATGCCGATCAGCCCGCAGGCGAGCGATGCGGCCAGCGCCAGATAGGGATTGGCGTCGGAGGAGGGGATGCGGTTTTCGACGCGTCTGGCTGCCGGGTCGGAGCGCGGAACACGGAACGCGACCGTGCGGTTGTCGTAGCCCCATTTGTTGTTGACCGGTGCCGAAGCCGACTGCGTCAGCCGGCGGTAGGAGTTGACATAAGGCGCGAGCATCACCAGCGCGTTCGGCACGTGTTTCTGCATGCCGCCGACGAAATGGAAGAAGGCTTCGGTTTCCGAGCCGTCGTCGGCAGAAAAGACATTCCTGCCGGTCTTCTTGTCGATGATCGACTGGTGGATATGCATGGCCGAACCGGGCTGCCCCTGGATGGGCTTGGCCATGAAGGTGGCGTAGATATCATGCTTCAGCGCCGCCTCGCGGATGGTGCGCTTGAACATGAACACCTGGTCGGCGAGCTCGATCGGATCGCCGTGGCGCAGATTGATCTCGAGTTGGCCAGCGCCTTCCTCGTGGATCAGCGTGTCGATCTCCAGGCCCTGGCTTTCGGAGAAATGGTAGATGTCGTCGATCAGTTCGTCGAATTCGTTGACGCCGGCGATCGAATAGCCGGCGCCGCCGCCGATCGGTCGGCCGGAGCGTCCGACCGGCGGGGTCAGCGGATAGTCCGGATCGGGATTCTTGCGCACGAGGTAGAACTCGATCTCGGGCGCCACCACCGGCTTCAGTCCGCGCTTGTCGTAGGCGGCAAGCACGCGCTTCAGCACGTTGCGCGGCGTGAACTCAACCGAGCGGCCATCCTGATGGACGAGGTCGCAGATAACCGCCGCCGTCGGATCCTCCTCCCATGGCACCACCGTCAGGGTCGAAAGGTCCGGCATCAGCTTGAGGTCGCCGTCATCCTCCGGATAGTGGAAGCCGTTGCCGTCCTCGGGGTAGCCGCCGGAGATCGTCGTCATGAACACCGCCGAAGGCAGCGCCAGCGAGGTGTTGGAGGTGAATTTCTTCGACGGCATCATCTTGCCGCGCGCAACACCCGCCTGGTCGGGCGTGATGCATTCGATATCCTCGATGCCGCGCCATTCCAGCCAGGCGCTGACTTCCTTCCAGTTCTTCACACCGCGTTGATTTTTCACGAACGCAGGCGTGCGGACACGTCCTCCGCGGTTCGACGGACGGACTTCCTTTTTTGCAGGCGGCATCATTCACCAGATTGGGTTTCGGATTTGGGAGTATAGCCGGGGCCAGCGATGGAAGGGAAGGGGAGCCGGACTGCGTTCGCCTGCGCAGTTGAAAATTGCCCCAGGCGGCTTAGGTTGCGATGGCAATCCAGTTGCCTCGCTTCGAAGACGTCGAATGCAGAACAATCATGAGTTGACCACGATCGGCTTCGACGCCGACGACACGCTCTGGCAGAACGAGCAGTTCTTCCGCATGACCGAGAGGCGCTTTGCCGCGCTGCTCGCCGATCATGCCGAGGAACAGCACATTTCGGCAAGATTGCTGGAGGCCGAGAAGCGCAACCTCGCCGTCTACGGCTTCGGCATCAAGGGGTTTACCCTGTCGATGATCGAAACGGCGATCGAGATTACCGGGGGCCGCGCGCCGGCCTCGGTCATCGCCGAGATTCTTGCCGCGGGCCGCGAAATGCTCGGCCATCCGATCGAGGCGCTGCCCCATGCGCGCGAAGCCGTGGAAGAGCTGGCAGGTGGGTATCGCCTAGTGCTGATCACCAAGGGCGACCTCTTCGATCAGGAACGCAAGCTGGCGCAATCCGGTCTGGGTGACCTGTTCGATGCCGTCGAGATCGTCAGCGACAAGAGCCCCGCGACGTATGCCCGCATCTTCAGCCGCCACGGCGATGGCGCCGAAAAAAGCATGATGGTCGGCAATTCGCTCAAGTCGGATGTGGTGCCGGCCATCGAGGCCGGCAGTTGGGGCATCCACGTGCCGCATGAACTGACCTGGGTGCTGGAGCATGTCGAGCCGCCGGTCACCGCGCCTCGCTTCCGCCAGATAGCCGATCTCTCGGAACTGCCCCGGCTGATCGAAAGCATCGGGAAACCCGGCTGATCGCGTGTCCCGGCGTCGAACCGGTTAGAGCGGCGGACTTTCAAGTCCCCGCGGCTCTATCTCTTTTATTTGAGCATCGATTTTCCCAAAACCGGTGCCCACTTTTGGGTCCGATGCTCTAGAACTCGATATTTGGCAAATCGAGCCAGTTGCGTCGTCCCCTATCTCTGTTGAAGGATGGTCATTGCGGCGAAGCGGGCGTACGAGACATAGGGGCCCGTTGAGACAAGACACCCTGAACACCGGAAAGATTCCCTGCGTCCTAGCGACGTCCGAGCTCGATGAAATGGTCGATCACCGGCTGCAGCCGTTCGGTCGTAATCGGTTTGACGACCACCGCATCGACGACGCTCGACAGGCCGAGGCTCTCCGGTGTGCCATTCTTGGTTGAAAGCAGGATCACCGAGGGAACCGACTTGCCCGACGTGCGGCGCAACGCATCGATACCGGACATCAACGCCTCGCAGTCCTTGTTGTCCGCTCCGCCATCGAGGACGACAGCGCCCGGAATGAGCGATCGCAACGTCGCCGCTGCCGTTTCGGGCGATTCCGAGATCGGTTTGAGCCCGGATCGTTCGACGATTTTCGAAACCACTACACGGTTGATCGGCGACTTTCCGACGACGAGCACGCGGGTGAAGTCCGCGAGCATGGTCCGGCCCACCGGATTCAGGTGCTTCGCAGTGCTGGTCTCACGATTCACGGGGCGCATCAGCGGGCGGGCACTCGTCTGGTTTCAATGCAGGGTTGAAACTTTGGAGACAATTGCCGCGAGATCCCTGCCCATGTCAAGCTGAAATGGCGGATATCGAGAATATCGCAAGAAACGTTAAAATTTAAAGCAAGTTCTGTTCCCGGTCCGAATGCAAACCGGTCATGCAAACGCAAATCACCTGCGCAGAGACTGCGCAGGTGATGCCGGATCCACAACAGACTTCAGTCAGCCGAGGGTCCGCTGCGTGACGATCACCGGGATCAGCAGGTCGCCCCAGTTGCCGTCGCCGCCATGATGTCTTGCCGAGCGCACCAGCTCCACCGACACGCCGGCCTCGACCGCCTTCATCACCGACTGGTTGAGCCTGTGCAGGTCGTTGGCAAGCATGCGGATGGTCGCTTGCTGGTCGACGTTCATGGTGGTGGCCTGTTCTTCGGCCCGTTCCTTGACGCGGCTTATCGATGCCATTGGTCTTCTCCTTCTGCGTATTTATAGCCCTCTGGGGCGTTTTCTGTTCGTTGCGTTCCTGCTATTCCGCCGCCGGTTTGAACTGGGCGTGCTCGGTCGATTCATGCATGGCCGTGGTCGAAGACCGGCCACCGGTGATGGCCATCGATACAGCGTCGAAATAGCCGGTGCCGACTTCGCGCTGATGCTTGGTCGCGGTGTAGCCGTGGGCTTCCGCCGCGAATTCAGCCTCCTGCAGTTCGGAATAGGCAGCCATCTGCCGCGTCTTGTAGCCGCGGGCGAGTTCGAACATGCCGAAATTGAGCTGGTGGAAACCGGCCAGCGTGATGAACTGGAACTTGTAGCCCATGGCGCCGAGTTCCCTCTGGAACTTGGCGATCGTGGCATCGTCGAGGTTCTTCTTCCAGTTGAACGACGGCGAGCAATTGTAGGCGAGAAGCTTGCCGGGATGGTGCCTGTGCACGCCCTCGGCGAACTTCTTGGCCTGCGCCAGATCGGGCTTGGAGGTTTCGCACCAGATCAGGTCGGCGTAGGGCGCGTAGGCGACGGCCCGCGCGATGCAAGGCTCGATGCCGTTCCTGACTTGATAGAAGCCCTCCACCGTGCGGCCGGCACCATAGTCGACGAAAGGCTGGTCGCGCTCGTCGATGTCGGAGGTGAGCAGCTTTGCCGCTTCCGCGTCGGTGCGCGCGACGACCAGCGTCGGCGTGCCCATGACGTCGGCGGCAAGCCGCGCGGCGTTGAGGTTGCGGATGTGCGCGGCAGTCGGGATCAGCACCTTGCCGCCGAGATGGCCGCATTTCTTCTCCGACGCCAGCTGGTCCTCATAATGGACGCCGGCAGCGCCCGCCTCGATGAAGGCCTTCATGATCTCGAAGGCATTGAGCGGTCCGCCGAAGCCGGCTTCGGCATCGGCGACGATCGGCGCGAACCAGGTGTCGACCGAAAGCCCCTTGCCTTCGGAGGTCTCGATCTGGTCGGCGCGCTGCAGGGTGCGGTTGATGCGCTTGACCAGTTCGGGCGCCGCATTGGCGGGATAAAGCGACTGGTCCGGATACATGGCGGATGCGGTGTTGGCGTCGGCGGCGACCTGCCATCCAGACAGGTAGATCGCCTTCAGCCCGGCCCGGACCTGCTGCATCGCCTGGTTGCCCGACATGGCGCCGAGCGCGTTGACGAAGTCCTCCTCATGGATGAGCTGCCAAAGCCGGTTGGCGCCCATCTCGGCGAGGCTCTGCCGGATCTGGACCGAACCGCGCAGCCGCTTCACATCGTCTGGCGAATAGGGCCGCTCGATGCCGTCGAAGCGGCCTTCCGGCGCCGAGGGGACGAGGTTGTAAAAATCGGTCATTGGTCGCTCCGGATAAATCGTTGCTGGGATAGAAACGCCGCCTCATGGAAATTTCCGCGCCGTTTGGTGTGACAGCATTTACATTTCGATGCAAAACAGGCGAGAGAAACCGTAAGTCCGGCTGGAAAATAAGGGAAAAGCTGTGTTGCGTTTGACAGCCATGCTCTGTAAATTTGTCACGATTGTAAATGGCGACATGGCACCGCCATACAAAAATGATGTAAATTTCTGTCAAGGACAGTCGAGTGGCCGACCAGAAGATCTTCGCCGGGCCGCGAATCCGCCGCATCCGCAGCGCCAAGGGCCTGACCCAGACGGCGATGGCCGAAGGGCTTGGCATCTCGCCGTCCTATCTCAATCTGATAGAGCGTAACCAGCGGCCGCTGACGGTCCAGCTGATCCTCAAGCTGGCGTCCGTCTACAAGGTCGACCCGCATGAACTGCAGGGCGAGGCGAGGGGGTCGGTCGCCGCCTTGAAGGAAGTGTTTTCAGATCCGCTGCTGGTCGGCGAATTGCCTGGTGACCAGGAGCTGATCGAGCTTGCCGAGGCAGCGCCCAACGCTTCCGCCGCGGTGATAAAGCTGTTTCGCGCCTATCGCGAGCAGGCGGAGCGCCTCTCCGACCTCAACGAGCTTCTGGCGCGTGAGGGCCGGGCCACCGCGCTCTCCGGCGCCCGCTTGCCGATCGACGAGGTGCACGAGATCTTCGAGCGCCGGCCGAACCACTTTGCCGCGCTCGAAGAGGAAGCCGAGGCATTCACGTCGGTGCTCGATCCCGGCGACGATCTGCTCAGTGCGCTGAAGGCTTGGCTGAAGCGCGAATACGGCATCGTCGTCAAGGTGCTGCCGGTCGCCACCATGCCGAACTGGCGCCGCCGCTACGACCGCCACTCGCAGCGTCTGTTTCTGTCCGAGCGCCTGTCGCCATTCGATCAGTTGCGCGAGGTGGCGATGGAGGCCTGCCTGATCCGTATGACGGTTGCGGTGGCGGGCGAGATCCAGGCGCTGAAGCTGACCACGGACGAGGCCCGCCGGCTCGCCCGCTTCGAGCTTGGCCGCTACGCCGCCCACGCGCTGATGATGCCCTATCAATCCTTTCACGCGGCAGCACACCGTGCGCGTTACGACATCGACGTGCTGCGCTCGCGCTTCGGCGTCTCCTTCGAGCAGGCGGCGAACCGCCTGACCATGCTGCAGCGGCCGGGCACGTCTGGCGTGCCGTTCTTCATGCTCGAGGTCGACAATGCCGGCAACCGCTTCCGCAAGGCGGGCAGCCAGGGTTTTCCGCAAAGCCGCTTCGGCGGCGGTTGCCCGAAACTTCCTGTGCATGCCGCCTTCACCCAGCCCGGCCAGATCTTCGTCGAGGCGGTGGAAATGCCCGACGGCGCCGAGTTCCTCTGCATCGCCCGCACGCTTGAAGGGCCGCAAGGCTCGTTTTCGGAGCGCCCGCGCCGTACCGCACTTCTGCTAGGCTGCGACATCGGCTTTCGTGACGAGATCGTCTATGGCGCGGCGCTGCCGGGGCCGGCCGCCGCAGCGGCTGGAAAGGCCGGACAGGGCATCAATCCGGCCACACCGGTAGGCCCGGCCTGCCGGCTGTGCGAACGCATCGGCTGCCTTGCCCGCGCCGAGCCGCCGGTGACGCGCCCGCTCGGCCTCGACGAGATGGTGACCGGGTTGAGCGCTTTCGATTTTCAGTGAGGTCGCGGCAGGTGATCTGCCGTCCTTGCCACAACCGTCGCCGTTCGGTGGATCACGCCCTGCCACTGCCTTTGCGCTACGCGAATGAGGCACGTTCTTGTCGTCCGTTGCGCATCGTGCCGCCCTGAAATCGTCGACAGTCGCGCCCATGATCGATACCGCATCATCACCGACTGCAGTTTCGCCCGTTGTCTCGCTGCGCGACGAGCGTGTCGGCTTCCTGTTGATATTCCTGTCGGCGCTGATGTGGAGTTTCGGTGGCGCCATCGCCCGCTTCATCGACGCCGGCGACAGCTGGACGGTGGTGTTCTGGCGCTCGGTCTGGGCCGCCGCCTTCCTGATCTGCTTCATGATCTGGCGCGACGGCTGGCGCGGCACGGTAAGGTTGTTCCGCGGCATGGGCCTGCCCGGCCTTGCCGTGGCGTTCTGCTTCGCCACCGCATCGACTTGCTTCGTCGTGGCGCTTGCCTACACCACCGTCGCCAATATCCTTCTGATGCAGGCCGGTGTGCCGCTGCTGGCGGCGCTGTTTGCCTGGGTGCTGTTTCGCGAACGGGTGGCCGCGGCGACCTGGGTGGCGATTGCCGCCGTCATTGCCGGCGTTGCCATCATGGTATCGGAATCCCTTGATGGCGCCGTGTCTCCCATCGGCGACGGGCTGGCGCTGCTCATCGCCCTCATGTTTTCGATCGCCACCGTCATCACGCGACGCTTTGCCCATGTGCGCATGACGCCGGCGACCTGCCTCGGCACGATGCTTGCTGCCGCATTCGCGGCGTCCCAGGCATCGCAATTCGGCGTTTCCAGCAGCGACATGGGCTTCCTGTTTGCTTTCGGTGTGGTCAATCTGGGTCTCGGCCTTGCCTTCTTCGCCACCGGCGCCCGGCTTGTTCCGGCGGCTGTCGCGGCACTCCTCGGCACCTTCGAGCCGATCCTCGGCCCGATCTGGGTCTGGCTCATCCATTCCGAGGTGCCCTCGGAGCGCACCATCATTGGCGGCACGGTCGTGGTCACGGCGCTGCTCGTCCATATCGGGCTCGAATTCAAGCGTCAGACGCGGCCCGTACGGCCGGGTGTCACGGGCATGCCGTCGCCTAATTGATACAGCGCACGCGCCAAAGCGAGATGAGCCATTGACAACGCCGCAGCCGCGCGGGCAGGCTGCAATACGGCAACAACAAGACAGGCGTATCTTGCCAAGTCTCCCCTCCGGCCCGATCGAGACCGGACAACATCGTCGTATCCCTGCCCGCGCCGTGGCGAGAGCCTCTGACGGCGCCGGAACACCACTTGGATCACGATATGGGAATGGGGGTCTCGGCCGCTGCACATCGAACCACGTCGGCGGTTCGCGCTTGTCGCTTGCCGGAAAGCCCAATAATCTGAAGCAAATGCCAGCCGCGCAGCCCCGCGAGAGCTGGCGACGGAACACTCATCAAAGGAGAGACGCATGACCCGCAAAGCGTTCTGGCTTTCGGCAACCTCGGCATTTCTGACGCTTTTCACCCTCGGGGCTCATGCCCAGGACCGCGTCGTCAATGTCTATAACTGGTCGGATTACATCGACAGCTCGATCATCGACGACTTCACCAAGGAAACGGGCATCAAGGTCACCTACGACACCTTCGATTCCAACGAGCTCCTGGAGACGAAACTGCTTGCCGGCGGCAGCGGCTATGACGTTGTCGTGCCGACCGCCAACTTCCTCGCACGCCAGATCCAGGCGGGCGTGTTCCAGAAGCTCGACAAGTCGAAGCTGCCCAACATTTCCAACATGTGGGACATCATCGCGGAGCGCACGGCCAAGTACGATCCCGGCAACGAATATTCGATCAACTACATGTGGGGCACGGTCGGCCTCGGCTATAACACCAAGAAAGTGCAGGAAGCGCTCGGCACCGAGGAGATCGACAGCTGGGACGTGTTCTTCAACCCGGAAAAGCTGGCCAAGCTGAAGGATTGCGGCGTCTATGTCCTCGATTCCCCCAGCGACATCCTTCCGACCGCCTTCAAATATCTGGGCATCGACCCCGAGACCACGTCGATGGACGATTTCGCCAAGGCGGAAGAACTGATGCTGAAGATCAGGCCTTACATCCGCAAGTTCCATTCGTCGGAATACATCAACGCGCTGGCCAATGGCGACATCTGCCTGGCCGTCGGCTGGTCGGGTGATGTCTTCCAGGCGCGCGACCGTGCGACGGAGGCTAACCGTGGCGTCGAAATCGGTTATTCCGTGCCGAAGGAAGGTGCCGAGATGTGGTTCGATCAGATGGCGATCCCGGCCGACGCGCCGCATGTCGCCGAGGCGCATGAATTCCTGAACTACATGATGAAGCCGGAAGTGATCGCCAAGTCGAGCAACTACGTCTTCTACGCCAACGGCAACAAGGCGTCGCAGCAGTTCATCGACAAGGAGATACTCGAGGATCCGGCGATCTACCCGGATGAAGCGACACTGGCGAAGCTATTCACCATCGCCCCCTACGATTCCAAGACCCAGCGCGTCGTCACCCGCACCTGGACCAAGATCGTCACCGGGCAGTAAAGCGGCAGTCAACGACCCCGGCGCAGTGCGCCGGGGTCAAATCTTTTGGGGATAGGACGCAAGACGGAGTGGGACATGAAATCGCTTGGCAGCATCCGCAGGGATTTCGCGCCATGGAACGACCCGAAAGCCAAGCCATACATCCAGTTCGACAACGTCACCAAGAAGTTCGGTGACTTTACCGCCGTCAACAATTTGTCGCTGACCATATTCGAGCGCGAGTTCTTTGCCCTGCTCGGCGCGTCGGGTTGTGGAAAGTCGACGCTTCTGCGGATGCTCGCCGGCTTCGAGGAACCGACCGCCGGCCGCATCCTGCTCGATGGCCAGGATCTGCGCGGCATTCCACCATACCGGCGGCCCGTCAACATGATGTTCCAGTCCTATGCGCTATTCCCGCATATGACGGTCGAGAACAACATCGCCTTCGGCCTCAAACAGGACGGCATGCCGAAGCCCGAGATCGCGGCGCGCGTTGGAGAGATGCTGAAGCTGGTCAAGCTCGAGCAGTTCGCAAAGCGCAAGCCGCATCAATTGTCCGGCGGCCAGCGCCAGCGCGTCGCACTTGCCCGCTCGGTCGCCAAGCGGCCGAAGGTGCTGCTGCTCGACGAGCCGCTTGGCGCGCTGGACAAGAAGCTGCGCGAGGAAACACAGTTCGAGCTCATGGACCTCCAGCAGTCACTCGGCCTCACCTTCGTCGTCGTCACCCACGATCAGGAAGAGGCGATGACCATGGCCGACCGCATCGCCATCATCGACAAGGGCGAGGTGATGCAGGTGGCGACGCCGGCGGAAGTCTACGAGGCGCCGGGTTCCCGTTTCGTCGCCGGCTTTGTCGGCAACGTCAACATGTTCGAAGGCAAGATCGCGCGTGGCGACGCCGGCGCGGCAAGCATCGACACGGGCAACGGCATCACCATCCGGACAGAGAATGCCGGCAATGCCGCCACTGGCGCGGCCGTCGCCTTCGCGATCAGGCCGGAGAAGATCAAGGTGTCGTCGAAGAAGCCGGCCGGTGCCGTCAACGCCATCGAGGGCGAGGTCTACGATATCGCCTATCTCGGCGACATGACCGTCTATCACGTCAGGCTGGACGGCGGCCACGTGGTGCGGGCGAGCACGATGAACGCCGAACGCATCACCGAGGATCCGCTGAGCTGGAACGACCGTGCCTGGGTGTCGTTCCGGCCGGACGCCGGCGTCGTGCTGACGCGATAGGGGGACAGCCATGTCCAATGCCGCTGTCACCGCTGCAACAACCTCCTCGGCCGCCGATGAGGGCAAATCCGCCCTGGCCAGACTGGGAGAGGCCTTCGTTGGCCGCCTCGTCATCATCATCCCGTATCTCTGGCTGGTCTTCTTCTTCCTCATTCCGTTCGTCATCGTCTTCAAGATTTCGCTGTCGCAGACGGCGATCGCCATACCGCCCTACACCCCGGTGCTGGGCTTCGGCGATGGCCTTTCCGGTCTTCTCAATCAGCTGAAACAGCTCAGCATCGACAACTACACTTGGCTGACGCAGGACGCTCTCTACGTCAACGCCTATGTGACCAGCGTCATCGTCGCCGCCATCTCGACGGTGCTGACATTGCTTGTCGGCTACCCGATCGCCTATGGCATGGCCCGCGCGCCGGCGACGCTCCGCCCGACCTTGCTGATGCTGGTGATCCTGCCGTTCTGGACTTCGTTCCTGATCCGCGTCTACGCCTGGATCGGCATCCTCAAGCCCGAGGGGCTGCTCAACCAGCTGCTACTCGCCACCGGCGTCATCAACCAGCCGCTGATCATCCTCAACACTTACACGGCGATCTTCATCGGCATCGTCTATTCCTATTTGCCGTTCATGGTGCTGCCGCTCTACTCCGCTCTCGAGAAAATGGATTACTCGCTGATCGAGGCGGCCAAGGATCTCGGCTGCCCGCCGACCAGCGCCTTCTGGAAGATCACCTTTCCACTGTCGCTGCCCGGCGTCATCGCCGGCTGCCTCCTGGTGTTCATTCCCGCCGTCGGCGAGTTCGTCATTCCCGACCTGCTCGGCGGGTCGCAGACGCTGATGATCGGCAAGACGCTGTGGAACGAGTTCTTCGCCAATCGCGACTGGCCTGTGTCGTCGGCCGTTGCCGTCATCCTGCTGTTGCTGCTGATCGTGCCGATCATGCTCTTCCAGCGGGCCCAGGCCCGCGCCCAGGAGCAAGACAAATGAACCCGACCTGGAGCCGTTTCAACATCACGTCGATCGTGCTGGGCTTTGCCTTTCTTTACTTGCCGATCGTTCTGCTCGTCGTCTTCTCCTTCAACGAATCGAAACTGGTCACCGTCTGGGGCGGCTTCTCGACCAAATGGTATGTCTCGCTGTTCCACAACCAGGGCCTTATGGACGCCACCTGGGTAACGGCCCGCGTCGCCGTTATCTCGGCCACCGTGGCGACCGTGCTCGGCACGTTGGCGGCTCTCACCTTGACGCGCTACACCCGCTTCAAGGGCCGGATGCTGTTTTCCGGCATGGTCTTTGCGCCGCTGGTCATGCCGGAAGTCATCACCGGCCTGTCGCTGCTGCTGCTCTTCGTCGCCGTCGGCCTCGACCGCGGCTTTCTCACCGTCACGCTTGCCCACATCACCTTGACCATGTGCTTCGTCGCCGTCGTCGTGCAATCGCGCCTGATGACGTTCGACCGTTCGCTGGAAGAGGCCGCGATGGATCTTGGCGCCCCGCCGGTGAAGACTTTCTTCCAGATCACACTGCCCGTCATCATGCCGGCGATCGTGTCTGGCTGGATGCTGGCGTTCACATTGTCGCTCGACGATCTGGTCATCGCCAGCTTCACCTCGGGGCCTGGCGCCACCACGCTGCCGATGAAGATCTACAGCCAGGTTCGTCTCGGTGTGACGCCGGAGATCAACGCCGCCTGTACCATCCTGATCGCGGTCGTGGCGGTCGGGGTCATCATCGCTTCGCTCGCCAACAAGCGTCGCGAGGTGCAGCGCCAGCGCGATGAGCAGGCCGCTCAGCGGGGGTGATGAAAGGAACGGCGGCTGCAAGCCGGCAAGAAGCACTTCCGACGACGACCGTAGCGGCTTCGTCGGCCTACTCTCCCGAAACTCCGCGGCTGATCGGCGAGATGAACGGCGTGCTCCACGTCCCGCCGACGAAGAACGAAGACTGGTTGGGACCCTGGTCATTCGTCTGCGCGGCTGCCTGGTCCGCCTGGATGATGCCGCCGGACAGCGCCAGGCCGCGTCCGGCATAGGAGGCGATGCCGGAAAGCCAGACCTTGTACTGCGCCGAACTGGCTTCGGCCTTCTCGATCTTCGCCACGCCGTTCGAAATATTGGCCTTGAGTTCGGCTCCGTCGATCGGCAGCGTTCCGTCGGAGACATCGTCGAGCGCGAAGAATCCGCCCTGTTCGGTGTGTTTGAGAAACGCCGGCAGGTTGAGCCGGCTCAACGCGCCCTTGCCAAATTTCGCCGAAACCGAGCCGTCGGCGTTTTCGAAAATGGAATCCCAGGTTCTGCCCGGCCCCTTGAGGATGACCGAAACCGTTCCCGTGCCGATCGGCACCAGTCGCGTCATCCCGGCTGCGGTGCCAAAGGCGCCGCCGTCGATGTCGGAGGCGAGCAGCCTGATCTCGACCTGCGTGCTTCCCGACTTGCGGTCGAAACGAAGGCTGCTCTGGATGTTGCCGCCGAAGGCCGATGCATCGGAAATATCGAAGACGGCAAGACCGTTCTTGACCTGGGCGGTGGCGGCGACCTCGGCAAGCTGGATAGCGCCTGCGGTGGCCTGCGCTGCCGACAGTCTGAGATCGAGATTGATCCGGTCGGCGACGCTTGTGTCGATTTCGCCGGGGCCAGTTCCGCTCGCGGGTGCCAGGGGCGTGAAGGCGGAGAGAAACGATCGCAGGTCGAGCGTGTCGAAGGCGAGCGTACCGGAGACGACAGGCCGCGCTTCGCCAAAGGAGAAGTCCAGCGCACCCATTCCCGGGTTGTCGTCCAGAGCGATCTCGGTGTTTTCGAATTTAATGCGCCCGGAGGTCGCCGTGACCTTGCTGGAAACAGAGACCGAGCCGATTGCCGCGCCCGGCGCGATGCCGGCCCGCGACCATTCGAGCAGGCGCCTGAGCGAGGGTGCGGCAAATTTCGCCTGGCCGTCGAAATAGGCGTTGTCGGACATGCTGGCCACGCCGTCGAACGAAAAACTGGCGGGGGCTGCCGTGAAGGAAAGCGTCATCGGCGCAGCACCTCCCCCAAACAGCACCAGCGGGTTCGGCGATGCGGCATCCACGGCGACGCTTTCGCCGCGCCAGATTCCGGTCGCCGACAGCGTCGCATTGCTGTTCAGCGCGGCCCAGTTCGCCTGGCCACTCAGGCTGCTCAGTATCTCGGCGTCCTTGCCATCGACGGAGGTCACCACGCGGCCGTCCCTGAACTCCACGGTGCCGAACGGATCCGCCGGCAGCTTGCTCAGGTCCGGCTTGGCTGGATTGGCACTGACCACGGCGCGAGCGGTGTCGATGGAACGCGTGATGCGCCCGCCCGAAGGCAGGGCGGGCAGGAAAAACCCATTTGCTGCGCGTTGGACCCTGATTGTCGGCCGGATCAGCCGCGCCGTCGAAAACACCACGTTGCCACGCAGCGCCGCCATGGCGGAGAGATTGACCTCGACCCGTTCGGACTCGATCACCGGCGGCGCGTCGGTCTCTGTCCATTGCGAAAGCGTCACGTCGGTCAGGATGGCCCGGAAATTCGGCCAGACCTCGATCCGCGGCGCGCCGTCGATGGTGACCCTGAAACCGCTCCACGCACTCATTTCCCAGGCGATGCGATCGCGCACGATGCGGGTCGAGGCGACGAGCGGCAGGGCGGCGACGGCCAGCGCGATGACGAGCACGGCAACGCCGATCGCCCATAGTCCGCGCCGGATCAAAGGTGATGGCATGTCGCCCCGTATGCTTCCATTCCGACAAAAATCGTCCGACGGGTGTAACCCACGGCCGACGCATTTCAAGTCTTTATGGCCCCGCGATGGCATTTGCGCACATCCATGTCGGGTCGGCCGAACAAAATCTTGCTCTGCTGCGCTGCGATATGCATAAGCGATGCCAAACGCGGCGCGTTTTGAGGAGGAACGATATGGCTGGCGACGCACCGCTCTGGACACCAACACAGGACCGGGTCGACGCTGCGCCGATGACCGCCTTCATGAAGGCTGCCGCGACCAGGACCGGCAAGGATTTTTTCGCCTATGCCGATCTTCACCGCTGGTCGGTCGACGATCGCGAGGCGTTCTGGAGCCTGGTCTGGGATTTTTGCAGGATCGTCGGCGACAAGGGGACCAGTGAGGGGGGAGCCGATGGGGGCGAACGCGTGCTTGTCGATGGCGACAAGATGCCCGGCGCCGCCTTCTTTCCCGATGCGAAGCTGAACTTCGCCGAGAACCTTTTGAAGAAAACCGGGACCGGTGACGCTATCGTCTTTCGCGGCGAGGACAAGGTCGAGCGCCGGCTCTCCTGGAATGAGCTGCACGCGCTGACCTCGCGGCTGCAGCAGCTTTTCCTGTCGCTCGGGGTGAAAAAGGGCGACCGCATTGCCGCCATGATGCCCAACATGCCGGAGACCGTTGCCGCCATGCTGGCGACAGCCTCGATCGGCGCCGTCTGGTCGTCTTGCTCTCCCGATTTCGGCGAACAGGGCGTGCTGGACCGGTTCGGCCAGATCGAGCCTGTCGTCTTCATCGCGCCCGACGGCTACTGGTACAATGGCAAGGCGATCGAGGTCGCCGACAAGATCGCGGCCGTTGCCGCAAAGCTCGCCACCGTCCGCAAGATCCTCATCGTCGACTATCTCGGCACCTCGACCGATGTAGCGGCGACCATCGAGAAGGCGACGGCGCTGGACGAGGCGCTCTCATCCTTCGCCGCCAAGCCGGTCACCTTCGAGAGGTTGCCGTTCGCGCATCCGCTCTACATCCTGTTCTCCTCCGGAACGACCGGCATCCCAAAATGCATCGTCCATTCGGCCGGCGGAACGCTGATCCAGCATGTCAAGGAAGAACGGCTCCACGCCGGCCTGCTCGACGGCGACCGCTTCTTCTACTTCACCACCTGCGGCTGGATGATGTGGAACTGGCTGGTGTCGGGCCTGGCGTCGGGCGCAACCCTTCTGCTCTATGACGGATCGCCCTTCTATCCCGACGGCAACGTGCTGTTCGACTTCGCCGACGCCGAGAAGATGACCTATTTCGGCACCTCGGCCAAATTCATCGATTCGGTGCGCAAGGCCGGCCTCAAGCCGATCCGCACGCATGATCTTTCCAGCGTGCGCACCATCTCCTCCACCGGCTCGCCGCTGTCGCCGCAAGATTTCCGCTTCGTCTATGACGGCATCAAGCAGGACGTGCATCTCGCCTCGATCTCCGGCGGCACCGACATCGTCTCCTGCTTCGTGCTCGGCGTGCCGACGCAGCCGGTATGGACCGGAGAGATCCAGGGACCGGGTCTTGGCCTGGCCGTCGACGTCTGGGACGACGACGGCCACCCGCTCAGGCAGGAGAAGGGAGAGCTTGTCTGCACCAAGGCGTTCCCGGCAATGCCGATCGGCTTCTGGAACGATCCCGAAGGCAAGAAATACCACGCCGCCTATTTCGAGCGCTTCGACAATGTCTGGTGCCACGGCGACTTCGCCGAATGGACCGCCCATGGCGGCCTGATCATCCATGGCCGCTCCGACGCGACGCTCAACCCGGGCGGTGTCAGGATCGGCACGGCGGAGATCTACAATCAGGTCGAGCAGATGCCGGAAATCCTGGAGGCGCTGTGCATCGGCCAGGATTTCGACAACGACGTGCGGGTCGTGCTGTTCGTGCGGCTGGCCGCCGGCGTTGAACTCGACGCCGAGCTGGAAAAGCGCATCCGGACGAAAATCCGCAGCGGGGCGAGCCCCCGCCACGTGCCGGCCAGGATCGTCGCCGTCGCCGACATTCCACGCACCAAATCGGGCAAGATCACCGAGCTCGCGGTGCGCGACATGGTGCATGGCCGCGCCATCAAGAACAAGGAGGCGCTGGCCAATCCCGAAGCGCTCGAGCTGTTTCGCGACCTGCCGGAGCTGGCCGATTAGGTCCTCGAAGTGAGTGACTTTGACAGGTTGCAAGCCTGTTTGATGGCCATGATTTCATGGTTCGTTGAGTGGCGTTCGAGATTGGCCGAAGCTCCAACTTCGTCATCCCTGGGCGTAGAGGAGCGAAGCTCCGTCGCGGAGACTCTGGGGATCCATGTCGTAAACCCGACCGGAGGGTGCCGCGGAGCAGAATTTTGCATCGCAGCAGTGCTCTGATGTCGCGCAGCGTTCGCTCCGCTCCATTTGATCGTCTTCGCCGGATCTTCGGCGCTCAGATCCCGATACCACCGGCTATATTTACGGTCTCCCCGTTGATATAGCCTGCGGAAGGCCCGGCGAGGAAGCAGACGGTTTCTGCCACCTCCTCGAGGGTTGCGATGCGACGGATCGGATGCATGTCCAGGATGGCCTCGCGGTCCGGAAGCTCACCGGCAACCCCCGAGGCCATGTCCGTGGGCATGATGCCCGGCTGTACGACATTCACAGTGATGTTGCGAGGGCCGAGGTCGCGCGCGATCCCCTTGGCATATCCGGCGAGTGCCCATTTGGTTCCGGCATAGTCGGCGACCCCGGCAAAGGACACGACGGAGCCAAGGCGGGAGCCGATGAAGATGATCCGACCACCATTGCTCAGTCTGGGCGCCGCCGCACGAGTGTTGGCGATCGTGCCCATGACATTGACCTGCCACTGACGATTGTATTTGTCTCCATCAAGCTTGGGATCGTCTACGAGCTGACCTTGGATCGCGATGCCGGCATTGTTGACCAGGATGTCGAGCTTGCCGAATGCGGAGATCACCGAGTCGATCAGAGGCTTGGCGGAAGATAGGTCGGCCTGATCGCTCTTGATCGCGATCGCGCGAGTACCCTTCGCCTTCAGCTTCGCCACG
This sequence comes from Mesorhizobium sp., assembly GCF_004962245.1. Taxonomy (GTDB): domain Bacteria; phylum Pseudomonadota; class Alphaproteobacteria; order Rhizobiales; family Rhizobiaceae; genus Mesorhizobium. Next base: position 5,132 of record NZ_SUHQ01000041.1, on the reverse strand, counting down.
ACGGCCTCCGCCTTGTCGGCCGAGGCGGCGTAGCTGATTGCAACGTCCGCTCCGCGCTCGGCGAACGCTTCCGCCGTCGCGGCACCAAGGCCACGCGAGCCGCCCGTGATCAGGACGACCTTTCCCTTCAGTATGTTCGACATGAAAATCCTTTCGGTACACGACCAGGACATCGCCTGATCCGAGCGGGCGACTTCGCCCTGTTATCGTAATGAACATTACGATAACGATTGGTATGAAACCTGGACAGGGCCTGTCAAGTGGTTTAGTAATGCCCGTTATGAAAAAGGCTGAGTCGAGCTGATGGGGCGCCATCGCGAATTTTGCGTGGAGACAGCGCTCGACGCGGCGCTATGCGTCTTCTGGCGTAAAGGTTACGAGGGTGCTTCCTACGCTGACCTGACCGAAGCTACTGGCGTCGAGAGGCCCGCCCTCTATTCTGCATTCGGCAACAAGGAAGCGCTCTTCCGCCGAGCCCTGGCTCGCTATCACGAGCGATACCTAGGCTACCTTCCAGAGGCACTTCGGCTGCCCACAGCGCGCCAGGTTGCTGCACACTTCCTGCGTGGCGCGGTTGAACTCAACACGCGCTATCCCGACCGCACAGGCTGCTTTGGCGTCAACGGCGTCTTGGCGGGCTCGGACGACGCCGAACCCATCCGCCAGGCCCTGATAGAGTATCGGGCCACCGGCGAAGCGATGCTTCGCGAGCGGTTCGAGAGGGCAAAGGCAGAGGGTGATCTTCCCGAAACTGCCGACTGCGCAACCCTGGCCGCGTATGTCATGGCGGTGACACACGGCCTGGCCGTGCAGGCAAAAGCGGGTTTCCGTCGTGAAGTTCTCCAGGCGGTGGCCGAGCAAGCCTTGGCTGGCTGGCCAGAGAATGCCCGCTCGGCAGCCGCTCATGATTCTTGAGTTATGAGATGCTGGCCGAGCGGCAGGATCGTCCGCTGCTGCCGCTTTCTGACTGCGTCCCAGTCAAGCCCGCTTTCGCCGGGGTGCGGTCACGGTCAGTTCTTGGCTGATGATCTCGCCATCATGACCGACGATCATCGTCAACTCGCGGTCATGATGGCGGAAGGAAAGGCGGTGTCTGCCCTCGTCCTCGCCAATCCCACGTTCGACGCGGCCCTTTATCGAGCCCCTCTGCATCTGCCTGAGGAAATACTCGACCGCGAACTTCATCGCTCGCGCGGCCACCGCGGCGTCGATTTCGGGCACGCCATCCGTCCAACGAACCGGGGTCATGCGGGATCACTCCCAAAAACACGCTCCACCAGGTGATTGTCCCGCATGTCGTCGACAGCCTTGCAATCCGGGCAACTGCTCACCATCCACCTCGGTCCGTGATGCCCAGTCGCAGTCGCGCGTCTGGTGTCATCATCCTCGGCGACCACGGCGGCTCATAGGTGAGCGCGACATCGACGAATTTAACGCCTGGCACGGTCCGTGCGCTGTCACGAACGCCCGCCTTGAGATAGTCCGTGGCCGGGCAGCCCGGCGTTGTCGTGGTCATGACGATGTGCGCGGTACCGTCCTCCTGGATGGCGACATAGTACACCAGACCCAGTTCGACGATATTGCCGCCGAGTTCGGGGTCGATCACGAGGCGAAGCGCATCCTCGACGTGCCGGACCAGATCATCGGTCTCCGCCACGCTCATTCGGCAGCCTCGCGCCTGGCGCCGATCCGGACGAGCAGCTGATAGGTCGTTCCGTCGTGGTCGAACCCGCCGCGCCAGTCATGGCCGCGCTTCTCCAATTCCGGCATAAGGAAGACCGGCTCGCGGCAAAGCAGCGCTGACAGGACTTCGCCTGTCTGCATCGCCTCGATCGCCGCCAGGATGCGAACCATCGGCTCGGGTGGTTCGAGATCACGATTGTCGAGATGCATCAGCGGGCTTGGCCATGCCGCTTCGACGAAGGCCGACGCCATCTCGTCCGTGAGTTCCCCCTGGTCGGCGTGGCGGAAAAGCACTTCCCAATCGCCGTCGCCGATCTCCCGATCCTCGTGCGCAAACCCCATCGAGCCGAGAGCCTGGAACAGAGGTACCGGCCTGAACGGCGCCAGCAGCCGGAACCCTTGGCCTGGAGCGAGCGCACCGATCGTTTCCATGATCTTGCCCAACGGCTCCCCGCCTGCGGCCAGGATCGGCCGGACGTCCAGTTCCACGAATGTCGTCATGATCGTCATCCTTCCTTTGTCATGCCCTTTGGGCGAACGAATAGAGCAGGCCGGGCCTGTGCGCTCCCTCGGGGAAACGGGCTTCGGCACTTACATCGACAAGGCGCCGGGCGCGCAGAAGCTGCACAATTATCCCGGCGGTCGCGACAAGCATGCCCGCCGCGCTCGCTTGAAACGTCGGCGAATGCTCGTACAGGAGGGCCGCCGCGCCTCCCCAAACCGACGCAAAATACAAAAGGAACCACTTTTCAGCGCGGTTTTCGACGACCAGATCCTGAACGCGCGGCGTGGCTTTCTTGCCGAGAACCGGGCCGTAGCATTCGAGCCAGGTAAGGAACGGCACGATCTTGTAGAGCATGGCCAGTCCGAGCCCGGACAACCAGCCGAATGCCGCGAGGAAGACGACGACTGCGACGTGCCGCTCCAGCGCACCCGACCCGGCAAGAATGGCGGTGAGCAGGATAGTGAGTCCCAGCGAGGCGAAGGCGAGCACGGCCATGCGCGTGTTGAGTTCAATCATCCGTCTTTTGCGGGCGCGATAGAGATAAAGCATGTCGCGGCCGTAAAGACCCAGCGCAGCGAGCCCGACCGTGCCAGCCGCGAGCAGTACCGGATTGAGACTCCCCTCTGACAGGATGGCCAGGACGCCGCCTGGCACCGCGATGACCAAAGCACATATGGCGAGATGCAGCACGAGCCTAGTGCCGCGCCGGTCCAATTCCGGCGTCAGCATGAACATGGCGAACAGCCTGTAGCTGACACCAATGGCGCAAAGGGTGAGCCAGCCGGCGAGACCTGCAAGCGCATGAAGTGAAACACCTCGCCCGGCAAGATCGATGAGATAGGCGTTGTCCGTGACGCCGCCGCGCACCAGCGCGAAGATGGTGCCGAGCGCCGTAGTCAGACAGATTCCAACCAGTCCGACACCGACGAAACGCGCGGGCAGGGGAAGCGGCCACCCGGACATCAGCGTTCTGGCGAGATTCCATATCACGAGTGCGAAGCCGGCGCCGAGCAGGATGGCCGCGATTGGAAAGAAGGGCAGCGCGTCCTCGATTTGCCCATCGAGCCAGAGAAATCCTGAAAGCAGCGCAACAAGACCGCTAAGCAAGCACAGAAGTGCCGGCATGGTCAGGACATTGTTGAACAGCGGACGGTGGATCAGAACCGGCACGAACTGGAACAGCGCCCCGCACATCAGCAGACTTAGCCAGCCGATCGTCACGATATGCACGACGATAAGGGTCCGCGGAGACTCGATTGACGCGGACGGGTAGCCGTACCCGGCCGCCATCAGCCCCTCTGCCAGGAGGAGCGCGGCAAGCGCCGCGGCGAAGTAGGACATGGTCCAGCGGGAAAGGGAGACGCCGGTCACCATAGTTCTCCTCTGTCAGAATCGCGCTGGGCCTATGGAAAGACGCGTTCCACCAAACTGTTGACCCAAACTTATCGCTTCAACCGGAACGTTCTTTGCGCTGACGCAAGCAAATCCGTTTCCAAAAGCATTGGGGTCGGCGGAGCCGGGTCGCTAGTGGACAATCGCGGTGTCGAGTCGCTCATGCCCCTGCGCTGCCTTCCAGGCGCGCTTGATCGCCAGAACGCCGGCCGGTATCGCGCTCCCGCCACATGACTTCCGAAGTACCGACGTCACGGCGGAGGACTGGCGATTCCTTTTTCGCCGCATAGTCTGGTTTCTGTTTGCTGATCCGCAATGACGGGGGGCGCCCCGATGCCTGATGATGTGTTTCAGGAACGGATAGCAGCCATGAAACCGAAGTTTCACGATGACATGACGATGGACGCAATCATGCGCGAGTGGCCGGACACCATTCGCGTCGTTCTTGATCGTGGATTGCTTTGTGTAGGCTGTCCCATCGCATCCTTTCACACACCGGCGGACGCGGCCAAAGAGCATCAGGTGGACGAAACACGGCTCATCGACGATCTGGTCGGTGCTATGAAGGGATAAGCAAGCAGGTCGCTTCAGCTCTTCTCCGCGCGTCCCTGCGCAAGCAGGAACAGGCGATGCGGTTCGACAATAGTTACTTTCTGGCGACCGCTCTTGACCAGCCCCTTGTCTTCCCAGGAGGTGAGCAGACGGCTGACCGTATGAAGCGTCGTGCCGGTCATCTCGGCGATGTCCTGGCGTGAGATCGGAAAGTCAATGAGAATGCCTTCATCCGTGGTCTTTCCGGTCTGCTTGACGAGACGTAGCAGCGCATGGGCAACGCGCTGTTCCACCTGCTCGGTAGCCATCTCGACGACCCGGCTGTGCGTGTCGTTTAACCTGGTCCCCACCGTCTTATAGGTGTTGGCGCCAAAATTTGGGAAAGCGGTTGCGAATTCCGACCAGAGGTGGCCCGGCCAGGCCAGCACCACGCAATCGACCGCTGCGATCGCGCTCGCCGGATAAGTGAGTCGACCCAATGCCTGAGCGATGCCCATCAATTCCCCCGGACTGATGTAGCGCACTATGACCTGCTGGCCGTCCGGTGTCGTCTTCACCACGCGGACATGCCCTGCGATCAAGAGGAAGAAGGAATGGGCTTCGCCCTCTTGATCGAAAACCACCTCGTCCTTCGCTATCCGCAACGAACGGGCCTTCTGAAGGATGCGATCGAGGTCCGCCGGAGCCACGCCCTGGAATGGAGACAGCCCAGCAATCAGCGAGCGGTCGAGGCGGCTCACGATGACTCCTCCTTCCGCCGGGTGGAACTCAAAAAACTCGGGGGCGCGAATGCATCACCATAATGTCACATACGACCGAACGCCGACAAGCCGTCACCAGTGCGGCCTTTTTACGTCCTTTGGTTGTACGTGTGCGATCGCACGCGTGTGCCATGCCGGCATCGCGCCGAGCTAAGCCGGTTCGGTTCCTGGCTTTCAGGAGCAGCCTAAGCCGCCTTGCTGTGGGCGCGGACCGATTGGTCCAGATAGGCATCGAAGGC
>NZ_SUHQ01000040.1 GCF_004962245.1 Mesorhizobium sp. | reverse complement strand
GCCAACTATTTCAACAACGCAGGATATGCTTCCGTCAAAACCTGAAACGCTCTAGGTCCTATCGGATGAGCCGGCCTGCGGTTGCGGGTTCCTACGCTTCCGGTATCGACCGCTAATTGTCGAAGTCGGCGCCGCCCCTCACCTGCCTGCCGGCATCCTCTTCCCGTAAACGGGGCGAGGGGCGCTCTCATCGACGATTTCGCCAATCACCAGCGTTGCAGAAAGAACGCCATGGCCCCGGTGGGCCTCTTTCTCCCCGTTAACGGGGAGAAATGCCCGGCAGGGCAATGAGGGGCGGCGCCAACGCCCAGCCTTAGAGCATGATCCTAAAAGTGGGAACCGGTCTTCGGAAAGGATCATGCCTGAACCGCGGCCTTTGCCGAGCCTCAACCTTCGGCTGTGAGCCCCGCCCGTCGTTCCTGCAGGAACCGCCGCACGGCCGGGTCGCGTTCCAGGCCGATCGCGCGGTCATAGGCCGCGGCCGCTTCCAGAGTCTTGCCGAGCCTGCCCAAGAGGCCGGCGCGCGCCGCCCAATAGGGTTGGTAGTCGGCAAGCCGCTTGTCGTCGCCAAGCTGATCAAGCGCGCTCAATCCCGCCGCGGCACCCTCGGCCTCGGCAATGGCCACCGCGCGGTTGATCGATACCACCGGCGAGCCGGCAATCACCGACAGCGCGTCGTAGAGATGTCTGATCGCGACCCAGTCGGTCCGACCAGTCAGCCTCCGCGCCGTGTGGGCGGATTGCACGGCTGCCTCGAGCTGGTAGCGGCCGACAACACCCTTGGCCGCGGCGCGCCTCAGCAGCGTCTCCGCTTCGTCGATCAAGGCGCCGTCCCACAGTGCAAGCTCCTGCTCGGCCAATGGCACATAGTCTCCGGCGGCGTTGCGCCGTGCCGCCCGCCGCGCCTCGGCAAACAGCATCAGGGCCAGCAGGCCAAGCGCTTCCGGCTCATCCGGCATCAGCGAGGCCACCAGCCGGCCGAGCCAGATGCCTTCGGTCGCAAGATTGCGGCGCCGGGTCTCGGTGCCGGCCGGATCGGACCAGCCTTCGGCAAACGCGGCGTAGATCGCTTCCAGCACCGCATCCAGCCGCTCGCCGAGTTCGGTCCGTTCCGGCACGCGTAATGGAATGCCGGCCTCGCGGATGCGGGTCTTGGCGCGTACCAGCCGCTGGCTCATCGTGGCCGGCGAGACAAGAAAGGCAGAGGCGATCGTTGCCGCGTCGAAGCCTAAAATGGTCTGCAGGATCAGCGGCGCGCGCACGCCGGCCTCGATCGCCGGATGGGCACAGGCAAACATCAGCCGCAGCCGCTCGTCGGGCAGGTCTTCATCGGCCATGCGGACCGCCATCTCCTCGGCGATCAGCCTGAGATGGTCGCGGCTCGCCTCGCTTGTCAGCTGCCGTCTGACCGCGTCGACGCGGCGCCTGCGCGCCACCGCAAGCAGCCAGGCTTCCGGCTTCCCGGGCACGCCGGTCTGCGGCCAGCGCTCCAGCGCCGCCGCAAAGGCGTCGGCCAGCGCGTCCTCGGCGCCGGTCACGTCGCGCATGCGCGCGACAAGATAGGCGACCAGCTTGCCGTAACTCTGGCGGGCGGCGGTCTCCGCCGCCGCCCGCACGGTGTCGGGCTGTTGCCCCCTCACATGGTCAATTCCCAGATCGGCCGCACCTCGACCGTGCCGGTGCTGGCGCCTGGGCAGCGCGCTGCCCAGGCAATCGCCGCGTCGACGTCCTCCGCCTCGATTATGTAGAAACCGGCAAGCTGTTCCTTGGTGTCGGCATAAGGGCCGTCGAGCACGTTGGTCTTGCCGTCGGCCATCCGCACCGAGGTGGCGGATTGCGTCGGCTTCAACCGGTCGCCGGCGAGCCAGGCGCCGGATTTCTTCAACGCTTCCGTATAGCTGACATAGGCGCTCGACATCTGGGTCACCGCGTCCGTCGGCGCTGCCGCCATCCCGGCCTCGTTTCCGTAGATCAAAAGCATGTATCGCATGGTCTTCTCCCATGTTTCGAAGGCCGCATCGTTGCGAGCCGGACGTATGTCGCGCGGCCTCGCCCGATTTCGACAGGCGCCGGAAAAATCTTTCGGCTGCGCAGCGATCTTGCGCAAGCGTTGATGTTTGGCGGCGGCACTCAACCGTTCGTCTAAGGAGTGCAATAGCGGGTTGGCATTTCCCGCCCGCTGTCTAAACTCGCCTCGGGTCGTGCGGTGGCAAATATTTCAGGGAGGAAATCACATGCTCAATTTCAGAACGAAGTCTGTTGCTGCCGGCGCGCTGGCGCTGTCGCTTGGCCTTGGCGCGGTGTCGGCCAAGGCGCAGGAATTCATCAACGTGCTGACCGGCGGCACCTCAGGCGTCTATTACCCGCTCGGCGTTGCGCTGTCGGAGCTTTACGGCAAGGGCATCGAAGGCGCCCGCACCCAGGTGCAGGCGACGAAGGCTTCGGTCGAAAACCTCAACCTGTTGCAGCAAGGCAAGGGCGAGATCGCCTTCGCGCTTGGCGATGCCGTCAAACTGGCCGCCGAGGGCAATACCGAAGCCGGATACCCAGGCAAGCTCGACAAGCTGCGCGGCATTGCAGCCATCTATCCCAACTACATTCAGATCGTCGCCAGCAAGGAGTCCGGCATCACGACGCTCGCCGACCTCAAAGGCAAGAGCCTGTCGGTCGGGGCGCCAGCCTCCGGCACTGAGCTCAACGCCCGCGCCATCTTCGCCGCCGCCGGGCTGAAATACGAGGATCTCGGACGGGTCGAATATCTGCCCTTCGCCGAATCGGTCGAGTTGATCAAGAACCGCCAGCTCGACGCCACGCTGCAATCGGCCGGCCTCGGCGTCGCCTCGATCCGCGACCTCGCCACGTCGGTGCCGATCAACGTCGTCGCCGTCCCGGCGCAGGATGTCGCCAAGATCGGCTCGCCCTATCTTTCGGTGGTCATTCCCAAGGGCACCTATGAGGGCCAGACCGAAGATGTCGCGACAGCCGCCGTCGGCAATTTCCTCATCACCCACGCCGATGTCTCCGACGAGACCGCCTATCAGATGACCAAGCTGCTGTTCGAAAATCTCGACCAGCTCGCCGCCGCTCACGCCGCCGCCAAGGCGATCGATCTGGCCAAGGCACTCGACGGCATGCCGGTGCCGCTGCATCCCGGCGCGGAGCGGTACTACAAGGAGAAGGGGCTCATCAAGTAAGCCGTCCCCCTCCTCCTTGAGGGGAGGGTGGCCCGCAGGGCCGGGAGGAGTCCTCGGTGACGCGCTCCAGCTTTCTGGATCAACGGTCGAGGCAAGTGGCGTCGGTTGAAGCCGCGCACTGCCGCAACGACCCCACCCGTCCATCCGCCTTCGGCGGCAGTACACCCCCCCTCGAGGGGAAGGGAACCGCCCCAGCCAGGAGCCCGCCAATGACCGACGCTCATTCCGAAACCTCATCGACCCGTGTCCTTGCCGCCGAAGCCCCGGTCGAGGGACTGCCGCCGGGTTTCGGCGACGGCATCGCCGGCAAGGCCGCCTTTCTCATCGCCATCGCCTTTTCCATCTTCCAGATCTACATCGCCGCCTATGGCAGCCTGCCGAGCCAGGTGGTGCGCGCCATGCATGTCGGGTTCCTGCTGCTGCTCGGCTTTGCCCTGATCGCCAATCTGCGCGCCACAAGCGTCCCGGCAAAAGCAGCATTCTGGGTGCTCGGCGTGCTCGGCTTCGCCACCGGCCTCTACAACTGGGTGTTCTATGCCGATCTCATCCGCCGCTCCGGCTTCCTCACCACGCCGGACCTGATCATCGGCGCGGTGCTGATCGTGCTGGTTTTCGAGGCTGCGCGCCGGCTGATGGGATTGCCGCTTGCCCTGATCGCCTTGATCTTTCTCGCCTACGCTTTCGCCGGCAATCATCTGCCGCCGCCCTTTATCCATCGCGGCTATGATTTCGCCCAGCTCGTCGACACCTTCGCCTTTGGCACCGAAGGCATATACGGCACGCCGGTCTACGTCTCGGCCGCCTACATCTTCATCTTCGTCGTCTTCGCCGCCTTTCTCGAACGCGCCGGCATGATCGCGCTGTTCAACGATTTCGCCCTTGGCCTGGTCGGTACATGGCGCGGCGGCCCGGCCCAGGTCTGCGTTCTGTCCTCGGCGCTGATGGGCACCATTTCCGGCTCCGGCGTCGCCAATGTGGTGGCCAGCGGCCAATTCACCATCCCGCTGATGAAGCGCTTCGGCTTCCGTTCGGCTTTCGCCGGCGCCGTCGAGGCGACCTCGTCGATGGGTGGCCAGATCATGCCGCCGGTGATGGGCGCGGTCGCCTTCATCATGGCCGAGACGCTGAACATCCCCTATGCCGAGGTGGTCAAGGCGGCGATCATCCCGGCACTGCTCTATTTCGGCGCCTGCTTCTGGCAGGTGTACTTGGAAGCCGGCAAGGCCGGCCTGCAGGGCATGGCCAAGGCCGACCTGCCCAATCCGTGGGACGCGGTGAGAAGACATTGGCCGCTGGTGCTCCCGCTGGCGGCGCTCATCTATCTGCTGTTTGCCGGCTATACGCCGATCTTCGCCGGCACCATGGGCCTGGCGCTGACCATCGTGCTCATTCTCGGCACGCCGCTTGCGGCGTTGATCGGACCGCTTGCCTTCCGCATCGTCTTCTGGCTGGCGCTGGGACTTGCCGCCGCCTCTTTCATGAAGTTCGGCGTCAACATCCTCAGCCTTGTGATCGCCGGGCTAATCGTCGCCTGTGTCACCTTCAAGGGCGGCCGCGAGACGCTGCAGATATGCATAGATTCGCTGGCCGAGGGAGCAAAGAACGCACTGCCGGTCGGCATCGCCTGCGCCATTGTCGGCATCGTCATCGGCACGCTGACGCTCACCGGTATCGCTTCTACCTTCATCGGCTGGATTATTTCTATCGGCGAGGACAATCTGTTCCTGTCGCTGCTGCTGACCATGCTCACCTGCCTGGTGCTTGGCATGGGCATACCAACCATCCCCAATTACATCATCACCTCGTCATTGGCCGGGCCAGCACTGCTGTCGCTCGGCGTGCCGCTCGTGGTCAGCCACATGTTCGTCTTCTATTTCGGCATCATGGCCGACCTCACGCCTCCGGTGGCGCTGGCCGCTTTCGCCGCCGCGCCGATGGCCAAGGAAAGCGGCCTCAAGATCGGCATCCAGGCCACCAAACTTGCCGTCGCCGGCTTCGTCGTGCCGTTCATGGCGGTCTACACCCCGGCGCTGATGCTGCAGGACGCCGGTCCGATCGCCGCCCAGTTCGGCTATCCCGTCGAGGTCGCCTATATCGTCGCGAAGGCTTGCATGGGCATCGTCCTGTGGGGCGCGGCCGCTGTCGGGTTCCTCGCCCGGCGCATGGCCTTGTGGGAACGTCTCGTCGCCTTCGCTGCCGGTGCGCTGCTGGTTGCCGCGCTGCCGCTCACCGACGAGGTCGGCTGGGCGCTCTCGCTTGTCTGGATCGGCTGGCACTGCTGGCGCGCGAGGCAGGCGTCCGCCACCGGGACAGCATGAGCCTTTGTATCCTGGCCGCCGGCAAGACGGTGACGCTTGCCGTCACCGCTTTCACACTTTCCTGGATACATTCGGTGGAAAAGACGCATTGGCAGGAAGACTGGAAGGTGACGCCTTCCGGTTTGCAAATCGTTGAGGCGCGGATCAAGGGTTCAGGCGCCGGCATGGAGCCACCGGAAGGCTCGGTGCTGAGAAACGGTTGGTGGGTCTATGCGCCCAATGTTGCTCTGCAGCGGCGCCTCATGCTCGCGGCCTCCGGCGCGACGGGTGAAGGTTGGACGCTATGCACGGTTCAGGGTTGTCGCGAACTGGGCAAGGCACCCGGCGACACGATCGTGCTGGAGCCGTGCGGGTCGGAAGGTTCCAGCCAGTCGCGGTAGCGGACGATTCTACCAGGCTACAAAGGTAGGGCTCGGCGGCTAGCCAATCAGCCGCGCCTTCAACGGATGGCTTGTATCGAAGGGTTCTGGAGGATGGTTCGGTTGGGTGGTCACGCAAGTCCAGGCTGCCTGGTGTCAAAAGACACCAAGCCGGTTGGCGGCTAGATCAAAGCCCTGACGTTGTCGCACGCCGCCGGTCGTCCAGCGCAGGACGCTCGGTACGATAGGTGGTCGCACGGTGATCGGCGGCCGGCCTGCAGATCCGGCTGTCGTGACGGCTTTCCATGGTCGTCATCAGTGTGCGCTGATACCGAGCGTGTTGCCGCGGCGGGCGCAAGCAGGCCCGGGGCCGCGCATGTAATAGCGCTCCGGCCGGTAGGTCGGCGCGACGAATTCGCGGATGGCGGCAGCATAGCCGGCGATGTGATTCCAGAAGTGCATTTTACCTGTCCCTGTCCCGATTTCGGATGTCCCTTCCGAATTGCGAGGATCATAGCGTCGAGGCGTGAATAGTCGGTGAACACGATGTTAATATCTGGTCGAAAATGCCTTGGTTCGTGGCCGCAATGCGGCTGATTCGGGGTCTTTCCATGCAGTTCGTCGACATTTCGGTCGATGTGACTTTTGCATCACATATGTTTCGTTTGGATGTCGCTGCGGCGCGCTTTTGTTTCAGCCTTGGCCGGCGCCGCGAAATTTCCGTCCTTGCCCGGGGAAAAGCCCGGAACCCCTCCCAGCTCAAGCACGTTGATCGCACGAGCCGGGACCACCCCGGCCCCAGCAGGCAGGCGGCTTCCGTGGGAACCGCCGCCGCAACCCCGACACAGCAAGAACAATGGAAAGGCAAAAGCCATGGGTTTCTTTTCGAAAGACATCAGGACGCTGGACGACCTCTTCGTCCATACGCTGCGCGACATCTATTACGCCGAAAAACAGATCGAGAAGGCGCTGCCGAGGATGATCGACAAGGCGACCAATCCGCAATTGAAAGCCGGCCTGGAGAAGCACCTCGGCCAGACTAGGGGCCATATCGAGCGGGTCGAGAAGGTGTTCGAGCTGCATGGCGTGAGGGCCAAGACGGTCAACTGTCCGGCCATCGACGGCATTCTCGAGGAGGCCGATGAAGTCAGCGGCGACATCGACGACAAGGACGTTCTTGACGCCGCCCTGATCGCGTCCGCGCAAGCGGTCGAGCACTATGAGATAACCCGTTACGGCACGTTGATCGCCTGGGCAAAGCAGCTTGGCCGCAGCGACTGCGCCAATGTCCTGGCCAACAACATCAAGGAAGAGCAGGCGACCGACCGCAAGCTTACCGAGATCGCCGAAGCCAAGGTCAACCTTCAGGCCGCCGAATAGGACTCTCGATCAAGGCAACGCCGGGCAAATCCGGCTTTGCCTCGCTTCGCGGCGCCCGGAACTGAAACGGGTTTCTATCCGTTCAACTGCGCCGGCGCCGGGAGTCCCCGACGCCACATCAAATCGGCAACAGGGCCGCGTGCGATGGCCAGTCTCGAACAGTATCACGCCAAGCGCGATTTCAAGAAGACCGCTGAGCCGGTTGGCAAGGTCTCTCGCGGCAAGAAGGGCGATGCCGGCGGCATTTTCGTCATTCACAAGCATGCCGCCACAAGGCTGCACTACGACCTTCGCCTCGAGCATGGCGGCGTGCTGTGGAGCTGGGCGGTGACGCGAGGTCCGAGCCTCGATCCGCACGAGAAGCGGCTTGCCGTCCACGTCGAGGACCACCCGATCGATTATGCGCCCTTCGAAGGCATCATTCCCAAGGGCGAATATGGCGGCGGCACCGTCATTGTCTGGGATGAAGGCACCTGGACACCGGAGACGGATCCGGCCCAGGCGATGAAGAAAGGCCATATCAGCTTCGAGCTCAACGGCCACAAGCTGAACGGTCTCTGGCAGCTGGTGCGGCTGAAGCCGCGGCCCGGCGAAAAGCGCGACAACTGGCTGCTGATCAAATCCGACGACGCCGCAGCGCGCCCCGGTGAGGACATTCTGCGGGAGGCGCCGGAATCAGTGAAGTCAGGCCTGACGATCGAGGAGGTCGCAGAAGGCAAGACCGCGGACGGCAAGAAGCCAAGGGTCTGGCATTCCAACAGACAGGCCATCGGCAAGAAGGCCAGCGCGGGAAAACGGCTTGAATTCATCGAACCGTGTCTCGCCACCCTGCAGAGGGATGCTCCTCCCGGCAAGGAATGGCTACACGAGGTCAAGTTTGACGGCTATCGCATGCAGGCGCAGCTTGCTGGCACCGAGGTGCGGCTTTTGACACGCACCGGCCTCGACTGGACGGACAAATTCGGCGGCGAGATCGTCGCGGAACTCGGGCGTCTTCAATGCACCGATGCCATCATTGACGGCGAGATCGTCGTGCTGGCGGACAGCGGCGTCTCGTCCTTCGCACTGCTGCAGGCTGACCTGTCAGCGGGCCGCACGGACCGTCTTCTCTATTACGTCTTCGACCTGATGCGTCTCGACGGCGAAGACCTGCGCAGAGAGCCGCTGGTCGAGCGCAAGCAGGCCTTGCAGGAATTGCTTGGCAAGCAGCCGGACAATCCGGCGGTCCGCTTCAGCGACCATTTTGCCGAACCCGGCAAGGTCATGCTGGAGCACGCCTGCCGCATGGGGCTGGAAGGCATCGTCTCCAAGCGGGCCGATGCGCCCTATCGCAGCGGCCGCGGCCTGTCCTGGGTGAAGTCGAAGTGCACGCTGCGCCAGGAATTCGTCATCGGCGGCTATCTGCCGTCGGAAAAGACCGGGCGCGGCCTGCGTTCGCTTCTGGTCGGCTACAACGAAGGCGGCAAGCTGCATTATGCCGGTCGGGTCGGCACTGGCTTTTCGGCCAGGACCGCCACGGATCTGAAGAAAAAGCTCGACGCGCTGAAGGCGAAGGCCTCGCCCTTTAACAAGGCCGTGCCCAAGGGCAAGGGGCTGGTCTGGGTGAAGCCCGAGCTTGTCGGCGAAGTGGAGTTCCGCAGCTGGACGTCCGACCATATAATACGCCACGCCTCGTTCCAGGGATTGCGCGAGGACAAGCCGGCGGAGGAAGTCGTGCAGGAAAAGCCGAAGGCATCCGCAGGCAAGGCCGAGCCTGCCAGCGGCAAGACCGAGACCAGGGCAAAGCCCACCGCCATGACATCCACTGGGGCGGCGAAAACCGTCGTTAAGCTCTCGCATCCGGACAAGCTGCTGTGGCCGGAGGAAAAAATATCGAAGCAGGATCTGCTCGATCACTACGCTCTGGTCTGGCCGCGCATGGAAAAATTCATCGTCAACCGGCCGCTCAGCCTGGTACGGGCGCCCGACGGCATCGGCGGCCAGCGTTTCTTCCAGAAGCATGCCTCTCCTGGCATGCATGAGAAGATCGTGAGGATGAAGGACCCGACGGATGGCGAGGAGATATTGTTCATCCGCGATTTCGACGGCGTCGCTGCCCTGGTCCAGTACGGCGTGGTCGAGATCCACATCTGGGGCTGCACTGTCGACGAGCTGGAGAAGCCGGACCAGATCATCTTCGATCTCGATCCCGACGAGGGCGTCGACGTCAAGGCGGTGCGCGCGGCGGCGCTCGACATTCGCGGCCAGCTAGACGAGCTGTCCTTGCCGAATTTCGTCAAGACGTCGGGCGGCAAGGGTTACCATGTCGTCGTGCCGCTGAAACCATCGGCGGATTGGGACGAAGTGAAAGGCTTCGCCCATGATTTCGCCCGTGCGCTCGAACAGGCTTCGCCCGAGCGCTACACGGCGACGCTGTCGAAGAAGGCGCGCACCGGCAAGGTCTTCGTCGACTATCTGCGCAACGGCCGCGGCTCGACCACGGTCGCGCCCTATTCGTCGCGCGCCAAGAAAGGCGCCACCGTGTCGATGCCGGTGACCTGGGCGGAGATCGAGGCCGGGCTGGCGCCGAACGCCTTTCCGATCGGCGACAAGACGACGCTGAAGCGGTTGGCGGAAGCCGATCCCTGGGCGGATTTTTTCAAGCAGGGCAAGCCGCTCGAGCGCGGCTGACAATCAGGCGAGAAACGTCCTCTCGAACGCCTGCTTGCCCAGCGGCGAAAAGATCACCGCGCGGCTGTCCTTCTCGCGCCGCGCCCATTTTTCCAGAAGGATCTTGTCGAGGATGGCGGCGCCCAGCGTGCCGGCCAGATGCGAGCGCCGCACGCTCCAGTCGAGACAGGCCCGGCACACCGGTCGCCGCGCCTTGCTCTGGACATCGATGCCGAGCGCGGCGAAATGCGAGGCGGCCGACTGCCCAAGCCTGATCTCGTTGTCGTCGCGTATGAGGACTTTCTTGTCGACAAGACGATCCAGCATCGCTACCGCCTGTTCGCCGGCGAGGTGGTCGTAGCAGACTCGCGCCACGCGCATCGCAGCGTCGCGCGGACCTGGCCGCACCCGCTGCGGCCCGACCGAAGCGGCGACGCCGGTGATGGCCTCGATCATGCCAGCCACCTGCGGCCCGGCGAGCCCGTAGTAGCGATGCCGCCCCTGACTTGCCAGCGTCAGCAGCCCGCCCTCCATCAATTTCGACAGATGCGAGCTGGCGGTCGGCAGCGACACGCCGGCCTCGAGCGCCAGTTCGCTCGCAGTCAGTGCCGTGCCCCCCATCAGCGCGGTCAGCATGTTTGCCCGCGCCGGATCGCCGACCAGGCTGGCGATGCGGGCTATGTCGGGTCCTTCACGCATAGTTCGTCCTTCATCGAAGCATTCTTGTCAGATAACCATTATTCTCGGCTCAGATCAAGGAGACGACGATGACCGCAAGAACCGCTCCCAACGCCGTATCCGCCAGCCGGTTCGGCCGCCTGCCGTTCCCGTTCGTGACATTACGCCGGTTGCGGCTGCGGCTCTTGGCGCGGTGGTACGACCGCCATTTGCAACGCCTCGACCTCGCCGATATTGACGAGCACCTTTTGCGCGATCTTGGCTTGACGCCAGAAGACGTTCGCCGCGAATGCGCGAAATCCTTCTGGCAAGCATGACCACCGGAAAAATCGCCTAGCACATCGGACCTCGGAACGTTTTGATGCTGCTCGAACTGTCGCCGCAAGAAAGCATCCAATTGGAGACGAAAATGGCCATCACCTGCTTTATCCGTTACGAGATCGACCCGTTCGGCAAGGCGGCGTTCGAGGAATATGCCCGCAACTGGGGCCAGGCCATTCCGCGCTGTGGTGCCGATCTGATCGGCTATTTTGCGCCGCATGAAGGCTCGGCCACCACCGCCTTTGCTGCCTACAACATCGACAGCCTGGCGGCCTACGAAGCCTACCGTATCAGGCTCGCCGCCGATCCAGCCGGCAAGGCGAATTACGAATTCGCGCGGCGTGAGAAATTCATCCTGAAGGAGGATCGCATGTTCCTGAAACTGGCTTCGGGGCCTCACGCACCGCTGGTGCTGCCATGATCGCCGTCATCTTCGAAGTCGAACCGGCGGCGGGTAAGCGCGATGCCTATCTCGGCATCGCAGCCGACCTGCGCCCGCTGCTCAACGGCATCGACGGCTTCCTGTCGATCGAACGCTTCCAGAGCCTTGTCGACGAAAACCGCATCCTGTCGCTGTCGTTCTGGCGGGACGAGGAAGCGGTGAAAGCCTGGCGCAACACCGAGGAGCATAGGCAGGCTCAGAAGGCCGGCCGTAGCGGTATCTTTGCCGACTATCGTTTGCGCATCGCCCATGTCGTGCGCGACTATGGTCTGACCGAACGCGCCGAGGCGCCACAGGACAGCCGGCTGGTGAATGGGTGAGCGGGACGGCTACTGAGCGGCCTTGCCTTCTCCCACAACAAGGGGAGAAGGCGAGGGTCGCTAGGCATTCCCGATCAGCACCCCCGCCGCAAAAACCAGCGCGCCGCCCAGCACCACCTGGAAGGCGGCGCGCCAGAATGGCGTCTGCATGTAGCGGTTCTGCACAAAGGCGATTGCCCACAATTCGAAGAACACCACCACCGCCGCGATAATCGTCGCCGTCCAGAAATATGGGATGAGGTAAGGCAGTGCATGGCCGAGGCCGCCCAGCGCCGTCATGACGCCTGTGGTGATGCCACGTTTCACCGGCGAGCCGCGGCCCGACAGCTTGCCATCGTCGGAGGCGACCTCGGTGAAGCCCATCGAAATACCGGCGCCGATCGAAGCGGCAAGCCCGACCAGAAAGGTCTGGAACGTGTCGTGCGTGGCAAAGGCGGCGGCAAAGATCGGCGCCAGCGTCGACACCGATCCGTCCATCAGCCCGGCCAGTCCCGGCTGCACATAGGTCAGGATGAACTGGCGCTGCTCGGCCGCGGCTTCCTCGTCCTTCACCGTGCCCGGCACATGCTTTTGCTCCAGCCGCTGGGCCAGAGTCTCGTGGCCCTGTTCGGCCACCGCCAGATCGTCGAGCAGCTTTCGCGTCGAGGCATCGCTGGTGCGTTTCGCGGCCTCGACGTAGAACAGGTAAGCCTGTCGCTCCATCGCCTCGGCCTGTTGGCGCACATGCTCGATGCCGAGCGGCCGGACCAGCCAGTCTGGCTTGCGCTCGTAGTAGCCCTTCACATGCTCGCGCCGGATCAAGGGAATGCGCTCGCCGAAACGTTTGCGGTGAAGCTCGATCAGCGAGTCACGATGGCCGTCCTCCTCTTCCGCCATCTCCTCGAACACCTTGGCCGATTGCGGAAAGCTTTCCGCCAGTCCGTCGGCATAGGCACGGTAGATGCGCCCGTCATCCTCCTCGGACGAGATGGCGAGCGCCAGGATTTCTTGTTCCGAGAGCGATTCGAAGGGGCGGCGGCCAAAGCCGAAGCCAAATACCCGGGAAAGCATGAGAAATTCACCCTAGTTTAGAATAGTTCTAAACTAGGGTTTGGTGTGCCATTGGTCAATCGCGCCCGCCACCGGACGTCGAAATTTGTTGGCCCCGGGAAACTTCGTTCCGCCTCTTCATTATTGGTGAATGTTCACCTATATAGCTGAACTTAAATGAAGAGAAAGGAATCCGTAGATGCCGGCAAAACAGCCCACACATGCATTTGATCCGAAGCCTGTTCTCGACCTCATCGCCAGCATCGAGGTCGATTTGCAGCGCCTCAAAGGCCTGGTCGAACAGCAGGTCGAAAAATTCGATCCGGCCAATCCGCACAACAAGGCTCCCGACGGCAAGCTGACCGAGGAGGGCGTCGAATGCTGCTACCGCATGTTCGACGAGGGCAAATCGCGCTATTCGGTTGCCCAGCAGATGAAGATTTCCTTCGCCGCCGCCACCCATCGCTTCAACACCTGGCGCAAGATGGGCGGCGCCAAACGGCAACGAACGCTTTTGGGGTGATGGGTCGGTTCACCGGAGGCGAATTGAAAGGTCCGGTGGACCTTTCAAGGGTTCGAACCGGGAATTGCCGCAGGCGGCGGGCCCCCAGCTGAGGCGGTCAGCTGCAGGGCCCCCAGCCCCATATTTTGGAACCTGCCAAGCAGCCATGCGGTCGCGACGGCGTGGTGGCGCGGGTCAGACCTCGAGTTTGAGCGGCGAGGCTTTCAGGTATTTCAGCTTCAGCCGGCCGTTGCTCGCCTGCTTGGCGTCGGCGAGCTTTTGCTCGACCGCGGTGAACTGCGCGATGCACTTAGCGAGCTTGTCCGAGGGCGCGCCTTTCCTGGCAATATGGGCCACCTGCTGTTTCTCCAGGTAATCGGTGCTGCAGTTGAGCCATATGGTGAAGGGCCGGCTGGTCTCGGGGTTGGGAGAGAGCTTGTCGAGGGTGCCGAGGCGCGAGTCGAGCAGGACTTCGAGGACGCGCAGGTCGGGGTTCTCGTGCTCGCCATTGGCGCAGATCAGATAGTGGTCGGCGGTGATGCGCTTGGCAAAGCTGCGGTCGAGATTGTGCTCGGAGCCGTGGTGTTGAAGCTTCAGCGCATCGACATGCAATCCGGTGCCATCGGCGAGGCGGCCGTGATGGGTCAGGCCGGCAAGTATATCGTCGGAGTGACCGTCGCCGGTCAGTATGACGCGGGTGACGCCACCGCCGGGCTTGGGCTCCTCGAGCAGCAGCATGAGGGAGGCGAGATTGGGCTCGGTGACGCTCTTGCGGTTGCCCAGCTCGTCGTCGATGGAGACGCCTAAGCCGGGCGGGATCGGGCCTTCATTGTCTTCGAGCCAGGCCTCGAGCTTGTCGACGCTGCCGGGGTTGTCGGCCAGCCAGGCCTTCCAATATTTGCGCAGGATTTCGAGATCCTTCTTGGCCGGACCGATGACGCGGATGGCGAGGGTGCTGGCAGCGGCAAGGCTGATCACCTCCTGGCCACGGACCATGGCGAGCAGGTTGCCGAACTCACCGTTGAGCGGGATGTTCAGCTGGTCGGCGGCAATGCGGCGGGACACCTTGATCGCCTCGGGGATCGAGTTGGCGACGCTGCGAAAGGCGTCGGCGAGCCGAAGCAGCGACGGGTTGGCCGAACTGGAGAGCGTGTTGGCGCGGGCGGCGAGCACGGTGCCGATCGCCTCGGACTCATCGACCATCGTCCTGAAGGCGTTGTGCCAGATCCGTTTGACTTCGGGGGGCTTCTTGAAGGGCGGCTTGGTGGCCGGTTGGCCGTTGGCGCGCTTGTGCTCGAAGACGCGCCACTGCACCGTGTCTTCGAGCAACTGCAGCACCCCGGCGATGTGATCCTGATCGACATGTGAGACATAGACGAGGTCGAGATCCTTGCCAGTGTCTTCCGCCCATTTGCCTAGGAAGCCGCGAACCTCGGAAGCGTAGGAGCCGGGCATACCGCCATCGGCGAGGATGCTGACCGCACCGGCCTCGATCAGCAGGCAATCGCCCTTCTCGGACGGCAGAAGCGTGATCTTCATGGTGCGGTCTCAGCTTGGAGGGCGTCGGGCCGGCAGGGCTTTGGTGGCCTTGACGACAGGGGCTGCGGCAGCTGGCGGGGCGGATTTCTTTAGCTCGGTGCGCATCAGCGCGCGGGAGGCCTCAGTGACGCAGGCCGCCGGAGAAATCTCGCCAAAACCCAAATCGTTCGCCCACTGATAGGTGGTGCCCGGCAAGGGCCGCGCCGTGGCCTTGATGATGCCGAGGATCTGGGCGGCGGTGAGCGTTGGCTCGGCAGCCAGCATCAGGCCGATGACGCCGGCAACATAGGGGCTCGCCATGCTGGTGCCGGTCATTTCGATCCACGGATTGTCCGGCGCACCGAAGCCGTTGGCGGCGACGATACGGGTGCCGGGCGCAGTGATGTCGGGTTTCAGCCGGCCGTCGCGGGTTGGGCCCTGGCTCGAGGTGATATGGGCGCGGCGCTTCAGTTCATCGAGATTGGCGACCGAGACGACGCGCTGGCCGCAGGCGAGTGAGCTGACCGATGAGGTATCGACATGCGAGGCCTCGGTGAAGAAGGAGGGCCAGAAATAGCTGCCGTCACCCAGATCCGCCGGATCGTCGCGCTCGATCCAGCCGTGGAAGGCGCCGTCGCGGATGACGAGGCCGTGCAGCCGGACCTGCCAGACCCCGGCGGGTACGCCGATGATCAGGTTGCTGCTGAAGAACGGCGTCAGATAGGTGGCAATGTAGTTGGCGCCGTTGGTCGGATGATGCAGCTCATTGTAGACGCTGATCAGCGTACGATCGAGCAACTGGTGGTTCTCAAGGAACTCACCGGGCATGATCGGGCCGATCCAGTCGCCGTCGGGCGGGCGGATGCTGATGGCGAAGCGATCCTGCGGCTCGTACCAGATCTCAAGCTCGTTCTCCGATGCGTCCTTGATCTTGTCGCCGACGACCTGCCATTCGAGGATGTGGTCGAGGCCCTGCGCGTCGATTTTGCCGCTCGTATGGATGCGGCCCGTCATGTAGCCGAGATCGTCTGGAGCCTCGGGTCGTTCCTGGCCGGCATTGCCGGCGGCAATGCAGATCGAACGGCCGGGCTCCGACAGCAACGCGTCGATCCAGCGGTCGAGGATGCTTGAGCCGTCGTGGGCGTGGCCATTGGTCCCGAGGCTGACATTGATCGAGATGGGGCGCTCGCCTGCGAGATCGAGCAGGTAGTAGACGGCGTCGAGCAGACAGGTGGAATCGTAGAACGAGGTGCGCCGGTCGATCTCGTCTTCGGGCAGCGCGATCAGCACTGCGGCGATTTCGGCCGCGCTGCAGAGACCGCTATTGCCGGCGGCGATGGAGGCGACATGAGTGCCGTGCGAGCCCACCACCATCTGCGACTGTGGCTCAAGATCGTGCGGCGAGACGTGGATCTTGGCGGCATCCGTCAGTGCGGTTTGCATGTCGGCAGCGGAGATCACCCGGCCGCGCTTGAGGCCCTTGCGATTGCGGCCGACCTTGGCCCCCTGATCCCAGATGCTGACAAAGCGCGATTTGCCACCGACGAGGAAATCGCGATGGGCCCAGTCGAAGCCTTCGACATCGATGATGCCAATCAGCATGCCCTTGCCGTCGCCGAGTTGGGCCGGCGTGACGCCCGGGACCCGGCGGGCTGGAGCAGTGCCGCCGGCGCTGCCCTTGATCGGACGCGGCAGCTTCAGCGCATCGGCCGGTTCGATGAAGATGGTGCCGGCGTCGCGCGCAAGGAGGTACACTTCATCGAGGGTCATCCGGCGGGTCGCCATGCCGCGCAAGGTCTGCTGGCCAGCCACCGGCGGCAGCGAATCGGTGGAGCGGACGAAAACGCTGACCTCGACGGCCGCCCGCTGCGCCTGCACGTCGACCCCATGCTTCTTGGCGGTGCCGCTCGCCGGGGCGTCCTCGGGTGCGATGGCGGTGGCGAGCGGCGGAGTGGAGGCCGCAAGCTTCTCGGTGATCACCCGTAGCGCCGGCTGCACTTCAGATTTCGCGGAACTGACGTCCGGGTCACAATTGGCGAACATCCGCAATTTCGGATGCTGGTTCCGCAGCACAACGTTCTGCCAACTGTCACTCATCGCATCCGGCCTGTCGAATATTTTGAGAACAACAGACTCTTTTAGGATGGATGATGTCAGTAAATATTACCGCAAGCAACAGGGCGGTGTGTATTTATCGTTGCATTTGAAAATCGCATGCAGAACAACGGATTACTGGCATGCGTTCCGATCAATTCCTATCGATCACTGAACCAGAGGCAAGGTTCATGATAGCGCCGCCGATCGCGCTTGCGCGATCGAAGGGCGAAGGCCTACGGAGCCGAATTGTAACGGTCACATTTTTTCATTGGTGTGCCGCCTGCCTTTGCGGGCATCATGAAGGCAACATGTCTTTCCGCAGGATCTCGCCGTGACCACCTTCACGCTCCCCGGCATCGCCGACATCCGCCGCGCGGCAGCGCGATTGTCCGGCCTGACCGTCGAAACGCCGCTGATCGAATCGCCGGAGCTGAACAAACGCTTCGGCGCCAGGATCCTGTTCAAGCCGGAGACGCTGCAGCGCACCGGCTCGTTCAAGTTCCGCGGCGCCTACAACAAGCTGTCGTCGCTCAGCGACGAGGAGCGCAGCCGCGGTGTCGTCGCTTTCTCGTCGGGCAACCATGCGCAAGGCGTCGCCGCGTCGGCGGCGATGTTCGGCGTCAAGGCGGTCATCGCCATGCCGATTGACGCGCCGGCGATGAAGGTCGGCAATGTCAGGAAAATGGGAGCGGAAGTGGTTCCATTCGACCGTTTCCGCGATGACCGCATGACGGTCGTTCGCCCTTACATCGAAAGGGGCATGATTCTGGTGCCGCCCTACGACGATCCGGCCATCATCGCCGGCCAGGGCACGATCGGCCTCGAACTGATGCGCCAAGCAAAGGCGCTCGGCGTGAGCCTCGATGCGGTCGTCATTCCCTGCGGCGGCGGCGGCTTGAGCAGTGGCATTTCCATCGCCGTCAAGGATGCTTCGCCGGGCACTTCGATCTGGGCGGTGGAACCCGAGCATTTCGACGACACAAGCCGCTCGTTGGCCAAGGGCGCCAGGGTTGCAAACGAGCCCGGCCACGCTTCGATCTGCGATGCGCTGCTTGTCGCCGAACCGGGCTTGATCACCTTCGAGATCAATCGCAGGAACCTCGCCGGCGGCATTGCCGTTTCCGACGAGGCGGTGGCACAGGCAATGCGCGACGCCATGGCCCATCTCAAACTGGTGGTCGAGCCCGGCGGTTGTGTTGGGCTGGCCGCGCTGTCGTCGGGCGAGATCGACCTTGCCGGCAAATGCGTTGCCGTGGTGCTGTCCGGCGGCAATGTCGATTTCAACACCTATGCTGAGATCATGGCCGCAGCATAGGTGTAGCGCGGTGGCACAGAATGGAAACCGTTCTGTAGCGCTGTCCCTCCGGCAGCAAAAGCTTCTGCACCTCAGGATCGCTCTGATGTCACGGCAACGCTCTAATCCAGCGTGCGCCTGAACCGCATCAGCGCGACACCGGCGAACAGCGCCACGAACACGACGAGCCAGCCGATCTCCGTTGCGATCGCCGGCAGTTCGGCGCCTTTCAGCATCACCGCCCGGGTGATGCGCAGGAAATGTGTCAGCGGGAAAATCTCGCCCAGGACCTGCGCCCAGCCCGGCATGCCGCGATAGGGGAACATGAAGCCGGACAGCAGCAGTGATGGCAGGAAGAAGAAAAACGTAAGCTGCATCGCCTGCATTTGCGAACGCGCCATGGTCGAGATCGTATAGCCGAGCAGCACCAGCGAAAGCACGAAGACAAGCACGGTCGACAGAAGAAGCGTCAGCGAGCCGACGAACGGAATGCTGAACAGCAGCTTCGCCGCCACCAGCACCACCGCGACCTGCACCGCGCCGACGACAAGGAAAGGCAGCACCTTGCCCAGCATGATTTCGGCCGGGCTGGACGGCATCGCCAGAAGGTTCTCCATCGTGCCGCGTTCGGTTTCACGGGTAAGCGCCATTGCCGTCATCATCACCATGGTCATCTGCAGGATGACGCCGAGCAGGCCGGGCACGATGTTGTATTGCGAGATGCCTTCCGGATTGTAACGCTGGTGCACCACCACCTGCAGCTGCGTCTTGGCGTTTTCAGCGGCGGTCGCTTGCATACCCTGTGCGCGCAGCAGTGCCTGGCTCGCCACCTTGCTCAGTGTCGAAACGGCGCCGCTTGCCGCCGACGGATCGGTTGCATCGGCCTCGATCAGGATTTGCGGGCTGTCGCCGCGCTCGACCCGTCGGGCGAAGTCGGCGGGGATGGTGACGACAAAAGAGACGGCGCCCTTGGCCATCAGGGCTTCGGCCTCGGCGGCGCTCTGGGCCACATGGTCGAAACGGTAGTAGCCCGTCATCTGCAGGGCGGAGACCATGGCGCGGGTATACTGGTCGTTGCTCATCGCCACGAGCGCTGTCGGCAGGCTCTTGGGATCGCTGTTGATGGCAAAGCCGAACAGCACCAGTTGCATCAGCGGCACCCCCAGCATCATGGCGAAGGTGATGCGATCGCGCCGCATCTGGATGAACTCCTTGATCAGCAGCGCGCCGAGCCTGGCAAAGGAAAAGACGCTGTTTATCCCATTTTTCATCCCATGTTGTCCTTCGAGCCAGACATGAACTGAATGAACACATCCTCCAGACTGGTCTCGCCCGGCGTCACCGTCACGCCCTTGTGCTCTTTCTCGACATCGGCAAGTGCTGCTTCCAGCCTCTTCTTGTCGGAACCGACGACATGCAGCGTCGCGCCGAACGGCGCCACCTGATCGACTCCGGGGCGGCCATGAAGCTCCGCCGCGACCTTATCGAGGCGCGGACCCTGCACGACGAACGTTGTCAGCCCGGCATTCCGCACCACCTCGTCGACCGTGCCGGTGGCCAGCAGCTTGCCGTAGGAGATGTAGCTGATGCGGTGGCAGCGCTCGGCCTCGTCCATATAGTGGGTGGAGACCAGCACAGTCAGTCCGCCGCTGGCGAGCCGATGGATCTCGTCCCAGAATTCGCGCCGCGCCTTCGGGTCTACGCCCGCCGTCGGCTCGTCGAGCAGCAGCAATTTCGGCTGGTGCATGATGCATGCGGCCAGCGCCAGCCGTTGCTTCCAGCCACCGGACAGCGTGCCGGCCAGCTGGTCCTTGCGCGAGGTGAGTCCGAGGTCCTCCAGCGTTTTGCCAACATGCTCGTCGAGCGGCTTCAACTGGTAGAGCCGCGCCACGAATTCCAGGTTCTCGGCGATGGTCAGATCCTCGTAGAACGAGAATTTCTGCGTCATGTAGCCGACTTCACGCTTGATCCTCAAACTGTCGGTGCGGATGTTGAAGCCCAGAACCGTGCCTTCGCCCTCGTCCGGCGTCAGCAGGCCGCACATGATGCGGATGGTCGTCGTCTTGCCTGAACCATTCGGGCCGAGGAAGCCGACGATCTCACCTTCGGCCACCGTCATCGTCACATGGTCGACGACGGTCTTGTCGCCGAAGCGCTTGACCAGGCCATGGACATCGATGGCGTTCATTTGCCGGCATCCGTCAGATCGACATCCACGATCTGCCCCGGTTGCAGTGGACCAGCGTCGCCTTCCGGCCGTGCCTCTACCAGATAGACCAGCTTCTGCCGGGTCTCGAGCGAGTAGATCACCGGCGGCGTAAATTCCGGATCCGGCGACACGTAGCTGACCCGTGCCTTCACGTCGGGTCCGCAGCCGTCGCAACGGACATTAAGCAGCGCTCCGACCTTTATCGACGAGAATGCATTTTCCGGAACATAGACGCTGAGCTTCATGGCACCGTCCGGCAGCATCGAAATGACCGGCGCGGTCGGGCCGGCCGTGTCGCCCGGATTGCGGATCACGTCGTTGACACGGCCGGGCGACGGCGCCGCCAGTACGCGCTTCGACAGCCGCCATCGCGCTTGCTCCAGCGCCGATTGCGCTTGATTGACCTGATTCTCGGCGGCCTTGATCGTCTCCGGCCGTGCCGGCAGGCCGCCGACCGCGAGATTGGCCTCCGCCTGGCCGACCTGCGCATTGGCCGTCTCCAACGTCGCGGAGGCTGTATCAAAATCGGCCTGCGTGCCGGTGCCGCGCTTGAACAGGTCGCTGGCGCGGTTGTATCTGCGTTTGGCGTCGGCGGCCTGCGCCTTGGCCATGTCAACCTGCGCCCTGAGCACCGCGATCTCTTCCGGCCGTTTGCCGACCTTTAGATCGGCGAGTTGCGCCTGGGCCTGAGCCAGAGCCGCTTCGGCCTGCGCGACGGCGATTTTCGCATCGGCACTTTCCAGCGTCACCACCGGCGTGCCCGGTTCGACGCGGTCGCCGCGCTTGACCGCGACCGTTTCGACCTGCGCCACCTCTATCGGCGCGAGCAGCACATAGTCGCCCTCGACATAGCCGACGGCAAGCGGTGCGGCCGGTGCGCAGGCGCTGAAAAGCAGGGCGGCGAGCGGCAGGGAGCAAAGAAAACTCATGACCTACGATCCTTCCGGGCGGCCAATATGGCCCCAAGGTTATCCGTCACCACCCTCACCACCTTGGCGGCCTCGTCATTGCCGATCCCGCGCCAGCCCATGCGGCGCATCACCGCCTCGCGGCCGATGCGGAAATAGATGACCTGACCGATCAGTGTGAACACGGTGAGCTTGGTGCGCTCGCTTTCGGCCGCCTCGCCCGTCGCCTGCTCCCAGATCAGGCAGAGCCGGCGATGCGTCGGCTCGAACACGCCGTCGTAGATGCGGTCGAGTGCCGCCGTCGGATGCGACAGCTCACGCAGGACGAACTGTACGATCTCGCCCGCCTCCGGCCTTGCCACGATGAAGGCCACCATTCGCTCCAGCGCAGTGAAGAGTTGTGCCCGCGCCGCGTCGGGATCGTCCGGCGCCTGCAGATTGCCGATCGCCTGGCCGGCAATGGTCTGGATGGTGTCGACGATATAATCGGCCGCTGCCGCGCGAAGTCCTTCCTTGCCGCCGAAGTGATAGGCGATCGAGCCGATATTGGCCTTGGCCTCAGCCGCGATCTCGCGCGTCGAGGTGCCGTCGAAACCCTGCCGTCCGAACAGCTTCAGCGCCGCGCGGACAAGTGCCGCGCGCGTCATGTCAGCGGGAGATACCTCGCGACGCGGAATCTTGACATTCGGTGACTTGTTCATGATGAGCAATTTAATCAATCGAATGATTAAAGTCAACTCTAGCCTATCTCCACCTTGCCATATCAGCCCTCACGCGCTTTAGTGCGAAGCCATGGTCAAGGAAATCGAGCGCAAATTCCTGGTCTCCGGCGCGCAGTGGCGGGATCTGGTCGAGGCGGATATCCGCATTCGCCAGTTCTATCTCGCCGCCGCACCCGACCGCTCGGTACGCGTGCGCATCAGCGACGGCGCCTCGGCAAAGCTGACGCTCAAATTCGGCAGCAAGGCCCGCGAACGCGACGAATTCGAATATCCGATCCCTCTGGCGGAGGCGGAAGAGATGCAGGCCTTCGCCATCGGACGTGTCATCGAGAAGACACGCCACCATGTTAGGCATCGCGGCTATCTTTATGAAGTCGATGTTTTCGGCGGGCTGCTTGCGGGGCTGGTGGTCGCCGAGCTTGAGACTCCCGAGGACGTGCCGGACGAAATGCTGCCAGATTGGCTCGGCCGCGAAGTCACCGGCGAGCAGAGATTCTACAACGCGTCGCTCGCCCTCGGGGGGATTCCGGAGATCGCCGCATGAGCTATCGCATCGATCCGCGCCTGCCGTTGACCGGGGAAGTCAGGCGCATTCTCGCCGAGGAGATCGGCAAGGCGCTCGTCCATCTGGAGGCGGCGCACGACAGGCCGGAACAGGGGCTGCACAAGTGCCGCAAGCGGCTGAAGAACGTCCGCGCTTTGCTGCGCCTGGTCCGTTCCGGAGACGAAACATTCTGCGTTACCGAAAACCAGTGTTACCGGCAGGTGGCGGCCCTGCTTGCCGGTCCGCGCGAGGCGACCGCGCTGGTTGAAACAATCGACCGCCTGGCGGCAAGCGCTCCCGAGCAAAGCGCCGACGGCGGTCTCAATGCCGTGCGCGAGACGCTCGTCGCGCGCCAGCACAAATTGCATGGCGATGTCGGCCTCAACGCTGCGATAAACGCCGCGATTGCCGCTTGCGAGGAGGGCATCAGCCGGATCGATATGCTGACCTTGCCCGACCAGCCCGAACAGGCTGCCGATGTGCTTGCCGAAGGCGCCCGCATCACCTTGCGTCGCGCCAGAAAGGCGCTGGACAAGGCCGGCTCCCGCGGCGAAGCCGACGATTTTCACGATCTGCGAAAGGCGGCGAAGACCCACGGCATGCACCTGTCGCTGCTCGGAAGGCTATGGCCGACGCCGATCAGGGCGCGGCGCAAGGCGGTCGACGAACTGGGCGAAAAGCTGGGCGAACTGCATGATGTGTTCGTCATGCGTGCACTTCTCGATGCCGACGATCGGCCGCTCGGCTCTCCTCAAGAAATGCGGCTCCTGGGCAAGCTGTTGAAGCGCTCGGAGAAAAGCCTGAAGAAGACCTGTCTCGCCGCCGCCGCCGATCTGTTCGGCGACAGCCCCAAGCGCTCGACAAGAAAACTCGCGCGCAAGGCGCGCGACGATCTGGCCGCCGCGCCGCGCGAAGACGCCAGCGCGCCCGGCGCCGCTGGCTGACGCGGTCCTTCGGCTCGGGATCATGGTCTAGGCCGCCGGCCTGTGGTAATCGCCGTCTGGCATGATCGAGACCGGAGACACGCTTCTGGACCGACTTGGCCGCTGGCTTGCCGGCCGGCTGCAGGAGGAATCGTCCGGCTACGAACCTTACACGCCGTCCGACGCCGAAACGCTGCGCCGAACGCTCGAGCCCGGCGACATCCTGCTTATCGAGGGCAACCAGAAGATTTCGGCGGCGATCAAATACCTGACCCAGTCGACCTGGTCGCACGCGGCCCTCTATGTCGGCGACGCCTTGCCCGAACCGGAGGACGGATCGGAACGGCGGCGCCTGATCGAGGTCAGGCTTGGCGAGGGCTGCATCGCCGTGCCGCTGTCGCACTACCGCACCTACAATACGCGCATCTGCCGGGCGAGCGGGCTGACCCCGGAAGATCGTGACAAGGTCGTTGCCTTCATGATCGGCAAGCTTGGCCTCAAATACGACCTCAAGAACATTTTCGACATGTTGCGCTATTTTTTCCCGACGCCGCCGGTCCCGGTGCGCTGGCGGCGCCGCATGCTGGCTTTCGGCTCCGGCGATCCGACACGGGCCATCTGCTCGTCACTGATTGCCGAGGCCTATAGCCAGATCCGCTATCCGATCCTGCCCGAGATCACCCGGGCGCCGGGCCGCGCCTCGGCCCAGTCGAACTATTCGCGCAAGGAAATCCTGCACATCCGCCACCACTCGCTCTACACGCCGCGCGACTTCGACCTGTCGCCCTTTTTCCGCATCGTCAAGCCGACGCTGGAATACGGGTTCGACTACCGGCAGATGATCTGGGGCGACACGGGTGCTGGTGCGGAGACCAAGACCGCCGAATAGCAGCTCGTCTATGCTAGCAGCGGGCGTCGACCCTTCGCGGCGGCAACGGACCGGCGTTCGCTCGCGCGCCGGCGTCGCGTGGATGCGGCCCGACCGGCATGATCGCTGGAAACGGTGTTGCGCCGAAAGCGAACGTCCATTTGTAGCCGACCAGCCCATCTTCGGGCGTCGTGTGCTGGTCGTGATGGGCAAGCAATCTGACGCGGTCGGCCAGTTCCTCCGCCTCGCGCCTCATCATTTCCGCCGTTTCCGGCCGCATCCGCCTGGAGAAACTGACGAATGTCGCCTCTCGTTCCAGATGCGTGATCGCCCAGCCGATGAAGTTCTTGTTGGTCATCTCGAACAATGGCCTGAGCGGCCCTTCGAAATTCCACTGGATCGGCGTCTCGACCAGCAGCCGGGCGGACAGGCCGCGGCCGAGCGCGACCAGGCCCAGGTCCTCGAGGTCGCGCAGGTAGAGGAACATCGAGGCTTCGCTCAACCCTTGGGAACGCATGATGCCTTCGGCTGTGAATTTTTCGGAGAGCATGACGAAGATGAACAGCAGCGCCGGATGGCTGGCGAGTCTGCGCTCGATCTCCGGCGCGATGTGGTTGGCCGGTCCCGGTCCTCTGTTCATCGAACCGAGCACGTTTTCCAACTCGACGCCGGCAGCGGTGCAGATCTCCACCAGCCGGTCGAGCTTGCAGTTGCGCTCGTGGAAAATACGCTTCACCGTCGGCTCGGAAACGCCCATGCGCTCGGCGAGTGCGCGATAGGTGACGCCCTTCGCCTTCAGCGTCCGCTTCAGCGCCTCGAAGATCAGGTCGGTCATGGGATGCACCTTTTTTGCGCGATTTAGTATCGATCCTTGATACTAGCTGCAGCAGGTCTTCCCGAAAAGTATCGAAAACCCTAGTTCTCCGCCTCATTATAGGAGATCAGCCATGAAAACCCTCGTCACCTCGATACTTCTCGCCATCATGGGCATCGCTATCGTGCCTGTGGCCCAAGCCGGCGAAATCTGGCGCGCGACCGGCCTCGAGCAGCCGGAATCGGCGCTGTTCGACGCTGGCGGCAAGCGCATCATCGTCTCCAACATCGTCGGCAATCCCGGCGATGTCGACGGCAACGGCTCTTTGTCGGTCCTGTCCCTGGACGGCAAGATGGTCACGCAGCACTGGACCGACGGCATGGACGCGCCCAAGGGCATGGCGATAGCCAGCGGCAAGCTTTATGTCGCCGACATCGCGAAAGTCCGCGTCGTCGATCTCGAAAGCGGCAAGCTCATGTCGACCATTGATGTGCCGAATGCCGTCTTCCTCAATGACATGACCACTGACGCTTCCGGCAAGGTCTATGTTACCGACATGCTGGCCGACGCGATCTACAGTATCGACGGCGACCGGCCGGACCTGTTCGTCAAAGATGCGGCACTCGCTTCGCCCAATGGCATCGTCGCCGATGGCGGCCGGTTGATCGTCGCGTCCTGGGGCAAGGGCATCAAGTCCGACTTCAGCACTGCCGAGCCCGGCGGCCTGCTTTCGGTCGATCTCGCCACCAGGGCGGTTATACCGTTGCCCGGCGCACAAAAATTCGCCGATCTCGACGGCGTCATCGTAGTCGGCGACACCATCTACGCTACTGCCTACATGACCGGCACGCTTTATCGCTACAAAGCCGGCGGCCCCCCGCAGGCGGTTGCCAGTTTCAAGCCGGGCAGCGCCGACATCGGCACCGATGGCAGCCGGATCTTCGTACCGCTGATGAACGAGGGCGAAGTCGCGGCGCTGCCGCTCGACTGAGGAATGCCTGACCGCCGGCCGGCGCTGCCGGTCGGAGGTTGTTCCGTCTTGCACCGCAGTCGCACCGCGGCGTGACAGGCCGGATGCAACCGACACAGCGTGCTATGATCCAGTATCTGATAGAACAAGCATTGGATAGGCGGAGACCAAGCAATCACACTCCGTCAGCTTCCAATTTTCAGCAGTCGACAGAAATTCGAAGGATAAGCAGTTGAAGATTTTCAAGGCTCTGACGACATCAGCGCTCTTGCTGTCGACGGTTCTCCTGCTGGCAGGATGTGGGCATGGGCTGATCAACAGGCTGATTTGACAGCCCTCGCCGCTTCAGGCGTCGTCGGTCCGCCCTGACCATCGCTGTAGCGACCGCGCGGCGAGCCAGCACAGCATCGCCCAGGCGAAGCCGGCACACCACCCGGCCAGTACGTCGGACGGCCAATGGACGCCGAGATAGATGCGGCTGATGCCGACCAGCACTGTCGTCAGCACCGCGAGTGCCAGCACATAGATCTTCGTCGTCCGCCCAGGCAGGAAACGCGCCGCCATACTGCCCAGCGTGAGATAGGTCACCGCCGACAGCATGGCATGGCCGCTTGGGAAGGAGAGCGACGCCACGTCGGCGAGATGCGAGACGAGTTCCGGGCGCGGCCTGTCGATACCGGCTTTCAGCAGGCTCGACAGAGCCTGACCACCCGCCACCGCCACGAAGATGAGAAGCGCTGTTCCCCGCCTGCGGATCAGGAGCAGATAGACGGTCACTGCCACTGTGATCAGCCCGAGCACGCTGACGCTGCCGAGACTGGTGATGTCGCGCATCGCCCCTTCCAGCCACGCCGGGCCGACCGGATTGTCGGGCTGGCCGGCTTCGCGGAAGGCGAGCAGGATTTCGGTATCGAAGGCGTGCGGCGTGGTGGCCAGCGCCGCCTCCATCAGCTCCTCGAACCCCCACAGCCCGCCGGCAATGACCAGCCCGGCCAGCAACACCGGGAATTCGATCCAGTTGAGCAGCGGGTTCTTCATCGAGCCGATCGTCCCCTGGCGCCGCGCGTCCTTTTGGACGTGCAAAAGGACGCTGTAGCGCTTTGATTCTTGTGTCATGGCCCCAAGAAAATCGATTTCGATCCTGGGATGCGCAACTACAGTCTTTGCAGATAGGGACCGAGCGTGATCAGCGCCACTGCCGCAACGGCGAGCACGATACCGGTCGTCTGCAAGGCGTTGACGCGTTCGCCGAAGAAAGCCAGTGCCACCACGTTCACCGACACCAGCTGGATCACCGCCGACAGGCTGAACGACACCGACATGCCGAATTCGCGGATCAACCTCAGCATGACCAGATTGCCTAGCGAATAGAGCGCGAGCGTTAGCACGATCTTGCCGAGGCTGGGCGCCAGCCCCCATTGCTTCGCCGCCATCGCCGCGAGCAGGAAGATAACAGTCGAAACGACAAGCTGTACCAGTCCCCAGAAACTCACTTTTCACCCTCCTGATGCGGCCTTTGTCGCGCCTGCCGCAAATCTTGTTTCCGAAGCTTGGGTCGTGGTCAAGCGGGCTGATCAAGGACGCGAAATCGGGGGATGGAAATTGGCCGGCAACGTCATCAAATTGTGATCTGCTGGCGATACGCGGTCAGTCAAGCAACACGCTCCAGCCATCCCAAGGAAGCCAGAGGCAAGCCCCCATGACTGAATATCGCTCCCCAGACGCCCATTTCCGCACCAGCCTGCTCGAGGAAAACGATGGGCCAGGAACCAATCCCACCGACAACCAGACGATGGGCGAGATCATCGCGGCGCGTTTCTCGCGCCGTGGTTTCCTGCAGGGATCGCTCGCGGCGACCGCCATCGCCGCCACCGTCAGCCCGCTTGCGCTGATCCTCGCCGACGATGCCCGTGCCGGCAGCGGTTCGGCCTTCACCTTCGACGAGGTCGAGGCAGGCGTCGATGACAAGCACCATATCGCCACCGGTTACGACGCCGACGTGCTGTTGCGCTGGGGAGATCCGCTGTTTACCGATTCGCCGGAATTCGATCCGACAAAACAGTCGGCGCAGGCCCAGGAAAGACAGTTTGGCTACAACAACGACTATGTCGGCTACATCCCGCTCGAAGGCTCGGCCGAGCACGGTCTGCTGGTGGTCAACCACGAATACACCAACCCGCATCTGATGTTCCCGGGTCTCGTCACCATCGTCGATGGCGAGGCAAAGCAGGCGCCGCTGAGCAAGGAACAGGCCGATGTCGAGATGGCCGCGCATGGCGGCACCATCGTCGAAATCCGCAAGGTATCAGGCAAATGGCAGGTCGTGCGCGATGGCAAGCTCAATCGCCGTATCACCTCCAACACCGAGATGGCACTGTCTGGCCCCGTCGCCGGCCACGACCGCGTCAAGACCAGTGCCGACCCGACCGGCACGAAGGTCATCGGCACCGTCAACAACTGCGCCGGCGGCGTTACGCCCTGGGGCACCTACGTCATGGCCGAGGAAAACATCCACGGCTATTTCTCGGGCGAACTGCCGGCCGGCCACGCGGAAGCCGTCAACTACAAGCGCCTGGGCATTCCCGAAGGTTCGTATGAGTGGGCGGCGCATTACGACCGTTTCGACCTCGGCAAGGAGCCGAACGAGCCCAACCGCTTCGGTTGGATCGTCGAGGTCGACGTAAACGATCCGACCTCGGTGCCGAGGAAGCGCACCGCCATGGGCCGCTTCAAGCATGAGGGTGCTGAATCAATCGTCGCCAAGGATGGCCGTGTTGTCTTCTATCTCGGCGACGACGAGCGCTTCGACTATGCCTACAAATTCGTCACTGCCGGCAAGTTCAACCCCGAGGACCGCGCCGCCAACATGGATCTTCTCGACGACGGCACGCTCTACGTTGCCAAATTCGCCGAGGACGGCACGCTTGAATGGCTGCCGCTGGTTCATGGTCAGGGCCCGTTGACCGCCGAAAACGGCTTTGCCAGCCAGGCCGACGTGCTGATCGGGACAAGGCTTGCCGCCGATCTTCTCGGCGCCACCAAGATGGATCGCCCCGAGGATATCCAGCCCAACCCGACGACCGGCAAGGTCTACGTCATGCTGACGAACAATTCGAAACGCAAGGCTGACCAGGTCGACGCCGCCAACCCGCGCGCCGAAAACGCCTTCGGCCACATCATCGAGATCGTCGAGGACGGTGGCGATTTCACTGCTGCCAAGGGCAAGTGGGAAGTGCTCTTGAAATGCGGCGATCCCTCGGTGGCCGAAGTCGGCGCCACCTTCTCGACCGCCACGACCGCCAATGGCTGGTTCGGCATGCCGGACAATTGCGCCATCGATGCGGCCGGCCGGCTCTGGGTCTCGACCGACGGCCAGGGTCCGAAGGCGACCGGACGAACCGACGGCCTGTGGGCGGTCGACACCGAAGGCGAGGCGCGGGCGACCTCGAAACTGTTCTTTCGCGTGCCGATCGGCGCAGAAATGTGTGGCCCGCTATTCACGCCCGACGACCAGACCGCTTTCGTCGCGGTCCAGCATCCGGCCGATGGCGGCGAAGACTGGGAGGCTTTCGGCCGTCCCTCTTACTATGAGGACCCGTCGACCCGCTGGCCTGACTTCAAGCCCGATATGCCGGTGCGGCCATCGGTCGTCGCCATCACCAAACAGGGCGGTGGCAAGATCGCGGTCTGACACGCGGTAAGCTTGGTTTGCAGTCTCAAGGAAGGATTTTGGCAATACGAAATCCTTCCTTTTCTCGTCGCGCGGGATGCATCAACCTTTACGCGCCGGACCATTCAGTCGGTATGCTGGACGATGGCCATATTCATCCTGCTTCTCAATCGGAAGCCGATGGACTCGTACAGTCTTATGGCCACGACGTTGGTGGCGTAAGCGTGAAGATAAGGAACTTCGCCGCGCGACATGATCTGATTTGCCACGAACAGGGACAGCAGCCTTCCCAAACCGCCGCCGCGAAAATCCGGATGCGAGCACACGCCGCTGAGCTCGGTATGGCCAGGCTGCTTCATGCGTTCGCCGGCCATCGCCGCAAGTCTGCCTTCGATCTTCACGCCCCAGAAATCGCCGAGGCTCAGCGCCTCCAGCGTGAATGGGCCGGGCTTGGTGACCATTGCCAAAGCGAGCATCTCGGCCGCATCATGTAGCGTCAGTCGTTGCACACGCTCGTCGGACACGGTCTGCACCGGCTGCTCGGCAATCATCTGCACTAAGGACGCGGTCGAAATGGCGGAAAGCTCCGCGGGCAAGGTGATTGCGTCAGCCTGGACCAGGATGGCGCTTTCGAGTGGGGGAATAAGCCCGCTCAGCGCCCGCAGGCTTTCCGCGTCGTCCGCTGCGGTGGCGGCAAAAGGAACGATCGACGGCAGGTATCGCCTGGCGAGGCTGTCACCTTGCGCAAATGCCTGATGTCGCGTCGCAAGCGCGCTCCAGATGGGGCGGTCGAGGGTGTGATTCATGGCACGGC
The DNA here is from genome assembly GCF_004962245.1 of Mesorhizobium sp. GTDB lineage: Bacteria > Pseudomonadota > Alphaproteobacteria > Rhizobiales > Rhizobiaceae > Mesorhizobium. The sequence goes on along the minus strand of NZ_SUHQ01000040.1, from coordinate 17,433 downwards.
CGCCCTTTCCACGCGACGGTCGAGGGGAACCTCGGCCAGGCCCTCCTCGATGGCGGCCAACTGGTCAAGAAGCGGTCCCGAACGCTCCGCGCACAAATCCGCGACGGCTGTCTCGATGCGTGGCCAGACGTCGCGCTTGGCAACATCGACGAGCCGTCGACCGTTCCGGGTGAGGGAGACAATCCTGCGCCGCTGGTCATTGTTCGACGGGCTGACTTCGACCAATCCCAGTTCGGCCAGAAGCGCCACACTTCGCGTGATGCCCGGCTGCGCAATCCCAAGAGCCTGTGCCAGTTCCCCAACGGGCAGGGCTCCCAGCCTGTCGAGCGCGGCCAGGAGCGGATACTGGCTCGACTGAACCGGGACATCCAGGCGATCGAGAACTCGCTGCGTATCCGCCTGCAATTGCTCGCCTATACGCTTCAACCTGCTGCCCAGGCACAGGAAGCCAAGAGACCGTATGACGTCTTCCATGATCAACGCGTCCTTGTTGAATCATAACATGATATATAACAATATATGGAAAATCAAGGAGCGTGGCCCCTAGGCGCACTCGATCCGGGGGATGACTCCGGAATGGAGCCACCGCCACTTGGTGGAGATTTCCCTTCAGTCGGCGCTGATTGCATCCTATATGGCGCTTGCGCGATATGATCGGTAGTCAATCGCGCCAAGGCGACTGATTCGAGGCCGTGGGCTGGCCTCCATTACCCAAGCGGCACGCGGAATCTCGATCATGCCCCCCTTGCGCATCCATTTCGATCGCCTGCTCGAAGGCGCCGCGCCCAAGGTCATTCGGCAGGAGCTAACGCATATCGAGCGCCTGGCGCTGGTGCGTCGGCATGGCGATTTTTCGCTCGCCTACTCGACCGCCGTCCAGCGCAACCTATCCTATTTCGGTGATGCCGACGGCTACATCGCCTTCGGCACCAAGATGAAGCAGCATTTCGCGCTCGGCGATCCGGTGGTTCGCCCGCCGGACAGGCCCGACTACATCAAGCGTTTCGTCGAAAGTGCGGGGGATCCCTGGTTCGTGCAGATCGGCAAGCAGACGGCGCGCGTTCTGGCCGGACTCGGATACCGGGTCAATCGTCTCGGTGTGGATACCCGGCTGCTCCTGCCCGCCCACGACTTTTCCGGAAAGCGAAACGAAACTGTGCGCTATTCCGAGCGCTGGCTCTTGAAGAAAGGGTTTTCCTTTGCCGAGGACAAGCGCACCATCTTTCTCGATGAGATCCGGCGGCTCTCGCAGAATTGGCGGGCCGACCGCATCGTCAAGCGATGGGAGATGGCCTTCCTCAACCGCCCCTTCGACGATCATCTTGGCGTCGACATGCGCCGCTTCGTCCTGCATGGACCGGATGGCGAGCTCGTCGCCTTGCTTGACTTCGATCCTCTGTTCAGCGGCGGCAAGGTGATCGGCTACACCACCTCGTTCAAGCGCAAGCACGTCAATGCCACGGCGCATGCCGAGATCGGCCTGACCAAATTCGCGGTCGACCGCTTTCGCGAGCAAGGCATCTCCGTCGTCACGCTCGGCCTGTCGCCGCTCGTCGGTATCGGACCCAGCGGATTTACCGAAAGCGAGTTCTGGCGCACCACCTTTCAGCGCGCCTATGGCTCGCCATGGATCAATCGCAACAAGTTCAACTTGCAGGGCCAGGCAGCGTTCAAGCGCCGCTTCCACGGCATGGAAGAGCCGACCTATGTCGCCTTTCGCAAGGGGACCTTCGTCGAGATGGTGGGGTTGCTCCGATTGATCAAGGCAATCTAATGTCCTCGCCCCACTTCGTGGGCGAGGAAGCCAAGTTTTGTCAGTTCCGCAGCCGGTAGCCGGTCCTGAAGATCCACGCGACGATCGCTATGCAGACAAGCAGGAAGACGACCGTCATGCCGAGGCTGATGCCGATCGAGACGTCGGACTTGCCGTAGAAACTCCAGCGAAAGCCGCTGACCAGATAGAGGACGGGGTTGAACAGTGTCACCGTGCGCCAGATGCCGGGCAGCATGTCGATCGAATAGAAGCTGCCGCCAAGAAAGGTAAGCGGCGTGATGATCAGCAGCGGCACCAGCTGCAATTGTTCGAAGCTCTTCGCCCAGATGCCGATAATGAAACCGAACAGGCTGAAGGTCACCGCCGTCAGCACCAGGAAGGCGAGCATCCAGACCGGATGCTCGATGGTCAGCGGCACGAACAACCCTGCGGTCGCCAGGATGATCAGGCCGAGTATGATCGACTTGGTTGCCGCACCCCCGACATAGGCAATGATGATCTCCAGATAGGACACCGGCGCCGACAGCAACTCGTAGATCGAGCCGACAAATTTCGGAAAATAGATGGCGAAGGACGCGTTGGAGATCGACTGCGTCAGCAGTGACAGCATGATCAGCCCCGGCACGATGAAGGCGCCGTAGCTGACGCCGTCGATCTCGGTGATACGCGAGCCGATGGCCGAGCCGAAGACGACGAAATAGAGCGATGTCGAGATGACGGGCGAGACGATACTCTGCAGCACGGTCCGAAAGGCGCGCGCCATCTCCATCTTGTAGATCGCCCAGACTGCTCGCAGGTTCATGCGTCCTTCCTCACCAGATTGACGAAGATCTCCTCGAGCGAGCTGTTTTGCGTGTCGATATCGCGGAACTGGATGCCGGCCGCTTCGAGGTCGCGGAGCAGCGAGGCGACGCCCGGCCGTTCGCTCTGGTTGTCATAGGTGTATGTCAGTCGATCACCGTCCGGCGAAAGCTCCAGCGCGTAGCGCGAGAACGTCTCGGGTATGGTGGCGAGCGGACTGCGCAGTTCCAGCAATAGGCGTTTGCGGCCGAGCGTGCGCATCAGTTCGGCCTTGTCTTCGACCAGCACGATCTCGCCGCGATTGATGACACCGACGCGGTCGGCCATCGCCTCGGCCTCCTCGATATAGTGCGTGGTCAGAATGATGGTGACGCCATCCTCGCGCAGCCGGCGCACCATCGCCCACATGTCCTGGCGCAGCTCGACATCGACGCCGGCCGTCGGCTCGTCGAGGAACAGAACTCTCGGTTCGTGCGACAGCGCCTTGGCGATCATCAGCCGCCGCTTCATGCCGCCGGACAGCGTGATCGCCTTGGCGTCCTTCTTATCCCACAACGACAGGTCGCGCAGCACTTTCTCGACGAAGGCATGATTAGCCGGCTTGCCGAACAGGCCGCGGCTGTAGTTGACCGTCGCCCATACGCTCTCGAACGCGTCGATGGTCAGTTCCTGCGGCACCAGCCCGATAAGGCTGCGCGCGGTGCGATAATCCCGGCTGATGTCGTGGCCGTCGACGGTGACCGTGCCCGACGAACGGTTGACGATACCGCAGACGATCGAGATCAGCGTCGTCTTGCCGGCGCCGTTCGGCCCGAGCAGCGCAAAAATCTCGCCGCGCTCGATGTCGAGGTTGATCTCCTTCAACGCCTTGAAACCGGTCGCGTAGGTCTTGGTGACCCCGGAAATGGAAATGATGGATGGCATGGCTGAAAAACGGCTGCTTGAAAGGAGAACTGTTGATTTTGGTCCGCTGAATGTCGGTGCGCGCAGCCGGAAGTCAATGGCACTCCTGACAGTTCTGGACATCGGCGGCGCAAGAGACCGGTCGGAAGATGTAAATTTGCATTTCCATATCCTTTGCCCCCTAAGATCCCTTGACCCTGCGGCGTTCCGCCTCGCGTGACGCCACGCCGCTTTGACGTTTGACGTATCCGGCATATCTTCTGTGATGTAACCGCAGCCGGAGCCCGCCATGGACCCGCTCATGTTGTCGCGCATTCAGTTCGGCGCGAATATCTCGTTCCACATCCTGTTTCCGGCTATCACCATCGCGCTTGGCTGGGTGCTGCTGTTCTTCAAGCTCCGCTACAACGCCACCGGCGATTCCGCCTGGATGCGCGCCTATTTCACCTGGGTAAAGGTGTTCGCGCTGTCGTTCGCCATGGGCGTGGTTTCGGGCGTTACCATGAGCTTCCAGTTCGGCACCAACTGGCCCGGTTACATGGAGACTGTCGGCAACATAGCCGGCCCGCTGCTCGCCTATGAGGTCCTCACCGCCTTCTTCCTCGAGGCAGCGTTCCTCGGCATCATGCTGTTCGGCTTTCGCCGCGTCTCCAACCGCATCCACACGCTGGCAACCGTGCTGGTAGCTGGCGGCACCACTCTGTCCGCCTTCTGGATCATCGCGCTCAACTCGTGGATGCAGACGCCGGTCGGCTTCGAGATGCGCGATGGCGTAGCGCACGCCACCGACTGGTGGGCGATCGTCTTCAACCCGTCCATGCCCTACCGGCTCGTCCATATGCTGCTTGCCTCGGGCTTGACGGTTTCGTTCCTGATCGGCGGCCTGTCGGCGCTGCGCTATCTCTATGGTGACCGCTCGGAATCGATGTGGAAGGCATTACGCACCGGTGTCTTCACCGCGGCAATACTGATCCCCATACAGATCTTCGCCGGCGACCAGCATGGCCTCAACACGCTAGAGCATCAGCCGCAGAAGATAGCCGCCATGGAGGCCAACTGGAACACCGGTCCCAACGTGCCGCTGATCCTCTTCGCGCTTCCAGACGAAGCGGCAAGGGAGAACAGATTCGAAGTTACCATCCCTGATGGGGCCAGCCTCATCCTCAGGCACAGCGCCAGTGGCGTCGTGCCGGGGCTGAACGACTATGCCGGCAACCACCCGCCGGTCTTCCCGGTGTTCTGGGCTTTTCGCATCATGGTCGGCGTCGGGGTTCTTATGCTCGTCGTCTCCTGGTCGGCCGCTTTTTTCCTCAAGCGCCGCCACAGCCTGCCGAAGCTGCTGGCGCTGGTGATGGTGCCGATGGCGCTGTCCGGCTGGCTGGCGACGCTGGCCGGCTGGTACACCACCGAGATCGGCCGCCAGCCGTGGCTGGTCACCGGCGTGCTCAAGACCACCGACGCCGTCGGCCCGGTCGCCGGCAGCCATGTCGCGCTGACGCTTGCGATCTATCTCATCCTCTACGCGCTGCTGCTGATCGCCTATCTCGGCGTGCTGGTGCATCTGGCGCTGAAGGCGGCGAAGGATGGCGATGCCTCGCCGCTGCCGGGCGTGATGAACGCTGCGCTGTCGCAGCCGGCGGCGAAATAGGAGAACGGTGATGACGCTTCCCTGGCCGACATTGCTCCCCCTCATCTTCGCCGGCCTGATGGGCCTTGCCATCCTGATCTACGTTATCCTCGACGGCTTCGACCTTGGCATCGGCATCCTGTTCGCGGTCGCCGAAGATGCCGAGCAGGACACGATGATCGCGGCAATAGGTCCGTTCTGGGACGCCAACGAGACCTGGCTGGTGCTGGCCGTCGGCCTGCTGCTGGTCGCCTTCCCGCTGGCGCACGGCCTTATCCTCAGCGCGCTCTATATTCCGGTCTTTCTGCTCCTGGTCGGCCTGATCTTGCGCGGCGTCGCCTTCGATTTCCGCGCCAAGGTGCCGGCCGGCAGGAAGCAGCGCTGGAACCGCATCTTCTTCCTCGGTTCGGTCATCGCCTCGCTGGCGCAAGGCTACATGCTCGGCGTCTATGTGCTCGGCCTCGATTTCGGGCTGGCTGGCATGGCCTTCGGCGCGCTGGTGGCACTCTGCCTTGCTGCCGCCTATGCGGCGATGGGCGCAGCCTGGGTCATCTACAAGACGGAAGGCGAATTGCAGAGGAAGGCGGTGCTCTGGTTGCGCCGGGCGCTGGTGCTGACCGCGCTCGGCATGGTCGCCGTCTCGCTGGCCACGCCGCTTGCCAGTCCGCGCATCTTCGACAAATGGTTCGTCTGGCCCGCCATGCTCTATCTGTCGCCGCTGCCGATCCTGTCGGCGGTGCTGTTCCTGTGGCTGTGGCGGCAGACCTTCCATCTGCCTAAGGCGGACGACCGCCATGCGCTCACGCCATTCCTGACGCTGGCCGCCATTTTCACGCTGGGCTTCGCCGGCCTCGCCTGGTCGTTTTATCCCTTTGTCGTGCCCGACCGGCTGACCATCTGGCAGGCGGCGTCCGCGCCTGAAAGCCTTGCCATCATCCTGGCCGGCACGGTGGTCGTGCTGCCGATCATCATATTCTATTCGTTCTACGCCTACCGCGTCTTCGGCGGCAAGGCGACGGATCTGACCTACGACTGACCGACGGCAACGCGATGGATTCCCGATGAGACCGCGGTGTCGCGGGAAACAGAATATTCACCTTCCGGGGCAATAACCCTTCTTCGACAGAGTCCGGCTCGCTGCTGCGGCGGGCAAGAGGAAGGACAATGCGATGAGCGGTGTCCCCGTCGCATCAGCGAGACAAGATCGGCTGGCCTTGATCCTGATCCGCATCGTCGCTCTGATCGCAGCGCTTGCCTTGGCCGGCCTGCTGCCGTTTCCGCAACAGTCGCATGCCCAGGAGATGGCCAACTGGGCCGGCATTTGGGATACGAAATGGCGCGGCGCCGGCGCCGAGATCACGTTCGAGCAGACCGGCGCCGAAGTCAAAGGCGTCTACCCGCTCTATAACGGCCGCATCGAGGCAAAGGCCGAAGGCAGAAATCTTGTCGGACGCTGGTTCGAGGGTGATCGGCAGGGCGCTTTCGTCTTCGTTCAGTCGCCCGACGGCGAGAGCTTCATGGGGCGCTTCGAATCCGCCACCGCCGAGTGGTGGACAGGCGTGCGCGTCAGCGCCGTCGAGGACATCGGCGTCGACCAGACCAGCCCGATGACGACCATGCGCTCTTTCCTGCAGACCATGAATGAGAGCGGCGCCGACAATGTGCCGCGGGCAACCGGCGGCGGCATGGGCCTCGCCGCTCGGGCGGCCGGGTTGATCGATGTCACCGACGCCGACCGCGGCGACCTCAACATGCCCGACTACACCAAGCTTCTGTTCAACGTCATCGACAATGCGACCATCCGCCTGTGGAGCCTGCCGCGCGACGCGAGCACGGGCGACGAGGTGAGCGCCAAGCTTCAGCAGCATGACACCGACGTCTCCTTCGAAGTCACTTTCCGCCGCAGGCAAGGCGAGTGGTTCATCGTCGGTCCGCCGCTCGGCCTGCTTCGGGCCAAGCTCGCCGAATTCCAGGCGGCGCGCGGCGAAGCCGTCGACTGGGTCGACGATCCAGCCAAACTGGCTTCGCCACGCGATACGTTCAAGGTGCTGCTCAGCGGCGTCACCGAGGCTGGCAACACCGCACAGGCGGCGCTCAATCTGCGCGACTACAATCCGGCGGTGCGCGCCGACGAGGCGTTCCTTCTCGAGCGCTATCTGAAGAAGGTCATCGATCGTATCGGCTATGTCTACTGGCAGGAAATTCCGGACGATCCCAAAAGCAACACGCCCTATACCTATTTCGAGCATCCGTCCGGCAACATCGTCGTCGGCCCGGTCGAGACGGACAAGGGCAAGATCTGGCAATTCACCCCCGAGACACTCGCCAACATCCGCACGCTCTATGCCGACGTGGAGGACGTACCGGTGGCGCCGGAATTCGCCGCTTTCGCCAGCAATGACCCGTTCTTCGCCACGCGTGGGCTGGCCCGCGAGATCAGTCCCGGCCTGCTCACCCGCGCCGGACCGATGGAGCGTTGGCAATGGTGGATGCTCGGCCTCGCAGTGCTGGCCGGTATTGCCTTCGGCTTCATCGCCAATGCGGTCATTTCCTTTTTTGCGCCCAGCCAGAACCGTTCGCAGCGGTCGGCCTTCTTGCGCGTCGTCGAATGGGCGGTGCGCTCGATCTTCCTCGGCCTTTTCCTTTTGGTGGCATTGCGCCCGCTCGGCTTGCCGCAGGTGGTCGCGGCACCAGCGAAGGCGGCGGCCTGGAGCCTGATCGTGATCGGCGCCGTTCCCGTGGTCTGGCATCTCATCGGCAGGATCGCCGAGCATTACCGCAGGATGTGGCCGGCGCCCGGCTATCACGACACGCTGATTTCGTTGTCCACCGGCGTCGCGCGCGTTGCCGTGCTGGTCATCGCTTTCCTGCTGTTGGCCGAAGTGCTTGCGATCCCTTACGAAGGCGTCATCGCCGGCCTCGGCATCGGCGGTCTCGCCGTGGCGCTGGCGGCGCAACCGACGCTGCAGAATTTTCTCTCCGGCCTGACGCTCTATGCTGACCGGCCGGTCAGCGTCGGCGACTTCTGCAAGTTCGGCGGCCAGTCGGGCACCATCGAGCATATCGGCATGCGCTCGACCCGCATAAGGTCGCTCGACCGCACCGTCATCTCGGTGCCGAATTCAGACTTCGCCGGCATGCAGATCGAAAATTACGCACATCGCGATCGCACCCGCTTCGCGACGACGCTGCAGCTGCGCTACGAGACCACGCCCGACCAGTTGCGCTATACCTTGGCCGAGCTGCGCAAGCTGTTGATCGCGCATCCGCGCGTCATCGACAATCCGTGCCATGTGCGCTTTGTCGGCTTCGGCCCCTATTCGCTCGACATCGAAGTGTCCACCTACATCATGACTGCGGACGGGTCCGAGTTCCTCGCCATACGCGAGGACATCCTTTTGTCCATCATCAACATCATGGACGATGCCGGCGCGCAGTTCGCCTTGCCCTCGCAGCTGGAGTACAGCGTCGCCGATCTTCCGGTCGACGAGGAAAAGCGCATTGCGGCGGAAAAACGGGTCAGCGACTGGCGCGAGGCGGAAAACCTGCCTTTTCCCGATTTCAGCCAGCGTGACAAGCTCACCTTCAACAACACCCGCGCCTACCCGCCGCAGGGCTCGGCGCGTTACCGCGAGATGGAGCCCGCCCCGACATCGGCTGAGGCCATGGCAACGCGGGAAAAGCTGGGCTGGAGCCTGCCTTGGAAAAAAGGGACGGCGTAGGACGAAGCGCGGGAGCTGATCTCCCCCCTCGAGGGGGGAGATTACCCATCCCCAAATTTCAGCTCTTGTTGGCGGCCAGCACCAGCACAGGCTTGTCGCTGTAGAGCGCTGGAAACAGCGTCTTCAAATTCTCGACCTTGGGCAGGTCGTTGTAGACGATGTAGGGGTAGGTCGGGTTCAGCGTCAGGAAATCCTGATGATAGTCCTCGGCCGGATAGAAGGGTTTTTCGGTCTCCAGCGTGGTCACGATCGGCTTTGGAAACACCTTGGCCTTGTCGAGCTGGGCGATGTAGCTCTCGGCGATCTTCTTCTGTGCGTCGCTTTCGGCAAAGATCGTCGAACGATACTGGGGACCGCGGTCCGGGCCCTGATAGTTCAGCTGCGTCGGGTTATGCGCGACCGAGAAGTACACCTGCAGCAACTGGCCATAGGTCACCTCTGACGGTTCATAGGTGATCTCGACGGCTTCGGCGTGCCCGGTCCGGCCGGTGCCGACCGTCTCGTAGACAGCCGTGTCCTTGTCGCCGCCGGCATAGCCGGAGACGGCGCTGGTCACGCCCTTGACGTGCTGGAACACGCCTTGCACGCCCCAGAAGCAGCCGCCGGCGAAGACCGCCTTCGCGGTGCCGGCGGTGGCTTTCTCGTCCATCGCCGGCGGCGGGATCACCACCGCGTCCTCGGCCGAGATTGCCGGCGTCTGCCACAGGGCGACGCCCGCCGCCAGGACGAGCGCTGCAAGCGCGCCCTTGGCGAAGTTCATCGATCGCCTTGCAGACGGTTTTTCAATGCTGGTCATCTCTGATCTCCATGCATGAGTTTACGACTATACGACAGATGGATCCGCCAGCGTCTCACATTGCCGTGCGCGTTGGGCCGTGCACATTGGGCATGCGCACTGGACACCATGCGCCGCTCAAAATCCGGCATAGTGGACCGTCCCTGACCTGGACAGGGAATGGCCATGGCCAGGGACGGCCGGGAGCGAATCCGGGGCCTATTTGGCCGGAGCCATGGCATCGGTCGCCCCCATTGCGTCGGCCGGCTTCATGGCATCCGTCGCCATGGCATCGGCTGGCTTCATGGCTTCCGCCGGCTCGACCGGCTTCATCGCGTCGGTGGCCATCGCATCGGCGGGCTTCATGGCATCCGTGGCCATCGGGTCCGCAGGCTTCATCGCATCCTCGGCGCGGGCGACGCCGCCGGCAAAGAGCGCCGTCGAGCAAAGCGCGAAGGCAAGCGCCGGCAGGGTCAGGCGGGCGAAGTTGGTCATGGTGGTCTCCTCTGGGGTGATGGCGCGCTGATGCGGCCGGCATGTGCGGCGCCGCTCATGCGGCGTTGCGCAAATCTCGAGAGTCTAGTCGGTGGCGGCGGCCAGGATCGGCCCGCCATCCGGCACCTGGACCAGCACCGCGGTGCTGAGCCCGCTCGCGGCGGCCGGCAGCGGCAGCGCGATGGCATCGCCGGTCCAGGCGCCAAGCCTGGAGAGGGAATGCACGACATTGGCATGCGGCAGCGTGCGTCCGGTGTTTTCGCCGCGCGCCACCGGCACGTCGATGACGCCTTGCCGGTAACGCACCAGCCAGATATCGGCCTTGCCGCCCGGCACCGTGCCGGCGCCGATGGCGATCTTGCCGTCGTCGAGCGACAACGACGGCCCTTGCGGCTGGTCGCTGCTCGAAATCAGCTGCTCGATCTCACCGGGCCGGGCGCCGACCGCATCGGCGTTGCCATTGACCACCACCTGCGGCGTGAACGGACCCGAACGGCCGAGCGACGGTTCGTAGCGGATCTGGCGCTGGGTGAATTCCTCCCTGCCGAAAGTGTCCTTCCAGCCGAGATAGTCCCAGTAGGTGACGTTGAAGGAGAGCGCCAGCACATCAGGCTGGTCCTTGACCTTGATCAGATTGGCGTTGGCCGGCGGGCAGGACGAGCAGCCCTGGCTGGTGAACAGCTCGACCACGGTGAGTGGCTGGCCGGCGGCCGCCCCCGAAAGCCCGGTTACAAAAACGATCGTCGCCGAAAACAGCGCCGCGGCGGCTGAGCGCGTCACGCTCCTGCTGCGTTTGAATTGTGATCCGATCATCGGGTTCCTCCGTGCGGCGTGAAGCGCCGGTCATGCCCACACTTCGCCGCCGCAGTGCGGTTCGTTACAGCCATCACCGCTTCGTGATCGTTCACCTCCGTTTGCGGCCGGCGCCATGCCGCGAACGGCTGCGTCTTACCGCAAGTTCGACAGCACGAAGGAGAAGAAGGGCGACCTCGTTGGTCAAGGCTGCAGCGTGAACTATGGCCGCACTCAGCCGTGGCGCCGCGTTTCCATGTAGTGCCACACGCCAGCCGCGACAGCACCGGCCGCGATGCAGACGGCAATCCAGATCCCGGTGTTGCCGCCCAGAGTGCCGAACGCGGCGCCTAGCACCACCCCACCGAGAATGCCCCAAACCAGCTTGCTCGCCATTTGGTTGTCCTTTCGTGAGTTCGGAAGGATGCGAGCCTTTGCATGGCCATGTGGTCATTTATCGACGCCAGTCTGACCGCTACCGGATCACCAGTACAAACAGCAACGCCGCCCTGCGGCGGCGTTGTCATGCGTTCCTTCGAAGTCGGCCGTTGCGTCGTTCTCGCGCAGCAGCCTACTGCGTAAGCACTGTTTCCGAAGGTCGCTGATTGAAATCGCACCTGCCGGTCACGGTATAGAAGAAATCGGCGTTGGACACGGGAGCCGGTACGGCATTTCCGCCGTCTTCCCAGGCCTGCTCGCTGGGCTGGCCGCACGGCACCACGGTGAAGATGTCCACCTTTTCGCCGTTCGCGACTTCAACGCCGTCGATGTACAACCGGTTCGATGTGTTCGGGTCGTTCGACTTGAGCGTGGTTGGCCGAGCCGATGGCACGTCCATCTGCAGATACAGCGTGTCCATCAGGCTGACGTCGATCACCGCGCCGGCGCCGTTCGCGGGATACATGGTGTTGGTGCAGGTGGTCAGGTATTTCTTGCTGCCGCTCGTCTGGGTGATCGCCCCAGTGGGCAGATTGTTGAAGTTGTTCACCTGCTTGGTCGTGCACACTTGCTGCTGGACCTTCGTTTCCGTCGCTCCGTTGACCGTGTACACGGTGGACGTGCCGTAGCCTTTCGGATCACCGAAATTGTTGTAGACATAGGTGATCTTCATCAGCGGCTTGGCCGTCGTTTCGGTGAATTTCGTGCCGTAGAGCCTCATCGTCTTGCCCCAATGGCCCGACACCTTGTCGACCTTGAACGTGGTCTGCACCAGCGCCGGCCTCTTGCGCACCGCCGATGCGACGGCGATCTGCACCGTGTCGACCTGGGCGATCTGCAAGAAGTTCGTCGGCATGGCAAACCTGGCCGAAGCATCGATGCTGGCGGTGCCGTCGGCGGCGACGACGAAGCCGTCGAGCTTGGCGACGCCTTGCCCGCTATTGGCCTCAAACGACTCCTGCAGCTTCACCTGGCGGTCCGCCAACGACGTGCTGGTTGGCAGCGTCGTGATCGACAGAGCCGCGGCATCGAGCGCATTCTGCATCGATGCCCTGGTCTCGATAGCTGCGTTGTAGTCGACCGAAATGCCCAGAGCGGCACACATCGGGATAAGCATGATGGCGAGTATCGGCGCAAGCGAGCCGCCCTCGGAACTGAGGAAATGGCCTCCAGACTGTGACATTTCTTGAACCCCCAAACCGTGACAGGTCGTGGCCTATCACGCAGGGCGCGAATTATGCTCTAATCGGATAGATCAAAGTTTAACGGCTTTGCGCGCCCGGCAGGCAGGCGCCGTTGGTGAAGCTGCCATCTCCCCCACAAGGGGGGAGATTGGATGTCACTTCGGCTTTCGCCAAACCCTCAAGCGATTGCCCGCGCCCCGGCCGCTTGCCGATGCAACCTGCCCCTGCTAAAGCCGCCCATCATGACCACGCCGCTAGACCACATCCGCAATTTCTCCATCGTCGCCCATATCGACCATGGCAAATCCACGCTTGCCGACCGGCTGATCCAGTCCACCGGCGGGCTGGAGCTGCGCGACATGAAGGAGCAGGTGCTGGACTCGATGGACATCGAGCGCGAGCGCGGCATCACCATCAAGGCGCAGACGGTGCGGCTGAAATACCGCGCCAACAATGGCGAGGACTATATCCTCAACCTGATCGACACGCCCGGCCATGTCGACTTCGCCTACGAAGTGTCGCGGTCGCTGGCCGCCTGCGAGGGCTCGCTGCTGGTCGTCGACGCTTCGCAAGGCGTCGAGGCGCAGACGCTGGCCAATGTCTACCAGGCCATCGACAACAACCACGAGATCGTCGTGGTGCTGAACAAGGTCGACCTGCCGGCGGCCGAGCCCGAGCGCATCCGGGAGCAGGTCGAGGAGGTGATCGGCATCGATGCCTCCAACGCTGTGCTGATCTCGGCCAAGACCGGCCTTGGCATTCCTGACGTGCTGGAGGCGATCGTCAACGACCTGCCGCCGCCGCGCGAGGGCGACATCTCGGCCCCGCTGAAGGCCATGCTGGTCGACAGCTGGTACGACGCCTATCTCGGCGTCATCGTGCTGGTCCGCATCATCGACGGCGTGCTGAAGAAGGGCCAGACCATCCGAATGATGGGCACCGGCGCCAAATATCTGGTCGAGCGCACCGGTGTCTTCACGCCGGCCCGCATCAATGTCGATGAGCTCGGCCCCGGCGAGTTCGGCTTCTTCACCGGCTCGATCAAGGAGGTGGCCGACACCCGCGTCGGCGACACCATCACCGAGGACAAGCGCCCGACCGCTCATGCCCTGCCCGGCTTCAAGCCGGCGCAGCCGGTGGTGTTCTGCGGCCTGTTTCCGGTTGACGCCGCCGATTTCGAGGATCTGCGCGCCGCGGTCGGCAAGCTGCGCCTCAACGACGCCAGCTTCTCCTATGAAATGGAAACAAGTGCTGCGCTCGGCTTCGGTTATCGCTGCGGCTTCCTTGGCCTTTTGCATCTGGAAATCATCCAGGAGCGGCTGGAGCGCGAGTTCAACCTCGACCTCATCGCCACCGCGCCTAGCGTTGTCTACCGCCTGGCTCTGACTGACGGCACGACGAAGGAATTGCACAACCCGGCCGACATGCCCGACGTGGTCAAGATCGCGGCGATCGAGGAGCCGTGGATCCGCGCCACCATCCTCACCCCGGACGACTATCTCGGCGGCATCCTGAAGCTCTGCCAGGACCGGCGCGGCATTCAGGCCGACCTGTCCTATGTCGGCAAGCGCGCCATGCTGACCTACGACCTGCCGCTCAACGAGGTCGTCTTCGACTTCTACGACCGGCTGAAGTCGATCTCCAAGGGCTACGCCTCCTTCGACTATCACCTGACCGACTACCGCGAGGGCGATCTGGTCAAGATGTCGATCCTGGTCAACGAGGAGCCGGTCGACGCGCTGTCGATGCTGGTCCATCGCACGGCGGCGGAAAAGCGCGGCCGCCAGATGTGCGAGAAGCTGAAGGAGCTGATCCCGCACCATCTGTTCAAGATCCCGATCCAGGCGGCCATCGGCGGCAAGGTCATCGCCCGCGAAACGATCTCGGCGCTGCGCAAGGACGTCACCGCCAAATGCTACGGCGGCGACGTCTCGCGCAAGCGCAAGCTGCTCGACAAGCAGAAAGAGGGCAAGAAGCGCATGCGCCAGTTCGGCAAGGTGGATATCCCGCAGGAAGCGTTTATCCAGGCGCTGAAGATGGGGGATTGAGAAGCCGGTCGGCGACCGCGCGAAGCGCGGCGCCGAGACATCGATCCAGTGGATCGATGTCAGGCTTCGAAAGCGGGGGAGTTGCCGGAGGCAGCGGGCCCCCCCGCCAGGAGATTAGCGGTGTGGGCAACAATCCTAAGCAACCGACTCCGGGCCGTTGCCCGTTTTACGCGAAGGGTTCATGAGCAGATCCAAGGGCCCTAAGGTATCCTCTCGCATCCTGATATTGATAGGCTCGAAGCTGTTTGTTGGAAAGTAATTCACTATTGCCCAACCGGAGCCGTCTTGCTGGACATAAACGGGTCTATTTGTATCTGCGTCCATGCTCTCCGTTGTTCCGAGATGAAGTGCGGTAGGCGTGTCCCATACGGCACCATGCAAAATGGAGCCGTTGGACAGCCTCTCAATTCTCCGCACGATCAGCGGCAGGAAGCCCTGCTCCTGAAATTCGGTTTTGAGCAGTCTCAGTTTTGGCTTACCAGTCCGGCCGAATGGCGAATATTTGAGTCTTTTGTTGGTGCACGGGTGCAGCGTCCATGGTGGGCCAAGGCAGTCAAAAAAGGCACCGCCACCCCGCGGCCCGGGGATGTAGTAGACTCCAACTTGACAGACGGGACAATTAGACCAAGGTCCGCTGCTGTATCCGCGAATAGAAGCGCGCTTCCATCCACTCCATCGGACTGTGGGAGACCGCAAACGTCGCCCGCCGCTAAAACCGCACGTGCAGCTAGGTTGATGGTTCCGCCCGTTACAGGGCATGTTTAGCCTCCTAAACGAAACTGAATTTATAGCCGAGTCGGCGCAGACCACCTAACGATGATAGTTCTGCCGGCCGCCCCCTTCCTGAAGGGCAGGAAGGGGCAGTACCAAAGTCATGCTTCAGTTTTGAAGTCGCAACCTCAGCCTTGCGCCTGAAAGCGGGAGGCTGAACCTAAGCGCTGTCGCAAAGCTTTACTTCATGCCCTTGCGTAGCGAACCCTATGTACTAATCTCTGGCCAGAATCATCGTAGCCGTTGATGGGATCATGAGCCAACGTTCACCAAAATTTTTTTTGCGAGAAAAAATAATTGCAGAAATAGTGAATCTGCCGAGCCTAAAAAATACGTGGAAAAAGAAAACCCACACAGACTTTAGAAACTTTTTCCTGACAGACCCTGTCGACCACCTGGATGTAAACATAAGAATAGATGACATATGCAATAAAATTGTAACTAAAATAAAGTCTGGAGAGTATTCTGTTTCCGGAACGAAGCGATATCTGGTCGAAAAGTCCAAGGGCCTATGCCGGCAGATGACTCTACCGTCTGTTGAGGACGCATTGACGCTTCAATGTTTGGCCGATGCCTTTTGGGAAGAAATCAAATCGAAGGCCCCATCGAAAAATGCCTTCTTTGAACCGAAGGATCATTCATTCGCTAAGAACGAAGACGACGAGCCAGAGTATGGATCCGTCAAAGCATGGCTAGAATTTCAGAAGGAAATACTTGGTTTCTCAGAAGAAAATAAGTACATCATAATTGCCGACATAGCAAATTATTACGATTTTATTGATTTTTCGCATCTAAGAAACGTGATAGTATCTACGGTTACCATAAGAGAGCCAATAATAGACTTTCTAATGTACATGCTTTCGGGGATGTGCTGGAGACCGGATTACATGCCTACTCGGGAAGTAGGGATGCCTCAAATAGATATAGATGCACCGAGGTTACTAGCTCATTGCTTTCTATTCGAGCTAGATGCGGTTGTTGAGGATATGAAATTTTCCAATTATGCGCGATTCATGGACGATATTGACGCCGGCGCGAACGATATCGCAGAGGCGAAGAAGATTATCAAGTCGATCGACCTTACGCTTCAAACACGGCAGCTTAGGCTAAATGCAGGTAAGACAAAAATACTTACATATAAGGAAGCTAGGAAGCACTTCAAGGTTCTCGAAAACAGAGTTTTGAAAAAGCTTAAGAAAGAAGTTGTAGATGCCGATCCGCCAAAAGCAGCTAAATTACTGCCTAAACTGATGTCAAAATGGCATCGTCGCCGTGCTTTTGACGAGGGGAACGGGGAGAAAATACTCAAGCGAATTGTGACCCACTCCATCAAAGTTGGTGCAAAGTTAGAACGGACACTGATTTACGATTTCATCCGACTTAGACCAAATATACGCGAGTCGGCATTTCGATACCTGTCTCATGATGGATATACGGTCGAGGATGTTGCGAGTATAAACAAGATCGTGGAAGAGGGGTACGTTTGCGACGACAGCTTTTTCATCGGATATGCTAAGTCTCTGTCGGTTGGGAAGGTTGCGCCAACCACGGAAATGCTCGCAGAAGTAAAGAAAACGATTACGTCGATATGCACCGACGACTTTTACAGGCTATATAGCGCCTTGCTGCTTTGCTTCAGGTTTATGGACGCCAGTGACACGATTCAGCTTCTAAAAAAGCACGAAAGCGTCTGGCGTCATGATAGTCATTTAGGCAGGCTCGTTGGCGGACTTTCTCCTATAGCAAGGCGTGATAAAAGATACACCGAGCTCAGTGAGCTAATTCGGGGTTCACTTAACAGCGATGCCATTGCCATTCAAAACTTTCACTACAGCGTGCGAACAGAAGTGAAATCTTTAGCTCCAATTCTAAGCAAATTCTCCTCGCAGGATAACAGCTTTCCCTGCGGCATCAGGTTAGGAAAGTGGCTCGTTCTGCATAGCATTCTACAGAATAAGGCTCTGCCCGACACTAAGCGGAAGAAGATAGCGGTAACGTTTGAAAACCTAAAAAGTGAGCCGCATTTCTCGATTGCTGAGCTTAGCTAACTGTGAGCCTTCAGGAGGTTGTCCATTCGGCCCCGACCGAGAAAGCTGAGGTTGT